>NZ_JBFTHG010000006.1:0-663730 GCF_056394125.1 Chitinophaga sp. 10T418
ACCCTCTTTATTCTGACTTGAATCAATTAAGTCAAAATACTCTAAAACCCCTGCTGGCAACAGCATCTCTACTAGTTTGCGAAAGTTCTGATCCACGTGTTTCGTTGGCTAATCTGATGCAAAGCAACTATTTTTTACACGATCCCCCAAATTTTCAACTTGATCCGAAATTGATCCCGGGGATTGTTGAAATAGCGGATGATACTTGGTATTAATGGATAATTGGCTTAAATTCAGAGAGGAATTATTTAATGAAGGAATTGTTCTTCTGACTTTGATAGTATTAAAAACATGGTGATTATTTGCATGTATAATTGACAATTTATGGAAAGGTCCTTTCTGTTCGTAAGACTTGCCCTGGTAATGGTTGTTTCGGGTGGGTGTCATGGCGCCCAAACAACATCTTCTCATCCGGCGGAAGATTCTGTGGCCATGAAAAACAATACTCCTCCGGATACGCTTCCGGCGCCAGGTGCCACCAAATCTGTGACTAACTTCAGTAATGTAATCGGCTGGCCAAACGATAGCAAACCTGTTGCGCCGGAGGGTTTTGAGGTGACCAGGTTTGCCGACGGCCTGGAGAACCCCAGGTGGATTTATGTGGCACCCAATGGTGATGTTTTTGTCGCCGAGTCGCATGCTATCAAAAGATTTACGCAGGAAGTGATCAATGCAGCGAGCGGTAAAGCTAAATCAGAAAATAACAACATCACCGCTAACCGGATTACGATGTTCCGTGATACCAACAACGATGGACATCCTGATGAACGATATACCTTCCTGAAAAGACTTAATCAGCCGTTAGGCATGCTGGTGTTGAATGATGCCTTTTATGTAGCCAATACAGATGGACTGATGCAATATCCTTATAAAACAGGAATGACAAGCTGTACATCTGAAGGAAAGAAAATCCTGCCTTTGCCTGCAGGGGGCTATAATAATCATTGGACCAGGAATGTGATCAGGAATGAAGAAGGGACTAAACTGTATGTTTCCGTTGGTTCCGGGACTAATGCTGCTGAACACGGTATGGCTAATGAGAAAGGCCGGGCCAACATTCTGGAAGTAAATCCGGATGGTACAAATGTAAAGGTGTATGCCAGTGGATTACGTAATCCGGTGGGAATGGACTGGGCTCCGGGTACGCATACACTCTGGACGGTTGTGAATGAACGTGATCAGCTGGGGGATGACCTGGTGCCGGATTATTTTACCAGTGTAAAAGAAGGCGCTTTTTATGGTTGGCCGTACGCTTATTTTGGTCAGCATGAAGATCCTGGCTTCAGGGGCCAGGCAAAAGAACTGGTGAAAACGGCGGTGGTTCCTGATTTCGCGTTAATGGCCCATACAGCTTCTCTTGGCCTGGTTTTTTACCGGAGCAGTGTATTTCCTGAAAAATACAGAAATGGAGCGTTTATAGGTCAGCACGGCTCATGGAACCGTACTTATCTATCAGGTTATAAGGTGATCTTTGTGCCTTTCCGTGATGGTCGTCCGGCGGGGAAGGCAGAGGATTTTCTGACAGGTTTCATTGCTGATGAATCCAGGAGCAAGGTACATGGTCGTCCTGTTGGTGTGGCTGTTGCAAAAGATGGGGCGCTGCTGGTCGCAGATGATGCATCAAATACGATTTGGCGCGTTGCAATTAAATAGCAGTTGAAAAGGGTAGTTTTAATTTCTTTCCTTTTCGTTTAAGATTAGCTGCTATCCCTTACGTTTCAGCATCCATTCGATCGTATGTTGGATTTTACAGATGTTAGTTAATCGAAGTAATCAATTTACTATTTAACCCTGTAAGAAAAATGCGTATTGCCCATCTCATCTTAACATACACTGATCCCGGACAAACAGAAAGGATGATCAAAAGATTGTCCCACAAAAATTTCGACTTTTATATTTGCGTAGACAAAAAATATGACATCAAGCCGTATCTATTCCTGAAGGCATTATCCAATGTTTATTTCATCGAAAACAGGAGGAAGGTACAATGGGCTGGATTCAGCACCGTACTTGCAACTTTTGACTGCATTAAAGAAATTGTCGGCAGCGGTGTTCAATATGATTTTATCAACTTCTTAAGTGGGCAGGATTATCCGATCAAATCAACTACCTTTATTAATGATTTCTTTACTCACAATATTGGGAAAGAATTTTTGAGCTATCGTGATATAGAAAAAGACTGGAAAGAGGGGCTTATCAGAATGGAGAAATACTATCTCAGCGATTACAACTTCATTGGAAAACACAGACTGGAATATCTGATCAATAAAATACTTCCGAAAAGACGATTGCCTTATGGACTGCATCCATATGGTAAATCAATGTATTGGATGTTAAGTCCGGAAGCTGCCTTATATGTAGTTAATAAAGTCAGCAATGACCCAAAACTACTGCATTTCTTTTCTTTTTGCTGGGGAAGTGACGAGTTTGTTTTTCAGACGATTCTACTGAATTCAGTGTATAAAGATAAAGTCGTTAATAATAATTACCGCTATATCGACTGGTCGGCTGGTGGGGCACGACCGAAAATATTAGACGAAAGCGATGCCGGGAATATGATGAAATCCGATATGCTTTTTGCAAGAAAATTCGACATGGCGAATAGTCCTAAGGTGCTTGATATGATTGACGAACAGTTAACGAATGGCTAATCTGATTAAGATAAAAACGTTTAAAGACAGTAGAGGTATTCTAACTGTGCTGGATAATGTCATCCCATTTGAAATCAAAAGATTGTTTTATATCTATTCGGTGGATAATTCGGATCGGGGAGGACACCGGCACCATAAAACCTACCAGGCAGCTATCTGCATCAAAGGCTCCTGCAAAATAACTACCAACAACAATAAAATAACAGAGCTGTTTGATCTGGACAGCCCTGAAAAATGTTTATTGTTAATGCCTGAGGATTGGCATGTGATTCATAATTTCTCCTCCGATGCGATTCTATTAGTACTTGCATCTACCACATTTGATCCTACCGATTATATATATGAGCCGTATGATACTTTATGAAAATCTGAAAAAACTCAATCAACCTTTTGAAGAAGAATTGAAAAAGAAGTTTGCGCTTTTTCTCGATAAAGGCTGGTATATTCTGGGAGAAGAGGTGGCTTTATTTGAACAGGAGTTTGCAGACTATCATCAGGAGAAATATGCAGTAGGCGTGGCTAACGGCCTGGATGCACTTATTCTTTCACTAAAGTGCTGTGGTTTTAAAAGCGGAGACGAAGTGATCGTGCCTTCCAACACCTATATCGCAACAATTCTTTCGATCATACATTGTGGTTTAGTGCCGGTTTTAGTGGAACCGGATAGCAGCACCTATAATATAGACCCTCAGGCTATCCTGCATTCGCTTACCAGAAAAACGGTCGCCATCATGGTGGTCCATCTATACGGACAATGTTGTGAAATGGGGCCTGTCATGGCAATTGCCCGTGATCATCAGCTTAAAGTAATTGAAGATTGTGCCCAGGCGCATGGTGCAAGATATAAGAATAAGCTTGCAGGAACATTCGGCGACTTCGCCGCATTTAGCTTCTATCCCACAAAAAATCTGGGTGCGCTCGGTGACGCGGGCGCCATTCTCTGTAAATCAGAAAATGATTATCTGAGGCTCCGGCAATTAAGAAATTACGGCTCAGGAAAAAAATATTATAATAGTCTGATTGGATATAATTCGAGAATGGATGAACTGCAAGCCGCTTTTTTAAGAGTGAAACTTCCCCATCTTAACGAAATTAATGAGCATAAAAGAAAGCTGGCCGCTATTTATACTGCCCATTTAGATAATGGCTTCATAAAGCCCAGGGAGGATGCGGCTTTTTACAACGTGTACMATATTTACAATATCCTGCATCCGGAAAGAGATAAATTAAAACAGTATTTATCAGACAATGATATTATCACAGAAATCCACTACCCGGTAGCTCCACATGATCAACTGGCATTAAAAGGCCATTTAACCGGATATGATTATCCCATTTCTGCAAAAATTCATCAGCAGACGTTAAGCCTTCCCTGTTCTTTTATTCATACGGAAGAGGATATTTTGCATGTTGCATCAGTGTTGAATAAGTTCCTTTTGTAAGCCCCCCGTTTTTTTTATATTTATAGAAGCAGATATGCGGTGCTGAATAATCAGCAAGTAAAAAACAAATGATGCAGACGATAGCCGTAAAACAAAGATTATTATCCCTGGATTTTTTTCGTGGTCTCACGGTAGCCGCCATGATACTGGTGAATAATCCTGGTAACTGGAGTTATGTATATGCTCCTTTAGAACATTCTAAATGGAACGGCTGTACGCCTACAGATTTGATTTTTCCATTTTTCCTGTTTATTGCAGGGGTAGCCATTCCCTATGCTTTGGGGAGCCGTAAAGAGGACCCCGGGCAACACCGGGCACTCATTTGGCAAGCCTTGCGACGGGGGGCCACCATCATTGCATTGGGCTGGTTCCTGAACCTCTTCCCAAAATTCAACTTTGCACACCTGCGATTTCCGGGGGTATTGCCACGTATAGGGGTCGTGTTTAGTATCTGCGCTATCTTGTTTATTAAAACAAGCCGGCGTACGCAGATCTGGACGGCAGCCGTATTATTGCTGGCCTATTGGGTGATGATGACGGGTATCCCTGTACCGGGAATAGGAGCGCCGAACCTGGAGCCGGAAACCAATCTGGGCGCCTGGTTGGACAGGTTAGTCTTCACACCGGCGCACCTGTGGTCAGGATCCAAAACCTGGGATCCGGAAGGTATTTTAAGTACCATTCCTGCTATTGGTACCGGTATATTCGGTATGCTCGTGGGGGCCTGGTTGCGGAGGAAAGACAAAGACGATGCAGTGAAAGTGTCCTGGATGTTTGTGTACGGTTTTGGAAGTGTAGTGCTGGCGCTGATATGGGATCCGTTTTTTCCTATTAATAAATCGCTGTGGACGGGTTCTTTCGTGCTGTATACCGGCGGACTGGCTACCATGGCGCTGGCGGCGAGTTATTGGCTGATTGATGTGCAGGGACATCAACGCTACCTGGCACCGTTTGTGGCATTTGGCCGCAACGCGATTACGGCTTTTGTATTATCGGGTCTTGTTCCCAAGCTCCTGGGTTATATTCCGGTAAAGGACACTAATCTGCATGAATGGTTCTATCAGACCGTTTTCGTTAGCTGGTTGTCGCCTTACCATGCTTCTCTGGGCGCTGCCATACTGTTGGTTCTGGTAATCCTGGTGCCGGTGGCGATTATGTACCGGAGAAATATCATCATTAAAATTTAAGCAACGTAGTACGTGTCATCATTAAACCGGTAGGGTGGTACTAACGGAAGCGGATGCACGAAATATCCCGCTTTCCCCGGCCAACGCCCCATTCATCTATTGCGTATATCCATTGACGGTAGTCTGTCAAAAAATATTTCAAGTTTTTTTTGTTTAATTTAAAACAATTCCTACATTTGCAATCCCAAACGGGAAATACGGCTTCATAGCTCAACTGAATAGAGCATTTGACTACGAATCAAAAGGTTTCTGGTTTGAATCCAGATGAGGTCACAAAAAACAGAAAATGCTGCAACACTTGCCGCATTTTCTGTAAAAATAAAAAACCTGAAGAAAAGCTATCAGGTATAAAAAGTTGAAAAATAATTTGTTAGAATAAAAAATTGTTCTACATTTGCAATCCCGAAAGGGAAATACGGCTTCATAGCTCAACTGAATAGAGCATTTGACTACGAATCAAAAGGTTTCTGGTTTGAATCCAGATGAGGTCACCAACTAAAGGACGAACACGAGTTACATCGGTTCGTCCTTTTTTTATGCCCCCATGTTTCCTCTCTTCCCGGCCTTTTCTAGTAGGTTGATTAATTTGTATGTGTTATAGTTATAATATACTTTGTGAAGGAAAATTAAGGATCAGGTTGAAAACCCGGGGGATAGTGTAAATTTTAAGCGTAAAATTTAGTCAATCTATAGAGGAAGAACGCTACAGATCTAAGCCTGGCAGCTGCCCGAAATCGGGTGTCAGGGATATTTTAGAAGGGATTTTATAGTGCATTAAGGCCTCCCATCATTATAGTCAACATTACCTCTTCACTATGTTGACATCGTCGATTCTATGCTTGAGACCTGCTAAGTACCTATAGAAGCACCGCAGCTGAGGTGGACTTGATGTGGACTTGATGCGGGGATAACCTCCGGATGTACAACCGAATCAGGGGAAGGATGGAGGTCAGAACCGGCCATAGCAGCGCTGCTTCAGTACCAGGCTGTAGCGTGGAAAGAGATATTGAATTACTGGCTGGTATTGAACAAAATTTAATTTCTTATATGAGAACACTGTTAGTCATTATGCTGTTGAGTGCGGTTTCTAATAATGCTTTGGCGCAGTCTAAACAAAAAGAAAAGATCCGCCTGCTAACCTATGGGCTACCTTATTTTGAGAGAATACCTTTTGAGGAGCAGGTGGCTGCTAAATGGGGCATTGAATTGTATGATATAGGCGGTTGTGTTATCGAACAACAGCTGATGGATAGTGCCAAACGGGTAAATGAGGAAGCCGAAAAGAAAATAATCGGGAAGTACGGGAAGGACTGGCGTGAAAGATTTAACCGGGAGATAGATGCCTTATTTGCCACACCAGAAAGAGCCTCAGATTTGGTTGCTTCCCAGGATTATATCCGGCAGAAGGAGCGGAGTTTAAGAGCGTCCGGCGACAGCCTCCACTATACCTGGTCCGCCACCCGCAAAAAAGGTGTTTATCACGTATTGGTTTCCGGCTCAGCAAAAAATACTATCTTTTACAAGTTGTTAGTAGATTATCCTCAGAGCAAAGTATCCATACTCAGCCGGCGATAATTATTTTACCCAACCGGAAACCAGGAATTATGATACGGATCAAAAAAGACGGCGTGTTGTTAAAACAAACAGCACTGGAATTTGAAAACGAAGGTGTGTTAAACCCAGCTACTATCAGAAATGGAGATCAGGTGCTTTTCTACTATCGGGCGGTTCAGCAGGGGAATCATTCCAGTATTGGTTTTTGTAAACTCAGCGACCCGTTAACCGTGTCGGAACGCATGAATAAGCCCATCCTCTTTCCGGAACATGACTATGAGGCCAAAGGGCTGGAAGATCCGCGGGTAGTGAAAATAGATGATCTGTATTATCTTACCTATACCGCCTTTGACGGGGCAAATGCCTGTGGCGCGCTGGCCACCTCTACAGACGGTATCAACTTTAAGAAAGAGGGACTGATCGTGGCCCAGATGGATTTTCCGGAGTTTAAGAAACTGGCGTCTACAAATACCACACTCAGTGATAAATACACGCTCTATAACGACTTCAATCCCAAATTATGGGACAAGGATGTACTTTTCTTTCCCAGGAGAATTAACGGTAAGCTGTATTTCCTGCATCGTATAAAACCCGATGTGCAGCTGGTGGCGATCAATGAACTGTCGGAACTAACGCCCGCTTTCTGGGAAGATTATTTTCTGCATTTTAAAGATCATATCCTGCTTACATCAAAGTATGCACATGAAGTAAGTTATGTAGGAGCGGGGGCTCCGCCGATAGAAACGGAGTATGGTTGGTTACTGATCTATCATGGTGTGCACGAAACAAAGCATGGCTATGTGTATGTAGGTTGTGCTGCTTTGCTGGACCTGGATAATCCCATGAAAGAAATTGCCAGGTTACCGCATCCGATTCTGGTACCTGAGCGGGCATGGGAGATCAGGGGAGATGTAGATAATGTTTGTTTTCCTACAGGCACCGCCGTATTTGACGATACCCTGTATATTTACTATGGCGCCGGCGATGAGGTGATTGCGGCTGGTAGCGTTAGTTTAACCGAGTTACTCAACGAATTGCTGGCTCATAAAACAGCATAGCAGGCAACAATGGTTTCTATTACCCGCTTGGTTTCATCCGGGTCGCGTACCTTGATACAATCTACCCCGGCGGTTTTAGCGGGATAGTCGTTGCCGCCGGGAAAAATAGCATCCCCGGCAAAAAGCATTTCTGCAATGGAAATATGCAAAATGTCTCTCAGCTTATGGATGCCGTAAGCCTTGTCTATGCCGGGTTTGGTAATATCCACAGAAGTGGTGCCGCCCAGGTTGATCGCAAACTCCGGGATGATATTAAACAGTAAGGCTTTCATCTGTTGTCTTTTGGCAAAATCAGGATCCCATTTTTTCTTTTCTTCTAAAGGAGCTTCCTGCCCCAACGCGGAAAAAGTAATCTGACTGCCACGGTCTTCTACCTGTGAACCCCATACCTGTAGCGGGGTATAGCCTAGTTTATCTACAACGCTACTCAGTGCGTCAATAATTTTCTTTTTCTCTTCAGGCGTGAAATTCTCTGCATACAACTGCTTCCATTCGCTGGTGTATTCATAGAACTGTGTGCCGCAGGTAGGCAGAATAGATAAGTGTTGCAGGCGTTCATCTGTGGGCAGATGGGCCAATACCTGTTTCTCAAACTGGGGCCAGGCGCCACCGGAAATAATGGCGACCCTGGCCACCCGTAGGAGCGCATAAAGTAGGGTACTCATTTCATCATCTATGGCAGATTTACTTTCGGCCAGGGTACCATCCAGGTCAAAGACCACGAGTTTTTTCATGAAGCGCAATTATTTTTTCAGCAATGTCAATGCCTGCTCACAGATGTTGTCAACGGTGAAACCAAATTCACGMAGCATGACCGGACCTGGTGCAGATGCGCCGAACCGGTCAATCGCAATGTTGATACCTTTATCACCCGTATAACGATGCCATCCCTGCGAAATCCCTGCTTCAACAGATATTCTGGCGCTTACGGCAGCAGGCAATACCTGTTCGCGGTACTCCGGTGTTTGCGCTTCGAATAATTCCCAGCTAGGCATGGATACAACGCGAACGGCTATACGGGATTTCAGTTTTTCCTGTGCGGCTATTGCGAGATCTACTTCTGATCCGGTAGCGATGAGGATCAGCTCCGGCGCTGCATTTGCAGCATCTGAAAGAATGTACCCACCAAAACGTAACCCGTCTGCGGACGCATATTTATTGCGATCCAGCGTGGGCATGTTTTGCCGGGAGAGAATCAACGCTATGGGTTTATCCGGCAACAGTATCGCCATTTGCCATGCAGTAATGGTTTCGTTGGCATCACCGGGACGGATCACTACCAGTTCAGGAATGGCCCGTAAGGCGGCCAGCAATTCCACCGGCTGATGCGTAGGACCATCTTCTCCCATGGCAATGCTGTCGTGCGTAAACACATAAATCACTTTCAACTCAGACAATGCTGCCAGTCGTATTGATGGACGCATGTAATCTGAAAAGGTGAGGAAAGTAGCACAGTAGGGGATGATACCTCCATGTGCCGCCATGCCATTGGAAATAGCGCCCATAGCATGTTCACGGACGCCGTATTGTATATTCCTGCCTTCATACCCCCATACACCGCCGGCAGCGCCCTGTAGATCTCCTTCCTTCATCAGCGGACTTTCAAAGTTCCCGGCATCTTTTAATTCGGTGTTGGTAGAGGTATTCAGATCGGCGGAGCCGCCTATAAATCCGGGGAGGTGCGGAAAGAATGCCTGTATGATTTTACCGGAAGCTGCCCGGGTAGCCAGCCCTTTGGCATCGGCAGGAAACGGCTTGATATCTTTGTCCCAGTCTGCCGGCAGAATATCGTGTATCAATGACCGTAGCTCCTTTGCAAGATCCGGGTATTTTTGTGCATAGATGATCATTTGCTCTTCCCATTTGGCAGCCTGTTGCTTACCAACGTCAACGGCTCTACGGAAATGATCACTGGCTTCGGAGGGCACCAGGAAATCCGGTGTTAACGGCCAGCCCAACTTTTCTTTGGTCAGCTTTACATCCTCAGGTCCCAGCGGAGAACCATGTGCGGAGGTGCTATCCTGTTTAGGAGAGCCATAACCAATATGCGTACGTACGAGTATAATAGAAGGACGGTCGGTTACTTCCTGCGCCGCCCGTATGGCCTGATCTATGGCTTCGAGGTCGTTACCGTCTGCTACTTTTTGTGTATGCCAGCCGTACGACTGGAACCGCATCGCATGATCCTCTGTGAAGGTAACCGGTGTGGCTGAGGCCAACGTGATACGGTTGTCATCGTATAAATAAATCAGTTTGCCTAAGCGGAGGTGTCCTGCCAGCGAAGCGGCTTCTGAAGCTACACCTTCCATCAGGTCACCATCACTGACGAGGGCATAGGTATAATGATCTATCACGGCATCGCCGGGACGGTTATACCGCGCAGCAAGATAGGCTTCGGCCATGGCGATCCCAACGCCGTTGGCAAATCCCTGTCCCAGTGGACCTGTTGTTACTTCTACGCCTGGTACTACGCCGCGTTCCGGATGCCCCGGTGTTTTACTTCCCCACTGACGAAACTGTTTAATCTCTTCCATGGATAAGTCGTACCCGGTCAGATGCAGCAAACTGTACAACAACATGGAACCATGACCGGCAGATAACACAAATCTATCCCGGTTAAACCAGTCGGGGTCGGATGGATTGTGACGCAGAAATCTTGTCCACAGCACATAAGCCATGGCCGCAGCGCCTAAGGGCAGCCCGGGGTGACCACTATCTGCTTTCTGCACGGCATCCACAGAAAGAAAACGAATAGTATTGATACATAATTCATCCAGTGTGGCAGGATTTGGAACGAGAGAAGTGTTGGTACTCATGGAGACTCCTTTTTAGGTGTGAAAAAGATCACACATAGGTCAACAAACATCATGCTCATAAGGTTGCCATAATATTTTTTAATTAGTCTACTGAAATTATAGACTTTTAGAAAAATATTGTATTATTGTACTCTGACGGCTTTCCGGGTCCGCTTTAGGGGGCATTCATCCACCTGTTGACATACCCTGTATATCTTTCAAAATATATTCACCATGGACACATCATTACACTTAATGAGGAAATTTTGCTGCGTGGAATTTATCGACACCCGATGTTAGGGTGCAACCATTAAAAATAAAAAGGCCGGAACTGTTGGCGCAGTTCCGGCTGGTAATCAAGGCTGTTGGAGACATTTTTCAGTGATTGTATTTACATACTATCACCGGCCTCATTTTTTCATACCAAAGTAAAGATAATGAAAATTGCTATTGCATGCAGCTGCGGGCTGCTGCTGGCGGCTAGCGCATGGTCACAGGAGCGGACTTCCCATAGTGCCGACACTACAAAACCTGTGCACAAAGCCGTTGTTCAGAACAACATTTCTCTTTCCGGAAGAATTATTGATGCCAAATCGCAATTGCCAATAGGAGGGGCACTGGTGCACATTAAAGGCACCACGCACGAAGTGCAGAGCAGCGCTAATGGAGAGTTCTCATTTTTAACCGGCCAGAAAGTGCCGGTCATCTACCAGATTTCTTCCCTGGGCTATAAACTAAGGGAGGTGTACGCAGAGAAATCCAATGCCGGCAATATCCTGCTGGAAGAGCTCAGCACCCAGCTGAATGACGTGGTAGTAGTAGGTTATGGTACCCAGAGAAGAAGGGACCTGACCAGCGCCATTTCCTCCGTAAAAGGCAGCGATGTGGTAACGGTTCCGGTAGCCAGTTTTGATGCACAGTTGCAGGGCAGGGCATCCGGCGTACAAATCAATTCCAATACCGGTGTACCCGGCGATGGGATATTTATCCGGGTACGCGGTACCACTTCCATCAATGCAGATAATAACCCGCTCTATATCATAGACGGTGTATTTATGAATAATTCCAGTCTGCAAACCGTGAATTCCGGTGGCCGTCTTTCTTCTCCGCTGGCAGATATTAATCCTGCTGATATTGAAAATATAGAAGTGTTGAAAGACGCCAGCGCCACGGCCATTTATGGCTCCAGGGGCGCCAACGGTGTGGTAATCGTTACCACCCGCCGCGGCAACTATAACAGCAAGGCGAAAGTAATCGCAGACGTTTCTACGGGTGTGGCCTGGGCCCCTAAACTATGGGACCTCACCACGGGCCCGCAACATGCAGAACTGGTGAACGAATTCTATAAAAATTCACTGGCAGATGCCACCGCCGCCAATGATCAGGCTGGCGTCAAAAAATACAGTTATCTGCCTTTCCGCCCATTAACAGACAATCCCACTCAAACACCTGCTCCGAGAGGCTTGCCGCAGGATCAGCATACGTACGACCGCCTGGATGAAATTTTTCAGACAGCGCCGCTGCAGAATTATAACCTGTCTCTTTCAGGTGGCAACCGTGAAACGAAGTATTACTTCGGTGGCGGCTATACGAAACAGGAAGCGATCCTCAAACCCATTTCATTTGAACGCGCCAGTTTTAAACTGAACATAGATCAGCGTATTAATGATCACGTAACAATCGGGTCCAGCAACAGCTTCTTCCGTAGCTTCCGCAGCCAGGGCCGCGCAGGCGATGGCCCGCAGGGAGGATTGTTACAGGCAGCATTACATACACCTACCTATCTTCCTGAAACAAATCCCGATGGTTCACCCGCCCGCTGGGCCGGCTTCGATAACGTACAGGTACTGATTAATAACTATGACGTACATACGACAAGCTTGCGCTACATCGGTAACCTGTACCTGGACGCGACCTTGTTGCCGGATCTGAAGTTTCACAGTAATTTCAGTATCGATTATAACAACTATAACGAATCCGAATACTGGAACAACCTCACACAACTCGGCGCCAGTCCCACTAACGGTCTGGCTACTTCCGCCATCACACAGAATACTTCCTGGATCAATGAACAAACATTGTCGTGGCGCAAACATGCCGGTGAAAAACATTTCTTCGGTGTACTCATAGGAAACACGCTGCAAAGCAATACGGAAACATTGACCTCTGCGCAGGGCTCCGGTTTCCCGAACAATTCCTATAAATATATTTCTGCTGCTGCCACCCGCACCGCCGCGCAAACATGGACCAGGAGTACCCTGACCTCTTTCTTTTCCAGGATAGATTATAACTATGCCGGCAAATATTATGTAGAAGCCAGCATCCGCGCTGATGGTTCTTCTAAATTCGGTGATAACTATAAATGGGGCTATTTCCCTTCTGTGAGCGCCTCCTGGCGGTTGAAAGAAGAAAATTTCCTGAAAACAGTTAATAGTATCAGCGATCTGAAACTGAGGGCCAGCTATGGCATTACGGGTAATCAATCCGGCATCAGCGATTTCGCCGCCAAAGGCTTATGGTCCGGTGGCGCAGGATATCCGGATAACAGCAGCGGTGATCAGCCGGGCACGGCGCCGTTGCAGTTGCCCAACAAAGATCTGCGCTGGGAAAAAACCAGTCAGGCCAACATTGGCGTAGACCTGGGATTATTCAACGGCCGCATTAACCTGACCGCAGATGTGTATTCCAAGTACACCAGCGATGTATTGCTGTTGCTGCCATCAGCCGGCGCAACGGGCTTCTCCTCGGTGTATAGTAACGCAGGAGAAATCAGTAATAAAGGCTATGAAATTGGATTGAATACCACCAACATTACCACCCGTTCATTTACCTGGAGCAGCAGTTTGAATATTGCCGGTAATGCCAACCGTATTGAAAAGCTGCCTACACCGGTATACCAGTATAACCGCGACTGGATTATCATGAAAGAAGGATCTCCGATGTATTCTTTCTGGTTATATAAACAGCTGGGCGTAGATTCGCAAACCGGTAATGTTATTTTCGAAGGCGCCAAAGACGGCAAACTGCCAGTATCTGCCCGGCAGGTAATGGGTAACGCCATGCCCAAGTTTTACGGTGGCTTCAGCAATACCTTCACCTATAAAGGTTTTGACCTGAGCATCCTGCTGTCATTTCAATATGGCAACGATGTATATAACCTCAACCGGTTTTTCGGAGAGGGTGGTGGCACGAGAGATGCCAACCGCGTATTGTTTGCAGATCAGTTGAACCGCTGGCAAAAGCCGGGTGACAAAACAGATGTACCCCGCCTCACCGCTTACGGTCTGAACTACACCGTGGATCAGAACAGCCGCTTCCTGGAAGATGGTTCTTTCCTCCGTCTTAAATCACTCACATTTGGTTACACTGTTCCAAAGTCTATCAGCGAAAGATTGCGTATTCAGCAGCTGCGTGTATACTTTATCGGTAGTAACCTCTGGTTGCTGACCAAATATACCGGGCTGGATCCCGAATCAAATGTAACCGGTATACAAACCGTACAGGGACTGGATCTAGGCACACCACCGCAACCGCGTAGTGTACAGTTTGGCTTAAACGTAACTCTTTAATTTTCTTAATCATCCTTTATGAAAACATATCGGAATTATATATCGGTATTCTTTTTCTCGCTGGCGACCATGTCCTGCAAAAAATTCCTGGACGTACAACCAAGAGATTCCGTGTCTGATGAACAGACCATCATTGATAAAACATCTGCCAGTACAGCATTGCGTGGCGTATACCGCAAATTGGCCGCCGATAATTATTATGGCTCACTGTTCCAGACTTTTGGATACCTGCCAGGTGATAATGTGCAGTGGACCGGCTCCCAGTCTGTTATTCAGCAATTCATTACCCATAAAATATCCGCAGATAACGGCAACCTGCAAAGTGTATGGTCTGCTATTTACGCCACAATCAATGGTGCTAATAATGTAATCGCGAAAGTGCCGGTGGTGGCTGATGCCGCCTTTACTACGGCGGACAGGAACCAGGTGATCGGCGAAGCATATTTTATCCGTGCACTGAATTATTTTGATCTGGCCCGTACCTGGGGAAATGTGCAGATAACGTTAAGACCTACACTGGGTGCTGACGATAAAGTGGGTCTTAAAGGCAGCACCACTGCGCAGGTATATCAGCAGGTGCTAAGTGATCTGAATGCGGCGGACTCCCTGTTGCTGCCACCGCCAGACAATGCACAACCCAATCCCGTACGCGCTAACCGCGAAACGGTATGGGCATTGAAGGCACGCTATTACCTGTACCAATCCAATTGGGCACAGGCAGAATTTTACGCTTCCAAAGTAATCAGTAATACAAAAAATTACGCGTTGCAAAAACCTTACAGCGCCTTCTTTTTCCCTGCCAGCGCCATTGCTACGCGGGAGTCTGTATTTGAATTATCGTATAGCGCTACTTATCTGAGCGGGCATCGTGCCAACTGGCAGCCACCGGCAAACGGCGGTACCCGGCAGTGGGCGCCATCGGATGCTTTGGTGACACTGTTGAATGATCCTGCTATTGGTGGCAACCGCAATGCACTGATCGCAAAAACTTCTGCCGGATTATGGTACGGCAATCTTTACTATCGGAGCCCGGCTACTGATCCGGCCTATATTATCCGGATTGCAGAGTTATACCTGATCCGCGCAGAAGCAGCGGCACAGCAGGAAAAACTACTGCCCGCCAAAACAGACCTGGACCTGATACGTGACAGGGCGGGATTATTGCCCACTACGGCAGCTGGTAAAGAATCGTTACTACTGGCCATTGAAAATGAAAGAAGAGTGGAATTTGCCCTCGAACCGCATCGCTGGTTCGACCTGGTCCGTACCGGTCGCGCCGCTACGGTGTTGAATATTACCAATCCACAATTATATCTGTTTCCGATACCAGCTAACGAAATCGCATTATCGAAAGGCAATCTGAAGCAAAACGATGGTTACTGATCTTATCACCTTACAACAATCAACAATGAGTAATGTCACTATCGGCGAAACACCCGCCTGGAAAGACTACGAGAAGATTGGGTTCAGGGTATTTTTTATTTATTTCCTGTTGCAGGCGTTGCCGCTCGACTGGAAATTTTACAGCTATCTTTTTTCTACCCGTCTTTTTCATCTTCATTATGAGGATATTTTTAACCTGGCCAATTATACAACACGGTTTAGTGCGGCCCCTGCGAGCTATAAGGACTGGACAATTTTACTGGCCATTGCTGTTGTGGGTGCAGGTATCAGGACCTATATAGATCGCAATCGCACCCGCGCATATGATGCCGCCTTTTACTGGTTGCGGGTATTGCTGCGTTACCGGCTGGCATTGGCGGTAATTGCGTATGGCTTTCTTAAAATCTTTGCGCTGCAAGCACCTTATCCGTCTATCAGCAGTCTGAATACGCCTTACGGAGCGTTTACCCGCTGGAAATTATTCTCTCTCAGTCTGGGTATTGTTCCTTCGTATGAACTATTTCTGGGGTTGGTAGAAGTTATTATTGGCGTGTTATTACTTTTCAGGAAGACAGCATCTATTGGCGCTTTCATTTTCCTCATTTTCTGTGGCAACATTTTCGTATCCAACCTGGCCTATGATGGTGGGGAGCAGGTATACAGCCTGTTGCTCATTACCTATGCGCTGGCGATCCTGAGCTTTGATCTGCAAAGAATTATAAGGCTGCTTATTTTACAACAGCCTACTGCCGCAGCTACCTTCAAGCCTGTATTTGATGGCGCAAAAAGATACAGCAGGCTGGCGTTGAAAACCGTATTCCTGTTGTACTTCATTGTGGTGTATGGTATCAAAACCGGTGCCGGTGCAAAAAATGACCCTTATCAATATCCTGGCAGCAAAGGGTTGCCGGCTATCAGTGGACTATACAATGTAGCTACTTTTGTAGTGAATGGTGATACACTGGCTTACTCTTTAACTGATTCCCTGCGCTGGAATAATGTAGTGTTTGAAAAATGGAATACCATCAGCATCCGCACCAACAAGCCGGCGCCGATAGATTCCAATAATCAGCACCTGGTATTACGTAATAACGCGGAACGGTTATACGAAATTGAAGGCACCAGTGGCCGGCATTACTACAGCTATACCGCAGATACGGTACAGGGGCTGCTCACGTTGCAAAACAGGCATCCGCAATTATCAGCGGAAACATTGTCGCTGCATTACAGCCGTCCGGATAAAGACCGGGTGATACTCAGCGGAATTACTTACAGCAGGGATTCCATCTATGTGGTACTGGAAAAAGTGAAGAAGACTTACCTGCTCGAAGAAGCCGCGAAAGGAAGTGGAAGAAACAGAAAATTAAAACTTTAAACTGATTATCATGTCTCATATCACTCCAACATTAGCAGATGAAACCGTGATCAGGGAAAGCGATTCCCAGGTGCCGCCTGCCATTGAAGCKCCTTTGGTGCAACTACCAGCCTGGAAGGAATATCAACTGATTTTATTCCGCATTGCATTTATATTTTTTATTGCTGTCTCTATTCCTAACAGCATAGAGTGGTACAAACAACTGGTGCAACTCGATTGGTTTCACCTGAATTACCGCGATCTGTATGATATTGCGCGGTTTGGCTCTGGTATTAACTTTTTGGGCAGCACTATTTTCGGTAGCCAGTTGTTAGGATATGCCAACTGGATTACCACTGCACTGATAGCTACAGCCGGCGGGCTGATATGGACCGGCCTTGTAAAGGCACGTAAGTTGCCCCGGAAAGAATATTACACCGCCTGGTACTGGCTGCGTGTAGTCGTTAGGTATAGAGCTGGTACTGGTATCATTGGTTTTGGATTTACCAAGCTATTACCGGTACAGATGCCTTATCCTTCTCTCGGTATTTTAAATACCAACTTCGGTGACCTTACCGCACAAAAAATATACTGGTTGTCGGTAGGGATAGTGCCCTGGTACCAGGTGTTTGCCGGCGTAGTGGAAATAACGGCAGGTACTTTATTATTTTTCCGGAAAACAACTACCCTTGGTGCTGTTTTGTTGTTAGGTGCTTTGGGAGATATTGTATATGTCAACTTTGCCTATGATGGCGGGGTACATGTATACAGCAGTTATTTTGTAATGCTGGCAGCTTTGTTGCTGGTCAACGATGTACCTAAAATTTATCGTTTGCTGGTACAGGAACGTTTTACCGTCCCCGTAAATTATTATCCTTCTTTTTCACAGAAGTGGTTACGCTATACGCGTGTTAGTCTGAAGTCTGCTACCATCTTCCTTTTCCTGGGTGTATTATTTTACCTGCAGCTCATCAATTTCCTGTATGATCCTTATAAACAGCCGGCAGTAGCAGGTGTAAAGCAATTGCGGGGCAACTACCAGGTAACGGAATTCCGGTTAAATGACCAGGTGATTCCTTATTCACCACTGGATTCCACCCGTTGGCAGGAAGCTACTTTTGAGAACTGGTCTACTTTCACGTACCGGGTAAATACGCCGCATCCGCTGGATCTTTCCAATGGTGGTGGCGATCCGCAGCGGGATGTGAACCGGACTTTTGAAATAACCGGATTGGCGGGTGGGCAGCGTGCTTTCCACTACTATGCAGATGAAGTCAATAAAGTACTTTACCTGGAAGACAAATACAAACCCATTCCCGACAGGCGTAACCGTACGGCCGGCGTTGGTGGAGATGGTGGCGCACCTGTTGATGAAGCCGCAGAAAAGGCCGTCCGTAAACAGCAGGCTAAAGTAAAAGATAGCTGGATACCCGCAGAGGCGTTGAGAAATATTGGTGATGAAGCGCTGAAAATAGATCCGCTGGCATTATCTGCCCGCAGGGCAAAAGATTATGCAGCTACTCCTGCCACTGAAAACCGTAAACGTTTCATTGTAAAGTATGCAACAGATAATGGGGCGCATGTTATACTGACGGGTGTAGATGAAAACAAAAACAATATTTATGTAGTGCTGGATCGCGTAGATAAAAAATATGCGTTAACGCCCAGCACATTAAATGCAGGAAAATATTAGGGAGAGATATGATCATTAAACGCTCCTGTTGTTACCGGGTGGCAGCCGTAGTGGTGTTGGGTATGCTCGCTTGCCATACCAACACCCGGCCACCGGATACCGGCTGGCCATCGCATTTCGGATTTGGTCATACTGCCACTGCCGCGCAGTTAGACTCCCTGAATATTTCCATTGCACCGGATGGCAAAGGATTGCCTGCGGGCAGCGGTGATGCGGTGATAGGTCAACGTATTTATATCGCAAAATGTGCGGCCTGTCATGGGGAAACCGGCGCAGAACCAACACCCAATCGCCTCGTGGCGCCCATTGGCGATACTACCCGCGTGAAAACCATTGGGAATTACTGGCCTTATGCCACAACGGTATTCGATTATATCCGCCGTGCCATGCCTTTCAATGCGCCGGGCTCTCTCACCAATGAAGAGGTATACAGCCTCACGGCTTTCCTCTTATACCGCAATGAGGTCATTGATAGCACGCTGCAGTTAAATGCCCGGAATCTGCCGCAAATAGTGATGCCTGCGAAAAAATATTACGTGGATGATGACCGCCGCGGAGGTAATGAAGTAAAATGAATAGCTATGACATTGGAAGATAAAGACAACAACGGCAAAAAGATACCCAGACGAACGATATTGAGAGCCGCCGCAGTTTCCGCTGCTGCGGCTTTAATGGGTGCCTCCGGTATACAGCGTGCACCAGGGCCCCAGGCAACTACCAGTAAGACAGGAATTCCAGATTCTGCGGATAGTGCTTATGCGGATCCTACTAAAATTACCGGCACGTTACCCGGAAAACTTGGTACCCGTTCTCCTTTTGAGCAACCCGTAAAAAAGCCATCCGATATTTCATCCCGGACACCGTTGCAGGACTTGTACGGTATCATTACGCCATCAGATCTTCATTTTGAAAGAAGCCATGCCGGCGTACCATTGATTCATCCGGATAAATATGAATTACTCATTCATGGTATGGTGGAACGCCCGATGATATTTACCCTGCGGGATTTAAAACGTTTTCCGGCCGTTTCCCGTATTGCCTTTATAGAATGCTCGGGCAACTTCAGATCAGGTAAAGAAACCATGACAGCGCAGGAAATATGTGGGTTGACCAGTCAGAGTGAGTGGACAGGTGTGATGCTGTCTACCTTATTCCGCGAGGTAGGTGTGAGCCCCAAAGCTACCTGGTTTCTGGCAGAAGGCTCTGATGCGGCTGTGATGACCCGCAGTATTCCTGTACAGAAAGGATGGAAAGATGCGATGATTGCTTATGGTCAGAATGGAGAGGCCATCCGTCCGGAGCAAGGCTATCCTGCCCGCCTGTTTTTGCCGGGATGGGAGGGAAACACCAATGTAAAATGGATCCGGCGCATCGAGTTATCTGACCAGCCTTTCATGACCCGGGAAGAGACATCCAAATACACGGAAACTATCCGTGATCATAAGATCCGGCAGTTTAGCTTTGACATGGATGCCAGGTCTATCATTACCTATCCCTCTTTTCCACAGCAGGTAGAAAAGGGCTGGATAGAAATAAGAGGCATTGCCTGGAGTGGCCGGGGGAAAATTGATAGGGTAGAAGTCAGCACAGATGCCGGGAAGCACTGGGTAAAAGCCACATTACAGGAGCCTGTGCTGGATAAAGCGCATACCTATTTTCGTTATCTCTGGTACTGGGATGGAAAGCCCACAGAAATTATGAGCCTGGCTGTAGATGATACCGGTTATCGTCAGCCTACTATGAAACAGCTCATACAAGCCAGGGGCGCTGATATGGGAGGTTACCATGTAAACCCCGTCACCGCCTGGGTTTTAAAGGGCGATGGGACTGTAGTATTCAAACCGGAAAAGTGGAAATAAGTTATTCAAATAATGTCAGGTCGTCACGGGTGATGGCCTGAAAAAGATTTTGCAGCTGGTGAACATGTACTATGGGCCGGCCGTAAGCTACCAGGCCTTCTGCCGCATCGGTAAGTGGCTGAAATACGTCATTTTCACTCCGCACATGTACACTATGGAGCCGGTTATATTTCAGGGAGTATACGTTCTCATCTTCTCCGTAGTCAGGATCTCCTTTAATGAAGCCAAACCTGGATAACAGGTAAATATCCAGTATTACCGGGTTGACTTTTTCACAGCGTAGTTTACTGAGCGGCAGCCCGGAATTATAGACATATCCCTGCAAAATGCCTTCTACCACAAAGGCTGTTTCTTCCATGTTATAATCAAAGTAGGATACGTAGTTTCCTATCCTGATGTCTGACTCCTGTATCATGTAAAGGGTCTTAAGAAAATAATATCAGTAATAGTGTGATCAGTGCAGGTAATGCCTGTACAAAAAAAATCTTTTTGTCTGCTGTCAGCGCTCCATACAAACCGGCTACTATTACGCAGCTTAAAAAGAATATGGCTACTCTTCCTGCCCACAGCGGGTCTGAAATGAAAAAAGTCCAGGCCAATCCGGCAGCCAGGAAGCCATTGTACAACCCCTGGTTAGCGGCTAGTGATTTGGTAGGCGGAAAAAGATCCTTCGGAAACTGTCTGAATATTTTAGGGCCTCTTGTTGTCCACGCAAACATTTCGAACCACAAAATGTACAGGTGTTCCAGCATTACCAATGCGATCCCGATCTTAATGATTATCTGCATAATGGAATTGTTAAATGATACCAGCTAAATATAATCAAATTATCTTTTCAAGTAGCCATGCAAAAGCGAAAGCGAGTAGGGTACCTACTGCATAACATACGCAGTCACTCCAGAGGAAGCCATGTCCGAGGAGAATGCCGGCAGGGGTATTACGGAATTTTACCGCCCATTCGGCCTGGTACAGCTGCTGTACCTCAATAAGCATACATATTATAAAATTGCTGATGCTGATTTTCCACAGCGGGGTAACGGGGTAAAGGAATCGTATACCAAAGAAGATACAGGTGGCGGAAAATACATCGCCTCCGTATATGCGTATGATTTCAGGAAAATATTGGGGAGCCCACCTGGTGGCAAGTCCTAAAGGGATATTCAATAAAATGAGGAGGAGATAGATCCAGCGCCTTTTTGCTACCATAGAATATAAAAAGCGATAAATATAAGAAAGATATTCCTATATGTATGGCCACTGGAAAGAAGAATGGCAGAAGAACCAGCCATTCGGGATAAAAAAAGCAATAACCCCATCGGGTTATTGCTGGTTATCGGTTTCAACGTTATTTTTCTTTTTTCCGCGGTTAGTACCACCTTTACGGCCAATTGCGGCCATGTGTTCACGATTCTTGCTCACGGCTTCACCGCCTTTTTTGCCTGCTGCACGTGCTTCCTCGGAAGTGAATTTATGGGCTACACCTTGTTGGTGCGCTGCTTTTCCACCTTCTCTTGATATGGCACGTTGCTGTTCAGGGTCCATAGAAGCAAATCCGCGTTTACTATGCTTATTTTTTTGTTCCGGATTTTTCTCCTGTACATGGGTTACTGGCGTGGCATGTTGAAATCTGATGTCTTCCATAATCCTGAAGTTTTTTATAGTGATAGTAGTTTAACAATAGTGATAGTAGTTAAAATATTCCCTTTACCGGGGATCAAGATATGTGCCACCACCTGTTTTCACCACCAGAGGCCGTATTCGCCGATAGCTGAAAAGGAAATAGGGCAATACATTCCACAATCCATAGAATTTTTAACACACTTTCGAGTACCCTTCCCCATTTTATTCGCACGAAATCCCTCATTTTCCGTGGCTTATATTTTGTTTTCATATCATCGTTATTTCTTTTTCTCAACCCATCTAAATTTTTTGTCATGGCAAAGTATTCAGAAGAATCGCAGCGTAAAGTCAAAAAGACTATGCATGAAATGCACGAGGGCAAATTAAAAAGTGGAAGAAGCAATAAGAAAGTTACGAATCCTAAACAAGCCATTGCAATAGGCTTGTCTGAAGCGAGAGAAGAAGGCGCCAAAGTGCCTAAGAAAGCGGCAGCTAAAAAAACAACCACCAAAAAAGCACCTGCTAAAAAGGTGGCAGCGAAAAAAACAACGGCGAAGAAAACAACAACAAAAAGAGCTACTGCTAAGAAGGCAACCGCCAAAAAAACAACGGCTAAAAGAACCACTGTCCCAAAAGCTACGGGAAGGAAAACAACGACCAAAAAGGCGACTGCCAAAAAGGCCACTGCTAAAAAAGCAGCACCAAAGAGAAAGTCAGCTGCCCGTAAAAAGTCAGCTGCTATGGCTTGAATAGCGTGTTTTTTGGATCGTTTTCACTCTTCCAATATATACATAAAGACCGGTCACTACACAGCACCGGTCTTTATTTATGGTATATCACTTGCGGCATTTTTTATATGGAAAAGCATAGTATTACGGTGATCATAAAAGGTAAACCTTATGGATTGATCATCACGATCGATGGGGGAGCTTTGGCAACTGCATTTCAAGTCATTCCTGATGTAAGCGAACATGTACTGGAAGAATTTGAACCCCATACCCAACGTTTTACCACCGATCACAAAGACACCCTGGAAGGAAGCCTCCGTACCGTGGAATCAGAGCAGATCGCCCGTATCATCTGGGAAGATATCCTGGATAAAATGAAATAACCCCCGGTTGCTTCACAAATCAAATCACGGTTGTACCTTCGCAATCAAAGCGAGCGTGAATAGCTATGATGGTAACCGATAAAACCTATAAAAATACCAATCGCAGGGAGCGGATCATATTCCTGGTGAAACTGCTGGTATACCTTGGCATTGTATATTTCAACATTGAACATCCTGCTGTTTATAACAAATTTGTCTGGTTGTTTAAGTTAACCAACGCGCTCTCTTTTTTCCTGGGCGCCAACCTGGTTATTTCCCTCGCCTGGCTGCTCATCTTATCATGGTATACCCGTCGCAATCGCAGCAAGCCTATTGAAAAAGACAACTTTATCCTGGGCATCAACAGGATATCTTCCGTATTAAATACCCTGTTCCTGCTGCTGGCCATTACCTTTTTCTTTGGTGTAAATCCACTGCAGTTCATTACCAGCATCACCATCGTGGCGGCGGCGATTGCCCTGCTTACAAAAGATTATATCACCAATATGATCAATGGACTGATCATCATGTTTTCAGATCAGTTGTCACTCGGAGATCATGTGCGGATAGGAGATTACAAAGGAAAGGTGATGGATATTACGCTCA
This sequence comes from Chitinophaga sp. 10T418, assembly GCF_056394125.1. Classification (NCBI taxonomy): domain Bacteria; kingdom Pseudomonadati; phylum Bacteroidota; class Chitinophagia; order Chitinophagales; family Chitinophagaceae; genus Chitinophaga; species Chitinophaga sp. 10T418. The sequence continues at coordinate 23,862 of NZ_JBFTHG010000006.1, forward strand.
TCAATGTGGTATTACAGAACGAGGATGATGATATCGTGATTATTCCCAATTCGGTGGTCTTTACATCTATTGTATTAAACCAGTCCAAACAAAATATCAAAAAGCTGACATTGGAGTTTGAACTGGATCATAAACATCCTTTTACTATCCGCGGACTGGAAGAGCGGCTGAGAAACTCTGTGGAAGAGTATTCCCGCAGCTTTACCCCTGGAAGTTTTTCGCTGAAAACAATAGAAATCAAGAAAGACTTTGTACAATTTAAAGTGCAGTTGCTGATGCCCCTTGCCAACAAGGAAACGGAGCGCCAGATCAGGCGCGCCCTCAACACAGAAATCATGGCCATTGCAGAAGGAGTTGGTTAAGCAACTACCATGGCTGCTATGAGCGTGTCAATGAATTCATCTACCTGTTCCTTACTTACATTGGGCATACAGATAATGTGCGAGCAGCCATTTTCTGAAGCCAGTTGCCACTTACGGCGAATGCTTCCGGGAGGATCCGGAAACACCACCGTAATAGCATTGGGGTTACGCCATGCAGGGATACCGTTTTCGTTCAAACGTTCCACCGCGTAGGCAGCTACAGCTAAGCTATGCCTGGCCCTTTCCTTTAATCCGGCAGATCCCAGGCTCTTGATTGCGTACCATAAGAACAATGGACTATGGCCGTTTCTTGAACCGGTGATGGTAGTATCCATACTACCGATATACGCCACAGACCGGGCTATTCTGTCGCGATTGGATTTTCTGGCAATCACCACTCCGCAGGGAATGGGGGCGCCAATAAATTTATGCCCGCTGATGGCAATACTATCTGCCCCATCTGCAAAATCAAATGCAGGCCGGGGTTCCAGGAAGGCACTGTAACTGCCGGATAAAGCGCCATCAACATGAATATAATGATGCCGGATAGCCAGGTTTTTAAGGATGCCTTTAATGCGCCTTACATCATCCCTGGCTTCGGTCATAGTAGTACCTATATTGGCCAGCATAATTACCGGCAGATGCCTGTTCATACGCATCGTATTTTCCAGGTCATCGTAATCAATTTCCCCGTTAGGCAAAGTGCGGATAATAATACCAGGCATATTCAGCAGGTGCAGGTTCTTTTGCACACTGTAGTGTGTTGCCTCGGAATAATATACCATCCCTTTGGGATAAAGCTCCCGCGCAAGATATAAACCATATAAATTGCCCTCAGAACCGCCATTGGTCACATATCCCCACCAGTCATCTTCGGGAGCGCGGAACAGGTCCGCAAAAAATGATACCACCTGCTTTTCCATCTCCCTGGAACCTACTGCATAGGTAGCAGGTACAAAGGGATCACCCAGGTTGTTAAGCGGGTATTGCAGAAAAGGCAGTAAAGGACTATAATCAAAATCTTTAGATACAGGATACCCCAGGAAATCTTTGGTACGGGATTGTACCTGCGCTAACAGTTCATCCAGCGCCGCTTTATCAGCCGGCGCTAACCGGTACTCTTTCATAATCGTTTATTACAGGTGTATGATCCTGCGAATGTATGATATGCTAATTGAATTAAACTGGAAGTGTGGTTAGAATAGAAAATATATACTATTATTGTGTAGTTAATAGTTGAATTAAACTGCTTTAAAAAGACCGGATATCTTTTTAAAGATAAATATAACTGCCATGGATACACTGGATAAAACAGACCGCAGGATATTACAGGTGTTACAAAACGATGCCCGGTTAAATACCAAGGAGATCGCGCACCGTATAGGGCTGTCCGTTACCCCTACTTACGAGCGGCTGAAGAAGATAGAAAAGAGTGGGGTGATTAAAAGCTACGTAACGCTGTTGCATGGCGACAAAGTAGGTAAAACCCTGATGGCCTTCTGTAATGTATCACTGCAACTGCATTCGCAGCCACTGATTAAAAAATTTGAAACGGCCATCGCAAAAATGGAAGAGGTGATGGAATGCTATCATGTGGCAGGAACCTACGATTACCTGCTGAAAGTAGTGGTGGATGATATGCGCAGCTATCAGCACTTTTTAACCAATAAGCTGGCAGCTATCGAAAACATCGGACAGGTACACAGTTCCTTCGTGATGACGGAAATCAAGCACACTACGGCCTTTGGACTGGGCTGATCAGCGTCTTAGTACGCTTACACCATTCAGGGGATGGTCCTGTACGACTACGGTATAGGCACGGGGATTTATTTCATGATCCTCTGATAGCGGGAGGGTAAAGGAAAAGCTGCTGCCACTGCCTGGCATACTGTTAAACCAGATTTGTCCGTGGTTCCGTTCCACAAAATCTTTGGACAGGTGCAGACCCAACCCGCAGCCTTTTTCATTTTGGGTGCCGGTAGTAGAGTAGTAGATATTGGAGAAGATACGGTGCTGATTCTCCAGTGGAATACCGGTACCATTGTCTTTCACAGTGATTTCAGCTGTTTCTTTGTTGCACTGCGCGGTGATCATGACCTCACCGCCAGCGGGGGTAAACTTGATGGCATTGTTAATCAGGTTACGTAGTACAAGCCGGATCATATCCGGATCAGCATATACCATCATACTTTTATTCAGCTCGTGCGATAGCTTCACTTCCTTTTGCCTGGCAAGGGTTTGCAGCAAATCAAATTCACGGCTTAGCAGCAGCGTTACATCAAAGTCATCGGCTTTTACGCCAATACCTTTCATTTGATTGCTCGCCCATTGCAGCATATTATCCATCATGTAGGCCGTGTTTTTTACATCGCGCCATAGTTCGTCGGTATACATCCGGAACTGGTTGGCATCAATTTTTTCATCTTTCAGCAGGAAGAGCAGTCCTTCCAGGATCGCCAGTGGTGAGCGAAGATCGTGGGAGATCACGGAAAATATTTTATCCTTTACCTGGTTCAGGTTTTCCAGCGTGGCGTTCTGTTCCAGGATAATGCGGTTCTGCATAGAGACTTCCCGGTTCTTGTTATTGAGTTCCAGGTATAGTTCCTGTTGCCTTTTATACAGGCGGTATACCATCACTGTAATGAGCAGCAGGGCGAGGAACAGGGCGGCTGCGGACAATACCAGCACACGTTGTTGCTGTATAGTGGCCAGGTGTGTATGTTGTTCTTTCTTCAGCACAATGTTTTCGCGCTGTTTTTTTTCCGATTCATATCTTTCCTCGGAGCGGGAAATCTGCCGGCCCTTTTCTGCATTGAAATAGTCGATGTTCCGGTTGCTGTATTCCCTGAAATGATTAAAGGCCGCTACATAATCTTTCCTGGCAGAATCCAGTTCATAGCGGATTTTATAGTAGATCATTTCATTTTTAACGTTCCCCAGTTTATCATTCAGGGCTTTGGCATTGTCCAGGTTTTTGTCTGCGCCCTTAAGGTCGCCCAGCATTGTTTGTACTTCGGCGAGGTTCAGACTGGCTTTCACCACTCCCGGTAGATTATCTGCTTCTTTATAATAGGCGGCAGACAGCAGGTGATAGCGCAAGGCGTCATTATAGTTTTGCTGCACCATGGAAATGATACCCATGTTTTCATAGGTATAGGCAAGTCCGCGCTGGTCGTTGAGTTCCAGTTTAATCTTTTCCGCTTTCTGCAGAAAGTACATGGCGGAATCATGCATTTTCAGTGCGATATAGGCAGACCCGATATTGTTGAGGGTTTTCCCGATCTCTGTTTTTTCGTTTCTTTTTAATTTGATTGCCAGCGATATTTTCAGATACGCGAGGGCATCACGGGGGCTATTCAGCTCTGTGAAAATATTGCCTACATCATTATTGAGTACGCCGAGCATGTAAGGCTCGCCGATGGTTTCTGCCAGTTTAAGTGCATTGAGGGTCAGTTGCATTTGTTGATCCAGGTGACCTTTTGTATTTTCCACGAGGGCGAGGTTACGCAGGGCCCATATTTTTCCATTGGTGTATTTAAGACTGTCGCTGATTAACAGGGCTTCTTCTCCGTAGCGGGCGGCCAATGTAGCATCTTTGGTGAAGTAGATCCTGGCAATCTGGTTCAGCAGCTTGACTCTTGCAGTATCTCTTTTTATATGGGATTGAAGGGATGTCAGTAAAGAATCACTCATATCGTGTTGCGCTGCTACCGCAGGGGACAGCAACATGAAGTAAAGTGGGATTAAAATACATTTATTCAAAGGACTGGCCGGCAGCATAGTGTATAATGTTGGCTGTGACAAGGGTGGAGCGATTCGGGGACGGTCCACTTTAATATAGGTTAAAATTAAAGATAATGTGCCACGATTCAAAGTAAGTTGGGATAAAAAGTGCTTTAACGGTCGGTGTATTTAGTGTTATATCCCTATAAACCAAACAGGGTCGTATCTTTCCGGAAATTTTTATTTTTTTTAATTTGTCGTGTCTGACGCTTAAAATAATAATGCCAATGAAACCGGTTATTACGATAGAATACTGCCCTAAATGTGGTTGGTTATTAAGATCAGCCTATATGGCCCAGGAATTATTAACCACTTTCACAGAAGATCTGGGTGGCGTAACCCTTTGTCCCAGTGAAACAGGGGGGACCTTTATTATACGGCTCAATGACACCGTATTATTTGACCGCAAAGAAGCCGGGCATTTTCCCGAAATCAAATTCCTGAAGCAGCTGGTGCGGGACCAGGTGAACCCGGAAAAAAGTCTCGGGCATTCCGATAAGCCGTAATGGTGGGAGGGGACGTCTTAATCCGGAAAAAGACAATGGCCGAAGACGATCCCCTTCGCTAATTTCTTTACATTTGCAGCCTATGTGTAAAAACCTCCATATCACGGCTTTATTAGTTTTATTAGCAACAGGTGTAAAGGCTCAACAGGATAGCGCTGCTCATACAGGTCCCTCACGGGAAGGTATACACGATAGCTTAGCCTTCCGTAAACGCAGTTTCTTTCCGTTACCGGTGCTGGGTTATTCGCAGGAAAAAGGACTGGAGATAGGAGCGGCCATGTTATATTCCTTTTATACGGATAACAGGAACCCTGATTTAAGTACGCGTAACTCCACCCTGAACCTGATTCCCGCGGTCACCACGGAAAAGCAGTTTAAAATAGATCTCAAAACAAATATCTGGACAAGAGGGAATCTCTGGCATTTTAAAGGGAATCTCCGTTATCATAATTATCCGCTTTACTTTTTTGGTATTGGCGATACTACTCATTATAACACCCGTTCACTGGTAAGTAATATCCGCTACAAAGTACAGCTGGAAGGGGAGCGGCGCATCACCGGTCATTTTTATGCGGGGGCGTCTATATTGTATCAGCACGATACTTACAGCAGCAGTGACAACAAAGGTATTTATACGACCATGCCCCTCACAGATAAGGACGGTGGTTATGTTACCTTTCTCGGCCTGACCGGTATTTATGATAACCGTGACAATGAAAACTATACCCGTCATGGTTGGTGGCTGAAGCTCAATGTGGCTTACGCACCTTCTTTCCTGAGTAAACAACCGCTCTTTAAAGTGGAAGCGCAGGGAACTCATTTTATTGCCTTCTCCCGAAAAAGCACCCTGGGCTTTAATGGTATTTTTAATAGCCTGCAGGGAAATGACCTGCCATTTTACTTATTACCGGAAATGGGTAATGACAATATTATGCGGGGATATTATACCGGTAGATATCGTAACCAGAACTACCTGGCGGGTCAGGCAGAGTATCGTTATCTCGTAGATCCCAAGATGCGTATTCATATCTGGTTTGTAGATATTAAACCCAAATTTGCATTGGCGGCCTTTGCCGGTACAGGTACCGTGTTCTCCAACCGTGATTTTCATTTTGATGGATTTAAGCCAAGCTATGGTGCGGGGATCCGGTACTTCTATGATGAAAACGCGAAACTCACTATTCGTATAGACTATGCCGTTGGTGAAAAGCGTAATGGGGAATCAAGGCAAAAAGGGTTATATCTTTCGCTGGCAGAAGCGTTCTAGCTAAATGGTTTTGGTGATGGTTATTTGCTAATAATTTGTTAACTTTCAATAGATTAATACAACACACCAAAACCATTGCATATGAAAAAAACACTCCTGTTTGGTGCAGCCGCGTTGTTGATGGCTGTAACAGTTACTACCCAGGCCCAGGACATTTCCAACACCCAGACTTCTTCGCATTCAAAATGGTATCTTAAGATTGCCGGTGGGTATTTTTTCAGTGTATCCCCAGGTCAGTTTCCTAATGTAGGCCCTTATCCACCACAGGATCTGCACACAGAGTTTAACCCAACCAAAGCAAATCCTTTGGACACCATCAGCCGTAAAGTACTGACGGGGTCCTACGGAGAAGGTTTCAGAGGCGGTTTATCTGTTGGTTACAACATCAACAAATACCTGTCGGTAGAAGGAACCTTTAATTATTTTCACAGCAAGAAAAATCTGATGACCCGGCAGCAAACCACCTTGGTTGGTACCAGCAAATCACTGGGCAGCGTGGAATCACATGGTTATGTCAATGCCGTGGATTTTGCCCCCAGCCTGGTTGTGAGCCCTGGTCTGGAAAAAGTAAATCCATATGTACGTTTTGGTGTGGTAGTGCCGCTATGGGGCCGCCTGTATATTGAAACAGATGCCACCCAGGTATCGGCAGTTCCTCCTGGTGCACCCGTACCTGCAGGTACACAGATATTGACTACGATCAATCGTAAAGAAGAAATAAAACCTAATGTAACGGTAGGCTTCCAGGGCGCACTGGGCGTATCTTTCATGGTAGCCTCCAGGTTTGATGTTTTTGTGGAAGCAGAATACAGGAATGTACCGGTGAGGAGCAAGGAAAAGGAAATTACAAAGTATAATGAAACCACTCAATTTATCAACGGTTCCACCGGTGCTGTGCTGGGCGACGCCAGACCACCCCGGACGCTCAATGATCTCAGTACCGCAGAAAAGAACACCGTGTACGAAACTACATTAGATCAGAACTCTAATACACCCATCAATCAACAGGGAACCAAGGTTATTTATAAAGATAATAATAAGCCTTCCAATGACCTGAAGTCATATATTAATATAGGTGGACTTGGCCTGAATGTAGGATTGAAATTCCGGCTATAAAAATGTGCAGCTGCGGATTTTTTCCTGCTCCTGATGATGGAAGTGAGAAAAATCCGCAGCTGTTATTCCGTTGCTTAATTGAAGATCATTACTGTTACCCGCAGCAGGCTGCAATGGTATTGCAATCGTCGCCAGTATTTTCCTGATTCCCCGTTTGGCCCATAATATTTTTTCATAGAAGCATTTCGCCGGTACTTCCAGTTCCTAATTTAACTACTTTTGTTGCTCATCGGATTAAATTTTATGCCAGTTCAAATGCCTGATATTTCACGTGAAGAATTTACCTGGTTAACACAAACCTATGGGAAAGATAGTGGTTACTCGCACATAGACACCAAAGAAAGCGTAGTACATGAAATATTTAAGGATAAGGTCCTCATCGGCACCGCCTTCCTGAATTACGCCTCCTATGAACTTTCTTTCGACGCTCCCGGATTGCATATCCGGAAAAGTCGCCTCGATAATTACAAGCTTCAGGATAAGGCAGTACTGATCACAGATGAGATGAATGAGGAAGATGAGGAAGAACTGATGCTTCGCTGGACCACACTGATACAGGAACTGAAGTTACTGGAAAAATTAAACGGCATGACCAATGTCCGTGAACTACTGGAACAGCTGTACCTCGATATTTTTAAAGAAGATGATGCAGAAGAGCTAATCAGCCGTTTACCGGAAATTGTATCCCCCAATGTACTAGCCATCTGGGAAGAACTGCACGCCGCATTATCTGCCACCGGCAACGTAGTGGAGTTTGAATGGCAGGAATTTTCAACAACCGGTATTCCCACACTCAACGAACTCGGCCCCCTGCTGCAGGCAGGTATTGTCCTGGAAGCCCCTGATCCGGCCACTTACGAAGAGATCATTGCCGGAGAAGATTTTGCAAAAGAAGTACTGGATTTTGTAAATGGACAAATAGATGCCTACGACCTGAAAATAGTAGCAGTAGGTCCCGGCCTCGATGAATACCAATCCTTCACCTGCCTTGATATGCAGGATTTCCGACTGGCCAACGCACTTCTGAAAATGGAAGAACTTTGCCTCGTTTGTTTTTTCTAGCACATTAAAATTTGGTTAAAATACCGGGGTCATTCTTGCTATCCCAGCCGGTAATCAATATCTTAGTGAATTCGTAAGGATATACCACATGAAATTATTAAGACAATTATTTTTTGTACTGATCACTGTAATGATCCTGCCGGTTGTGCAGGGACACAGTGTACCTGTACAAAAATCTGTCGCTAATAGTATTCATGAAGCCCGGGCCGCTGCTTTTAAAGTGGCCATGAAGGCACCCGGTTTCAGAACTACCATTAACCGGTTTAAACGCCGGCCTGTTGGTATCAACGATAGCTACGGACATGAAAAAGTTTGTCCGCCACTCTTATCAGCTGTTACCACACGATTTATTTATGTAGATAAAATCCAGCGCGGATTTTATTTTAACCCTTACCTCAGCGTTCCCATACCGCTGAGAAGCTGGAGAGGCCCGCCTACCGCCTGATAACCCGTTTTATCATTTTCTTTTATTTCATTCTTTTTTCAGCGACTTATGAACTTACATATGATCGCGAAGAAGTGGTGTTGGTGGTTGCTATGTATTTTTCCCTTCACTTCTTTGTTCGCACAATCTGCAGCGGATAGCTTTTCGCTGCACCGGGCCATTGCGCTCACACTTTCGCATTACCCGGCATTAAAGGCGAAGCAGGCCCAGGTAAAGGCTGGCCAGGCAAGTCTTACAGACACTAAACACAATTGGTACCCGGCGATAAAACTGCATGAGCAACTAGACGCGGGCACAGATAACAGCATATACGGATCGTATTTTACCATGGGAATGATTCCTTCTACCTCCGGTGGTATCCGTGCAGAAAACAATAACGCCATCATGAGCGGCAACATCGCCATGGCAGCCATGACATGGGAGGTATACAACTTTGGCGCATACAACAGTGAGCAAAAGGAAGCTGCACAATCACTCAAAGTGCAGCAAACCGATTTAAACAATACGGCTAACCAGCTAACAGTGGCCGTTATAGAAAACTACCTGGAATTTCTGCGGCTGCAGGCGTTGCAGAAAATTGCCAACGATAATATCCAGCGCAATGCGGAAGTACTGAGAGCCGTAACAGCTACCGTTTTACACGGTCTTAAACCCGGGGTAGACAGTGCCGTTGCTGCGGCAGAATTATCCAAAGCAAGATTAAACCTGCTGGATATAAAAAATAAATATAACCAGGTACGTATTCAGCTCTCCACTTTCACAGGACTCGACACTGCACTGATACAACCCGATACGGTGAACAACGCCCGGCTGCTATCCTTACTGGGCGTGGCCGCTCCGGACAGTATCAGCAGTCACCCGATGCTGGAATATTACAATGCAGTTTACCGGCAGCAACGTGCTGCAGAACAGGTGATCCGCAAATCACGCCTGCCCAGGGTAAACCTGATGGCAGCCGGATGGATGCGGGGTTCCAGCGGATCATTTAATGATGTATACGATAAAAATTTGTGGAGTGGCCTGGGATACAGCAGGTACAACTATCTGCTGGGATTGGGTATCACGTACAATCTTACAGACCTGAAACGTACACACGAAAAAGTAGCCGTACAGCAATACCGGTCAGAGGTGGCGCAGCAACAGCTGGAAACCACGCGGATCACACTGAATGGCTTATTGCTACAGGCACAGTCAGATATTCAGGCATCGAGAGATAAGCTGCAGGAACTGCCTTTGCAACTGGCCGCAGCACAGGCGGCAGCCAGGCAAAAAATGGCATTGTACAAAGGAGGACTTACCAATATTATTGACGTAACCACTGCCTTATTTGTATTGAACCGTGCAGAAACAGACCTGGTGCAAACCCGCGATGCTGCGTGGAAAGCACTGTTTCGCGCTGCCTATGCAGGCAACAGTATTTCACAATTTTTACCTGATCTGAACTAAACGTATTTACTATGTCATTCGTTTCTTCGGCACTGAAAAAGCCCATTGCCGTGGTGGTGATCACCGGCGGGTTGTTGCTCTTTTCATTGCTGTCTATATTGAGTATTCCCATCGACATATTTCCCAAACTCAATCTGCCTACTATCTATGTGATAGAGCCATACGGGGGAATGTCGCCTCAACAGATGGAAGGTTTTTTTGCCACCAGGTTGCAGGACCAGTTCCTGTATGTGAATGGCGTAAAGAATATCACTACTAAAAACATACAGGGGTTAACGTTACTAAAGCTCAGCTTTTATGAAAATACGGATATGGCGGAAGCCTCGGCACAGGTAGCATTACAGGTGAACCGGGCCATGAAGTTTTTCCCTCCCGGTGCATTGCCACCACAGGTAATGCGCTTCGATGCCTCTTCATTGCCGGTAGGAGAGCTGGTATTCAGCAGTCCTACAAAATCGTTAAAGGAAATTTATGATCTGGCCGCTACCCGTATCAGGCCTATGTTTGCTTCGGTACCGGGTTTGTCGGCGCCACCACCTTTCGGCGCCAACTCCCGCTCTGTAGTGGTGAATGTAGATCCACAGAAACTGCGCAGCTTTAATTTAAGTGCAGATGAAGTGGTGGAAGCTATTGCTAAAAATAATGTGATGACACCTTCGGGCAATATCCGCATCAACAACACCATGTTTGTGACCACGATCAATTCACTGGAAAAACAGGTGGCGGACTTTGGTGATATTCCCATTGTTACCAATGGCAATGACAATGTGTTTATCCGCGATGTAGCCAGGGTAGCGGATGCCACGGATGTTACGGTAGACTATGCGCTGGTAAACGGCAAACGGTCTGTATATATTCCGGTGGTGAAAACTGCCGATGCTTCTACCTGGGAGGTAGTGAAAACATTGAAATCAAAAATACCGGAAATGCAAAGCCTGTTGCCGGATGATGTAAAGGTGTCGTATGAATTTGATCAGTCGGTATTTGTGATCAATGCGGTGAAAAGTCTTATAACGGAAGGCGCACTGGGTGCGCTGCTCACCGGCTTAATGGTATTGTTATTCCTGCGTGATCTGCGCAGTTGCCTCGTAGTGGTAGTGACCATTCCGGTAGCGGTGTTGTGTGCGGTGATGGGACTGAAGCTGTCCGGGCAAACCATCAATATTATGACGCTGAGCGGACTGGCATTGGCCATCGGCATCCTCGTGGATCAGGCCACGGTCACGATCGAAAATATTCACCAGCACCTGGAAATGGGTAAATCCAAGCGACAGGCTATTTATGATGCCTGTGAGGAAATTGCGTTCCCGCTGGTGCTGATCCTGTTGTGCATCCTGGCGGTATTTGCGCCGTCTTTTATTATGACCGGTGTTCCCCGGGCGATGTTCCTGCCATTGTCATTATCTATAGGTTTCGCCATGATTGCCTCCTTCTTTGCGGCACAAACGCTGGTGCCGGTAATTGCCAACTGGTGGCTGAAAGCCGATAAATATCAGCATGCACACGCAGGCCTGGCGCTGGATACAGAAGAAGTGAAAGAAGTCAATGATCACCTGCGCGAGGAACAGCAACATCCGGAGAAAGCCACCGGCTTTGAACGGTTCAAACTGGGCTTTATGGGTATCCTCGAAAAAGGGATGAACAGATCCCGTTTAGCCGTTACCGTTTATATCGTTGGTTCCCTGCTGCTGGCAGGAGGTTGCTATGTATGGATAGGGAAGGACCTGATGCCGCATGTGAATGCCGGCCAGTTTCAGCTGCGCCTGCGCATGCCGGATGGTACCCGTTTAGAGCGCACGGAAGAAGGGCTGCACCAGGTATTAAGTATCGTTGACAGTACGGTCAACGGACACGTGGCTATCAGCTCTGCTTATGTAGGCCTGATTCCGAGTAGCTATGGTACCAGTAACCTGTATATTTTTAACAGCGGTACACATGAAGCGGTGTTGCAGGTAAACCTGGAAGAAGACTATAAAGTAGATATTGAAAAGCTGAAAGATCAGCTCAGAGAGAACATAAAGGCAAAAATTCCGGAGATGCGGTTGTCCTTTGAGCCCATAGATCTCACGGAAAAGATTATGAGCCAGGGCGCTGCTACGCCTATTGAAGTGCGGGTGGCAGGCAAGGATATGAAGCAGATCGCCACCTATGCTGAACAGCTGGTAAATCATCTGAAAGAAGTGCCTTTTCTGCGTGATGTACAGATTGCGCAGCCGTTGCATTTCCCGGTAATCAGCATTCAGATAGACCGGCTAAAACTGGCGCAAATGGGATTGAATATTTACCAGGTGGCACGTTCTGTTACAGCATCTACTTCTTCCAGCCGCTTTACAGAAAAAAATCAATGGCTGGATGAAAAGGTGGCCTACACTTACCAGGTACAGGTGCAGGTGCCTGAATACAACATGACAGCGATCAACGACCTGAAAGAAATACCCTTGGTAAAGGGCCAGCCCCGACCGGTTTTGGCAGATGTAGCTACTTTTTCCACCACGGAAATGCCGGGAGAATTTGATCGTGCCGGTCCTCGTAGGTTCGTGACCGTTAGTGCGAATATTTCCGGTAAAGATCTGGGTACTGCTACCGCGGCAGTGCAAAAAGCGATCAGGGAAACAGGTACACCACCCAAAGGATTGATTACAGAGCTAAAAGGTGCTTCCAGCCTGTTGGTAGAAACATTAGGCAGTTTACAGAACGGGCTGATGATAGCCGTGGTGGTGATTTTTTTATTGCTGGCAGCTAACTATCAGTCGTTTAAATTATCGTTGGTGGTGCTTACTACAATACCTGCCGTAATTGCGGGCGCATTGATCGCATTATTGCTGACGGGCGCCACGCTCAATCTGCAGTCTTACATGGGCATGATCATGTCTACCGGTGTATCCGTGGCCAATGCCATCCTGATTGTGACGAATGCTGAAAAATTAAGAGGAGAGTACAGGGATGCACGCAAAGCCGCCATCGTAAGTGCGGGTATCCGTTTGCGTCCTATCCTGATGACGAGTCTGGCGATGGTGGCGGGAATGATCCCTATGGCCAGCGGTTTGGGAGAAGCCGGAGATCAGACGGCCCCGCTGGGGCGTGCCGTAATAGGAGGGTTGATCGCCTCTACATTGGCGGCCTTACTCATATTACCACAGGTGTATGCGCTGATGCAGCGTAAAGCAGGCTACGCGTCTCCTTCATTGATGCCATCAGAATCCGATGATTTAAAATAAAAAATAAAATTATGAAGCATTATAAATATTATTTATCGGCATTGAGCGTGATCACAGGACTGGCAGCCTGCAATTCTGCTGCCACGCCGGAAAAGAAAGCGGCAACTACAGATCATCATTATATATTGGCGCCGGTGGTACAGCGCCCGCTGGCAGGCAATATCCGTTTGCCGGGAGCCCTGGCGGCTTTTCAGAAAGTAAGTATTTATCCCAGGATCAATGGGTTTGTAAAAAGTATTTTGGTAGACAGAGGTACTAAAGTAAAGAAAGGACAGGTGCTGCTGGTACTGGAAGCGCCGGAAGTGGCGCAGCAATATTACGCGGCACAGTCAAAGTATATCCAGGCAGCGGCTATGTTTGCCTCCAGCAAAGACAATTACGAACGTACGCTGGCGGTGAGTGCGGAGCCGGGTACTATTTCTGCGCATGATCTGGAACTATCCAAATCCCGTATGCTGGCGGATAGTGCGCTCATGAACAGTGAACAGGCTAATTTCCGGGCCCAGGAAGTGAACCGCAGCTACCTGACGGTGACCGCACCTTTTGATGGGGTTATTACCGAGCGTAATATTCATCCCGGTGCATTGGTGGGACCGGACACAAAGGTAGATGATAAGCCTATGCTGATGCTGGAACAGGAAGACAAGCTGAGATTGATATTGCAGATACCAGAAGTATATAGCGCACAGCTGTCACAACAGTCAGTAGTTACTTTTGATGTAAATGCCATTCCGGGACAACATTTCGAGGGAACGATTGCGAGACAGGCCGGGACCCTGAATGATAAGTTTCGTTCTGAGGCTGTAGAAATAGATGTACAGAACGCGCATCATTTACTCAAAGCAGGGATGTATACGGAGGTGTTGCTGCCGTTGAATGGCTCCGCACAGGCCATGCTGGTACCCTCCAGTGCTATTGTGATGTCTACAGAGAAGAAGTATGTGATCGCCGTGAAAGATCACCATACAAAATGGGTTGATATAGAGGAAGGTAACCATTATAACGACTCTACTGAAGTATTTGGCCAACTGCAGACGGATGATCAGGTAATCGTAAATGCGACCGATGAAATAAAAGACGGTGTGCGGATTCCTTAGTTCCGGCAGTTTTTTTGATACCCTTCCTGTAAATCATAACTTATGACGATAAAGAAAACCACCTCCGAAAAGCGCGATCAGAAGATGACGAAGCGTAAGAATGAAGAGATCGCTCCTGCAAAGGGCGGTGCAAAGAAGGAAAGGAATGATGATGGCAATAATGTGCTGGAAGGGTATGATGAAGATGAATATGATAAGAAAGATATCGCAGACGCTAAGCGMAAAAAGAAAAGTTAAAAAAAAACGGCCGTCCCGAAGAATCGGGACGGCTTTTCTGCTAACTGTTCCGTCTATATTGATTTTTTTATGTTCTTATTAAAAAAAGAGAACAAATAACATCCACCTAGTAATCAATAACGGATTTACCTGTTGTTCAACTAAAAAAAATTTAAGCGGGCATGGCAATGCTGCACGTAATACGCGCGCAATTCCTGACAGGCTGAAATGGTTTTTGGATTTTGTCTGTTGTTGCTGTCGACTATCATAGCGGGCTAACGCTATGCGGATGATGGCTAATTGCTATACTTGTTTATTCTATGTAAATACGCTCCTGAAATGCCTCCAGAATAATAACACGGAATGATTTAAAATTGTTTTGAAAAACAGGCTAAAAATTAAAAAGCTCGCGAAGGCCCAGTGCGAGCATCTGAACGCCAATAACCGCCAGGATTAACCCCATCATTTTGGTAATCACCATCATGACATTGGTACCGATCACCTTTACAATGCGTTCGCCTGCAATGAAGAGAAGATAGGTGATATAACATATAAATGCATAAATGCCTATTACAATGGCGAGGTGTGTGAGATCTTTAGCAGCAGAATAGCTCATAGAGGTGGTAATAGCGCCAGGTCCTGCCAGTAGCGGCATGGCCAATGGGGTGATGGCTACGCTGATGCCCTGATCAGCCTTTACCGGTTGAGATCCCAGTTTGGGATTTTCAGATTTATTTTCTTTTTCTCCCCGCACCATTTCATACCCGATCACAAATACCAGTATACCGCCGGTAACACGTAAAGCCGCCAATGTGATACCAAATACGTGGAAGATCAGTTTACCAGCAACGCTGAAAACAAGAATAATACAAAAGGCAATAAATACAGATTTGGTAGCAATATTACGTTTGGCTTTCTTATCCATGTTGGAGGTGAGCTCCATAAACACCGGGATGGCAGAAATAGGATTTACTATTGCCAGTAACCCCATGAATACCGTTGTAGCAAACGCAATGTAATTATCAAATAATGCCATCATATCAGCAATATAATAAATTTTATTTACCGGCAAAATAAAAGACAATGCGCTCCTTATGCCCGCAGGCGCGGTAGCTGCCAGTTATTTCTGAAAGTCACCAACCGGATGGAGACTATAACGGCAATGGCTATACTCTGTGAAATATCGCCGGATAGCCCGGTATAGTGTCCGGCTACCAGGTAGAGGATGCCGCCAGCTAAGGAAGCTGCTGCATATATTTCCCGGGTAAAAAGAATAGGTTGTTCACCACAGATCACATCACGCAGCAGGCCGCCGAATGTGCCGGTGATAACCCCCAGCGCCACACATACCGGCATAGGTAAGCCAAACGCCACCCCTTTGTTGATGCCGGTAATTGTGAACATGCCCAAACCAATAGCATCGAAAGTGCTGAGTAGCCGGTTAAGTTTTTTTACGTACGAAAAAAACAATGCAGCAATAATGGCTGCTGCTATAATTGCTGTATTGCTTAATTCATCTGTCATCCAGGCAACAGGGGTGGCACCGATCAGCAGATCGCGTACAGTTCCGCCACCAATCGCTGTAATGAAAGCCAGCGCCAGTAAGCCAATGACATCGTACGATTTATTGATAGCTGCTGTTGCGCCCGAAACAGCAAATGCAAAGGTGCCTAGTAATTCTAATACCTGAATAAAGGTGAGCTGCATTCTCCTTGTCTTGATTTAAAATCTAAGATAAGGATACTTTAAATTACCCGGATGAAAATCTGCTACAATTTAATAATCATAAGCTGATTCACCACGTAAGGTACGTTCGATCTGGTCGCTCAGGTCGCGGCTGAATCCTTCCACTTCTATTTTAGGATGATGATCCAGGTAAATGAGAAAACGTCCGGTTTCTTTGGTAACAAGATCATAGATATCTTCCAGTAATGCACAAAGGAGTTTTCGGGTGGTTTCTGCAATCTGTGCCAGAGAGCTGTCCTCGAATTGCAGGTACTCGCGGTTTTTATAAGATAAGGTAATCTGTATCATAACTTATGGTTTTTCTGTAGGATTTAAATACACCGGTTATCTCTCACTAACCGGTTGGTTTTCATTATTTAATTATTAATTCTGACATAAAAATAGAAAAAAAGAAATTGATAATTTCCAACTAAAGGGTGATTTTTATCCACAAACCCAGAAAAAAAATAAAATATATGATATCTTCAAAAGTTAACCGCCCGGCACATCAACACTACCATTCCCATATTGTTCATTTTTTTTCTTTTATAATTTGGCTACCATTGCACATTATTCTTACATAATGAAGAAACTTACACTACTTCTCGTTTTAATTGCGCTGTACTGTCTCCCTATGCAGGCGCAGCCCGGAAAAGGCATGAGATGGAGCCGTGACGGACAGTCTTACTACAAGGCTACGCCCGCAGGTATCGAATCTAACCCACTGACCGGTGAACCAGCAACCATTAAGATCCCCGCATCCACTTACAAGGGACTTGCGTTGAAGGATTTTTATTTTTCGGCAGATGAAAAAAAATTACTGCTGTACACCAATTCAAAAAAAGTATGGCGTTACGAAACCCGCGGTGATTACTGGGTGTTGGATGTAGCCACCGGAAAGCTGCAACAGCTGGGCAAAAGCCAGCCCGCTTCCTCCCTGATGTTCGCCAAGCTTTCTCCGGATGGGAGCAAAGTTGCTTATGTAAGCGGGCATAACATCTTCGTGGAAGACCTGCAGAGCGGCACAGTAACCCCCATCACCACCGATGGTACCCGCCGTTTCATCAACGGAACTTTTGACTGGGCTTATGAAGAAGAATTCGGATGCCGCGATGGTTTCCGCTGGAGCCCTGATGGCAAAAGCATTGCCTACTGGCAGATTGACGCCACCAAGATCCGCGATTTTCTCATGATCGACAACACGGATTCTATCTATTCGTTCACTGTTCCTGTAGAGTATCCTAAAGCCGGAGAAAGTCCTTCTGCCTGCCGTATAGGTGTGGCAGACATCCAAACTGCTAAAACTACCTGGATGCAGGTACCCGGCGATAACCAGCAGCACTATATTCCACGCATGGAATGGGTGCCAGGTAAAAATACCCTGATCATTCAGCAACTGAACCGTAAGCAAAACGATAGCAAAGTGATGCTGTGTGATGCTGTCACCGGTAAAGTGCGATCGCTGTATGAAGAAACAGACAGCGCCTGGATAGACGTGAAATCACGCTGGGATGATGATAATATTGCCGGTTGGGATTTTATCCGTGGCAACAAATCATTTATCTGGGTAAGTGAGCAGGACGGCTGGCGTCATCTGTATAATATTAATACAGAAGATGGCAAGGCTACGTTGCTGACACCAGGCAACTATGATGTGATCAGCATCGCTAAAATAGATGAAGCCAATAACGTGATCTATTTTTTAGCTTCTCCCGAAAACCCTACCCAGCAATACCTTTATAAGGTGGCGTTAAGCGGTGGCAAGGCAGAGCGCATTACACCTGCTAATGAGCCGGGCAGCCATGAGTATAAGATTTCTCCTTACGGCGCCTGGGCAATTCATGATTTTAGTAACGCCTATACTTATCCTGTAAGTGAAAACTTACAACTGCCTGCACATAAGAGCAGCAGCAATGCTGTGCTGAATGCCATTACTAAATCGGCTGCTGCACCTAACAAACCGGAGTTTTTCCGTGTCACCACTGTTGATGGCGTTACCATGGACGGCTGGATGAGCAAGCCTGCTAATTTTGATCCGGCTAAAAAGTACCCGGTTGTATTTTATGTATATGGAGAACCTGCCGGTGCTACCTCGCTGGACGCAATTGGAGCGGGTCGTAACTTCCTCTATGATGGCGATATGGCGGCGGATGGATACCTTTACGTTACACTCGATAACCGCGGCACACCTTTGCCTAAAGGCCGCACCTGGCGTAAATGTGTGTACCGCAAAGTTGGTTTAATCAATGCCCGTGACCAGGCCATGGGTGCAAAAGCGCTGATGCAGAAATATCCGTTTATTGATCCGGAACGTACGGCTGTATGGGGCTGGAGCGGTGGCGGCTCTATGACGCTGAACCTGATGTTCCAGTATCCTGAAATTTATAAAACCGGTATTGCTATTGCCGCAGTAGGCAATCAGCTGACCTATGATAACATATACCAGGAACGCTATATGGGCCTGCCGGAAGAAAACCGCGAAGATTTTGTAAAGGGTTCTCCCATTACTTATGCGCGCAATCTGAAAGGCAACCTGCTGTATATTCATGGTACCGGTGACGACAATGTGCATTATCAGAATGCGGAAATGCTGCTGAATGAACTGATCAAATATAATAAGCAGTTCCAGTTCATGGCTTATCCTAACCGCACCCACAGCATCTCTGAGGGGCAAGGTACTTTCGAGCATCTGTCTACTTTATATACAAATTATTTGCGGACACATTGTCTGCCAGGAGGAAAATAGGAATTACGAATTAGAAATTACGGATTTGGGGGGAGACACAGCGAGACGTCTACTCACAAATCCRTAATTCCTAATTCGTAATTCTTCCCATTTCTCACTTACCTTTGCATCCCTAAATAGAAAAGTATGTCCAGGACGGGTATTATTGGTATACTGGCAGTATTGCTGGTAATTGTATGCGCTTTTTTGCCATGGTCTTTTATAGAAAGCCGGCATCTGACCTTCACTGGCATGGATGGTACGGGCTCCAGTTATGGAGAACCTGGTAAATTGAGCATCATCCTGTCTGTATTGGCGATTGTTATATTTGTTATCAAAAATAAGTGGGTGTCGAGGATTAACCTGTTTATTGTAGGGTTCCTGGTGGCGTGGACTTTCAGGAATATGATCCTGTATTCGCGTTGTGAGATAGGAGAGTGCCCTCATCCGGGTGTGGCATTGTATGTATCGATGGGTGCTGCTTTGGTAGCATTAGCTTGTGTACTCTTTGCTAAATCGCCTGAAAGCACAAAGCGAAAAGCATAAAGGATAAAGCAAAAAGCTATTGAGGCGAATGACTAAAGCGGAATAATATTCGCCTTGATCATTCGCCTCAATAGCTTTTTGCTTTATCCTTTATGCTTTTCGCTCTTTTTAGAAGATTGTTTTATGCAGTATCCATACCCCCGCCAATATACCAGCTCCCATTAACCAATAACGTAAAATAACGGGTAGCGGACGTTGCGCCGTTATTMTTGCTTTGATAAAACTGAAGACCGTTAACCCCAGGAAAACCAGCATGATACTGGTTTGTGAGGCGGCCGGAAAATTTTCATTGGAAAGATAAGGTCCCAGTGACATCGATCCTCCCAATAAAAAAAAGAAGCCGGTAAGCAAAGCATGTTGTATAGCACGTGAACGGCTGAACGTAGTTTCGGTTACTTTTTCCTGTTCCAGGATCTGCTCCCAGGTGTGGGCATCTTTTTCCATCTCTTCTTCAATATGTGCAATTGTTCTTGCATTGATGTCGAGATGTTGCAGCTTGGTTCTTTCTTTATCAGACAGCAGTGCGCTGTCGTGTTCTGCGTCACCTTTATTGGCCTGAAAGGCGCTGAACATCACGAGGAGTCCACCTATCAGCCAGATGCAGATATGCAGGGTATAAAAACGCTGTACTTCAATCGGGAATACCTGTATTACCTGCGTTGCAAAGAACAACAGGAAAAGCCCGTCGGGAAAACCGATTAAAAAGTCTGTTTTCCATCCGGAACTCCGGATGGCTTTATGGGATGACGTCATACTACAATTAACTAACTGAAAGCCTGTTCAAGACTTCTTTTGATGATTTGCACGCAATCCGAAATCTGACCGGCGTTAATGGTCAACGGTGGTGCAAACCGTATTTTATCTCCATGCGTTGGCTTAGCCAGCAGGCCATTTTCTTTTAACGTTAAACACAGGTCCCACGCGGCTTCCGGATCTTTATGCTGAATAATGATCGCATTCAATAATCCTTTTCCGCGTATAGTAGTAATATAGGAAGAATGCAGTTCCTGCAGGCCGTTACGTAGTAACTGACCCATGGCGGCTGCATTTTCAGCCATTTTTTCGTCTTTTAATATTTGCAGGGAGGTGATGGCCACCTTACATGCCAACGGGTTACCGCCATAAGTGGAACCATGTTCGCCTGGTTTTATGGTCAGCATAATTTCATCGTCCGCCAGCACGGCGCTTACCGGCAACGTACCGCCAGACAAGGCTTTGCCAAGAATTAAGATGTCGGGACGAACATTTTCATGATCGCAGGCCAGCATCTTACCGGTACGGGCCAGCCCTGTCTGAATTTCATCTGCAATAAATAATACGTTGGCATCCTGGCAATACTGCCGCGCTTTAGCCAGATACCCTTCATCCGGTACCATGACGCCCGCTTCACCCTGAATAGGTTCTACCAGGAAGCCCGCTACATTTTTATCCTGTAACGCCTGTTCCAGTGCAGTTAAGCTGTTGTAAGGAATCACTTCATACCCTGGCATAAAAGGACCAAAGTTATTGCGTGCAGAAGGATCAGTACTAAAAGAGATCACATTCAGCGTACGTCCGTGGAAGTTATTATTACAAACAATAATTTTCGCCTTGTTTTCAGGAATACCTTTTACGATATATGCCCAGTGGCGGCATAGCTTCAGCGCTGTTTCCACCGCTTCCACGCCCGTGTTCATAGGCAATACCTTATCATATCCGAAATAAGAGGTGATGTATTGCGCATATTCTCCCAGCAAGTCATTGTGAAATGCACGGGAGGTGAGCGTGAGTTTTTGGGCCTGTTCTATAAGTGTGGCAATAATCTTCGGGTGACAATGTCCCTGGTTTACTGCAGAATATCCTGATAAAAAATCATAGTAACGTTTGCCGTCCACATCCCATAAAAAAACACCTTCACCCCGATCCAGTACAACCGGTAACGGATGATAGTTGTGGGCACCATACTGTTCTTCCAGCGCCAGGTAATGTTGAGACTTTTCGCTTATCGTGTAGGATGGAATCATAATAACCCAAAAGTACGGGAAAAAGGTGAAAAGAAGCTCTTAGCCATTAGCTTTTAGCTTTTAGAAAATGCAGCGAATGATGAACATAAATTAATCTTTGCTGCATTTTCTAAAAGCTAAAAGCTAATGGCTAAAAGCTATTTCTATCCTTTAAGTTTTTTTACAAGGTCCACATATTCCTGCATGGCGGCTTCTTTTGTTTTGCCCTTTAACTCTTCCCATGCACTATGTTTTGCTTTTGCCACAAAATCAAATGGATTGGAAGGTCCCTCTGAATCGGCATCGCCGGAAGTACTTTGTTTGTACAAACCATATAACTGCAACAAAATTTCATTGGAGGGTTTTTCCGTCAGCGTTTTACTGTCCGCTACTGCCTGTTCGAATTGATTGGTAAGTTCCATGTTCCGGTGAATTTTAAGATTTAACAATACGGGTTTGAGCCCTCATTTTTCCCTTATGTCTATAAAGTTGAGCATTAAAAGTTAATATATCAAAAAAAGCCATCGGGATCATTCCTATCTCTTTAAAAACCAAACAACAAAACATAATCACTAAACGCATTAACTAATGAACTAATTTCAATACCTTTGCCGGCTGAATAAGGTTTAATGTAGTACTTTGCAATAGGCCTACGGAACAGCAAAATATCATATGAAGAATATTCGCAATTTTTGTATCATTGCCCATATTGACCATGGTAAGAGTACCCTGGCAGACCGTTTACTGGAGTTTACACATACTATTTCCGACCGTGATATGCAGGCGCAGGTGCTGGATGACATGGATCTTGAACGTGAAAAAGGTATCACCATTAAGAGTCACGCGATTCAGATGGACTACACCGCTAAAAACGGTGAACAATATATTTTTAACCTGATCGACACCCCGGGTCACGTAGATTTCTCCTATGAGGTATCCCGTGCACTGGCCGCCTGTGAAGGCGCACTGTTGCTGGTAGATGCCGCACAGGGTATTCAGGCGCAAACGATCTCTAATCTCTACCTGGCACTGGAAAACGACCTGGAAATTATCCCCGTTATCAATAAAATTGATATGCAGGGCGCCATGATCGAAGAAGTAAAAGACCAGATTATTGAACTGATCGGCGTAAAAGGAGAAGATATCCTGCTGGCCTCCGGCAAAACAGGTATTGGTATCGAAGATATTCTCGAAGCCATTGTAACACGCATTCCTGCTCCGAAAGGCAGCAACGATGCACCGCTGCAGGCACTTATCTTCGACAGCGTATTCAACTCTTTCCGCGGTATTATCGCTTATTTCCGCGTTTTCAACGGTACCATTAAGAAAGGCGACAAAATCCGCTTCTTCAACAGTGGAGAAGAATACTTTGCTGATGAAGTAGGTATCCTGAAACTGGGACTGGCACCGAGGAAGGAAGTCTTTACCGGCGATGTGGGATATATTATAACCGGTATCAAAAGTGCCAAAGAAGTGAAAGTGGGTGATACCATCACCCTGTCCAATAACCCTTGTGAAGCCGGGATCAACGGTTTCCAGGAAGTAAAACCAATGGTATTTGCCGGTATTTACCCGGTAAACACCGAAGATTTCGAGGAACTGCGCGAGTGTATGGATAAGCTGCAGCTGAATGACGCCTCCCTGACCTATGAGCTGGAAACCTCACAGGCACTGGGCTTCGGCTTCCGTTGCGGATTCCTGGGCATGCTGCACATGGAAATTATCCAGGAACGACTGGAAAGAGAGTTTAATCAAACCGTAATTACCACCGTTCCCAACGTAAGCTTCATTGCACATACTACCCGGGATGGGATACTGATTGTAAATAACCCGAGTGAAATGCCCGATCCTACCAAACTGGACAGGATTGAGGAGCCTTTCATCCGTGCACAGATCATTACCAAGCCCGAATATATCGGGAACATCATGACCCTTTGCCTGGGTAAACGTGGTAACCTCCTTAACCAGAGCTACCTCACCACCACCCGCGTAGAGCTGATATTTGAAATACCGCTGACAGAAATCGTATTCGACTTTTACGATAAGCTGAAAAGCCAGACCCGTGGTTACGCTTCCTTCGATTATTCACCGATCGGTTTCCGTGACAGTGATATCGTGAAAATGGATATCCTCCTTAATAATGAAAAGGTGGATGCGCTGAGTGCCCTGATCCATAGAAGCCGTGCACAGGAATTTGGCCGTAAGCTCACCGAGAAACTGAAAGAACTGTTGCCACGTCAGCAATTCCTCATTGCTATTCAGGCGGCTATCGGTGCTAAAATCGTAGCCCGTGAAAACATCAGCGCCATGCGTAAAGATGTGACCGCGAAATGTTATGGTGGTGATATCTCCCGTAAACGTAAATTACTTGAGAAACAGAAAGAAGGTAAAAAACGTATGCGCCAGATCGGTAACGTAGAAATACCACAGGAAGCATTCCTGGCGGTGTTGAAACTGGATGATTAATACCGTTCTTAATTATATTTTATTAGCGAAGATGAAAGCATATATATTTGCTTTTGTCTTCGCTAATGTTTTTTAAGACATATTTTTGATCAAAACCAATCACCCATGCGTTCTTTAGTTCTTACATTAACAGTTGTATGTACTGTGTTATCTTTCTCCGCAAAGGCACAGCAAACGCCTCCTGCTGCAGACGAGATTGTAAAAGAAGCCTGCACACAGGCCACCAAAAGCCACAAGAAAGTATTTGTGCTGTTTCATGCGTCCTGGTGTGGCTGGTGCCATAAAATGGATACAGCTATGAATGATGCCAGCATTAAAAAGGCATTCGTGGACAATTATGAAATCCGCCACATTACGGTATTGGAAAATGGCGCCAACAAAGCACAGGAAAACCCCGGTGGTGCGGAGTTGCTGGCTAAATATCACGGCGATCAGGAAGGCATTCCTTTTTGGCTGATATTAAATGCCGATGGTACACTGATCGCGGATAGCCGGATGAAAGATGCCACCGGTAAACTGCAGAATGTAGGTTGTCCTGCGCAGAAAGAAGAAGTCGACTACTTTGTAGGCCTGCTGGAAAAAACATCTAAAATGAAACGTGGAGAACTGGAAGCGGTACGTACCCGGTTCGCTAAGATAGCGCCGCAAGCTGCACATTAAATATATTTTCCACAGCAGGCAGGTAATACTATAGCAGGATGTGTTACTATTATTACCTGTCTGCTGCCGGAAACCTACTCCCCATGACCCTCTTGCCATTATAAATCTTCCACGTCAGCATCCCTGCACAGTAATTTTCGGGTAATCCGGAAAATTCGTACTTTACCATTCCTTTCATACACCAACCAATCTCCGGTCAACCATTTTTTACAACAATCTATTCATATGCACCTGACTGCACGGGAAACCGAGAAACTATTACTGCACCTGGCTGGTGAGCTGGCCGAAAAAAGAAAGGCAAGAGGACTGCGCCTCAACTATCCGGAAGCAATTGCACTGATCAGCAGTCACCTCATGGAGGCTGCCCGCGATGGGAAAACTGTAGCAGAGCTGATGCACTACGGCGCTACTATTCTTACCCGTGAAGACGTGATGGAAGGCATTCCGGAAATGATCCACGAAGTACAGATCGAAGCCACTTTTCCGGATGGTACCAAACTGGTCACTGTACATGATCCTATCCGCTAACCATTAAATTTTCCCGCAATGATCCCAGGAGAATATTTTTTAAAGAAAGAAGATATCATCGCTAACGCTGGCCGGAAAACGGTAAAGGTAAGCGTAGTCAATACCGGCGACAGGCCCGTACAGATCGGCTCCCACTGCCATTTTTTTGAAGTCAACCGCATGATGTCATTTCCCCGTGAAGCAGCATTTGGTATGCGCCTGAACATTCCTTCCGGCAACGCAGTGAGGTTTGAGCCCGGAGAAGCCAAAGAAGTAGAGCTGGTGGAACTGGGTGGCCATAAACGGGTGATAGGTATAAACAACCTCGTCAATGGCGATACCACTGATCCGGCCGTAAAGGCCGCTGCCATTGCAAAGGCCGCATTGCTGAACTTTAAATCCGAACAATTATGAGTCTGCATATCAGCAAAACAAAATATGTAAACATGTATGGTCCTACCACCGGCGATCGCGTGCGGCTGGCAGATACAGACCTGATCATTGAAATAGAAAAAGACTACAACGTATACGGGGATGAGAGCAAATTTGGTGGAGGGAAAAGTGTAAGAGATGGCATGGCGCAATCCGCCACTGCACTGCGTAGCGAAGGTGTACTCGATTTTGTCATCACCAACGTGATCGTCATTGATCACTGGGGCATTGTAAAGGGCGACATCGGTATTAAAGACGGTAAAATAGTCGCCATTGGACAGGCAGGCAACCCGGACACTATGGATGGAGTCCACCCAGAGCTAATCATTGGCGCGTCTACAGAAATTCACAACGGCGCCAACCTGATTGCTACCGCTGGTGGTATTGATACACATATTCACTTTATCTGTCCACAGCAGATAGATCATGCCCTTTTCAGCGGTGTAACCACCCTTATAGGCGGTGGTACTGGACCGGCAGACGGCACCAGCGCAACCACCGTAACCCCCGGCAAATGGAATATCCAGCGCATGCTGCAGGCAGCAGAAGCCTACCCCGTGAACCTGGGATTTTTTGGTAAAGGCAATTGCGCCACCACAGCACCGATGGTAGAACAAATTGCTGCCGGTGCCTTGGGATTGAAAATACATGAAGACTGGGGCTCCACTCCAGCCGTAATTGACGCTGCCCTCAAAGTGGCCGATGAACTGGATGTGCAGATAGCCATACATACCGATACCCTCAATGAAGCAGGATTCCTGGAAGATACGCTCAACGCCATCAATGGCCGGGTGATTCATACCTTCCACACGGAAGGCGCCGGGGGCGGCCATGCACCGGATATTATCCGCGCCGCATCTTTCCCCAACGTATTGCCCGCGTCTACCAATCCTACCCGTCCTTATACGGTGAACACGATTGATGAACACCTGGATATGCTGATGGTATGTCATCACCTGGATAAGAAAGTACCGGAAGATGTGGCCTTTGCCGATTCCCGTATTCGTCCGGAAACCATTGCTGCAGAGGATATCCTGCACGATATGGGCGTATTCAGCATCATGAGCTCCGACTCACAGGCCATGGGACGTATAGGCGAAGTAGTGATACGTACCTGGCAAACGGCCGACAAAATGAAGAAGCAACGCAGCTTCCTTGAAGAAGATAAAAATCACGACAACGATAATTTCCGGGTGAAAAGATATATCGCCAAATACACCATCAACCCGGCTATTGCCCATGGCATTTCAGCACACGTAGGTTCCCTGGAACCCGGTAAGATGGCCGACCTGGTGTTATGGAAGCCCGCTTTCTTTGGCGTAAAACCAGAGATGATCATTAAAGGGGGGATGATCAATGCCAGCAGGATGGGGGATCCCAATGCTTCCATTCCTACGCCGCAACCGGTAGTATACCGCCATATGTTTGGCGCCCACGGAAAAGCCCTGCTGAATACCTGCGTGCTTTTCGTATCTGCGTTGTCGCTAGAGAAGGGTATCAAGGAAGAATATGGTTTGCAGAAACAACTGTTGCCGGTACGCAACTGCCGCAACATTTCCAAGAAAGACCTGATCCATAACGACAAAACACCGGATATCACCGTGAATCCTGAAACTTACGAAGTACGGGTAGACGGCGAAAAGATCACCTGTGAGCCACTGAAAGAACTGGCTATGGCACAGCGTTATTTTTTATTTTAAGAAGCGGACGATATGTTGGTAAGAGAAATCATAGGAAACACGGCTACGCATACACGTAGCAGTAAAGAAACAGATCTGCTGCCGCTGGAGTGGTTTGAAACCACCCGGCGTATTCAGCGCAAACACACTGCCGGCGGCCGTGAAGTAGCGCTGAAATTTACAAAGGAAGGGCAGCAGCTGCAGCAGCACGATATTCTTTACCAGGACGATGACCTGATGATTGTAGTGAATATTCTTCCCTGCGATGCCATCGTAATCAGTCCGCGTAACATGGCAGAAATGGCCAGGGTTTGTTACGAAATCGGGAATAAGCATTTACCGCTTTTCCTGGAAGGAGAGCAGTTGCTGATTCCGGCAGACGAGCCTTTATTTCGCTGGCTACATACCGCAGGATACCCGGTGGTAAAGGAAAAGCGGCAGCTGTTGCATATACTGCGTACCAATGTGCAGCCACATGCCCATGGTAACGGCGGCCCTTCGTTTTTTGAAAAGATCCTGGAACTGGCATCGAAATAACTATTCCTCATCAGCAGCAAAACGTGCAATTGAAATATATGGAACAGCATTATCTCGGCAGCTTATTGCACCTGGCAGACAGTACGCTACCTATTGGCAGCTATACGCATTCCGCCGGCCTGGAAACATTTGTGCAACAGGGTTTGGTCAACAACCGTACGACTGCAGCAGCTTTTGTCCGCAATATGCTGCAGAACAATTTGCAGTATAACGATGCTGCTTTTATGAGTCTTGCTTACACGGCGGCGGCGGCACAAAACATCGCTGCATTGCTGGAGCTTCAGGAGCTGTGCTCTGCGGTGAAGGCGCCACGGGAGCTCCGGGAAGCCAGCCACAAGCTGGGTGCCCGGCTCACCCGCATTTTCAGCCGCAGGTATACAGATCCGTTGATGACGCAATATGAGGCAACAGCAGGAACCGGTACGCATTACTGCCTCGTATTTGGCGTTTATGCCTGCCTGTTAGGCATCCCGCTTTCCGCTGCCTTGTATGCTTTTTATTACAATGCAGCAGCAGCCATGGTAACGAATTGCGTTAAGCTGGTGCCGTTAGGGCAAATGGATGGACAGGATATCATCTTTGATTTGCAACCGTTGTTGCAGGAGCTGACCACTGCTACCATGCAGCCCGACAAAACCTTGCTGGGCCTTTGCAACGCCGGATTCGATATCCGCAGCATGCAGCACGAACGGTTGTATAGCCGTTTGTATATGTCGTAGCAGGTAAGAAGTGTTTGTATATGTCGTAATTTTTAATTCTACATCAATGACCAGAGAATACATCAAGATAGGAGTGGCTGGCCCGGTAGGTTCCGGCAAAACAGCGCTCATAGAACGACTCACCAGGCAGATGGCCCAAGATTATCATGTGGCGGTGATCACCAACGATATTTATACAAAAGAAGACGCCGAATTTCTGACGCAGAACAGTCTGTTGCCACCGGAAAAGATCATCGGTGTAGAAACTGGTGGCTGCCCGCATACGGCCATCCGGGAAGATGCCAGCATGAACCTGGAAGCCGTGGAAGAAATGGTGCGCCGCTTTCCAGACATTGAAATCATTTTTATAGAAAGCGGTGGCGATAACCTCTCCGCCACTTTTAGCCCTGACCTGGCAGATGTCACCATCTTTGTGATTGATGTGGCAGAGGGAGATAAAATCCCCCGCAAAGGAGGGCCGGGTATTACCCGCTCTAATTTGCTCGTCATCAATAAAATTGACCTGGCGCCTTATGTGCATGCGGACCTCGGCGTTATGGAACGCGATGCCCGCAAAATGAGGCAGGGACAACCTTTCGTGTTCACAGACCTGATGAGTGGCAAAGGACTGGAAGACGTGATCAACTGGATTAAACGATTTGCTTTACTCGAAGACGTAGCTGCACCGAACCTCCTGACATGATAAGTGAACTGAAGATATTGACGGGTAAAAGAGAGGCAGGTACTTACCTGAAAGAATGCTATTGTACGCGGCCTTTTAAAATTGCCAACATACGGGAAGAGCGCAGCGACCCGGTATTGCGCCTCATGATGATGAGTTCTTCCCCCGGCATGCTGGACAAAGATCATTACCGGCTCGATATTACCGTGGCGGCTGGAACCGCCCTGCACCTGCAAACCCAGGCCTATCAGCGGCTGTTTAATATGGAAACCGGCGCCAGACAGGAGACGACGGTACGGCTGCAAACCGGTAGTACCTTTACCTTTTTGCCACATCCGCTGGTGCCCCATGAAAGGGCTACCTATACCGGCTACACGAATATTCACCTGGCAGGCAATTGCCGGTTGATATGGGGCGAGATTATTACCTGTGGCCGTAAACTGAACGGCGAGGTATTTATGTTTACCAAACTACACAGCATTACCCAGGTATATGCCGGTGAGCGGCTGCTATTGCGGGATAATCTGCTGATGCAGCCTGGTCTTACTGACTTTACCGCTATGGGCTGGATGGAAGGATATACCCACCAGGCTACCTTCCTGTTTTTTGATACCCATGAAAATGCCGCCATGAATGAAACCGCGGACAGCCTTCACCGTTACCTGGAAGAACAGCCCCGGATGCTGGCAGGAGTAACACGCACACAGGGTAGCGGCGTAATGGTAAGACTCCTCGGTCACAGCGGGGAACAACTGTATGAATGCCAGCAGCAGCTGGCCAGGCTTTTATCTGCATAAAAAAATCGCATGACATTTATCGATAACAGTTTATTATTAACCGCAGTTACCATCAGTTGTCTGCATACCGCATCGGGGCCGGATCATTATGTGCCCTTCATCGTTTTTTCCCGTACCCGGAAATGGTCCATCGCTAAAACCATTGGCTGGACGGCCCTCTGCGGGCTGGGACATGTCATGAGTTCCCTGGTTATAGGGATGATTGGTGTAGTATTAGGCTGGCAGTTGTCGCGCTTCACCGCGATAACAGAAGTGCGGGGTGGCATTGCGGGATGGGCGTTGCTGATATTGGGGCTTTTTTACCTCATATGGGGAATCTATAAGGCTGTTGCGAACCGGCCGCATAAACATTTTGATGTGTACGACGATGGCGACATGTATGTGTATCAACATCGTCATAATGAGGCGTATGTGGCGCCACAGAAAAGGATCCGGGTTACCCCGTGGATCTTGTTTGTTATATTTGTTATGGGGCCATCAGAGCCATTATTACCCTTGTTGTTTTATCCGGCTGCGCAACAATCAGTACCTGGCATTATTATGTTGATAGCTACGTTTACAACGTTCACCATTCTTACCATGATCGTCATGGTTTTATTAGGTTACTATGGTTTTTCTTTGATGAAACCGGTAGCCACAGAGCGGTATATGGCGGCGATCAGCGGGGCCGCAGTTACCGTTTGCGGAGCAGGCATGGTTTTTATGGGTTGGTGAACTGTTTAACAGATCATCTGTTATAGCAAATAAACCTTTACCACATGCGAAAATGGCTCAGGATCATCCTTATTACCGGCGGTGTATTGATAGCCCTACTGTTGTTGTTATTCCTGGGTATGACCTGGTACATACGTGCCAATAAAGCCACTTTCCTCAAACAGATTACCGGGCAACTGAACGACCGCCTGAATGGCAGTATCACCATTGAGGACATGGAGCCCTCTCTGTGGAAGAGCTTTCCCAACGTATCTATCGGCCTGAAAAAAGTAGTGCTGCAGGATAGCCTCTGGCAACAACATCACCATGCCTTGCTGGATGTAAATTATATCTTCGTACGGGTGAATACGTTATCACTGTTACGCAAGCACGTAGATGTGAATGAAGTAACCCTGCAGGACGGTAAAATTTACCTGTATACCGATACGGCCGGGTATTCCAATACTTACGTCTTGCAACGGCCATCTTCAGAGAAAAAGAAAAGCAACAGTTCCAAAGATGCCAATGTGGAGCAGCTGACACTCAGGAATATCAACTTCGTGATAGACAACCAGCAGAAGTTTAAGTTATTCGACCTGGACATTCGCCAGCTGGACGGGAAGATGAAGGCGACAGACAGTAGTATACAGTTCACCATGCTATCGGATATTATGTCGAAAAGCTTCGCCTTCAATACCAACAAAGGAAGCTATCTGAAGGATAAAAAAATGCAATTGAATCTTTCGGTCATCTTCAATAAGCGCACAAAAATACTCACCATACCGCAACAGGAGATCCGGATAGATGACCATCCGTTACTGATTGCAGGGCAGTTTGGTTTTGGAGAGAAGCCGCCGCCCTTTCAGTTAAAGATCAATGCTAACCAGGT
Organism: Chitinophaga sp. 10T418; assembly: GCF_056394125.1. Lineage (NCBI taxonomy): Bacteria > Pseudomonadati > Bacteroidota > Chitinophagia > Chitinophagales > Chitinophagaceae > Chitinophaga > Chitinophaga sp. 10T418. The sequence continues at coordinate 55,398 of NZ_JBFTHG010000006.1, forward strand.
GCTTTTGAAAGATGCCGCCAGCTGGCTGCCTCCCAATATCAATACAAAACTGAGTAGCATTACCCTGACAAAACCACTGGATGCAGAGGCTAACCTGGACGGGCATATGAAATTCCGGGACACGCCCAAAGTGGTGATTACCTGGAAAACGACCAACAACGTATTGGTGAGCAGCATGGGAGAGTGGAGCAATTGTAATTTCACCGGAAGATTTAATAATGAAGTATTACCCGGACAGGGACATACCGATGAAAATTCTGCTGTTAATATTTTCCAGCTGAGTGCCTCGCTATCTGGTATTCCCCTTAAAGCAGACACCATCCGGGTGGTGAATTTGAAACAGCCATTGTTACACGGACATTTCCGTTCGGAATTCCCATTAGCTAATCTGAATGAGGCTTCAACAGATGCACCGATTGTATTTAAGGCAGGGGAAGCCAACGCTGACCTGTATTATACCGGGCCGGTGCTGGCGGATGATAACACCCCTTCCTCGCTGCAGGGTGTGGTAACGGTGAAACAAGGAGCGTTCACTTATACGCCCCGTAATTTATCCTTTCATGATGCCAACGCCACCCTGCGTTTCACCGGGCAGGATCTGTTGCTGGAAAACATACACGTACAAACGGATAAGAGTAATCTGCAAATGGATGGTGTGGTAAAGAACCTTTTGAACCTCTATTTTACTACGCCGGAGAAAATAGCGTTGACCTGGAATATACGCAGTCAGTTGGTGGACCTCAACGAGTTCAAAAGCTTCCTTGCACCACGACAGAAGGCCAAGCCTTCCAAGAGCCAGCAGAAGGCCAAAATGGGGCGCGTATCGCGACAACTGGACGTAGTATTGGCCTCCAGCGATGTAACCATGAATGTTCAACTGGACAAGGTAACTTATCAGCGCTTTACGGCGCAAAATGTAAAGGCCGCCCTCGAACTAACGAATTCGGGTATCCTGTTAAAACAGATTGCCCTGGACCATGCAGGAGGAAATATGCAGCTGACCGGAACGATGGCGCAGCAGGGAGTTAACAATAACTTCAACATGAATGCTACTGTAAACAATGTGCATATCGGGCAACTGTTTTATGCGTTTAATAACTTCGGGCTTACTTCTCTTACCTCCAGTAATCTGAAAGGGAATGTATCAGCAAAAGTAAACCTGAAAGGGAATGTACTGGATAATGGCTCGTTGGGAAAGAACTCTCTGTATGGCACCATTAACTTTAGCCTGAAGAATGGTGCACTCGTCAACTTTGGCCCATTGGCCGATATCGGCAACTTTGCTTTCCGCAAAAGGCATCTCGACAGCATTACATTTGAAAACCTGAATAATACTTTCCAGGTGCAGGGAAATAAAATCATTATTCCGCCCATGCGGATCGCCTCCAGTGCCATTAATATAGATGTACAAGGCGTATATGGTATAGATGCGCCGACTAATATTAATCTGGATATTCCCTTACGTAACCCGGCTAAAGATTCTGCTATTACTGATAAAGAAGAAAAACGCAGGCGCAGTAAAAAAGGAATTGTCATTCATCTGCGTGCAGTATCGGAAAAGGATGGGAAGGTAAAGATCAAACTTGGGAAAGGAGATAAAGACAAGGACGTGAGCGGCGATGCAGCGGATATCGATACGAGCTTTTAGCAGTTAGCTTTTAGCTTTTAGAAAATGCAGCGAAGAACATAATATGCTGATCTTCGCTGCATTTTCTAAAAGCTAAAAGCTAACTGCTAAAAGCTGTTTCAAATGCCTGTGCGATGTCACTCTGGATATCTCCGATATGTTCTATTCCCAGTGAAATGCGTAATACGCCTGGAGCAACACCTGCTTTCTTTTGTTCTTCCTCACTCAACTGCTGGTGCGTAGTCGTAGCCGGGTGGATGATGAGGGTTTTTGAATCTCCTACATTCGCCAGGTGATAAATTAACTTCAACGACTGTACGAATTTATCTGCTGTTTCTTTACCACCTTTGATCTTAAAGCTTAATACGCCACCAAAGCCATTTTGCAGGTATTTTTGCGCCAGTGCATGGTATTTATTATCCGGTAAACCAGGATAGTTGACGGATTCTACCTGTGGATGCTGCTGTAACCACTGTGCCAGTGCCAGCGCATTGTCTACGGTGCGTTGTACGCGGAGCGACAGCGTTTCCAGTCCCTGCAGGAACAGGAAGGAGTTCTGCGGCGCCAGGGCAGGCCCCAGCTACGTAAACCTGCCACCCGTGCACGGATGATGTAGGCAATGTTGCCAAATGGACTCTGGTCACCAAATACCTCCCAGAACTTCATGCCATGGTATGCTTCATCCGGTTCGCTGAACTGTTTGAATTTACCATTACCCCAGTTATAGTTGCCACCATCTACAATGATACCGCCTATGCTGGTGCCATGTCCACCGATCCATTTGGTAGCTGATTCTACTACCACGTTGGCGCCATGCTCCAGCGGACGGGCTAAGTAGCCGGCAGCACCAAAAGTATTGTCTACCACCAAAGGCAAGTCATGTTTACGCGCAATGGCGCTTATTTTTTCAAAGTCAGGAATGGAAAATCCGGGATTACCGATCGTTTCCACATAAATGGCTTTGGTATTTTCATCTATCAGCGCTTCAAAGCTTTCAGGGTTATCAAGATCCGCAAAACGGGCCTCCACACCAATACGCTTGAAGCTTACTTTGAATTGGTTAAAGGTGCCACCATACAGGTAAGAAGACGTTACGAAGTTATCTCCCGGTAACAATATATTATGCAGGGCAATGAACTGCGCGGCCTGTCCGGAACCCACTGCGAGTGCAGCTACACCACCTTCCAGTGCTGCCACTCTTTTTTCAAATACGTCCGTAGTCGGATTCATGATACGGGTGTAGATGTTACCAAACTGCTTCAGCTGGAATAGATCTGTGGCATGTTCTGCACTGTCGAAAGTAAAAGAGGAGGTTTGGTAAATAGGCACTGCTGCTGCATGTGTAGTGCCTTCTGGCTGGTAGCCTGCGTGTACCTGGAGTGTGTCAAAATGTAATGGCTTATCGGACATAACCGGAAGATTTAAAGGTGGAAAATAAAAGTCTACAAATATAGTAGACTAATCGTAAAAACAAAATATTTTTATGTGGTAGCGGGAGAAGGTATAGAGATTAAACGATAATTTGTTGTTTAAATAAAGGAATGGCTGCAGGTAGATAAGATGAATGACAACGATTTTATCCACCGGAAATTTGTGGCATATGCTAAAAAATAATATCTTCGATTCATAATTTATAAAAAGAGTGCTTCCGTGAAGAAGCACAGTTGACCGATGTTATTAACTATTACGACTAAACGTTACCCCGCCACAGACCTTGGCTATCTGCTGCACAAACATCCCGCTAAAGTACAAACTGTTGAACTGACCGCCGGTAGTGCGCACATTTTTTATCCCGAAGCCACCGATGATTCCTGCACAGCCGCTTTACTGCTCGATATTGATCCGGTAAGACTGGTTCGCCGTAACGGGTCCCGCAATGATTTCGCGCTGGAACAATACGTGAATGACCGCCCTTATGTGGCCTCGTCTTTCATGAGCGCTGCTATTGCACAAGCTTATTCTTCTGCGATGAATGGCCGTTGCAAAGACAAGCCGCACCTGACAGACGAAGCGATTCCTTTTGAAATTACCTTGTCGGTATTGCCTGTAAAAGGTGGAGAACATTTATTACGACAATTTTTTGAACCCCTGGGTTATAAAATATCGCTGGAATCCTATGTGCTGGATGAACAGTTCCCGGAATGGGGGCAGAGCCGCTACTACAATGTAACGCTGCAGCATACGCTGCCACTGAAAACAATTCTGAGCCAGTTATATATCCTGATCCCGGTTTGCGATAACGATAAGCACTATTTCGTAGGCGGACATGAAATTGAAAAGCTCATGGAAAAGGGGCAGGGCTGGCTGGATACCCATCCGGCGAAGGAACTGATTACCCGCCGCTATCTCCGGAATATCGGGCCACTGGCAAAAGAAGCGTTGGGCATGATCATGAAGGACGAAGTACTTCCGGAGGAAGTAAAACAGCCCAAAGAGAAAGTACGCCTGCATGATGTCAGGCTCCAAACGGTAAGAGACCTGCTCCTGGAACTGAATGTGTCCTCGGTGGCAGATATGGGTTGTGGTGAAGGCAAACTGTTACGTTTGCTCATGGAGAAATCTGCCTTCAAAAACATACTGGGCATGGATGTCAGCTATCATTCGCTGGAGATAGCCCAGGCGAAACTGAAGCTCGACCGACTGCCTGAAATGCAGAAAAACCGCATACAACTGATACAGGGCTCTCTAACGTATAGGGATAAACGCTTATCAGGCTTTGATGCCGGGGTGCTGGTAGAGGTTATTGAGCACCTGGACCTGCCCCGCCTGAATGCCCTGGAAAAAGTGGTTTTTGAATACGCGCGGCCACAATATGTGATTATTACCACGGTAAACGCAGAATATAACATCCTGTATGAAGCCCTTAGCAGCGGGAATTTCCGGCATAATGACCACCGTTTTGAGTGGACAAGAGCCGAATTTGAAGCATGGGGTAACGGGGTAGCCGCACAATTTGGTTATATTGTAACTTATAGGCCTTTGGGAGAAACAGATGAAGTATTAGGTGGTCCCAGCCAACTGGCCCTTTTTAAAAGATAATTTATGGAAGACGTAATACTACAGAAAATAAAAGAACTGGAAAAATCACACCAGGTTAAAATACTTTACGCATGTGAGTCCGGCAGCCGTGCCTGGGGCTTTCCATCGCCCGACAGCGACTTTGATATCCGCTTTATTTACACGCGGCATAAAGATACCTACCTGAGTATCACCGAACAACGGGACGTGATTGAACCTCCGGTAGACGAAGTGCTGGACGTAAGCGGATGGGATATCCGTAAAGGATTACAGCTGTTCCTGAAATCCAATGCGCCCCTGTATGAATGGTTGCAGTCGCCCATTGTTTACCAGGAAGAAACCGACTTTAAACAAACCCTCACAGGTTTGATGGAAAAATATTTTTCACCAAGATCGGGTTGTCATCACTACCTGTCTATGGCATATAACACGTTCACCAATGAACTGGAAGGAGACGTGGTGAAAGTGAAAAAGTACTTTTACGTGTTGCGGCCTATGCTGGCATGTCAGTGGATACTGGCCGGTAAAGGCGTGCCCCCCATGGAGTTTGCCACCCTGCGTACATTAATCACCGATGAAGCGATTCAAAAGGAAATAGATCATTTGCTGGAAGTAAAAGTGAATGCCGATGAGCATACTACTATTGCTCCTGTATTGACATTGCATCAATGGATCGCCGGCACCCTGGAACAATGCAAACAATTATCAGCTGAGTTACCTGCCGTAAGGAATGACACCGCCGAACTGGACGTACTATTCCGGAAATATATTGCCTATGACTTTTGAAGCACTGCAACAAAACAGGCAGTATATCCTGCTGGAATGCATCAGCGGCAGCAGAGCGTATAACCTGCAGGTGCCTACTTCAGATACCGACATCAAAGGCGTGTTCATATTGCCGCAACAGGAGTTATACGGCTTGACCTATACTCCGCAGGTAGCCAACCAGAGCAACGATGAAGTATACTTTGAAATAAAGCGTTTCCTGGAATTGCTGGAGAAAAATAATCCCAACATACTGGAACTGTTAAGTACTACTGCCGGCAATCAATTGTTCCGTCACCCATTGATGGACCTGATAAAGCCGGCGGACTTTCTATCCCGCTTATGCATGGAAACCTTTGCCGGTTTCGCGAACACGCAGATGAAGAAGGCGAAGGKATTAAATAAAAAGATCAACCAGTCGTACCCCGCAGAAAGGAAATCCGTTTTTGAATTTTGCTACGTCATTGTTGGTGGACAGAGTGTACCGTTACGCGATTGGCTAAACGAAAAACAATTGCAGCAGGAAGACTGTGGGCTATCGCGCATCGATCATTTCCGGGATATATATGCCTTATACCATATCGGACAGTTTGATAAGGAGACCGCCTTTAAAGGTATTTTCTCCGGAGCAGATGCCAACGATGTGCAGTTGAGCGCCGTCCCTAAAGGAGAAGGTCCTCTGGCAATTATGCAGTTTAACAAAGATGGCTATACGGTGTATTGCAAGGACTTCGCCGCCTATCACGAATGGGTAGCACTCCGCAATGACGCGCGTTATAATCATAACAAAGAGCTGGGCGCCGACTACGATAGTAAGCACATGATGCATACTTTCCGTTTGTTAACCATGGCAGAAGAAATAGCCTTATATAAAGAAGTACGTGTGCATAGGCACGACCGCGATTTCCTCCTGCGTATCCGTAACGGTGAATTCAGTTATGATACCCTGGTGGACATGGCTACCCAGAAATTACATCACATGCAACAGCTGTATGCTGCGTCAGACCTGCCGGAACACCCGGACCCCGAGCTGGCAGAAGCGCTGTTAAGAAGAATAAGAGACGAATTTTATGTCCCGAAGAAATACTAAATTATCACATATCTCTATACCAGAATTATCATTGGTATTATTAATCGGCCCTTCCGGCGCCGGTAAGTCTACGTTTGCCCGTCAGTTTTTTAAGCCGACAGAAATTATTTCATCTGATGTTTGCCGCGGCTTAATCAGCGATGATGAAAACAACCAGACTGTGTCGACAGATGCTTTTGAGTTGGTGCGGTTCATTGCAGCCAAACGCTTAAAGTTAGGTTTGCTTACAGTGATTGATGCCACCAACGTACAACCCGAATCCCGCAGGGAATGGGTGCGGCTGGCCAGAGAATATCATGTGCTGCCGGTAGCTATCGTGTTGAACATACCGGAGCAGGTATGCCAGGAGCGCAATACATTGCGTAGCGATCGCAATTTTGGCACACACGTGATTCCGCAGCAGATCAGCCAGTTGAAGCGTGGGCTTCGTGATTTGCGGGAGGAAGGCTTCCGCCAGATTTTTGAAATGCGCTCACCGGAAGATGTGGCGCTGCTGGAAACTATTACCCGTAGCCCGCTCTATAATAATAAGAAAGACGAACACGGACCTTTCGATATCATCGGAGATGTACACGGATGCTACGATGAGCTGTGCAACTTATTGGAAGTACTGGGTTACCAGGTAGACAGAGAAAATGCATCGTTGATCAGCGCTCCCATGACTACTAACGCCGAAGGATATACGCGTTTTCGCAAACCCGTTTTCGTGGGCGACCTGGTAGACCGTGGGCCCAAGTCCCCGCAGGTACTGCGTTTGGTAATGAATATGGTCAGCAATGGTCTCGCACTATGTGTGCCGGGGAACCACGATGCCAAGTTGCTGCGGTACCTGAATGGAAAAAATGTGCAGCTCAGACATGGCCTGGAACAAACGGTAGCACAGCTGACCAGCGAAACTCCAGAGTTCCTGGAATCTGTAAAATCATTTATTGATGGCCTCATCAGTCACTATGTACTTGATGATGGTAAACTGGTTGTGGCGCACGCCGGCTTAAAGGAAAGTATGCAGGGGCGTGGCTCCGGCGCAGTAAGAGAATTTTGTTTATACGGTGAAACTACCGGCGAAACAGATGAATTCGGACTACCGGTGCGTTATAACTGGGCCCTGGAATATAAAGGCCGCGCCATGGTAGTATACGGACATACACCCGTACCTGCTGCACAGTGGCTGAATAACACCATCGACATTGATACCGGTTGCGTATTTGGTGCTTCACTCACCGCCTTGCGTTATCCGGAAAGAGAGCTGGTATCGGTACCAGCGCTGGAACAATACGCCGTACCGGCAAGACCTATCGGCTACAGCGCCGACAGTGTGCTGAGCGTACAGCAGCAGTATGATAGTGTTTTGAACATAGAAGACTTTACCGGCAAGCAAATCCTGCAAACCCGTTATAGCAATAATATCACCATCCGTGAAGAAAACAATATTGCTGCGCTGGAAGTGATGAGTCGTTTTACGATTAATCCCAAGTGGCTGATCTATTTGCCACCTACTATGTCGCCGGCTGAAACCAGCCAGGCACAAGGCTTTTTGGAACATCCTGCGGAAGGATTACAGTACTACAAAGAAGCAGGCGTGGAGAAGGTAATCTGTGAAGAGAAACATATGGGCTCCCGCGCTGTGGTAATTGTTTGCAGAGATGAAGCGGTGGCGGAGCGCCGGTTCGGTGTTACCGGGGAAGGTAATGGCGTGATCTATACCAGGACGGGCCGTTCTTTCTTTACTGACAAACAAACCGAACAGGATTTCATTGCACGTATCAATGCAGCCCTGATCAGTACTGGGTTCTATGAAACCTTTGATACAGACTGGGTATGCCTGGATGCAGAGCTGATGCCCTGGAGTGCCAAGGCACAGGCCCTGTTGCAAACGCAATATGCAGCGGTAGGTACCGCTGCGGGCAAAGCATTGCCGGCGGTAGTAACGGCTTTACAGCAGGCCATCAGTAATGGTGCACCTGCAGAGGCATTGCTGGAGAAATATACACAACGCCTGGAGCAAACCACCAATTATGTGAAAGCCTACAGACAGTACTGCTGGTCCGTGAACTCACTGGACGACTATAAGCTGGCGCCGTTTCATATCATGGCTACAGAAGGGAAAACGTGGTTTGATAAAGACCATGAATGGCATATGTCTGCCATAAAAAATATTTGTGCAGGCGATGAACAAATACTCCTGGCTACTCCTTATCTCTTAGTGGAAATAGGAAATGCAGAAAGTGAGCAGGGAGCCATCGACTGGTGGAAAGAGCTAACTGCTGCCGGTGGTGAAGGAATGGTCATAAAGCCATATACCTTCCTCAGCAAAGGCGATAAAGGCCTTATACAGCCAGCTATCAAGATCCGTGGAGCAGAATACCTGCGTATCATCTATGGTCCTGAATACGATGCCGCCGAAAACCTGGAACGCCTGCGCAATCGCAAGCTGACCGGCAAACGTTCGCTGGCATTGCGCGAATTCGCGCTGGGACTGGAAGGACTCGAAAGGTTTGTAAATAAAGATCCTTTACAGCTAGTGCATCAATGCGTATTTGGTATTTTAGCGTTAGAGAGTGAACCGGTAGATCCCCGGTTATAAAAAGCAATCACTGTTAAACATCTTTCTACATTTAAAAGTATTGCTGTCCGGTTAGAAATATATTTGTTCGGGTGTGAGCCATACCAGATATGGCTTACACCCGATTTTTAAATTTCTTTCTTATCATCACCATCAATAACTGAGCAATTAATACGTAGTAGGATCAATTACAAGAATACTGGTATCGCTGCTCGCGGTTATTTGCTACCGTGTTACCCGAAATCGCTACCGTTTTGATCTTTCCCGTTTCATCATATTCATAGTTTATATTAAGGACTAGTGAGGCATTAGAGGCTGACTTGACCAGGTTCTTATTTTTAACCGGATTGATACCAATGTTTATTATGCTATTAACACCTACTGCATCTCCTTTTTGAACAGGCTTATCAGTATAATAATCATAATTTGTCACCAGGCCACCTGTTGCTTCCTCCTTTATGATATTGCCATTGGACCAGGTGTAGGTAGTGGTCAGGGTGGAATTATTGGCTGGCATAGCCACGTACTCAGTTTTCATGATAGTCAGTTGCAGCTCACCCTGTCCATTATATTCATAAGTATTGGTAAGGGTAGAAGAAAGCTTGAGCGGTTGGCCGGTTGGGGTGTAGTCGTATCGCTTTTGGATCACATTAACAGGCAGCCCCATACTGTTTAGTTCTGCCCGCATCTCGCTCGTTAATTGCCCGTTCCAGTGGTCGGAGTATTCATTGCGTGTAAGTAAACCCGGTGCATAGTTGAAATGGATGTGGGTCTCGGAAAAGTCATTTGCACTGATTTTACTTACCCTGCCATCGTTGTCATAGCTCAGCGTATAGGTGATAGTTACATTGCCGGACTTTGTTGCAATGGTCGCAATGCGGCAGTTAGTATCGGGAGGCGCCGGACTGTTTTTGTCCTTACTGCAGCCTGCCATGATAAAGGCCGATAGGAGCAGGGTACACGGAAGAAGGAATTTAATCTTCATGATATTATATTTTGAATGGTAATAATTGTTTTTTTTGGATGATGATAATATGATGCAGCCAGCAGTTTTGCATCTTTGTGAACAGTTGAGTGATGATTATGCCGGATTAAAATTCCAATACAAAAGGGAATGGAAGAAATGCTGTTTAGCCGATGGCGGAAGTGGGTGAGCCGGCGGGGAATTATGGCGGTAACCGGTTCACTGATAATATTTGAGAGAAGAACCGGCTGTCCGGGAAATTTTCTATCTTTATTCAGGCATCTACGTTTAAGGTGTGAGAACCCAAACATAGAAGCTACCGGGGACTTAGCTCCCTTTTTTATGCCTTATTGATTTATTTTAATCGGACAATACTGATTTAAAAACATAACTATGAAAGCCGTAGCCGTATCAAAATTCAAAGACATTCCCGTTGTAATGGATCTGCCGAAACCCACTGTGAGACCAGGCACTGTCCTGATCAAGGTAGCCGCTGCCGGCATGAACCCCTTCGACTGGAAAATGATTGATGGTATTATGGACGACGGAAAAATGCCACATCAGTTCCCACTGATCATGGGCGTTGATGGCGCCGGTACAGTGGAAGAAGTAGGAGAGGGCGTTACCCGGTTTAAGAAGGGCGACAAAGTATACGGACAGTTTATTCATGCACCTATCGGTGAAGGCTCCTATGCTGAATATGCGATTGTGCCGGAGAAATCAGGGATAACTCATGCACCTGCCAGTATTTCTGCCATAGAAGCAGCAGCAGTGCCCACAGCAGGCATGACTGCCCAGCAACTCCTGGACAAACTGGACCTGCAGGAGGGAGATATCCTGCTCATTAATGGCGCTACCGGCGGTGTAGGCTCTTTTGCCACCCAACTGGCTGCGGCACAAGGGATCGCAGTGATCGCCACAGTACCTGATGCCGAATCTGCAGAACGTATGAAAAAGCTGGGGGCAGCAGATACGGTTAATTACCACGAAGCACCATTAACTACCCAGGTGAAAGCTAAATATCCCGATGGGATAGATGGCCTGATAGACCTGGTAAGCGATGGCGCCGGCTTTACCGCCAACCTGGACCTGTTGAAATCAGGCGCGGGCGCACTAACCACCGTATTTGTGGCAGATGAAGAAGCGTTGAAGTCAAGAAAGATTCACGGAGGCAATTTTGAAACCCAGGGCAGTGCCGCCTCTCTGGACACCTTGTCGTTGGTAATAGACAGAGGTGTATTAATCATTCCGGTGGAAAATAAAATTAAGCTGGAAGATGCACCTGCAGCAGTAGCATTAAGCCGTCAGGCAAAAGGAAAAGGAAAAACAGTTATAGTACTATAACAGCTTTTAGCCGTTAGCTTTTAGCTTTTAGTAAATGCAGCGGAGAATATCATTTGTTGATCTTCGCTGCATTTACTAAAAGCTAAAAGCTAATGGCTAGTAGCTACCGTGGCTTTAAACAGCTCAACGCCGCTATCGGTGCTGATTTCATAAGATGCATTATATGCGGTAAATACGCATTGGCCTTTTTGTAAGGCCAGGGTATCATCTCCTTTTACGGTGGCGGTACCGCTTATTACAATCAGTATTTCCGCCGCTTTGGCGGTATGTTGGTATACCTTTCCTGCCGGAATATCTATTTTGCTTACTTCAAAATCAGGTGCCGGAGAAGGATAAATTCTTTCCAGTCCATCTGCACTCACATTTCCTTTAATGATGTTAGGTACTACACCTTCAAAGCGGGTATGCTTCAGTAGTTCCGGTACATCCACATGTTTAGGGGTAAGACCGCCACGCAGCACATTGTCTGAATTAGCCATCAGCTCTACGTTCTGGCCTTCCAGGTAAGCGTGTGGAATGCCTGCATCCTGGAATACTGCATCACCGGCTTGTACCTGCATGATGTTAAAGAAGTAGATAGAGAAGATACCACGATCAATTTTGTCGATGCTGCCCGGATCATTTAATACAGCGCGTGCTGCCCAGAAACCAGGATTTGTTTTAGCTAAGCGATTCGCTTTATAGTCAGGAATCATGCGGTCTGTCAGCGGGCGGAGAATGATGTTCACCAGCGACTGCGGCATTTCCATTACATTTTTATAGAGACCATAGTAACCTTCTTTTTCGTATATACTTACCAGTGAGGTAAACTCAGGCGTGGAGGTTAATAMCTGCTGCAGTTGTGCATGTGGCAGGAAACCGTGCAGGAGATAAAACTCACTCAATGCCACCATAATCTCCGGCTTATGGTTATCATCTTTATAATTACGGTTAGGTGCATTTAAGGGAATGCCTTCTGCATTTTCTCTCGCAAAGCCTTTCTCTGCTTCACTTTTCGTAGGATGTACCTGAATGGACAACATATCTTTTACATCCAGTATCTTAAAAAGAAAAGGCAGCTCTTTGAATTTTTCCCATACTGCCGGGCCGGTGATATTGGCTGGATCCTGCTGTATCAGCTGATTCAGTGGCAATGTTCCGCCAGCAGTAGTAATGAGGGAAGGGGCACTCGGATGCGCACCCATCCAGTATTCCGCACTGGGTTGATCCGTTGGCGCAATGCCTAACAGTTCAGGAATGTATTTAAATCCGCCCCATGCATAATGCTGTACTTTTCCTTCCAGTCTGAATAAGTTCATATATGGTTATCTGTTTACTTGTTAAATAGCAGAGAATTGATAATTTTATATGCCTGCAAAAATAGGTGTTAAGTGGAATATTTATCTTCCCTCAGAAAAGTAAATATTTCCGGTGATTAATTTCACAGATTGTTTGTTTAACCTAAACCATATCATATGCTGAACCATTTAACCCTGGGGCAGCGGGGCGAGGCCATTGCGCAGGCATATGTTTGCCGGCACTGCACGTTGCTGCATCTCAACTGGAAATCCGGGCGCCGGGAAATTGATATCATCGCGACTAAAGAGCACATCATTTATTTTATTGAAGTAAAAACAAGAAGCAGCGCGCGCTTTGGCTGGCCGGAAGAAGCCGTTAATTTTCGTAAGGAAGAACATATCCGGAGCGTAGCCGACGATTATTTGTTGCATTACCATTTACATCCGGTGGCTATCCGGTTTGATATTATTGCTATTACTTTTTTGGGAGATGCATATGAACTGATGCATCTGAGAGATGTGTTCTAAGCGTTTTTTTGTCCTGGGCAGGATGATACTGATTTTGGTGATTACCGTTATCTTTTAAATGATATCATCAAAAGTAAAAATCCCTAATCATCAGAATCAGTATCATCCTGCCCGGGGACAAAATTCGCGCAAACGCAAAATGCATCTACTTTTCCCCGTTTTAACGTTAACCAGTTATTAACAAAAAAATGCTTGTATTTATTCTGTAATACTATCATACTTTTATATCTTTGCACAGCTTTTAGAAACTACCCCCTGAGTTGTTATATACCCCCGGTATTCCGGTAGCATTCAAGCAAATCATTTTTCTCTGAAGGAATTAATGCACTGGTGCTGACCACCAATGTAGCGGGTTTATTTATTTCGGGAACAGAAGATGAAATGCCGGCGATACCAGTAACAAATGAAGTGCAGCGGGAATAAAAATTAATACACAGTATAGCGTTTGTTAAACCAGGGCCTCACGGCTACTAACGCATTGATCGCAGAGAATTGCTTTCGGGAGTCAACATTTTAAAAAGAGGTTGTATCATTTGATACAACCTCTTTTGTTTAAATCGGGGCGGTAGCACCGGGAGAGAATATTACCGCCATACAAAATCCCCTACGATAGTCATGCCCAGTCCGCGGGAATCGGCTGGCTGTCCTTTCACCGCCACCTGGAGCACACGCTTGTCCTCCCCGGGATAAACCTTGTACACCTGGCCATCTGCCGGAAAAATGCATAAATGTTCTGCTGTGGTGCCCGACCCCGGGACGCCTGCCCGTGAATTGGCTTTTATAGCTATCCACTTACTGTCGGGTGAGAACCCGGGACTCACTTCCTCCTGATCACTTTCGGTTACCTGGTGAAAGTCGCTTCCATCCGTATTCATCAGCCAGATGTGGCCCCCTGCACTCAGGGCTATTTTTTTGCCGTCCGGACTTGCAGCAGCTTCTCCCCGCCAATCGGTGAACGGAATACCTTTTACCTTTGAAGCCCGGCTGAAATCCGCCGTAGTGCGATAAAGACTGCTACCTTTTTTAAACAGGATCGTTCCATCGGCGGCCCAGTTAACGGGGTCCAGGTATTCAAAAGTATGATCACTGCCATAACCGCTGATATGCCTTAATACATTACCATTCCTGTCCAGTATGACAAGACCTTCGTCTAAAGTGGGCCTCAATGCCAGCCGGGTACCATCCGGCGAAAAATAAGGCAGGCCACCATTTGCCTCATTGGTGGCTTCATAATTTATTTCCCTGATCGTAGCACCATTACCTGTATTGAACAGTATATATTTTGTAACCGGGCCAGCAGGCGTTGTTTCCTTAACACCCGTTGTACCGTCCCAACTGATATCCCATCCGGCTCCTATCCAGTTGGCCATCACATTTGATAATATGCCGGTAGACATATTAAGCCGGGTAATGCCTTCGGTTCCCTGTTTGATATAGATATTTCCAGGACCGTAGTTATAGTTTCCATTATTGCCACCACCCGGCCCCGCATCACTGTTCTTTTTACAGGAACAGAGCATCAGGCTCAAACCTATTGTGGCAGTCGTAAAAAGAGAGAACATACGCATGGTCAGAATTTTTACTCGGGTTATACAATTTTTGGGTAAACCAGCTATAGTAATATTCCATTTTCAGATAAAGGCGGACTGGCCTGTTCAGCGAAATCTTTTCTGCATTTCTTTTATAATTTTTCCGGCAGTAGCACGCGCGGTATTAAAACCATTTGTTCCGTTAGGGGGGGCCTTATACTCCTTTGACGTCCAGAGATCTTCACCAGCAAGGTTTTGCAGGGATGCTGATGCACGCACAGTTACGCCTCCCCACGACCAGGCTGTCATACCACGATGGGTTTGTATGTTTACATACAGGAGCAGATCCGCATCGTTTTTTTTATCTGTTACTACCCAGTAGTTCCAGTCTTTCAACTGCTTCACCAATTCATCATTAACATCGGCAGCATGTTCGCTTTTGTTGGCAGATGTCACAAATACCTTATGGTTTCTCGAAGCATCACTTTGGGCATACGCAATCCCGTTTAGCAGTAACAATAAAAGCAACAGGATATTTATTTTTATCATTCGCATGTTAGAGTATTTACTTTATAGTTGTAGGTTTTGTTTCATTCGCCTCACTAAAAATTATAGCTAAGTTGAGGCAAAACGCCCACGGAAACAATCGGTAAAAACCGTCATTTTTKACCAGGTAAAACCCTTAGAGCGAAATAGGGATTTCAGGTATTGACCGTCCTGGGGATAAACCCTATTTTTGTTAAGATAAAAGGATATGACAGCCCGGGTTGTATCTATTGAAAAGTTGTCCCCGTTTTGCTTTTGATATGAAAAAAATTGCTTTATGGATCGCCGCCCAGTTGTACGCCGTTTGCCTGATGGCACAAAGTACTGCCATAACAGACAGTTTAACGAAATTGCTGGCGACCGCCGGGACAGATACTACCAAAGCGATGCTGTTATACCAATTGGGTGATGAATGGTCTTCACAGGATACCGCCAAAGCCTTACCTTATCTGCAAAAAGGATTGCACCTTTCAGAGAAATATCCTTTCTACCAGGGTATAGGGTATTTTTACCTGGGCAGGATCCGCATGGACTATGACCGGCCCAAAGCACTGGAAGCATTTGACAGTGCGATCAGCTTTTTTGAACTTTACCCCACGCAGATATCCTGGCTCTATCAAAGCCGGTCCTGGAGCAACAAAGCAGTCATTGCACAATGGAATGGCGACAATAAGCAGTTTATTGAATGGATGTTAAACAAAACGATCCCACTGGCCGCGAAAGCGGGCGACAGTATTCGCATTGCGGAGGGATATACCAACGTTGCCCTTCCTTTCATGAACCTTGAAGACAATAATAAAACTATTTACTACCTGAATAAATCTATCAGCATATTCAGACGCGTTGCCCCTGCAGATCTGCGACAGGTCGATAATTATACCAACCTGGCCAGGATATATATGCGCATCAATGATTTGCCCGCCGCAAAAAATTGTCTCGACAGTGGCGCTCATTTACTTGCCGGACATGCGCAATCATTGTATGCTCCCTACTACTATACCACAGAAGGCATGTATTACATTAAGCGGAAGGATTGGGACAAGGCAGAGGTAAGTATTGATAAAGGGCTTGCTGTTGCGGAAACACTGAAAAGCCGGCATGACGTTCATATGCTGCTTTACCAGAAAGCAAGGTTGTATGATTACAGGCATGATCCGGCAGCGGTAAAAAAGATCCTCTTAAAGCTACTGAATGAAGGGTACGCCACATTAGATCAGGATAAAAAACAAATTTTCCATGACCTGGCCTATATAGAATCGGAGTTGGGTAATAAGAGCGCCGCCTACGACTGGATGACACGGTACAGCAACCTTGCAGACAGCATTTATGAGAAGGAGACCAGGCTGAAGATAACGGATCTGGAAACCCGTTATAATTATGTACAACAGGAGAAGGAACTGCTGCTGGCAACAGGTAAAGCAAAAAATCAACGTTTGATCATGTGGGCGAGCATTGTAGGTTTGCTGGGT
The DNA here is from genome assembly GCF_056394125.1 of Chitinophaga sp. 10T418. Classification (NCBI taxonomy): domain Bacteria; kingdom Pseudomonadati; phylum Bacteroidota; class Chitinophagia; order Chitinophagales; family Chitinophagaceae; genus Chitinophaga; species Chitinophaga sp. 10T418. Next base: position 72,118 of record NZ_JBFTHG010000006.1, read on the forward strand.
GCTGTTATCTTCTTTTTGATCTTATACCGGCTACACAAGGCCAAGGCAAAGCAGGCGTTGCAATCCCTGCAGCAGCAGCAACAAATTGACGTGGCCCGTGCGCTGTTGGCCGGAGAAGAAAAAGAACGGATACGGCTCGCCCGGGATCTGCACGACGGCCTGGGAGGTATGCTGGCCGGCGTGAAGATCAATCTGACGCATGCCTTACAGGACAATACCTCTGCCGAAATAGACCGCGTGATCGGGCAACTGGACAATTCAGTCACTGAGCTGCGGCGTATTGCCCGCAATATGACGCCCAAAGCGCTTTTACATGCCGGTCTTGAAATGGCGCTGACAGAGCTTTGTGCATCTGCAACAAATGACCGGCTACACATCTATTACAAATTCATGAATCTACGCAGGGACATTTCCATGCCGGTTCAGTTGATCATTTACCGTATTGCACAGGAGCTGCTGGCCAATGTAGTCAAACACTCGGCTGCCACCGAAGCCTTCTTGCAATGCAGCCAGGATGAACATACTTTGTATCTTACAATAGAAGATAACGGCCGGGGATACCTGCAGAAAGATCAGTCTACGGGAAAAGGTCAGGGCCTTGAAAACATAAGAAGCCGCGTAGATTTTTTAAAGGGGAAGATGGATATCTCCGGAGGACCAGGGAAAGGGACCATTGTAAACATCGAACTGAATACAGATGAAAAAAGATAACCTGTCTATTATCATTATTGAAGATCATTCCATTATTCTCGAAGGCCTTGGTACTATCCTGAAAAATACGCCGGGAATAAGCCTTGATGGCGTATTTACCAATGCTGAGGATGGGCTGACATTTCTGAAGAGCAACATTGTTGACCTGATATTACTGGATATCAGTCTGCCCATAATGCAGGGGACGGAATTCTGCAGGATTGTAAAAAAAGTATACGGAGCCACAAAGGTCATCGCACTTTCCAATCACACAGAGAAAAACATTGTGGAGGGAATGTTGACGAATGGTGCAGACGGATATCTGCTCAAAAATATTGCTAAACAGGACCTGGTCACCGCTATTTTTCAGGTAATGAATGGTCAGTTTGTAATGCAATCCGAATTACAGAAAATACTGTTTGCAGCAACTGCTGAAGAAAGCAGTACACCACGTCTTACAACAAGAGAAAAGGAAATCCTGCAATTGGTCAGCCAGGGAGTAACCACCGGCAACATTGCCAGCCAGCTTTTTATAAGCCGGCAAACCGTTGAAACACATCGGAGAAACCTGATGCAAAAGTTTGAAGTCAATAATTCAGCCTCACTGGTACGAAAGGCAACAGAACTGGGAGTACTATAGCAAAGAGGCCATCACTTTTGTGATGGCCTCTTTTAATTTTTTATACGATTACCACAAACCGGTATAGTTGTGTGGAGTGATGGCTTTCAGTTCTTTTTTGAGGGCAGCGCTGATTTTCAGGCCATCCACAAATTTGTGCATGCTCTTCTGGGTGATCTGTTCACCGCCACGGGTCAGCTCTTTCAGGGCTTCGTATGGCTGTGGATAGTTTTCACGGCGTAAAACGGTCTGAATGGCTTCTGCTACTACGGCCCAGTTGTTTTCCAGATCGGCATGTAACTTGGCTTCGTTCAGGATCAGTTTACCTAATCCTTTCTGGATAGACTTAGTTGCCAGCAGGGTATGACCAAATGGTACACCCAGGTTACGTAATACTGTAGAATCGGTTAGATCGCGCTGCAGGCGGGATACGGGCAGTTTAGCACTCAGGTGTTCAAACAGTGCATTAGCCAGGCCCAGGTTACCTTCTGCATTTTCAAAGTCAATAGGATTTACTTTATGCGGCATCGCAGAAGATCCTACTTCATTCTTTTTAATCTTCTGTTTGAAGTAATCCATGGAGATGTACGTCCAGATATCGCGGCAGAAGTCCAGCAGGATGGTATTGATACGTTTCAGTGCATCAAACTGAGCGGAGATGTTATCGTAATGCTCAATCTGCGTGGTATATTTCATACGTTGCAGGCCCAGTGTGGTATTCACGAATTTTTCGCCGAATTTTTCCCAGTTGATTTTAGGGAAAGCTACGTGGTGGGCATTGAAGTTACCGGTAGCACCGCCAAATTTTGCAGCAAAAGGAATTTGTCCCAGCAGGTTTACCTGTCCTTCCAGGCGCTCTACGAACACCAGTATTTCTTTACCAAGAATGGTAGGAGAAGCGGGCTGTCCGTGGGTACGGGCCAGCATAGGCACTTTCATCCAGCCGAGACCGAGTTTTTTCAGCTCCAGGATCATATTGGCCAACGCGGGCATGTACACATGTTCTACTGCATCTTTCCAAAGGAGGGGGGTAGCGGTATTGTTGACGTCCTGTGAAGTAAGACCGAAATGCACCCATTCCAGTTTGTCTTCCAAACCGAGGTTTTTCATTTCATTCTTCAGAAAATATTCCACTGCCTTCACATCGTGGTTGGTAATTTTTTCTGTGTCTTTGATCAGTTGCGCGTTCTCGATGGTGAATTCCTGGTAAATTTTACGCAGGGCAGGGAACTTGGCTTTGGGCAGGGTAAACAGCTTTTGCTCAGAGAGCGCAATAAAATATTCCACCTCTACCATCACACGGTAACGGATCAACGCAAATTCAGAAAAATAATTGGCCAGCTCGTCCAGTTGCTTGCGATAGCGCCCGTCCAGCGGAGAAATGGCAGTTAATGGTTGTAGTTGCATAATGTATGTATTCCAGTATTACAATTAACATGTTTAGTGGGCTACAAGTTCTCTCTGAACCCTGATTTACAGGATGACAATTATTCATTTGGAACTTGTTAACCGGGATTTAGTTACTTTTGCAGCTTCAAAATTACTGAAATTGGAACGGAAAGTAAAAGTTGCGGCTGTAAGTTATTTGAATACGAAGCCTTTATTGTATGGATTCAGGAATCATCCGGTGATGGAGATGATGGAATTATCGATGGATTATCCGGCTAAAATAGCCCAGCAGCTGATAGATGGAGATGTAGACGTGGCATTGGTGCCAGTTGCAATTATCCCTAAATTAAAGGAGTATCATATTATAGCAGATTATTGTATTGGTGCCGAAGGACCTGTGGCATCTGTTTGTTTGTATAGCGATGTACCCTTAAATGAGATTAAACGCATTTACCTGGACTACCAGAGCCGGACTTCTGTTGCCTTGCTCAAGGTATTGGTACGTGAGTATTGGAAGCTGGACATGGAATTTGTTGACACCAGCGGCGATTACCAGGATAAAATCAAAGGAACAGACGCAGGACTGGTGATCGGCGACCGTGCTTTGGCACAACGCAAAGTATCGCCATATATATATGACCTTGCCGAAAATTGGGTACGATTTACCAGTTTGCCATTTGTATTTGCCGCCTGGATCAGCAATAAACCGCTGCCAGCCGAGTTTACAAAGGAATTTAACGAGGCCACCAGTATCGGCATTAAAAATATTCCTGCCGTGGTAGCCGAAAACCCTTACGACATCTACGATCTGACTACTTACTATATCCATAACATCAGCTATCCTTTCACCCCCGCCAAACGGCAGGGGATGCAGAAGTTCCTGGGATATTTGCAGGAAGAGCAGCAGGGATAATACAGAGTAGATAAGATATCAGGCTACTACTACACAGATATAAGCGGAAAACATCATTGATCGCTTTTATCTGTGGGGTAGTAGCTTTTTGCTTTAAGCTTTATCCTTTCTGCTTTTTTAAGTATCTTCATGTTTCGCACCATCATCTGCTTAATATTAATCTACGCTCATGAAAATCGGTATCCTGGGAAGCGGTCCGGTAGGGCTAACCCTTGGCAAAGGTCTTATTCAAACAGGGCATCATGTTACTATCGGCACCCGTAATCCTTCCAAAGAATCATTGCAGCAATGGATAAAGAAACAAGGTAAACAAGCGATGGTAGGAACTTTCAGGCAGGCGGCAGAATTCGGGGAACTACTCCTGATCTGCACCAGCTGGATAGGTACCAAAAAAGCCATTGAAGCAGCAGGCATCTGGAATTTCAAAACCAAAACAGTGGTAGATGTAACCAATCCACTTGATGGCAAAGGTCCCGATGAAAGCGGAAGACTCACTTTTACCATCGGCCATAATAATTCTGCAGGAGAACAAATACAGGCCTGGTTGCCGCCAGATGCTAATGTAGTAAAGGCGCTCAGCTGTATTGGTCATGAAAGAATGCTCCTCCCCGAATTCCAGGAAGGCTCACCTACCATGTTTATCGCCGGTAATAACGCCGATGCAAAAAGACAAGTCATTAACCTCCTGCACCAGATAGGATGGAATGATGTAGCGGATATGGGCAATATAGAAATGAGCCGGAGCATAGAACCACTCTCTATTTTATGGGCCGCCTACGGCTTTTTAAATGATAGCACCGCCCACGCATTTAAGTTGCTTAAGAAATAGCGAGTAAGCTTTTAGCAGTTAGCTTTTAGCTTTTAGCAAAATGCAGCGAAGACCGGCATATACTGCTTACGTCTTCKCTGCATTTTGCTAAAAGCTAAAAGCTAACTGCTAAAAGCTTACTTCGCTTCTCTTATTTTTATGAAGAAATTCTTGTCTACTTCAAAATTCTTATGATCACTCAGCGTAATATTGGAGCTATGCCATAATGTACCAGGATAGATCAGCTTATAACCATTATCGCTCAACTTCACTCTTACCGGCATATTAAAGTCCTTTACATCAGTCACCCAGCGGTATTGCAGTTGCTGCCCTGCGAAACGGTATTCCAGTGTTGGAATAGTAGTGTGGCGCAGGTATTGATCAAATATTTTATTCAGATTCATACCCACTGCCTGGCTCATATACTCTTCTACCTGTTGCGTGGTAACGGTTTGATGGTAGAACGTTTTGTTCATGCCTCTCAGCATCTGCCGGAAAGCTTCATCGTTTTCCATGATCTGACGGATATTATGGATCATGTTGGCGCCCTTATAATACATGTCACCGCTGCCTTCTGCATTCACGCCATAGGGCGCTATGATAGGCTCATCATTCTTGACATTTTTACGGATGCCCTGTACATATTCCTGCGCGGCTTTAGGTCCATACGCACATTCTGTAAATAAGGTTTCAGAGTAGTTGGTAAAGGATTCATGAATCCACATATCCGCCAGGTCTTTGCTGGTGATGCTGTTACCAAACCATTCATGACCGCTTTCATGTATAACCAGGAAATCCCATTTCAGCCCCCAGCCAGTGCCGGAAAGGTCAGTGCCTTTATAGCCCATCTGGAATTTGTTGCCATAGGCCACCGCGCTCTGATGCTCCATGCCCAGGAACGGGGTCTCTACCAGCTTGTAGCTGTCTTTATAAAAAGGATATTTCCCAAACCAGTATTCAAAGCATTTCAGCATAGGCTTTACTACTTTGAAATGTTCCCTGGCTTTTTCTTCGTTATAATCCAGTACCCAGTAGCCCAGATCCAGCTTGCCGCCTTCGCCGGAGTAGCTGTCTTTTATCTCTGTATAATTACCTATGTTCAGCGCTACATCATAGTTGTTAATCGGGTTGCTCACATACCATATGAAGGAGTGGGTGCCATCGGGGTTGTCGATGGTTTTCTTCAGGCGTCCGTTGGAAACGTCTGTCAGCTCCGCAGGTACGGTTACGTTAATGGTCATGTTTTCCGGTTCATCGCTTTGGGTATCTTTATTCGGCCACCATACGCTGGCGCCCAAGCCCTGTACTGCCGTGGCTATCCACGGGCGGCCCTTTTCATCTTTAGACCATACGATGCCGCCATCCCAGGGCGCATTCTTTGCGCGGTGTGGTTTACCGCTGTAAAAAATGGTGATCTGTTTCTTTTTATCTGTTACCTGTGGCGTTTTTATTTTTATAAACCAGGCATTACTGTCACGGGTAAACGACAGGGATTTTTTATCCTGTATTACACTGTCTATCACCATGGGGAACTGCAGATCTATCTGCATGAGGGTATCTGGTTTCAGCACCTTGTAGGTAATGGTGTTAAAGCCCTGGAAGGTGCTGTCATCGGTATTTACCTGTACATGCAGGTCGTAGTTGATCACATCCCACCAGGCGCGTGGAGGAGTAATGCTGCCTCTCAGCGTGTCCGCCCTGCTGAATTTTTGCTGTGCCGCTGCGGTAAGGGTTGCCATCAGGGCTATACAAAGCATTGGTATGCCGCGCATATTTATTCGTATATTTTAGACTGAAAGATATTAATTTACTGCCAAATGAAAAGTTGTTATTGTCAGGCGGTTATCATCAGATGGTGCTTTATAGGGTTCTGTAGCCTGTTGTCAGGGGCGTGCGGTAGCCCGGAGAAACAGCGTTTGTCCGTGTTCCGGTACAATAGTACCAACGCCATTGCTTCCCTTGATCCGGCTTTTGCCAAAAGCCAGGAGGTGATATGGGCGGTAAAACAGTTGTACAATACCCTCGTGGAACCAGACAGCAACCTGGTGATACGGCCTTCGCTGGCGAAGCAATGGCGCGTATCAGCGGATCACCGTACCTATACCTTTGACCTGAGAACAGACGTATACTTCCACGACAGCGATATTTTTCCCGGGGGCAAAGGCCGGCGCATGACTGCGCAGGACGTAGTGTACAGTCTGCATCGTATTATGGACCCGGTAACCGCTTCGCCGGGCGCCTGGATCTTTAACGGTAAACTCAGCGCCGACAGTGGCTTCCGGGCGCTCAATGACTCTACTTTTGAATTAACGTTATATCGTCCTTTTCACCCGGTGCTGGGCATCCTGAGCATGCAATACTGCTCTATAGTGCCACATGAAGCCATCGAAAAATATGGAAAGGACTTCCGCAATCATCCCTGTGGCACCGGGCCATTCCGCTTTTTCCTCTGGGACGAAGGTCAGGCGCTGGTGTTGCACCGCAATCCTGACTATTTCGAAAAAGACAGCACCGGGCATCGTTTGCCTTATATGGAAGCCGTGCAGGTAGGCTTCCTGGACAGCAAGGCCTCCGAGTTCCTGTTGTTCCGACAGGGGCAACTGGATTTCATGAATGATATTGACGCCTCTTTTAAAGATGAAGTGCTGACTAAGCAGGGCAAGCTCCGGAAGGAGTGGGAGGGAAAGATGGTATTGAACAAGCATCCTTATCTGAATACAGAATACCTGGGCTTCCTGACAGACCCCGAAAATGCGCTGGTGAAAACATCGCCTACGCGCTTAAAGAAAATACGACAGGCCATTAACTACGGTATCGACCGTACGAAAATGATGACCTATCTGCGTAACGGCATTGGCTCCGCTGCCATGGCGGGTTTTGTGCCAGCAGGACTTCCGTCTTTTGATAGCGCCAAAGTAAGAGGCTATCCTTATAATCCGGCTATGAGCAGACAGCTGCTACGGGAAGCCGGTTATCCTGATGGACAGGGGCTGCCGGTGATTAAGTTACTGTCTATTCCTATTTATGCGGACCTGGCCAACTATGTGGCCAACCAATTGCAGGAAACCGGCATTCGTATACAGGTGGAGGTGATACAGAAAGGCTTGCTGATGGAGCAAACGGCTAAATCACAGGCGTTGTTTTTCCGCGGTAGCTGGATCGCAGATTACCCGGATGCGGAAAGTTACCTGGCCATGTTTTACAGTAAGAATCCGGCCCCGCCTAATTATACCCGTTATCAGAACCCGGCATTTGATATATTATATGAAAAGTCGCTGGAAGAAAACAACGACAGCATCCGTTACACACAGTACCAGGCCATGGATAACATGATTATTTCGGACGCGGCCGTAGTGCCTTTGTTCTATGACGAAGTGGTGCGGCTGGTGCAGCCAAATGTATCGGGATTTCCCGGTAACGGCATGAACCTGTTGGAGTTACGTTGGGTAAAGAAAAAATAAAATTTAAAATTATTTTAACATTTTGGTGACCATAGGGCGGTCTTCTTTGGCATTTTTCCCGGCTATTTATCTTACCTTTGCCCCTTATTTGTCACTTTACATTTTATAGAAATGACGGCGATCCTGATATTCTTTTGTGTGCATTGGTTCTTTTCATTGTTCTTTCACACATTCTATTTACACAGGTATGCATCTCACCAGATGTATACTACCAGCAAGTTCTGGGAACGTTTCTTTTATTTCAGTACCTGGTTTTTCCAGGGTTCATCATACCTGATTCCAAGAGCTTATGGCGTTATGCACCGCATGCACCATGAATTCAGCGATACCGAGCACGATCCGCATTCTCCACACTTCTTTAAAGATGTTTGGGGTATGATGGTACAGACCCGCAAACTCTATAATGGTTTTGCTACCCGTACCAGCAGCGTTGATCCTAAATTCACTGCAGAGCCATTACCAGAATGGGATGCTATGGATAAATTCGGCGACAGCAACATTACCCGTTTCGCCTGGATGGCTATCTATGTAGCTTTTTACGTAGTATTTGTTCCGGCTGGCATGTGGTATCTTTATTTTCTGTTGCCTATCCATTTCCTGATGGGACCTGTACAAGGCGCTATCGTGAACTGGTGTGGTCATAAATATGGTTACCAGAATTTTGACAACAGTGATCACTCCAGAAATACTTCTCCATGGGGTATTATACTGATGGGAGAGCTGTTCCAGAACAACCACCACAAATTTAAGGACAGCCCTAACTTCGCTAAGAAGTGGTATGAGTTTGATCCAAGCTACCAGGTAATGAAGCTGCTGAACTTTGTAGGTATCATCAAGCTGAAACCAGCCATGATTACGCCTGCACAGCTGAAGAAAGCGAAAGCTGCATAATAGTACACCGTACAATCAATCTGTTACAATAATAGAAAGTGCCTTGCCGTAATGGTGAGGCATTTTTTATGAAGGTATGTACCGGACTTCCCGAAGAATCAGAACGATAAAACAAAGCTGTAAAATGTCCTACCTTTAGCGCACAGGCTATATGCTTTGTAGGTGCTGATACTAATTATAGGATGATCTATCATTACCCAAAACGCCAGGCACATGCATTTTTATCTGAAATACAAAGGAAACGAAATCAAAGGGAGTGGATTACCGATATGGCTGGAAACGAGATTTCCGATTGTTGATGAAACGCCAGGACTTGACAAAAAGCTATTGAGCGGTGATAGTGCATCGTTGCGATTAGTAGAGGGGCAGGATATTATTTTCAATGAAAGCAATATCAATTTCGATTTCTTTGATCAACACAAGGATATTAAAATAGTGTCTGATGATTTTCTTAAGATGCTGACCGGGCTGAAGATTGACTATTCATTTGCAAAGTTGAATGCCTTTGTTACTGGCAGCAAACAGAAGACTATAAGAATTACCCATAAATCATATTTTGTATGCGCCATTTGCACTGAGCTGGATGCCATTGATTTACATACTTCTGAATACAGACTGGAGAGAGCAGCAGATGGAGGTATTATTTATCAGGATGAGGAAAGAAAGGATCCCCAATTAAAATATATATACAAGTATCTTGTCGATGCTCAAAAAACAGATGGATATGATTTATTCCGGCCAAATCAATTGCCAGCGAGACTACTCGCATCAGAACATTTTTTGATGAAAGCCAGGCAGGAGCATCTTTTGGGATTACATTTGCCGCCAACCGTAGATATTGATCTGATGGACTTTCCCGGATACCGGATCTCCCAGAGAGTGGAGGACAAAATTCAGGAAGGTTAAAAAAAGTCCCGGTTATCATTCGATAACCGGGACATATACTTTATTCATCTACCTGTTTCGGGCAGATGGTGATCAGCTTATTTTAAAGTAGCCAGTAACTTTTTGTTCAGCGTTACATAGTCATCGTTCTTAGCGGTGGTAGCCAGTTCGATTGATTTCTGTGCAGCTTCTTTTGCTACTTTCACGTTCTTCGCTTTTGCGTTGATACGTGCTTTCTGGTACCATACCCAAAATGCGTCAGGGCTTTGTGTAGCAGCTTCGTTGATCCACTCTACTGCTTTGGTGAGGTCTTTACCACTTTCATAGTAATATACTGCTGCCTGGTAGTAAGGCTTTTTGTCGGCAGACTGCATCGCATCGTTGATCTGTGCAGTGATTTTATCATCGATATCAGCACCAATAACTACTGGTACTTTTGTTTTATCCCAGCTGAGGGTCAGTACTACGGAGTTGGAACGTACGTTTTCAAGGCCGATAGTAAAGCTTTCCTGGCTGAAAGGAGCTGCTACAGGTTTTACCTGTACGCGGGCGATATCATTTTCTTGTTTGTAAGCAGACGGGCTGGTTACATCCAGGCTGCTGGTCAGGATCACGGTCCAGGACTGAGCACCGGGGATGGTGAGCAAGCCGTATTTACCTGCTTTCACAGGTACGCCGCCAAATTTTACATCTTCTCCGAAAGTAATGGTCGTAGCACTGTTAGCGCCGGTTCTCCATACTTTGCCGTAAGGCACCAGGTCGCCCATGATCACCCTGCCGTTTTTCAGCGGACGGGAGTAGCTCAGCTCTATGTTGGATAAAGCAAAGTCCTGTTTGATCGTTTGAGTAGGGCTTGGCGCAGGCATTTTAATTCCCTGTGCAAGGGTAGTGCCGGCATACAGCAATAGCATAGCGCCAGCTGTAGCAGCAAAGGTTCTGATAGTTCTCATGATTAGGTGGGTATTTAAAATCTATTCTATTAATCCGTTTCGGAATGCGTACAGTACCAGTCCAACGCTGTTTTTAACGTTGATTTTTTCTAATAATTTTTGACGGATGCCTTCTACAGTACGGGGACTCAGAAAAATCTGTTCAGAAATCTCCTGGGTGGTGAGTTCATTACAGATCAACTTCAGTACTTCCTGTTCCCGGTCGTTCAGTTGTATTTCGTTTTTGAGTGTAGGCTTAAACTGTTGCTTGTTTTTATGTAATACCTTTTTAAGCAGCGCCAGGTTTACATTTTCATTGAAATAAAATCCTTTTTCGTAAGTAGTACAGATGGCTTCATAGATTTCTTCCGGTTCTGCATTTTTGAGTAAATAGGCGTTAGCGCCGTTTTCCACGAGATGGACAATAAAGTTGTCATCTTCATACATGGTGAGTATGATGATCTTTACGTCAGGATATTTTTCTTTTACTTTGACGGTGGCTTCAATGCCATCCATGTTAGGCATTTTGAGATCCATGAGGATCACATCCGGTTGTTGTGATTCCATCATCTGTAAAAGATGCAGCCCGTCGTCGGCTTCAAATATGAAGCGGATATTTTCGTATGGAATCAGAGTGTTTATCACCCCACTGCGAAAGATCTTATGATCATCCGCAATGGCCACTTTTATGTGTGCCATAAATGGACAGTTAGAAGATTTGCTATTATTTTATTGAGAATAAATTACTATAAGTCATGCCGTTACAAACACAACCGGACGGCAATTTAGTAATAAAACAACATAAGTATCAACTATTCTGTGTGGGCGCCTGATAATTCTCTACACTAATCGAAGCAATAGTTCCTTGTGGTGTTCTGGAAGTGAAGGTAATATTTCCACCGATAATATTAAGACGGCTTTCAATATTTTTAAGCCCCAGGCTGCCGGTTTTCTTACGGGAATCGGCCAGGGACGGGAGTAATGCTCCGTTACCATTGTCTTCCACGTTAATGGTTAACAGGGAAGGAGTAGTTTGGTAAGTGATCAGTACTTCGGTCGCCTCGGCATGTTTCAGGATATTATTCAGCAGTTCCTGCACCACGCGGTATACGTTTAATGCTTTTTCCCTGTCTACCGTTTGCCCGTTGCCGGCGGTTTTGAACGTTATATTTACCTGTTTATTTTTGTTCATCAGGTTACAGAACGAGTCCAATGCATGCGCCAGGCCAAGGTTTTCCAGTGCCTGGGGGTGGAGGCTCTGGGAAATGAACCGCAGTTGCTGGATAATGATGTCCGCAAAGTCTTTGGTTTCTTTCAGGCGTTCTGTTTCGCCATTACCTGTTTTCAGCAGGGGTTGAAGCCCGCCGAGATTAAGTTTTAGTACAGAGAGTTGGGCACCCACCTCATCATGAAGGTCTTCTGCAATACGTTTACGTTCCTGCTCCTGGCCCTGGAGTACGGCGACGAGTCGTTCACGTTGGAGTTGGAGGTCTTTATCACGAATGACAAGCTTATGTTGGATTACCTGTTTCTGTTGCAACATCACTAATATGATCACAATTACTCCAAGCATTAACATTACTGTAGTGCCAATTACAATAATATCAACTGTCTGCATATCTCAGTTTTTTATTCTTTGAGAGACCAATATAAAGAAGAATCATGGATATTATGCCAACAATATAATTGATAGTAAATATTGTTATCGTCATTCCCATTCTGGCAACTCCTGAAGTTTGCAATGCCTGTAGATGATTATAACTGATACAGAAGAGAAATTCGGTACAGGAGAAAATGAATATTGCGGCACTATACCAGAAGACGGGTAGCGAATCAATATAAATGGCTTTTTCAATCAGCTCCTTATCCTTAATCATCTGGAGGAAGTAGTAAACACCATAAACAAGTAAAACCAGGTTCTTTACTCCTGATGAAATAGAGTTGAAAGCCCGCACCCCTTCAATAAAGAATAAATCAAAAACAAATATTGCCAGGATTAAAAGCGGCATATATCGAACAATGGTGCGTACGGTGGGGTTTTTAATGGAGATGTAATAAAATACGGATAGGATAACAAATTGGATAAAGTACATTAAGTTGAAAAACCACATGTTATTGCCATAAAACTTCTGAAGAATATAAGATCCTCCGGCAAAAACGGTACAACTCAATATGTAATAAAACATGCACTTTGATGCCTTATCAAGTAATTTATATTGCAGGATGAAGGGGATCAGAACCAAAAATTCGACCCCCATCATGCAATAGTAGATAATCCAGAAGAATGTTATATTCACTTGATTGCTTTATAATTACGGCCTTTTCCCGGAACAATATTCAGGGCATGGAACGCCAGAATCTAATATTTTCGCCTGCAAAGTTTTGGCAACAGCGATAGTCTTATCTGTTTCAGTAATAGGTGTTGGCAGAATATCATCACCTTCTTCGTTTACTGCTACGAGAATCATTTTCTTTTCTTTTATTCCATCTCCATCAGTATCTATTTTTATTCCGTAATATATCCTTAAGGCTACTGCGCCCGGTTGATCCAACAATTCCAATACTTTGTCTTTGCCATAGCACATAGCCTTAACATGAGTACCAAAGGATTTTTGGTTTACATGATCATCATCATGATTTTTGGTGAGTTCGTTCATTTCATCAAGCGAAATGAAACCGCCAGCATCCGATGGAATAGGCCTCTTGTAAGAATCGCTCATTGTGGGTAAGTTTTAGTTTGGGGGTAAAATTATTATAAATTATCACATATACAAGCAGGCGTTAAGATGTAAATTAAAAAACGTAGATATATTATCATCGGCGCTGATTCAGTGTGCTATTGTGTTTTGTCTATTTTAGCTAATGGATAAAGGTGAATTGATTACGTAGACTTATCCGTAGAATGCGTAGAAGTACGCATTCTTTTATTTTATCAAAAAACATCAAATGGTTTTTTGGTTAATGGAGTTCACCATTATTTAACGCCATTAATAATAAGCATATGCAGGCGTTTGTGTACCTGGCTGCAAACAACAAGATTGATAATATTATATTATGGCGTGTTTTAAAATACGACTGAAGGTGGTGTTAAGGTAATTTCCCGGAACAATATTCAGGGCATGGAACACCAGAATCTAATATTTTCGCCTCCAGAGTTTTGGCAACAGCGACAGTCTTATCTGTTTCAGTAATAGGTGTTGGCAGAATATCATCACCTGCTTCGTTTACTGCTACAAGAATCATTTTCCTTTCTTTTCTTCCATCTCCATCTGTATCTACTTTTATTCCGTAGTATATCCTTAAGGCTACTGCGCCCGGTTGATCCAACAATTCCAATACTTTGTCTTTGCCATAGCACATAGCCTTAACATGAGTACCAAAGGATTTTTGGTTTACATGATCATCATCATGATTTTTGGTGAGTTCGTTCATTTCGTCAAGCGAAATGAAACCGCCTGCATCCGATGGGATAGGCCTCTTGTAAGAATCGCTCATTGTGGGTAAGTTTTAGTTTGGAGTAAAATTATTATAAATTATCACATATACAAGCAGGCATTAAGATGTAAACTAAAAAACGTAGATATATTATCATCGGCGCTGATTCAGCGTGCTATTGCGTTTTGTTGATTTTAGCTACTGGTTGAAGGTGAAGTAATTACGTAAGCCTAACCGCAGAATGCGTAATTCTACGCATTCTTTTATATTATCAATGATGACGGTAGTATGGAATTTGAAAATTTATTTTTTTTGGGAGATAACAAACGCCGCTTCTATAACCCGATGTAATTCTGTAAAACAGGAGAGGACTTTCATTCGCTCTTTTACAGAATGGTAAGGGCTATCAGGATTAGTCAGCGCTTCGGTTTGTACTGAAGAAAGAATATAGCTGGTTTCACCCGGACCGAATAGCTCGAAGAAGTTTTTCAAAACAGCTTCCGGATGGAGGAGTTCTTCATCTGTCAGGCGTAAAGGGTTTTGCGTGAAAGCGTATATTGCGTGCGTGGGGTTGCATATGGATGATGTTTGAATAAAGATATCAATTTGGTTGTAATTTCACTAAAATTGGTTTTAATAGTACTAATATAAATTATAATAATATCTATATTGTAGTTATTCAATTCATAAATAATTCTTATTTTGCTATAAATAATTCTGGAAGCATACATTATATGGCTAAGAAGATATATAATAGGATTAAGATAGTTATTGTAGAAAAAAGACGGACAAATAACTGGCTGGCGGAGAGGCTAGAGGTAACTGTAGGAACGGTTTCCAAGTGGTGTACAAACAGCGTGCAGCCGGGAATAGAATCTCTGTTTGCTATTGCGGAGGCATTGGATGTAGATGTACGGGAATTGCTGATTAGTACGAAGAAAAACGGGTAGAGGGAATTACCCCCTCGGATGGTACTCTGATTACTTCTCCGGTACTTCTCCGGTACTTAGGGCTCGTCTATCTATTACATTCCCACTATACTTCTACTACTGTTCCACCGCACTCTTACTACTGTTAGATTACTCTTTTACTACACTCTTACTACTCTTTCACTACTCTTTCACCGCACTATGTGTCTCGTCCTGACCTGGCTATACAGGTTGTCTCGTCCTGAAGTAGCTATCCGATAAAATTTATTCCATTCTGAGGCTCCTGACAGGATTGGCCACCGCTGCGCGAATCGCCTGAAAGCTTACCGTGACCAGCGCAATCAGCAAGGCAGCCAGACCCGATGCGGGGATGATCCACCAACTGAAATTTACCCGGTAAACAAAGTCCTGCAACCATTTATTCATGATCCACCAGGCCAAAGGGGTGGCGATGAAGAAGGCGATGACCACCAGCTTTATAAAATCTGCCGAAAGCAAACCAACGATCCCTTGTACACTTGCGCCCAGTACTTTGCGGATTCCCATCTCTTTTGTTCTTTGTTCCGCAACAAATGTTGCCAAGCCGAACATACCCAGGCAGGAGATCAATATCGCTAAAACCGAAAAGATAGTGGCAATCTTTCCAACCTGTTGCTCGGATTGATACATCTCGTTAAAAGAATCATCGAGGAACCGGAAGCTGAAAGGTGCACCAGGTGCCAGCGCTGCCCATTTGTTCCTGACCTGTGTGATCAGCGGGGCGATGACGGAGGTATTCACTTTAAAAGAGGCAAGCCCTGTGCTTCTCTGCAAGGTGAACATAAGAGGACCCACCTCGTGGTGCAGGGTTTCAAAATTAAAATCCTTCACCACGCCAACGATCGGATAAGCGGTTGGCTTTCCGGCGTCATTGAAGGTATATACATTCTTTCCTATCGGATCGGCATAGCCTAAAATCCTGGCAGCGGCTTCGTTGATGATCACCGAGGAGGAATCCGTTCTGAAACC
This sequence comes from Chitinophaga sp. 10T418, assembly GCF_056394125.1. NCBI lineage: Bacteria > Pseudomonadati > Bacteroidota > Chitinophagia > Chitinophagales > Chitinophagaceae > Chitinophaga > Chitinophaga sp. 10T418. The sequence continues at coordinate 88,075 of NZ_JBFTHG010000006.1, forward strand.
GGGAGAAAAATTCCTTCCCTTTAGCACTTTGATACCTATTGTAGAAAAGTACCCATCGTCAATCGCCCAGGTGGCTATATTGAAACTGTTGGATGCAGTTTGGACAGGGTCTTTGAAGATGTTATATACATTACGGGCCGATTTGGATACCGGTAGAAAGGCACTCAGTGTTCCGGCTTTTACACCAGACAATTGCGTCACTTCCTTCTTAAATGCATCCGCGTTACTGCCCAGCGCATCAGCACCATCCACAATCAACACCTGCTCCTTGTTAAACCCAAGGTCGCGTGTCTGAATGTAATGCAGTTGCCTGAATACAACGATTGTCCCTATGATCAGCACAATTGAAATGGTAAACTGGACGATGACCAGTGCACTCCGAAGCCCTCCACTTTTTGTTCCTGCTTTAAGCCGGCCTTTCAATACTTCGATAGGCTTAAAACCGGAGAGGAAGAAAGCCGGATAGCTTCCCGCCAACAGTCCTACTGCAAAAGGCAATGCGATCATGAGTGGCAGGATCACCGGAGAAAAAAGACTTGCCAGGGTCATTGTTTTGCCGGACAGTGAATTGAAAAATGGCAACGCCAGAAAGGTGATACCGATGCCGATTAATAAGGACAGGAATACCATCAGGATAGATTCAATGAGGAACTGCATCACCAGTTCTCTGCGATCGGTCCCCAATACTTTACGGACGCCTACTTCCCGTGCCCTGCCGATAGATCGGGCCGTTGTCAGGTTCATGAAGTTGACACAGGCAATGAGCAGGATGAACAGGGCCACGGCAGAAAAAATGGCAACATATTGCACACTGCCGGGCGGGCTGAGTTCTTCTCCACCCTGCCTGTCGGAATACAGATGTATTTGTGTTACAGGAATGAGCGAAAAGCTAAACCGGTTCCCCGATTTTTCCAGGTCTGCCATGCTGTAGATCTGGAAATCCTTCATGATGGGGATTAGATGTTTATTAATATAGTCGGGAAACTTTTTTTCAAAAGCCTTATAGTTGGTGCCAGGCCTGAGAACGAGGTAGGTGTGGAAATTGGCGTTGCCCAGTTGTCCCCATTTGTAATCCAGGCTTTTCATAGAGAACAGCAGGTCAAAATGGAAATGGGTATTGCCGGGAATATCGGCTATCACGGCGCTCACTTTATAAGGTATGTCCTTGCCGCCTTCCTGCACTTCGAGCATTTTGCCGATGGCGCTGCCGGCCGATCCGAAATAGCGGGCCGCAGTGGATGCCGTTATCACCACGGTATGGGGAACATTCAATGCAGTCAGGGTATTGCCTTCCAGGGCCGGGAATGCAAAGACATTGAAGAAGGTGGAATCAACATAAGCGGTACGTGTTTCTGTGATATACTCATTGTCTTTCCTGATCAGTTTTACGTCACCGCTGTGCGAATAAATTCTCGTGTATTCCTCCACCTGTGGATAATCCTCTTTAAGGATGGGGCCCATCATATCCGAAGTTTCGGCGACGTGAAGCTCCTGACCGCCCCAACGGGCATCCCCGTTAATACGATAGATATTTTCTGTTTTATTGTAGTAACGGTCGAAGCTCAGTTCGTCCAGCACATACAGTGCAATCAGCAGAAAGCAGCCAAGTCCTACTGCCAGACCGGTGATGTTGATAAAGGAGAAGGTCCTGTTTCTCAGCAGATTTCTCCAGGCGATTTTCAGGTAGTTTCTAAGCATGCTTTCAATTGGCTTTTTGCAGGTAACTACATTGCCCAAAAACATGCCTTTTCATATCCATCTGATAATCAGATGAGCAAAGCTGCTTTGTTGTCCGTATCCGAACACGAACAGTCCGGATATGGGCGATTGCATTCCCCATTTTCCTTCATAACATTTTGCCAATCAATCTCGCCACGTAACTCTCATGCTGATATGCGTACTTATACGTATTCATTTTTTTCAGTTGTTAAACGCTTGACTCCTCTTCTAAACTTCCTAATCTTTGTATTGTCAACTGGCTTAGTAATCTATTGTCCTCAGAAAAGTTTAATAGTAATTGGCCTTTCTACCTTGTTTGTCTTTGATTTAGTATATGCAGAAACAATTCATCAGGTGATGCTCGTTAACCCCTTTTTTTTTTCGTTAAAAAAATAAAATTATGAGTTACCTATTAATCGGAAACATCTCTGCACTTATTTGTAATGATTGTATTGAGCCGCTGGCAAATGCACGCATTCGTATTTATCTGCCGGATATAAGGAACCGGACAGAGAATCAGGCATCAGGCATTTTTAATGACATGAAGCCTTTGTCTGCCAAAGAAGTGCTGATGAAGGCCGACAGGTTACTGGCTCACACTACGCTGGATGAAAAAGGAAACTTTAGTCTTAGCTGGGACGAAGTACATCTTTTTACCGAACCACTGGAACTGGACCTTTGCCTGGATCAGTTACCCGGTAAAAATGGTAGCCAGCAGTCGCGCAACTTTCATCTGAGCAGTATTGTGTTGCACTGGAAACGAAATAGCAATGGTTATGTAGGTGCCTATGCTTACGTAATACCTGCCACCATCTGGCATAACATTTATGCTAATGCAGGGGCATGGGTAATTACAGGAGTGGTAAAGCCCCATCTGGGAGCGGCAGGACAGCCTCATTTGAAAGTAGAAGCATATAATGCGCAAACCGGTCAGGTAATCGGACAGACGAAAACAGATGAGGTGGGCCGGTATTTCCTTCATTTCTCCCGGCAACATGTGCGGTCAGGGCTGATGAAGTCGATTATACCGGACCGGAAAAACCTGGGACCAGATGTATATTTTAAGATTTATAAAAATGAACAACTGCTGTGGGCAGAAGATGAAAGGATGTCTCAATCCAGAGACCGCCGGGATATAGCCCCCTGTAGCAACCTGAATATAATTTATAAGCGTTCGAGAGTCAAAAGGGCGTCCCGTCAAATCGGTAGCTGGTTAAGTGATATGATCACGCTAACGGGCCCACGAAAAAAGAAGAGTGATACCGATCGTTTGCTAACCCACTACAGCTTATTGTAAAAGAAAAGAAAGTTCGAAGTCTTCCATCTGTTAGTCAACTCCGTCATCAATACGACGTTCCCCGAATGTTGACCCATCTTAATGGCAAAAGAGCAGCTACCTTTCCCCGGGTAGCTGTTTCTTTTTATAGCCCTTAGAACCTCGGATGAAAACGCAGGAGTGTATCTCTTAAATACTCCCGGTCCAGGTGCGTGTAAATTTCTGTTGTGGTAATGCTTTCATGTCCCAGCATTTCCTGTACGGCACGCAGGTCGGCGCCGCCTTCCACCAGGTGGGTAGCAAAAGAGTGCCGGAAGGTATGTGGCGACACGTTTTTATGAATGCCCGCTTTCTTCGTCAGTTCCTTAATCACCAGGAAAATCATGACCCGGCTCAGGGCGCCGCCCCGGCGGTTCAGAAAGAGGGTGTCTTCTTCTCCATATTTAACGGGCAACTGTATACGAACATTTCTCCTGTAAATATCTATCTGGCGCACGGCGTCTTTGCCAATGGGCACCATCCTTTCTTTATTGCCTTTACCTATTACGCGGATAAATCCTACGTCCATATGCAGCTGGGTAATCTGTAAGTTGATGACTTCACTCACACGCAGTCCGCAGCTGTACATTGTTTCCAGGATCGCTTTGTTGCGATGTCCTTCGGCCGTGTCCAGGGATATCTGGGCAATGATTTGTTCTATCTCTTCAAAGGTGAGTACGTCTGGTAGTTTACGTAACACTTTGGGTGCTTCCAGTAGTTGGGTAGGATCTTCCTTGGCCATGTCTTCCAGCAACAGGAATTTATAAAATGCTTTCAATCCCGAAATCGTTCTGGCCTGAGAGGTAGCGGTCATTCCCAGTTTGGCAATCCATTGTACGCAACCTTGCAGGTCTTCCAGGGTCACATCCTGGGGGCGGAGTTTATCTTTTCCGACAGACATCAGGTATTGCTCCAGCTTTTCTACATCACGCACATATGCTTCTACGGAGTGGTCGGACATGGACCGCTCTAATCTTAAATACCCTTTAAACAGTTTCCGGAATGATTGCCACATAGAAGGGCAAGTTAAAACGTTTTAGGGGAAACAACGTGAACGGCTACCCGAAATGGTAATATTATACCAGTTTTTTTGGGTCAAAAAGAGGAGAGGGGCGTTTGTTTAAAGTCTGGCTTTCGTTGGGTAATTATAAATATCTGATAATGAATTTTTTAAGGAGATAAAAATTATGATGATTTTGCATGAAAAAAGCCTGTTTTAGAGGCATATTTAAGCATCACATTTTCATTAAAAATCATGTGTTTACGCCGATTTGGCAGGCAGTGATGTTTGTTGAGTAGATTGCTTTAGGTGATTGGTTGTAAATAATTAAAAATGAATAAATTAGATAGAATAAAAATAAAAAGGGCTGGCGTTTTGAAGTGCCAGCCCTTTTTGCAATGAATGTGCGTTGTAGTACTAGAATTTTTCCAGACCGCTGAAGAAGAAGTTGCCTTCAATTGCAGCGTTCTCATCAGAGTCGGAACCGTGAACTGCGTTACGGCCGATAGACTCTGCGTATTTTTTACGGATGGTACCTTCTTCTGCATTAGCAGGATTGGTAGCACCAATCAGTTTACGAAAATCTTCTACGGCGTTGTCTTTCTCCAGGATAGCCGCTACGATATGGCCGCTGCTCATGAATTCTACCAGTTCACCGTAAAAAGGTCTTTCCGCATGTACTGCATAAAACTCACCTGCTTTAGCAGTAGATAACTGCGTCATTTTCATGGCTACGATGCGGAAACCTGCAGCGTTGATCATGTTTAAAATGCCGCCAATGTGCCCGTTTGCTACTGCATCAGGCTTGATCATAGTAAATGTTCTGTTGCTCATATAATGTTTAATTCCGAATTACAGATTAGGCCGCAAAAGTAATTACATTTTCTTTAGTGGTAAAAAATTTTGAAATTCTGGCTCAAATAAAGATCTTCGCACTTCGTTTTCTGTTTCAACCACTTGTTGTGATTGGAAATCAACTCTTAACATTACAGTTTTTTAATGAAGCCGATCGAGGAAATTAAGCCTTTGCTGGAAAGCCCTAAGAAAGTGGTCATCACGATGCATCAGAAGCCAGATGCGGATGCCATGGGATCTTCCTTAGCAATGTACCACTACTTAGTGCAGAAAGGACACCAGGTAACTGTAATATCACCCACTAACTTTCCGGATTTCCTGAAATGGATGCCAGGAGCTGATTTGGTTATTGACTACGAATCTTCCATGGACCGGGCTATCGAGGCACTGAAAGGCATAGAACTCCTGTTTTGCCTGGATTTCAACGCTTTGTACCGCACCAAAAATCTGGCGCCTCACCTGGAAAAACTGGATTGTATCAAAATCCTTATAGACCATCACCTGGAGCCTCAGCCCAATTTCGAATACGGCATTAGTGATACCAAAGCCAGCTCAACTGCCCAATTAGTTTATGAAACTATATATAAATTGGGAGATGAGCAGTATATTAACCTCGAAATTGCACAGTGCATCTATGCCGGTACTGTTACTGATACAGGTTCTTTCCGCTTTGCATCTACTTCTGCTGCCGTGCACCGCATGGTGGCCGATCTGATGGACAGAGGCCTGCGCCACGAGGTAATACATCAGGCGATCTACGACAATTTCCTGGAAAACCGCCTGCGCTTCCTCGGACATAGTCTGCTGAACCGCATGGAAGTATTCTATGAATACAACACCGCCATGCTGGCCATTCCTTATTCCGACCTGAAAAGGTTTGACCTGCAAACAGGGGATACGGAAGGCCTGGTAAATTTCCTGTTATCCATACAGGGCATTAAAATGGCTGCACTGATCATTGACAGAAACTCAGAAGTTAAATTGTCTTTCCGCTCCAAAGGAGATTTCGATGTGAATACTTTCGCCCGCAAATACTTCGATGGTGGTGGACACTTTAACGCTTCCGGCGGCCGCAGCGTAGATCCTTTAGAAAAAACCGTTGACCGTTTCATTAAAGCTGTCGAGGAAAACGAGGATCTGCTGCAATAAATTAAATAAAGTATTTCAACCTACTAATACAAACAAATGAAAAAAAACAATCAGTTATTAGTTGCAACTGCAGCTTTAGGCTTTCTGATAGCCAGTTGCGGAACGGGTGTTAAAAAAACACCGAGCGGTATTGAGTATATCGTTCACAAATCTGGCAGCGGAGCACAACTGAAATTGGGTGATACTGCCCTTCTGAATGTAACCCAACGCATCAATGATTCCCTGTTGGGCGAGTCCCGTAAAATGGTTGGAGCTGCCGTTCCGGTAGTGTTACAGAAGCCTTCAAACAAGTTTGACCTGATGGAAGGTATTGCGCTCCTGCACGCAGGCGATAGCGCTACTTTTATCATTCCCTGGGATTCATTACCAGCTCAGGAGCGTCCTCCGTTTGGTAAAAAAGGTGACAAGCTGAAAATCACTTTCGCTGTAGAAGGTATATACTCTGCTGCTGCCCAGAGAGAAAAAGACGAGAAACTCATCACTGAGTACCTCGACAAAAACAAAATCAAAGCTACTAAAAACGCTGCAGGCGTATACGTAGCCGTTAACCAGGAAGGTACCGGCGCTACACCTAACCCAGGTGATACCGTTTATGTACACTACACTGGTAAACTGACCACCGGTAAAGTATTTGATTCCAGCCAGGATTCAACTATGCGCCCAGGTATGCCTTTAGAACCAATTAAATTCCCTATCGGTCGTGGTTTCGTGATCAGAGGTTGGGATGCTGGTTTAAGCGGCCTGAAAAAAGGTTCCAAAGCAACACTGGTGATTCCTTCTGGCTTAGCTTACGGCTTACAGGGCAGTCCTCCAGTAATTCCTGGTAACTCTATCCTGGTATTTGACGTACAACTGGTAGACATTAAAGCAGGTGGTCCTGAAGCAGCAGCTCCAGCAATGCCGACGCCAGCTCCAGCACCAGGGAAATAGTGAAACAGCTGTTAGCTATTAGCTGTTAGCTGTTAGTAAATGCAGCGGAGATATTTAAGTATAAAAAGAAAGGAGATCTGGTATTGCACCTGGTCTCCTTTCTCTTTTATGAGGTTGTTAATCTTCCCTGTCGATCGCCGTAGCTATTAGCTATTAGCTGTTAGTAAATGCAGCGGAGATATTTAAGTATAAAAGGAGATCAGGTATTGTACCTGATCTCCTTTCTCTTTTATGAGGTTGTTAATTTCGCTGTCGATCGCCGTAGCTGTTAGCTATTAGCTTTTAGCTGTTAGTAAATGCAGCGGAGATATTTAAGTATAAAAAGAAAGGAGATCAGGTATTGTACCTGGTCTCCTTTCTCTTTTATGAGGGTTGTTAATCTCCCTGTCGATCGCCGTAGCTATTAGCTATTAGCTATTAGCTGTTAGTAAATGCAGCGGAGATATTTAAGTATAAAAAGAAAGGAGATCAGGTATTGTACCTGGTCTCCTTTCTCTTTTATGGGGGTTGTTAATCTTCCCTGTCGATCGCCGTAGCTATTAGCTATTAGCTTTTAGCTGTTAGTAAATGCAGCGGAGATATTTAAGTATAAAAGGAGACCAGGTACAATACCTGATCTCCTTTATATTATGAGGTTATTAATCTTCCCTGYCAATCTCCGCTGCATTTGCTAACAGCTAAAAGCTAACAGCTAACAGCTGTTTCATCATGCATATCCGTCAATCAGCACTTCATATAACTTCACTTTCAGATCTTCCAGAGATACATCCTGTGTCAGCACCCCGTCCATGGCGTAGGAAACGGTACCTCTTTCCTCAGACACGATAATGGCCAGGTTATCACTATGCTCGGTGATGCCTACTGCCGAACGGTGACGTAAGCCGATACGTGTAGGCAGATTCGGATTTTCGGACACCGGCAATATCACTTTGGCCGCCAGGATCTTATTACCTACTATAATCAATGCACCATCATGCAGGGGACTGTGCTTTTCAAAAATGCTTTCTATCAGCTTGGCACTCACGTTGCCATCAATAGGAATACTGGACGCCGAATCGAATTTTAAACGATAGGTAGTGGCAATTACCATCAACGCACCGGTGGAAGTACTCTGCATTCTGCTTACCGCAACAATGAGTTCATTGATAATATTTTCTTCTTCCTTATAACTCTTAAACTTATCAGGCAGGAATAACTTGGTCAAAAAACTATCCTTGCTCAGTGGTGTCTTCTTTCCCAATACCAGCAAAAACTTCCGGATCTCCGGCTGAAAAATAATAATGATGGCGATGATACCCACATTAATAAAGTTCTGCAGGATAATGGTCAGAATAGGCATCTGTAAAGCCCTGACCAGGAAATAGGCTGCATATACCATCAACAACCCAACGAAAATATTGAAAGCAAGACTACCTTTTAATAAACGATATAATTGAATGATTAAAAAAACAACAATCAGCAGGTCCAAAACATTCAGCCAGCGAAACTCAACTCCATAAAATTGTATTACTTCCTTCATAGTTGTAAAAATAGCAAGATTTAATTAGCCTTTCATTTTCTCCATAATCCTTACCGCTTCTACAGCGGCTTTAACGTCATGTACCCTTAATATATGCGTGCCCTGTTGAAGGGCAATGGTATTCAATACTGTTGTGCCATTCAATGCCTCCACCGGCGTAATGTCCAGTAGCTTATAAATCATCGACTTGCGGGAAATGCCTGTCAGCACCGGAACTCCCAGGATGTCTTTAAACAGATGCAGCTCTTTCAGCAGGGCATAATTATGTTCAATGGTTTTCCCGAAGCCAAAGCCGGGATCCGCAATAAAGTCTTTGATGCCCGCTGCGCGGCACTCCGCCAGCTTTTGTTTCAGATAGTCCAGCACCTCGGTCACTACATTTTCATATTGAGGACGCTGCTGCATGGTAGCAGGCTTGCCCTGCATGTGCATCGCAATATAAGGTACCTGCAACTGCCCAACAACCGGAATCATGTTGGCATCCATATCACCTGCACTCACATCATTAATAATAGCGGCACCGGCATGTACTGCTTTTTCAGCTACGGCGGCATACCAGGTATCTATAGAAATAATAGCAGTCGGATAACGGTTGAGTATAGCGTGAATAGCTGGTAATAAACGATGTAGTTCTTCTTCTGCACCAATCACATCTGCACCGGGACGTGTGCTTTGTGCACCCAGATCCAGGATGGTAGCGCCTTCTTCCAGGTGCTGCTTCGCCTTTTCCATCACCTGGTGCAACTCATGCATACGGTTGCCTTCATAAAAAGAATCTGTGGTTACATTAATAATACCCATCACCGCCGGCGTAGACAGCGACAATAATTGTCCCCTGCAATTAATAGCTGGTGAGGATAATATTTGGATATGGTCTGGTTTCATTTGAATGCGTTAAGTAGTTAGCATGCAGGCGCCTGTTGCCTGATTTTCATATAGTTCTGGCCTTTTACCCGAAATTCTTTATTTTGCCTGCAAATCTAAGAAGGAAAATCAATCATTTCCGAATTTAGGGATTTAGTGCTTTAATTCAGCAACAGATTTACCAGCGGTGTCAACAAAATGTTGCGCTCATCAATTTTAAAGAAAGGTAAATCATGATTGTCCTTATCTTCACGGATCACATTAACCATTAAACTATTTTATGAAGATTATCCTTAACCTGTTGCGTATAATCGTTGGGGTGTTATTCATTTTCTCCGGTCTTATTAAGGCCAATGACCCGTTAGGGCTCAGCTATAAAATGGAGGAATTTTTTGAAGTGTTGCATCTGACATTTCTTTCTCCCTATTCCCTGGCATACTCCATATTGATGAATGCCTTCGAAATCATTGCAGGGGTGGCCGTGCTGGTAGGATACCGCATGCGTATCTTCTCTGTGCTGCTGTTACTGCTCATCATCTTCTTTACCTTCCTCACCGGTTACGCACTGTTCAGCGGCACCATCCGTGAATGCGGCTGTTTCGGCGACTGTATCAAGCTCACCGCAGTAGAAACATTCTGGAAAGATGTGGCCCTGTTAGTGATGATCCTCGTGATTTTCTTCTACCGCAAACAAATACAACCTGTCAAGGGAGCAGGTATTGCCCTGGTGATAGCAACGATCCTGTCTTTTGGTATTCAATGGTATACTTTAAAACACCTGCCTTTTGTTGACTGCCTGCCTTATAAAGTAGGTAATAATATTCCGGAGAAAATGAAACTGCCTCCAGGCGCTACTCCGGACGTGTACGAAATGATGTTTATTTATGAAAAGGATGGTCAGAAGAAAGAATTTACAGCAGACAACTACCCATGGTCAGACAGCACCTGGAAGTTTGTAGACCGTAAAGATAAACTGGTGAAGAAAGGAAATGCAGAACCAGCCATTAAAGATTTCATCCTCACCGATCAGGATGGGGTAAATCAAACCCAGGCCATTTTAGCAGAAACCAAACCCGTATACCTCTTCCTCGTACAAAATGTACAGAAGGCTGGTAGCGGCTGGGACGTGAAAATGAAAGTGCTGCAAGACAAGTGGAAAAATCAGGGTATATTAATATATGGAGTGACAGCTTCCACCAAAGAAGAAATAGCTGCCTTTAAACAACAACATGGCCTGGAGTTTCCGTTTGTACAAATGGATGGTGTAGCCATTAAAACAGCCGGCAGAAGTAATCCCTGCCTGATACTGCTGGATAAAGGTACCATCAAAGGCAAATGGCACTATAATGATATTCCGTAACAGCTTTTAGCCATTAGCTTTTAGCTGTTAGTAAATGCAGCGAAGATCACCTGTTGATTTTTAGTACATTTACTAGCAGCTAATAGCCAATCGCTAAAGGCCAATCGCTAAAGGCCAATCGCTAAAGACTAACTGCTAACAGCTAAAAGCTAAAAGCCAACAGCTATCTATGCTTCGTTTTCTGCTTCGCAAAACAGGTTATGGTATATTGGTACTACTCGGCGTAGTGGTGCTGGTGTTCTTCTTGTTCAATGTATTGCCTGGCGATCCGGCCAGGCTTACCCTGGGACAGCGGGCAGACGTGGCCTCGCTGGAAAACGTACGCAAGGAACTGCATCTCGATCAGCCGGTCGGGGTGCAGTTTCTATATTATCTGAATGACCTGTTGCCGATAGGGGTGCATACACCCGAACAGGCAAAGGAGAATCTGCACTACATAACGGTAGCGCATATATCAAAAGAGAAAATACTGGTGCTGAAAACACCTTACCTCAGACGCTCATACCAGGGCAAAAAGCAGGTATGGGATATTTTAATGGAAGCCTTGCCTGGCACTTTGCTGTTGGCGGTAGCCGCCATGTTGTTTGCTACCATCACCGGCATCGCCATGGGCGTGCTCTCTGCCGTAAAGCAAAACACCTGGATGGATACCGGCGCTGTATTTGCCAGCGTAGCCGGTATTTCCGCTCCATCCTTTTTTGCAGGTATTGTACTGGCTTATCTCTTTGGCTTTGTACTCAGTGATTATACCGGGCTGCATATGAGCGGCAGTCTGTTTGATGTAGATCCTTTCAAAGGCCGGGTACTCAACCTGCGCAACCTGGTGTTGCCGGCCATTACCCTGGGCATCCGTCCGCTGGCAATTATTGTGCAGCTCACCCGCAGTGCCATGCTGGATGTACTCCACCAGGACTATATCCGCACCGCCTACGCCAAAGGGCTCTCCAAATCCAGGGTCATCTGGCGCCATGCGCTGCCCAATGCACTCAACCCCGTTATCACCGCTATCACAGGCTGGTTTGCCGAACTGCTGGCAGGCGCCTTCTTCGTAGAATACATTTTTGGCTGGAAAGGCATCGGTAAAGTCACCGTAGATGCCCTCGACAAATTCGACTTCCCCGTTGTAATGGGGGCTATCTTACTCACCGCAGGCATCTTCGTGCTCGTAAACCTGCTGGCGGATCTGCTCTACACGCTCATAGATCCGAGAATTAAACTGGATTAACGCAAAGGACATCTCCCTACACTAAAAATTTTTTCAACTTTTTGTAACATCCGCTTTTTACAGTCGTCTTCTTTTCAAACGCACTATTCTGCATGTCATTAGAACGATTTCTTACACAGGTGGTCCCAGTCAGGCAAAAGCTTTACCGCTTTGCATTCCGCCTGTTAGGTAATGAGGAAGACGCGCAGGATATCACCCAGGATGCCCTTATGAAAGTATGGGGTATGCAGGAGAAGATGGTGGAGCTACAGAATATGGAAGCCTGGTGCATGCGTATTACCCGCAACCTGGCGCTGGACAAAATCAAGTCCAGGAAGTACCGTATGTCTGACGACCTGGACAGGGCAGGAGAGCTGCCTGCTGTACAACAGCAAAGTCCGCATGCAGCTGCGGAACAGAACGATGTAATGCAAAAAGTGCATGTGGCGATCAATGCCCTGCCGGAAAAATACCGTACCATCCTGCAACTGCGGGACATAGACGGGCATTCCTACCAGGAGATTGCCGACATACTGGATATAGATATGAATGATGTTAAAGTGAATTTGCACCGGGCCCGTAAAACGGTTCGGGAGAAACTACAAAATCTGCAGGTATATGGATTATAACAGGATCAGTGCATTGCTGGAGAAGTATTGGGAAGGGGAAACTTCCCTGGAAGAAGAAGCGGKGTTGCGTGAATTTTTCAGTACTCCTCACCCTGATTTACCGGAAGCGTTGCAGGAGGCGGCTCCTATGTTCCAGTACTTTCATGTGGAGGCAACAAAAGTATGGGAAGCGCCCCCGGCAAAAGTAGTGAAGCTGTCGCCGTTCCGCCACTGGATGAAGTATGCAGCAGTATTGCTGGTAGCCGTTGGCATCGGCTATGCGCTTCAGCAACAGGGCCACCGGCAGCAGGAAGCGATCATTGCCCTGAAGCAGCAGGAAATGAATGATCCGCAGCGCGCACTGGCAGAAACCAAGAAAGCATTACAGCTGCTGGCGAAAAACCTGAACAAAGGGACGTCCAAAATGCAGAAGCTCTCTTATTTCAATGAGGCTACGGCCATTGTAGAAGGAAAAGATTAATCAGCCATTCAAAAACCGATACTAAATATAGAAAGATGAAACGATACCTATTATTATTGATGGCGGTCTTTGCCAGTTTCCACCTCTCTGCACAGCAGGGGAGCGTCATAGACCGGTTTTTCCAGAAGTACGAAAGTGACAGGAGCTTTACGCTGGTCAGTATTACACCCAAAATGTTCAGCATGTTCGCCAAAGTAGAAACGGGCGATGCAGATGCCAAAAACATGATGAAAGTAATTCAGAAATTGAAAGGACTGCGGATCCTTGCTAAAGAAGATACCCGCGAAGGTCCACGCCTGTACAAGGAAGCAGCCGCTTTTCTCAGCAGCGATTTCGAAGAGCTGATGACACTGCGGGATAAAGACAGTGACCTGAAATTTATGGTCAAGGAAAACGCTAAAGGGGCTATCAGCGAACTGATTATGCTGGTAGGCAGCTCCAATGAGTTCATGGCCATGAGCCTGGTGGGCGATATTGACCTCAACGAAATTTCGCTCATTGCCGGATCTGTCAACATCCAGGGAATGGATAAGCTGAAAAACATCAAGAAGAAATAATTCAAAAAAACTCCCATGAAATCATTCATTATTGCTGCCGGTTGTTTTTTATTGTCTGCTTCAGCAGTTACTGCACAAGACAGATGCCTGCGTGAATTCCGCAACAAACACCGGGCGAATGCAGAAGTACACACCGTGTCTCTGGGCGGTTTCAGCATGAAACTGGCGGGTTGGTGCCTGTCATTTGCCGACGATGACGCCGATGCCAAAAGTGTGAAGCGTGCTTTGAATAATGTACGTCGTGTAAAAATATATACCATCTCTAACGTGAACGGTAGTACGGTAAGCGGAGACGAGATTGCGGATTTAAAAAGCAACCTGGAACGCAATGAGCATTTTGATATGCTGATGGAAGTAAGAGATAAGGGAAGCCTGGTGCATATACTCAACAAAGGAAAAGATGATGAGCTGGGTAATGTGGTGATGTTGATCCAGGACGCGTCAGATTTCGTGATTGTAAATCTGCAAACCACCATGAAAATCTCCGAAGTTAACAGCCTGATTCGTCAGTTTGCCTCCAACTGATCCCTGTTTACCTGATCATCACCTCTTTTACAATGTTCTCTCCGAGCATTTCATTCACCAGCTTGATGATCTTGTCTTTAGAATAAGTCAATTCCTGTTTTAGTGGCGCCACTGTTGTAGTTACGATCAATTTATTATCGATCAGCTGGATACTCTGTGTGTAGCGGGCAATGGTTTTACCCATTAGCTTCTCCCAGTTATCCTGGATGCGCACCTCCATGAGACGGGGTTTCATCCTGCTTTTGTTCATAAATTCCCGAAGGGCATCTCCGATACTGGTAGTTCCGTGGCGCATGGTGCGAAGGTACTAAAATTTAGATCTTTATCAGCTGTATTTCAGCGGTAGTTCCCGCAAAGGCTTGTTGCAGGCGGTCTGCGTGCGTATCTGTAATAAACACCTGACCATAACTATCGCTGGCCACCAATGCAATTAGGCGGGTAACGCGCTCCTGGTCAAGCTTTTCAAATACATCATCGAGCAGCAGGAGCGGAGGGAACTTTTTATTTTGACGGATCACTTCAAACTGTGCCAGTTTGAGCGCGAATAAAAAGCTTTTACGTTGTCCCTGGGAGGCGCTGGTTTTCATGAGATGATCATTCAGTAAAAAGAGCAGGTCATCTCTGTGAATGCCGGTGGTGGTGCGTTGCAGCTGCATATCACGGTAACGGGCGGTATTCAGCTGTGCAGCGTAGTCTTCCTCCTGCAGGGTACACTGGTATTGTATATTCACCACTTCATGCGTACCGGAAATATAATCATACAGTTCCTGGACTTTCGGGATAAAGGTTTGGAGGAAAGCCTTCCTGGTTTCGTATACGGGCACGCCGTGCATTACCAGTTGCAGATCGAATACATCGAGCAGGCTATCCTGGTTTTGTCCGGTGGCCGCCATATTTTTCAGGAGGGTATTCCGTTGTAAGAGTATTTTTTGGTAGATGATGAGGTGGTCGAGGTACTCGGGATACAGTTGGGACAAGAGGCTATCGAGCCATTTGCGTCTTTCCTCGCTGCCACCCAGGATGATCTCAGCATCATCTGGGGCAATCATTACGGCCGGAAACTGGCCGATATGCCGGGAGAAGCGGTCGTACTTATCATCGTTCAGGGTGATCTCTTTCCTGCCGTCTTTGACCGTGCAAATGATCTTTTCCGGCTGTTTATTCTTTTCAAGGTAGCCTTCGAGGCGGAATCCGTTGGTTTGGTATTGGGTATTCTGGCTTTCGCTGCTGGTAAAATAGCTGCGGGTAAAGCACAAATAGTAGATGGCGTCGAGCAGGTTAGTCTTGCCGGCGCCGTTTCTGCCGGTAATCCCCACGATCCGGTGCTGGAAGGAAAAGGTCTCCTGCGTGTAATTTTTGAACTGAACGAGTGATATTTTATTAATATAAAGCAAAGAAAAAAGTTATTCGTAATTAATAATATGCGAAAATTCTCAATTGTATAAGTGATAAAAAACCGCACTAATGGGAAGTTCCCTGAGATTCCCGTGCAAATAAATGCAAAACTGTTTGAAATTGATGAATTTGCATAATTTAATGGGAATTAGAATTGATATTTATATTTTAGGATTTTCCTGTTATATTTGCGAACAAATTTAGAAAGAGTGCAAACTAAAACAKACGTGAAGACGAAATTCACCAAAGAGACATATCTGTACTGGTATGAATTGATGCTTTTGCTGCGCCGCTTTGAAGAAAAGACAGGCCAATTGTATGGGATGCAGAAGATCCGTGGCTTTTGTCATTTGTACATAGGACAGGAAGCAATTGCTGCTGGTGCGATGACAGCTACCAAGCCGGAGGATAAATTCATCACTGCTTATCGTGATCATGCGCTGGCAATTGCGAAAGGAATTTCCGCTAAAGCTTGTATGGCAGAACTGTATGGTAAAGCAACCGGTTGTTCGAAAGGAAAGGGAGGCAGTATGCACTTTTTCTCCAAAGAACATGGGTTCTTCGGTGGCCATGGTATTGTTGGAGCTCAGATAGGTACAGGTGCCGGACTGGCGCTTGCAGAGCAATACAAAGGAACAGACAACGTAGTGTTGTGTTTCTTTGGTGATGGCGCTGCCCGTCAGGGTATCCTGCATGAAACCTTTAATATGGCGATGACCTGGAAACTCCCGGTAATTTTCATTTGTGAAAATAACATGTACGCCATGGGTACTTCTGTAGAACGTACCTCCAACGTACTGGATATCTATAAGTTGGCTGACGCTTACGAAATGCCTGCCGATTCTATCGACGGTATGAGTTGCGAAGCGGTGCACGACGGTATCGAAAGAGCTGTGAAACGCAGCCGTGAAAAAGGCGGTCCAACCTTGCTGGAAATCAAGACTTACCGTTACCGCGGTCACTCCATGAGCGATCCGGCTAAATATCGTACTAAAGAAGAACTGGAAGAGTACAAGGAGAAAGATCCAATCAACGAAGTGCTGAAAGTAATTCAGAAAAATAAATGGGCTACTGAAGCTGAAATCGAAGCCATCAACGAACGCGTGAAAGTGGAAGTTGAAGAGTGCGTAACTTTCGCAGAAGAATCTCCATGGCCTGACGATGATGAATTGTTGAAAGACGTTTACGTTCAGGAAGATTATCCTTTCATCGTTGACTAAGCAGTTAGCCATTAGCTTTTAGCTTTTAGGAAATGCAGCAAAGACCATCATATATCATATATTAATCTTCGCTGCATTTCCTAAAAGCTAAAAGCTAACTGCTAAAAGCTTTTTCGTTACCTATTAAATAACCAAGCAATCACAATTACACCTTACAATGGCAGAAACTAAAGATAAAGCCACCGTGCCTCAACCTACAAAAAATGATTTTGACCTGGAGAAATCCATGCACAAAGCAGAAGACTTCTTCTATAAAAACAAAAACGTTATTTCTATTGCAGTAATCGCAGTAGTAGCAGTGGTAGGCGGTTTCTTCGCCTATAACCGTTTTGTTAAACAGCCGAATGAAAACAAAGCACAGGAAATGGTTTTTCATGCGCAAAACTACTTCGCAGTAGATTCATTCAAACTGGCACTGAATGGTGATGGTAATAATTATGGTTTTTTACAGGTAGCTGAAAAATACGGTAGCACACAAGCCGGTAACCTGGCTAAATACAGTGCAGGTGTTTGCTATATCCGCCTGGGTGATTTCCAGAAAGGTATCGACATGCTGAAATCCTTTAGCTCCAACGATCTGTTGCTCCAGCCTACTGCTTACGGTTTGATCGGTGACGCTTACATGGAACTGAACAAAACAGATGACGGTATTGAATCTTACAAAAAAGCTGGTCATTACAATGATAACGAACTGACTGCTCCTGTTTACCTGTTCCGTGCCGGTCTGGCCCTGGAAAAAGCTGGTAAATCCCAGGATGCAATCACCATCTATAAAGAAATTAAAGAGAAGTTTCCACAGACCAACGAAGGTCGTGAAATGGACAAGTACCTGGCTAGACTGGGTGATGTAAAGAACTAGCTAGTGGCAGTTAGCTGTTGGGTTTAGCTAACAGCTAACTGCTAATGGCCAAAAGCTAAAAGAATATGTCCGAGCATAATAAGAGCTTACTAAATGACGCTGGCATTCTCAACCTGGAGGATGCCAGTGTTGTTATGGTGTATACCGAATGGAACGATGCCATTGTGAACGAACTGGTAGCAGGTTGCGATAAAGCCCTGAACCAGTATCGAATCACCAAAACAGATAAAGTACTCGTACCTGGTGCTTTCGAATTACCTTACGCCTGTAAACAATACTGGGAAGCTACCAAAGGCACCGGCAAACAGCCTGGCGCTATTATTGCTTTCGGTTGCGTGATCCGTGGCGAAACACCTCATTTTGATTATGTGTGTAAAGCTGTAACAGAAGGTATTCTTCAATTGAACCTTCAGTTACCTGTTCCTGTTATATTTGGAATATTGACGGTAGATAACGAACAACAGGCGTTGGACAGGCTCGGAGGAGCGCACGGCCACAAAGGAGAAGAGGCTGCCATCACTGCTTTGAAGATGATTGCATTGCAAAGAAAGTTAGCTAAGAGCTAGCAGCTAAACGAAAAAGGATAGCTAACAGCCAGTAGCTAACAGCTAAACAACAAAGGTTAGCTGCAGACTAACGGCTAACAGCTAAAAGCTATATAGATGAATGTACAGTTATTTATACCGTGTTTTGTAGACCAGTTGTTTCCTGAAACCGCTTTTAATATGGTGAAAGTGCTGGAGAAACTGGGATGTAATGTGATGTATAACACGGAACAAACCTGTTGCGGCCAACCCGCCTACAATGCGGGGTATCAGGATGAATGTCGTACAATCGCTACCAAGTTTGTAAAGGATTTTAAAACCTTCGACTACATTGTTGCTCCCAGCGGTTCCTGCACCGGTTTTGTACGTAATTACTATGGCAAATTATTCGATAATTCTGCCGCACATAACGATGTGAAACTACTTAAAAAGAACCTCTACGAGTTTACAGAATTCCTCACAGATGTATTGCATGTAACTGATCTCGGCGCCACCCTCAACGGGGTAGGTACCTATCATGATGCCTGTGGTGCACTCCGGGAATGCGGCATCAAAGAAGGTCCACGCAAACTGCTCGAAAAAGTAAAAGGGCTGGAACTGAAAGAGATGAACGACAGCGAAGTGTGTTGCGGATTTGGCGGTACGTTTGCCGTGAAGTTTGAACCGATTTCTATGGGTATGGGAGAACAGAAGGTCAACAACGCCCTGACCAGCGGTGCAGACTACCTGATTTCTACTGACCTGTCCTGCCTGATGCACCTGGATGGTTATATCCGTAAGCATGGCTCCAATATCAAAGTAATGCACATTGCAGATGTACTGGCCAGCGGCTGGTAGATCGCCATATTAAAATCCGAAAATTTTATACAATATGAACTATTGGCTGGTGAAGTCTGAACCGTTTAAGTACTCCTGGGACCAGTTTGTAAAAGATAAAGTTACTTTCTGGGATGGGGTACGTAACTACCAGGCGCGCAACAATCTTAAAGGCATGAAAAAGGGCGACCAGGTACTGTTCTATCATAGTAATGAAGGAATGGAAATCGTTGGTCTGGCTACCGTGTCTAAAGAGTTTTACCAGGATCCTACCACACCTGATCCTAATTGGGTAGTAGTGGAACTGAAGCCACTGAAACCCTTCAAAAAATTCGTTACGCTTGCACAAATGAAAGCAGAAAAGAGACTGGCTGATCTGTCGCTGATCCGCCAGGGACGCCTGTCTGTATGCGATGTGAAACCGGAGGAGTTTGAAGCCATTATGGAAATGGGTGGTATGAAAAAGTAAATATTTTACAGAGATTATAAACGCGAAGGTTATCTTTCTTACCGGAAGATAACCTTCGGTGTTTTAAGAAAGGAGGGAAGGTTTTTTTTATTGGTTATGGAATTTGCAGCGCGTGAACATCATACAGGAAATTGCGTCATATGAAACATTCCATTTTCCTGACACTCAGCACCGCTATATTAATATTATCTGCTTGTAGCAGCAACAGCTCTTCGGTTGCGAAACAATTATTAGTAGCGCCGGCTCCTGCTGCAACTTTGCCGGAAGAACAGGCAGCAGCGAAAGGGTTTTTATCGGAATCAGCGAAGGAAGATGAGACGTCTCCCACTGCCCTTGATGCTCCGGATAACAGCGACCCGTTACCCATCTCCCAGAAAATTATAAAAAACGGGATCCTCCGTTTTTCTACTTCCGATTTTGACGCATGCCGGAATCGTGTAGCCGATACCGTTAAAAAATACGGCGGCTATATCGCTAATGAAAGCCAGACAAATAACAGCATGGAATGGCGTAATGAACTGGAAATAAAAGTGCCCTCCGCCACATTTGATAAATGTATGGAAGCACTGGCTGGTGGCGCCACACGGGTAGAGGAAAAAAGTATGACATCTACCGATGTGACGGCAGAATATGTAGACCTGGATGCGCGTATGAAAGCACGTATGGCTGTGGAACAACGTTACCTGCAGATATTGCAGCAGGCAAAAAAAGTAGAGGAAATACTGGCTGTGGAGGCGCAGTTGAAAAGTATACGGGAAGAAATTGAATCCGCGAAAGGCCGTCTCCAATACATGGATCATCATGTCGCGTATAGCGGAATTCACCTTACCTATTATCAGACCTTTGCCAATACAGATCCGCAGGCGCCGGGATTTTTCAAACGTTCCTGGTTATCATTTGCAGAGGGCTGGAACAGCTTTTTAGCTTTCTCACTGGGCGTATTAAGTGCATGGCCTTTGTTACTTGGTATTGTTTTTATCTTTATTTTTATAAGACGAGGAATAAGGAAATGGAAATTAAAAAGGGCCATTGCCCAAACCCCAACTAACGTAAATCTATAAACGAATCAACATGAAACCAAGATTGGTGGTGCTGACCGGAGCCGGCATCAGCGCAGAAAGCGGGCTCCGAACCTTCCGCGACTCAGACGGATTATGGGAAGGCTATAATGTATACGAAGTAGCCTCACCAAAAGGCTGGCAACAAAATCCTGCCCTGGTACAGGATTTCTACAATGGCCGCCGCAAAGATGTACAGGCGGCACAGCCCAATGCAGCCCACACAGGGCTTGCAAAACTCGAAGAAAAATTCGATGTGCGGATTATTACCCAGAATATTGACGACCTGCACGAACGTGGTGGATCTACTAATGTGCTGCATTTGCACGGGGAAATATTCAAGATGCGTAGTGTCAATAATGATCACGTAATCTACGATATCCGGGACGATATTAAAATGGGAGACCTGGCAGAAGACGGCGGACAGCTGCGCCCACACATCGTATGGTTCGGAGAAGCAGTGACGATGATTGAAAAAGCCGTAATGGAAGTACAGGCGGCAGATATTTTTGTAGTCATCGGAACCTCTCTGCAGGTATATCCGGCGGCTAATCTGCTGCAGTATGTGAAGTTCAGAACACCTACGTATATCATTGACCGTAAGATCCCATCATTTGAATCCATGCCGAATCAGTTTACTATTGAGAAACCCGCTACAGAAGGCGTGGCAGAACTGATACAATTGCTCTAAGGCATAAAGCATAAAGGTGAAAGCAAAAAGCCATTGAAGCGATTGATTTAAGCGGAGATAATATCCGCACAGATCATCCGCTTCAATGGCTTTTTGCCTTAAGCTTTCAACTAATAAAAAACCTCCCCGCTCTGGGGAGGTATCACAAGTCCTTGGTGCCCGATAGAGTCCATCATAGGAAAACAATAATGTTAGCTTTATTCAAAGCTTTCCTCAAATCTGATATCGTACTCTTCTAATTCTTTTAAAACGGGGTTGTAAATTTCCGGCATGACCGGTATCTGTAAACCTGTTAGCGTTACTTTATCCTGTAGTATGAGTTTTGCCATGATACCCAGTGGGAGGCCCACTGTTTTGGCCATTGCTGTGTGTATGTTGTCTTCGCCCTGGGCGATCATGTAACTGTGCATCCTGGTGGCCATGTTACGGCGCTCGAATTCAATTTCATGCATCATTACAATCATGTCCTTGTCTGCCGGTTCCATTTTCAGTTTGTTCTCCACAAGGAACTGGAGGATGTCCGCATTGGTTTGCTCACCTAAATTTATGACATCTGTGCTTAATAATCCCAGAAATTTTAGCTGGCGGATGACTTTGGACTTTGTACTGACGCCAAGATACTGGGCGATATTCTCTTCCGCGGTGCCTGGTTGCTCTGTCACCAGGGCGCTGGCCCAGCTGGAATAGGTTAATTGCCCGGTGGCAATTTTAGTGGTGTCTTCCGTCAAGCCCAGCTTTATCAGGGCATTCCAGCCTTCGCAGAAGTCGGGGTAGCGGAGGGTGGCACGCATAAATGTGGCCAGTTCTTCCAGCTTGTAGGCCGCCATGTAGCCGAGGGAGTCGCGGTTAGGGTAGAAGGCCAGCTTGCCCAAACCCGGGACCTGTATGGTTTTGGTGTGGTCAAACAGCTGTTCATGATTCAGTTCCTTTACCTTTCCTTTTTCTTTGTAAGTAGCCCCGGAACTGCCTGCCAGCACGATGTTCCGGGCATTCCATGACACTTTGTACTGCCATGGATTATCGTTACTGTCCGGCGAAATAAGGCCGCCACAGTACGATTTAAAGGAAAATATCTGGCCGCCTTTTTTCTCAATAGAATGAATGAGTTTCATGGCGGACATATGGTCGATGCCTGGATCCAGGCCCATTTCGTACATAAAAAGCAAACCAGCTTTTTCTATTTCATCCTGTAGCTTACGTACTTCAGGATCAATGTAGGAAGCGGTGAGCAGGTTTTTCTTCGCTTCCAGGCAATCTTTTGCTACCAGTATATGTAGTTGGGCCGGTAATAAGGAAATAACCAGATCCGTTTCCCGGATGAGTTGCAGTCTGGCGTTATGGTCTTTAATATCAAGCGCCGTAGGCGTTGCATAATAAGATTTTCCTGTTTTGGACTTAATAAGCGACAGGTCGTGATCAGCTACGGTTAAATGCCATTTTTGTCTCGGCGCATTTGTTAACAGATAGTCGATCAGACTGGTGGCCGATTTTCCGGCGCCAAACAACAGTATGTTCTTCATAGTCTTCTTTAGAAAGTGATTAAGAATCAGGGGAATAACAGCTCTTTTGATACTAATGTTCGAATTTAAAGGCAAATTCGGATTTATTCTTCTTATATATATGTTTTCCGTTGATTCGACATATTGATTATCAGTTGGTTAGAAACAAATACTTTGCCAATATTTATATTCTAATATATTAAAGCAGCTTAACATATTGCAGATAAATCAAAAACAGGGTTATTTACCTATAACATAAAGCACCTATAAATGGTTGTCATTCATTGTTTAAATCAATCATATATCGATATTGCAATATAATCGTTTATCCCTATAGCCCTTTTTATTCACATTTTCTGATATTTAGCTCGTAATAAGGGCTGAAATGGCTATATTTGCCTTTATCTGTTTTGAGCAGAAAAAACTGTAAATCAACACACAAAATGACAGAGCATACGGAAAATCATCAGGAAGGGAGAATTGTCCAGATAAATATCGAGGAGCAAATGAAAACGGCCTACATAGATTACTCTATGTCCGTGATCGTAGGCCGCGCCTTACCCGATGTGAGAGATGGTTTGAAGCCTGTGCACCGCCGCGTTTTATTCGGAATGAATGAACTGGGGAATCACAGTAACAAAGCCTACAAGAAATCAGCGCGTATTGTGGGTGAGGTAATGGGTAAATATCACCCACATGGTGATGCTTCCATTTATGACACCATTGTACGTCTGGCGCAGCCCTGGAGCATGCGTTATCCAATGGTGGATGGTCAGGGTAACTTCGGTTCGGTAGATGGAGACATGCCGGCAGCGATGCGTTACACGGAGATCCGTCTGCAGAAGATCGCAGAGGCCATGCTGGAAGACATTGAAAAAGAAACGGTAGACTTTACCAACAACTTCGATGATACCCTCGAAGAACCTACTGTACTGCCAACCCGTATTCCAAACCTGCTCGTAAACGGTGCCTCCGGTATCGCCGTAGGTATGGCCACCAATATTATGCCCCATAACCTCAACGAGGTAGTGGATGGTGCCATCGCCTATATCGAAAACAAAGAGATCACCATTGAGGAACTGATTAAACACGTAAAAGCACCTGACTTCCCAACAGGCGGTGTTATTTATGGTTTTGAGGGCGTTAAGCAGGGATTTGAAACCGGAAGGGGCAGAGTAGTGGTAAGAGGTAAAATTACCTCAGAAACGGCTAAAAACGGCCGCGAAAAACTGATCATTTATGAATTGCCTTACCAGATCAACAAGGCCGTTCTGCATCAGAAAATTGCGCAGCTGGTAAATGATAAAATTATTGAAGGCATTTCCGATGTACGTGACGAAAGTGACCGTGAAGGAATGCGCCTGGTAATTGATCTGAAAAGAGAAGCTATCTCTAATGTGATCATCAACCAGTTATTTAAATATTCCGAACTGCAGACATCTTACGGTATCAATAACGTGGCGCTGGTAAAAGGCCGTCCACGTATCCTGAACCTGAAAGATATGATCGGTGAGTTCATCGACTTCCGTCATGAAGTAGTGATCAGGAGAACCCGCTTTGACCTGCGTAAAGCAGAAGAAAAAGCGCATATCCTCGCTGGTTACCTCATCGCACTGGATCACCTGGATCAGGTAATTGCCCTGATCCGCGCGGCTGCTACACCGGAAATCGCGAAAGATGGCCTGATGAGCGAATTCGGTTTGTCTGAATTACAGTCCAAAGCTATACTGGAACTGCGTTTACAACGTCTGACCGGTATGGAACGCGACAAGATCCGTGCTGAATACGATGATATCATGAAGCTGATCACTTATCTGAAAGAAGTACTGGACGATGAAGGATTACGTATGAAAATCATCCGCGAAGAACTGGAAGAAGTGAAAAAGAAATTCGGTGACGAACGTAAAACAGAGATTCAGTACCTCGCCAGCGAAATGAGAATTGAAGATATCATCGCAGAAGAAGACGTGGTAATTACCATTTCTCACCTGGGTTATATCAAACGCACCTCTGCTTACGATTACCGTCAGCAGAAACGCGGCGGACGTGGCGCCATCGGCGGAAAAACACGTGATGAGGATTATATAGAACACCTGTTTGTGGCCTCTACGCACCATACCATGTTGTTCTTCACGGAAAAAGGCCGCTGCTACTGGCTGAAGGTTTACGAAATTCCGGACGGAGAAAAGAGCGGTAAAGGACGTGCCATCCAGAATATGATTCAATTACCAGGCGATGATAAAATCCGCGCCATCATTGATATCAAAGACCTGGGCGACAAAGATTTTATCAATAACCATTATATTGTACTTTGTACCAAGAAGGGTATCATCAAGAAGACCATGGTGGAAGAATTCTCCCGCCCTCGTCAGAACGGTGTAAATGCTATTACCATCAATGAAGGCGATGAACTGCTGGAAGCTAAACTGACCACCGGTGACAGCCAGATCATGATGGCCATTCAGAGTGGACGCGCTATCAGATTCCCTGAAGCAACCGTACGTGACACAGGTCGTGGCGCTATCGGTGTAAGAGGAATTGAGGTAGACAGCGAGAACGATGAAGTGGTTGGTATGGTTTGTGTTAATAAAGACGACGATCAGAAAACAATCCTGGTGGTTTCCGAGAAAGGTTTCGGTAAACGTACCAATATTGAAGAGTATCGTATTACCAACCGCGGTGGTAAAGGGGTGAAAACCATTAACATCACTGAAAAAACCGGTAATCTGATCGCAATACTCGATGTAACAGAGAAACACGATCTGATGATCACTTGTAAATCAGGTATCACCATTCGTATGGCCGTTGCAGATATCCGCGAAGCAGGTCGCGCCACACAAGGTGTTAGATTGATCCGCCTGGATGACAGCGATGAAATTGCTGCCGTAGCACGTCTGGACGAACAGGAAGTAGTAGAAGCCATCCCTGATGAAGAAGGTGTAGAGGGTAGCGAAACACCAGCTGTAGCCACTGACGAGACGCCAACTGCTGAAAGCAATGATGCTCCTCCGGAAGAAACCGCCGGCGAAGCAGCACCAACAAACGAATAACTTAGTTAAAAAACAGGCAACAGCTCCTTTAGGAAGAACTGTTGCCTGTTCCTGATAAAAAATACAGCCAGCTCTTAGTGGTAACGGGATTGCTGGTTGTATTATTATTTATTAGAGCACCATACTCTTATTGTAATCAGCAACTAAAAAAAACAAAAGCATGAAAAAATTATTGGTATCTCTTCTCTTTTGCACGGCCGGTGTATCGGTTATGGCGCAACGGGCAAAAGTTAGCAGTGCGGATGAGAACCTGAAGAAGCAAGATCTGGAAAAAGCCAAAGCGGACATTGACGCAGCATTACAGAACGATAAAACCAAAAACGAAGCTAAAACCTGGCTGGTAGATGGTAAAATCCTCGAAGCAATGGGCACCAAACAAAAGAACTCCGCTTTAGCCGGAGATGCTTTTGCCGCTTTCAAGAAAGCATTGGAAATAGATCCTAAAATGAAAGAGGCAGTTCTGGAAATGAACCAGCCTTTGTTCAATGTATACGCTACCATTGCTAATGCTGGTTATGCTAACCTGAACGAACAGAAATGGGATTCCTCTCTGATCAACTTCAAAAAAGCTTTCGAAGTAGCTGAATTCTACAATGGTAAAAATTTAGGTGGTTCCATTCCTACAGATACTGCCCTGACTTTTTACGTTGGTTACGCTGCTAACCAGGCAGGTAAAAAAGATGACGCTTTCACTTACCTGAAAAAAGCAGCAGATCTGCAATTCAAAGGTGAACCAGCACTCTATGTAATCCTGGGTCAGCTCTACGAAGAAAAAGGCGATCAGGCAAACTGGCTGAAAACCATTGAACAAGCTAAAGTTTTATTCCCTAAGGATAAACGCTTTAACGACATGGAAATGGCTTTCTACAGCAAAACCGGTAAGACAAACGAATTACTCGGTATGCTGGAAAAGAAAATTGCTGACAACCCAAGCGATGAAGCTGCAGTACTGGACTACGCTATCCGTGTAGACAACCTGGCTAATCCCCGTGATGATAAAGGTAATGACGCTCCTAAACCAGCTAATTACGAAGAACTGATCGGTAAAGCGGAAGCAGCTTACAAAAAAGCGATCGAAATGAATGCCGCAGATGCTACCGCTAACTTCCAGTTAGGTGCTCTGTATTTTAACCGAGCTGTTGTTTTTAACAAAGAACTGAACGGTCTGGATAGCAAACAACAATCTTCTCCTAAAGCAAAAGAATTACAAGGTAAAGTGGAAGGTCTGATGAACCAGGCATTACCTTTCTTTGAAAAAGCTGATGCAGGTTTTACCGCTAAAGCCAGCAGCCTGGATCAAAGCGACAAACAAACCTACGAAAGCTGCTTATATGCTTTACAGAAGATCTATGCAATCAAAAACAACACTGCTAAAGTAGAAGAAGTGAAAAAGAAACTGGACGGTTTGAAATAATAGCAGCTACTATACATATCATTGAAAAGAGTCCACCTCGCGGTGGACTCTTTTTTTATGCTCCTTTTTCAGCAACCTGAGGGCACAAAAAAATCCCGTCAACCTGAGGTAGACGGGACTTATTAACTCAAACGCTTTATAGCTTAAATTATGCTTTCTTAGCAGCAGCAGGTTTTGCTTCAGCTTTCTTAGCAGGTTTTGCAGCTTTTTTAGTAGAATCAGCAGCAGGCTTTGCAGCTTCAGTTTTAGCTTTTTCTTTCTTAGCTGGTTTAGCAGCTGGTGCTTGTGCGAAAGAAGCAGCAGAAATGCTCATTACTACTACAGCGGCGATCAGGCTTTTTTTCATGATAATTGTCTTTTAAAATGATTAGATGATGAATGTGTTGTTAAAATTTCTACAGTAAAAATACAGCAGGAGAGAAGGCTTTTAGGCTAGGTTTCGGTGAAAAGGGAATTACTGTCGTTGAACAAGGAAAAATGTACGGTAATGTACGCTGCGAACTATAATAAAATATTGATCGCTTCCTGTACGGCCTGTATACACAGTTGTTTCAGGGTATTGAACTGCCCGGCTACTACATTGGGATGGTAGTTATTTTCCTGCAGTTTTTCCAGTGGCTCCAGTATAGGATAGAGATGTGCTTCCAGCCCTATAAATGAAACGGTTGTTTTTAAGTTATGAGCGTTGGCACGGATCGCGGTAATGTCTTCTGCTACCACTGCTTTTTTCAGAAGAGACAGCTCTTCAGGCAGTTGTGCAATGAATTGCTCCAGCATCGTTTTTTCGAAGTGCAGATTGCCCTTGGAAAGATCGTGGAGGTAGTGCATGTTAATCAGCTGTTGCGGAGCGTTACCATTTTCATGCGGATGATACCAGGCTGCCGGCAATTCCCGGGGCGGCAATTTGCCAATGTATACCTGGATCATTTTATAGAGTTCCTCTTCAATAATAGGCTTTGAAATATACTCATTCATGCCCATCTGTAAACATTTTTCCCGTTCTCCAGCCATGGCATGTGCTGTCATAGCAATCACCGGAATCGTGGAGTGCAACTCATTGCGGATCGCCTGTACGGCAGAATAGCCGTCCATTTCAGGCATTTGTATATCCATCAGCACCAGGTCGTAATGTTGTTTATCCAGCGCCTGTAATACCTCTTTGCCATTATTGACAATCTTATATTGCAACTGCCAGCTACTCAGCAGATGACGAAGCAGGTTCTGGTTCATTTTATTATCTTCTGCCACCAGCAAACGTACATCCGGATGCAACGGTAACTGATCATTCTCGCTAAAATAAGTATTACCTTCTTCAGAAAGCGATTCTCCCAAAGTATAAGGTAATTCTACTTTGAAAGTAGCGCCTTCACCGGCTTTACTTTCCACGGAAATAAAACCATTCTGCAGTTCTATCAGTTGTTTTACAATGGTTAACCCCAATCCTGTTCCTCCGAACTTGCGTGTGGTAGAGGCTTCTGCCTGGTTAAAGCGATCGAATATACTATGTAGTTTAGAGGCATCTATGCCAATGCCGGTATCACTAACGGTAAACAATATACGAACAGCCTTTTCTTCCGACCATACCTTTGTTACGTGAATGCGCACTTCACCTTCGTTGGTGAATTTAACCGCATTGCTCGTAAGGTTTATGAGCACCTGTGTCAGCCGCATCACATCTCCATATAAAATATCCGGTACTTCTTCATCAATGGTAACGGACAACTGCAGTTGCTTTTCTTCTGCCTTGGGTTTGAACATGGTGTTCACACCATGTAACACACTGCGCAGGCTAAAAGCAGTGGCTTCTATGCGCATCATACCGGATTCTATTTTAGAGATATCCAGTATATCATTGATGATCTCGAGCAAACTTTGCCCGGCATTTTCAATAACGCCTACATATTCTTTTGACTTATCGTTGAGCGGCTGCGCTTTTAACAGATGAGTAAAGCCCAGCACAGCATTCATGGGCGTACGGATTTCATGGCTCATATTAGCGAGGAACTGGTCTTTTACTGCTGCCAGCCTTTTCTCCTGTTGCTGTGATTCATCCAGGGCTTCTATGAGTTGTTCCTGCCGGTGGATACGGCTGGTAATATAAAGGAATGCCAGTAAGCTGGTTAAGCAGGCAAAGAATACCAGCACGGTTCCCCAGCTTTGTGCTTTTTGCCCGCTGCTGTCAATCAGGTGAGTAGTGCGGTTTACCTCTGATTGCCGGGTAGTATCCAGTTGCCGGATAATGCTGGTAATGGCTTCTCCGAGCCGTTTTCCTTTCTGATTATTGATCATCTTTTCAGCGGCCCATTTGCCATTGCTGTAAAAGGTATCCAATACCATCAGGTTAAAGTTGTTCTTCTCATCCACCAGGTAATTGAGCTGGGTGAGGAGCTTTTCTGTACTATCGTTTTTGATGATTTTATTAATCTCTTTGAGGTCGGCTTTGATGATGGCAATTTCAGCTTCGATGCCGGTGATGTGGGTAGTATCCTGGGAAATGACCGCCCCGCGCACTTTGCTATCGGTTTTGGCCATATTGGTTTGCAACTTCTGCAGCTCATTTTTTACATTCAGCTCCTGCAGTAGTTGCTCATTGCCTTTGATCAGCTTGCGGATATTGTTGGAAGAATTAAACTGCAGCACAACAAATAACACCATTCCGGAAATGAACAGGCCGAGGAGGTAATATTTGATTCTTTTTGGCTGCATGACAGTTTAGTACATAGTAAACGCTGATATAGGAACGCCAGTTCATTAAAAGTAGGAAATTATTCCTTAGTTCTCTAGTTATTTAGCCTCAGAGCACAATTACTCTGAGGCTAAATAATAGAAAAAATCAATAATGAATTGTAATTATTTCGCTTTCGGTGCAGCAGGAGCAGCAGCTGGTTTGGCTGCTTTATGATGATGCTTTGCATGCTTTTTATGAGCAGGAGCTTTCGCTGTCGCTTCTTTCTTAACTTCTTTTTTAGGTGTTATTGCTTGTGCAAAAGATGATGCACTGATAAACAACATAGCTGCAGCGATGATAATACCAAACTTTTTCATGGTTGTATATTTTAGTTAGTGATCAATTGTTTGACGACCTAAAGATACATCCACTTCAAAGGCAGTTGCATAACTTATGGCCCAACAGGCAGCAGCTATCGGTCAAAAAGGATAAAGTGTCGTTGAGCTACAGGAGATTCAGTTTATTATTCAGCGCAGAGCGGTATGCATCCGCTATGGGTATAGCATTCTTCTGAATGAGGATAGTACCGTCTTCTATGGACTCAATTTTGTCAAGCGCTACGATATAAGAGCGGTGTACACGCATAAACTTACCGGTAGGGAGCTTTTCTTCCAGTGCTTTCAAAGTAGTGTGTATAGCGTGAAATTTCTGAGGGGTATTTAGTTTAACATAGTCACCCATCGCTTCCAGGAAAAGAATATCTTCCGTACGTATTCTTTTTAATATGCCATTATCACGTATAAAAACAAACTCCGTATCAGATACCTGCAGTTCCCGGTTATTGCTGTCAAAAATTTCTTTGGCCTTTTCAATAGACTGTATAAAACGGGCAGGTTGTACCGGCTTGATAAGGTAATCGGCTACGTTCAGCTCAAATGCTTCTACCGCGTATTCTTTTTTTACCGTGGTAAAAATGATCACTGGACGTTTTTTACCCAGGTTACGGGTTAACTCCAATCCGCTCATGCCGGGCATTTCTATGTCCAGCAGGAGGAGATCTATTTTCTCTTTCTGTAAAAGATTATAAGCTTCCATCGCGCTGCTGCACTCGCCAACAACGTGAAGATGCTCTACATGGCTGGCCAGTTGCTTCATGGCGGTCCGGGCCAGCTTATTATCATCTACTATCAGGCAATTCATGCGGCTAATTTAAGGACAAATCATAATATAAAATCATCTCAGCCGCAACTACGATGCAGTTTTTTCCGGGAGACTTATACTTTTAATTTTTACATTTGTAATCATGAAGTGGCTACTTTATATATTAAGCTGTTATATACTGCTGTTGTCCTGCATCCCATGCACGGATAACAATGCGGTGAGCAGTAGCCCGGGAGTGTCTTATGCACTGCTGACCCCTTCACATAACCATGAATCACAACCAGACTTCTGCTCTCCTTTATGTGTATGCAGTTGTTGTAATGTGCAGGTAACCCCTGTTACTCCCGTGATCGTTTATTTCTACATGCAGCAGGTAATCCTTGATTATCCTGTTTTGCCGGTTAATCCGCTCCCTTCTTCTTCAGATAATATCTGGCAGCCCCCACAGCTGGTTTAATAATGTTTTATGGGATGTTTTTGCTATGAGCGTATCAGTGCCTTTAAAGGGTACAGATATGGTTCAGGTACATCATTTTATTACTTATTGAATCAATCATGCTGGATAAGATCATTCGTTTCTCTGTGAGGAACAAATTAGTTATTGGTATCCTTACACTCGTGCTGGTGGCTTGTGGTACCTACTCACTGTTACGCCTACCCGTAGATGCGGTGCCTGATATCACCAATAACCAGGTACAGGTGATCACACAGTCACCTTCGCTCGCTGCACAGGAAGTAGAAAGGCTCATTACCTTTCCGATAGAACAAACCATGGCGGTTATTCCCGAACTGGCGGAAGTCCGCTCTATATCCAGGTTTGGATTGTCTGTGGTGACTATCGTATTTCATGACGATGTAGATATTTATTGGGCACGGCAACAGGTAAACGAAAAGCTCGGAGAAGCTAAAACCAATATCCCACCAGGAATAGGAACACCGGAGATGTCACCCATCTCCAGTGGACTGGGAGAAGTATATCAGTATGTACTGCATCCTCAGAAAGGATATGAAGACAAGTTTAATGCACGTGAACTGCGTACTGTTCAGGATTGGTACGTAAGACGACAGCTGCTGGGTACACCCGGTGTGGCGGAAGTCAACAGCTTTGGTGGTTTGCTGAAGCAATACCAGGTAACCCTGAATCCTGATAAACTGCGCAGTTACCAGCTGAGTATTGCAGATGTGTTTAATGCATTGGAAAGAAATAACCAGAATACAGGCGGTGCATATATAGATAAAAAGCCTAATGCTTATTTTATTCGCAGCGAAGGCCTGATTGGTAACCTGGCGGATATAGAGAAGATTGTGGTGAAGAATATCCCGAACGGCCTGCCCGTGCTGGTACGAGATGTGGCGACAGTACAGATAGGTGATGCTGTACGTTACGGGGCATTGACCCGCAATGCCAGCGGTGAAGCCGTAGGTGGCATCGTGATGATGCTGAAAGGGAAAAACTCCAATGAGGTGGTAAGGGCGGTAAAAGCCCGGATTGCACAGATCCAGAAGACATTGCC
Organism: Chitinophaga sp. 10T418; assembly: GCF_056394125.1. NCBI lineage: Bacteria > Pseudomonadati > Bacteroidota > Chitinophagia > Chitinophagales > Chitinophagaceae > Chitinophaga > Chitinophaga sp. 10T418. The sequence continues at coordinate 120,520 of NZ_JBFTHG010000006.1, forward strand.
TCCGGGTGTAGTAGTAGAGCCTTTCCTGGACCGCAGCGAGTTTGTTGGCAGGGCAGTAGGGACGGTACAGAAGAACCTCATAGAAGGGGCGCTGATCGTTATTTTTGTATTGGTGCTGTTCCTCGGTAACCTGCGCGCCGGGCTGATTGTAGCCTCGGTGATTCCTTTATCCATGTTGTTTGCCATTTCCATGATGTACCTGTTTGGGGTGTCCGGTAACCTCATGAGCCTGGGAGCGATCGACTTCGGGCTCATTGTAGATGGGGCGGTGATCATTGTGGAAGCCACTTTACACCACCTGGCCGGTAGAAATAGATCTGAAGGTCTGCTGCGGTTATCGCAGGCGGAAATGGATACGGAAGTATATGACGCTGCCAGCAAAATACGCAGCACCGCTGCTTTTGGTGAAATCATCATCCTGATCGTTTACCTGCCTATCCTGGCACTTACCGGTATTGAAGGGAAGATGTTCCGCCCGATGGCGCAAACAGTTTCTTTTGCCATCCTGGGTGCGTTTATACTATCACTCACCTATGTGCCGATGATTTCGGCCTTACTATTAAGCAAAAACCTGGATAATAAAATCACGATCTCAGATCGTATGATGCGCTTCTTTCAGCGTATATACGATCCCGTTATAAAGGGGGCACTACGGGCAAAAGCCCTGGTAACGGGAACTGCCATCCTGCTTTTTGTAATAGCATTATTTTTATTTGGCAAGATGGGGGGAGAATTTATTCCTACCCTGGAAGAGGGCGACTTCGCCGTGGAAACCCGATTACTCACCGGGAGTTCATTGTCCGAAACCATTGACAAAGTAAGTCTGGCTTCCGGTATATTGATGACGCAATTTCCGGAAGTAAAAGAGGTGATCGGCAAAATAGGCGCCGCGGAAATCCCCACGGATCCAATGCCCATGGAGGCCTGCGATCTGACCATTTTATTGAAACCTAAAAAGGAATGGACCAGTGCCCGCAGCCGCGAAGAGCTGGCCAACAAAATGCAGGAAGCGCTGGAAGCTATACCAGGCGTCAGCTTCGGCTTTAGTCAGCCTATACAGCTTCGGTTTAATGAACTGATCTCCGGCGTGAGACAGGATGTTGGGATCAAGATCTTCGGGGAAGACCTGGCCACGCTGGCCGGGCTGGCTGATAAGATTGGCGGCATTGTAAACCGCACTGCCGGCGCCAAAGACCTTTACGTAGAACAAACAGGCGGTCTGCCACAAATAGTGGTAACAGCTGATCGGGATAAGATAGCCCGTTACGGACTGGATATTGCCACTATTAACCAGGCAATCAACACTGCCTTCGCCGGACAAAGCGCCGGACTGGTATATGAAGGCGAGAAGCGTTTCGACCTGGTACTCCGGCTCGATCAACAGAGCCGTCAGAGCCTGGCGGATGTACAAAACCTATACATTACTACTCCCTCGGGCAACCAGGTACCGCTGGCAGAAGTGGCCAACGTAAGTATGACGATCGGGCCTAACCAGGTGCAACGGGAAGATGCCAAACGCCGCACCATTGTAGGCTTCAACGTACGCGGACGTGATATTGCCAGCGTTGTTACCGACATTGAAAAAGCAATAGATAAAGAAGTGAAATTACCGGCCGGCTATTTTATACGATACGGCGGTCAGTTTGAAAACCTGAAAGAAGCCAATCAGCGTTTATCCGTGGCTGTGCCCATTGCGTTGTTACTCATTTTCGGACTGTTGTATTTCACTTTCCGTTCTGTAAAACAGTCGTTGCTGATTTTCACCGCCATCCCCATGTCGGCCATAGGAGGGGTGTTCGCCCTGTTAATAAGAGGACTGCCTTTCAGTATCTCTGCCGGCGTAGGATTCATTGCCCTGTTTGGCGTAGCGGTATTGAATGGTATCGTGCTGATAGGAGAATTTAACCGTTTAAAACAATCAGGCCTTCGTGATCTGAATAGTATAGTACTAAATGGAACGGCTACACGCTTACGTCCTGTGCTGATGACAGCATTTGTTGCGTCGCTTGGATTTTTGCCAATGGCGCTGGCCACCAGCGCAGGCGCGGAAGTACAACGGCCGTTAGCTACCGTAGTGATCGGAGGATTGATTACTTCCACATTGCTGACACTATTGGTATTACCCTGTTTATACATCTATTTTGAAAAAGGCTTTTCAAAACAAAAATTATGAGCATCAGGATATTCATCTTTTTAATGTTTCCATTTTCGGTATTGGCGCAAACGCAGCCACTCACCATGGAAACCGCTGTACAACAGGCCTTGCAGCAAAACAAAGGACTCAAATCGGCAGACGCGTCTATCGATTATTACCGGAAACTGGTAGGTACCAGTGCAGAACTTCCCAAAACGGAATTGAGTCTGCAATATGGGCAAACGAATAGTTATGTATCCAATGATAACAACTATAGTGTTTCCCAGACGATTCCCTTTCCGTCTTTATTTGGCGCAAAAAAGCAACTGAATAATGCCCAGGTAGAGAAAGCTGTTTGGCTGAAGGCTGCTACAAAAAATGAACTCATTTACCAGGTGAAACAGATATATGTACAATTGCTGTACCTGCAGGAAGTGAGGGCGCTGATCATTCACCAGGATAGCCTGTTTACCAATTTTGCCCGCAGCGCTGATCTGCGCTACAGAACCGGCGAAAGCAGGATGCTGGAAAAAACAGCAGCAGAAGGCAGGTTAAATGAAGTGCGTAATTCCCTGCGGCAAAATGAAGCGGATATTAAGATATATACCGCGCGCCTGCAGGCCCTGTTGGGTACCACCGCACCAGTGACTATTTCAGAGTCTGTGATCCCGGAAGCCAATATGCCTCTGAGCAGTGACTCCATGGCCGTAGCGGCGAATCCGCAACTGCAATACCTGAAACAACAAATCAATATTGCAGAGAAACAGCAGAAGGTATTCAAAGCCGCCATACTGCCGGATATCACGGTGGGCTATTTTAACCAGTCATTTATAGGTAACCCGTTAAATGCCTCCGGATCGCCGCTGGCTACTAATAGTAACCGGTTCCAGGGATTCCAGGTAGGACTGGCGTTACCACTCTGGATGGGACCCCTCAAAGCAAAAGTGAGGGCGGAAGAAAAGCAGCAACAAGCCGCTAGCCTGCATTACGATAATAACGTGATTCAGTTGCAATCGCAATACGAACAGGCCGTTCAACAGTTTATTAAAAACCGCAACAGCCTGGAGTTTTACCAGCGTACCTCGTTGCCCAATGTAGAATTGTTATTGAAGCAATCCGAGAAATCATACAGTAGCGGCGACATTGGTTATGCAGAATACTTCCTGAACCTGGAACATGCGCTGGCAGCCCAGCAGGGCTATTTGCTGGTGCGCAACGATGTAAAACAGGCGGAGTTATATATGGCTTTCCTGGCAGGACAACCGTAATGTAGCGCTGTTAGTAATAAACCGGCTACCTCGTCTTAACCGGCCGGCAGTCACATTCATAAAACGATTCATCATGCAACAATTAAAAAAATATATCCTTCTTCCTGTTATAGCAATGGCTGCTGCCGTGTTGGTGGTTTCCTGCGGTAATAAGCCGGACGCCAATAAAGCTACGGAGGCCCACGACCATGAAGAAGAAGCCGGAGTAGTAGAACTCACCGCCGAGCAATTTAAAACAGTGGGCATCGCCTATGGTAAACCGGAAAACCGGCAGATCAGCGGCGCTGTAAAAGTAAACGGACTGCTGGATGTGCCTCCGCAGCAGCAGGTAAGCATTGCGGTACCGATGGGTGGTTTTGTAAAACAAACGAGTTTACTGCAAGGGATGCGGGTAAAGCAGGGACAGGTAATAGCCGTCCTGGAAAACCTCGACTACATACAAATGCAACAGGACTACCTGGAAGTAAGAAGTCAGCTGGAATATGCCACGAAAGAATATGAGCGTCAGCAGGAGTTGGCCAGGGAAAACGTAAACGCCCTGAAAACGCTGCAACAGGCCAAGGCCACCTGGCAAACCCTGCAGGCTAAAGAGAATGGGCTGAAACAGAAATTGGCGGTGTTGAACATCAATCTCGCTTCTTTGGAAAAAGGGAATATACAGCGCACCGTAAACATCACTACGCCTATCAGTGGGTACGTTACACAGGTAAATGTTAACCTGGGACAGTTTGTAACGCCGGCGGATATCCTGTTTCGTATTGTGAATACAGAGCATTTGCATGCCGAGCTAACCGTATTTGAAAAAGATATTCCAAAGCTGAAACTCGGGCAGCTGGTGCGTTTTACCTTGGCGAATGAAACTAGCCAGCGTACGGCCACCGTGCACCTGATAGGCCGCGAAATCAGCCCGGAAAGAACGGTAAGGGTACATTGCCACCTGGAGCAGGAAGACACACAATTGCTGCCGGGCACCTATTTACAGGCCATGATTGAAACCGGCGCCGGCAACGTGAAAGCGTTGCCCGATGCAGCCGTTGTTAATTTTGAAAACAAGGCGTATGTGTTTATGAAAAAGCCAGCCACAGATAGTAGTTTCCATTTTAACATGGTGGAAGTGCAAAAGGGCAACAGTGAACAGGGATACACAGAGGTGACCTTTCCCAAAGATGCGCCGGATGCTGATATCGTAGTGACGGGTGCATACGATCTGCTGGCCAAGCTAAAGAACAGTGGAGAGCATGAAGGCCATTAGACATTTTTTATAAGATGATCTTCAGGCGGCTACAGCTGCCTGAAGACTTTAACCCGGATTCCACCATAACGTTCCAATGCTTTAGAATTTAAATAATTTCATATATTTGAAATTATTAATTAATAAAGCAATGAGTTATTTAAGATGGCCGGCCCTTTTAGGGGCATTACTTTTCAGTACCCTGGCATTTGCCCAGGTACCTGTTGTAACACTAGGGCCCGATTTCGGGGAGCCGGGAGATGGTTGGGATAAACTGATGCAGTTAAAGAATGGTAATACCTTCTACCTGCATTTTTCAAAAAAAGAGGGGCTGTCGGTATCAGTGTATAATGCGGCGCATGAATTAACGGTAACGGATACACTCCATACACAACAATGGAACAGCAGCGATCTGGAGTCCACGGAAATAGATGGTATTTATGAAATAAACGGGCAGCCGGTCATCTTCCTGCAACAACTGGTAAAATATAACCCGGTGTTATACCGGTTGGTACTGGATAGCGAAACAGGTAAATTATTGCGGGAGGATAAACTCGGGGAATTGCCATCTATTCAGCATCGCAGCGTGTTTGTAGAAGATAACCTGGCATCGCATGATATTTTTGTAGAGAAAGATCCTAACAGCGACTATTACGCCGTGGCGTTATTTTCCGGGGCTGCTATTCAAAAAAATGACAGCATTCATGAACGCATACAAATCCTGCATTTTTCACCCACGCATGACATCATAAATAAGGGTTGGTTTTACATAGCAGATACTTCGTATAACTATTTCAGTTATATCAGTATGGCGGTAGCGGGTAAAGCGAAGGTATACCTTGGTACCGTAGCATTCAATGCTAAACGTGCAGAAGGGGATGCAGGTCCCAAGGTACTCTTTTCCATGCTGTCGGCAGATTCGGCTACGTTCGCCCACCATGTGTTGGATTATACCGCCGGCGCAGGTAATGTAGGTGGTTATATTCAGGCAGCACCGGCAGTGGGGCAGGTACGCATGGTATTGTATATACCCGCAAAGCAAAAGGAAGGTGGCAGCGGTATTATCATGAATACTTTTCAGGCGGCTACCGGCAAGTTAAAGAAGCATGTACAACTGGTATTTCCGGAACTGGCCCGCAATGTGGAAGTGAACCTGGGGTATAAAGATCCCTACAAAGGAACACCACAACGGTTACTACTAAACGAAGATGGCAKCAGTACTTTGTTAATGGAAAACCTCTCTTTCTTTAAGCAAGGGAATTCGCAGATCAATAAACTCCATACTAACCTGGGAGATATTGGTATTGCCCTGCTGGACACTATTGGGAGAGAAAATACCACCATGGCTGTTTCCAAATACCAGGTGATTACAGGCATCTGTGAGCCCTTCCAGTTGCAACGCCGCACTAAAAGTGAATGGATGTTCCGCAACAAAATTGCAGCGCTCAATACCAACACCTGGCTCTCCTACGATTATATTCCGCGCCCGGATGTTTCTTTTGTATTATTCAATGATTACCTGCAATACCTGGATACCGGTGGCTCCGACAAAGTACGTAAGCCGTTGAAATTCGCTACAGACGCTAATTTCGTTTGCTACCGTTTCTATAAAGGAAAGATGGAAAGAATGTTTTTGTTTGGCGCTCCTGAAGTAACAAAAGGATATGCATGTATGATGGGCGCAGCAGATTACGATGCACAAAACGGCGTATATGCTACGGTATTGATTTCCCGTAAAGGATTGGATAAGAAAGCAAACATTGCCTGGATAAAATTCTAAGTTATAGCTCAGTCCACCCTGCTGGAATTTCTCCCAGCCTGAACTGATTCACCGCATTATGCGCCAGGCGCGTAGGTTCTGGCAGCCGGTACCCTTGAATGCATTGTTGTAAGATATCGAGGCTACCGGCAACATCCGTCAGGTGACCCGGAGATACAAAAATCGGTTTGACTTTATTTTTGCTGCGCAGTACATGACCCAATACCTGCCCCTGTTTATCTGTGAGTGGTGTATGGCTGCCTTTCTCCGGTGCAGGTTCTTCATAATTACCGAACAGCTTTTTCTTGGCACTGCCTATCGTGGGCTGGTTGGTCAGTACACCAAAATGTGTGGCAATGCCCATGCGCCGCGGATGCGCAATACCATGACCATCTACTACTAGAATATCTGGTTTTACAGGAAGCTGCTCCCAGGCATCCAGCAGGGCGGGCACTTCCCGGAAAGCAAGGAAGCCAGGTACATAAGGAAACAATACTTCCTTTTTTACGAGGCTATAACCAACGGGCGTAAGCGATGGAAACTTTAGTAATACAATGCCCGCATATACGGTGGTGCTGAATTTATTAAACGAAATATCAGCGCCTGCTATGTAATTTACCGGACCTTGATAGGGAATGATCTGGATTTCAGATTGCATTTCCCGCTGAATACGGGTGGCTTCTGGTACCGTTAGCTCATTATAGTTGATCATGAATTCCGCTGTTTATGATTCCATTCAGAAAAGCTTCAGCTGATCACCGTTCTTTGGCGGGGCTGGTTTTACAGCTTTCCCAAAAACAGTTCTGCCGCCGTATCGCCAGGAGTCTTGTCGTTCCTGTTCTATGACGTTATCAAAATTGGTATTAGGCTCAAAGTCCTTTTCTATTTGCTGGGAGAGGGCAGACAGTTTGCGTATGGCATCCTTCTTATCCGACTCACCTATTTTAGCCTTATGCAGAGCTTCTTTGAGCGTATGAATGGTTTCATCGTATATCCTGGTAGGTACCGGGAAGGGATGACCATCCTTACCTCCATGGGCAAACGAAAACCGGGCCGGGTCTTCAAACCGGGAGGGAGTGCCGTGTATTACTTCGCTTACCAGCGTGAGTGACTGTAACGTCCTCGGACCTACGCCTTCCAGCATCAACAGGGCTTCAAAGTCGGCAGGATGGGTATCATGCGCCAGTGCAAGTACACTGCCCAGTCTTTTCAGGTTCACATTTTCTGCTCTCACATCGTGGTGAGAAGGCATCAACAGGTTGCGTATCTCCGGCAACAGGTGTACGGGCTTTTCCTTTGTCAGTTGGAGAATACCTGATTTGGTAACGTTGGCCTGCAGATCGGTCAGGTTCAGGATCTGTCCCTGGTTACGTCCGTAGATAAAAGTATGAGGTGCTTCTGTAAACGACTTAAAGGCAGAAGAATGCCAGTGGTAACGCCTGGCCATACTGCTGGCATCATTCATTCCCTGTTGTACCACAGCCCATTCGCCTTCATCAGAGAGGATAAAAGAATGCAGGTATAACTGGAAGCCGTCCTGGATGGCGGTATTGTCTACTTTGGCGGTGAGCTTACTGCTATATACCAGTTGATCTCCCGGCAGGCCGGTTTTATGTGCAATGGCAGTCAGTTCCGCCGGCGTTTGTTTGCTGTGGCGACCTTTGCCACCACAGATATAAATACCCAGTTCAGCCGAGCGGGGATTAATGGCTTTCTTTAAAGCGCCCATTACGCTGGTGGTTATTCCTGAAGAGTGCCAGTCCATACCCAACACACAACCCAGTGCCTGAAACCAACAGGGATCGCTAAGCCGCTTTATCACTTCCCCTTTACCGTAGTCGGTCACAATGGCCTCTACAATGGCGCCGCCCAAAAGGCTCATGCGCTTTGCCAGCCAGGGTGGTACCTGTCCATAGTGTAAAGGCAGATCTGCATGTGATGGCATATCAAATTAATTAAGAAGATGGTTACGATGGATTCGCCTGCACCTGGTACTGAAAGATATTTGCATTCTGTAGCAAAAACTCATCTAACTTTTCCATTTTGCTGCGGTGGCCCCGCACAACGTAATTTACTTCTATGATATTTTCCTTCCGCACTACCATCAGTTTTCTATATTTCAGGTGGAAGCCCTGTAGGATATTGTCAACATCCATGTGTGGAAATTTCTCTTCATAAAAGTAAAGTGTGTAGAGACGCTTATCATTTACTTCCGCAATTTTTCGTTCCACTATTTCAAGTGTCACCAGTACGATCAACGAGCCCACCAGCGCGGCTATAGCCAGCCAGTACTGGCTCATACCAACCGCCATCCCTATCGCGGCAGCGATCCAGATAGCGGCCGCAGTGGTAATACCATCGATCGTATAATCTCCTTTAAAAATTACACCTGCACCGATGAAACCCACGCCTGTAAGGATGTTGGAGGCTACACGATCCGGAGAATTGGGGAATCCCAGTTCCGCAGAAAGTATCGTGAATACCGCACTGCTCATACATATCAACGTCATGGTACGCATCCCTGCGGCCTTGCGTTTATATTCTCTTTCCAGTCCCAGTAATGCTCCCATAACCAGTGCTATCAGCACTTTCAGGATCTGATCTTCTTCTATGACCTGCAAAACATGCTTCATACGGTGAAAATATATTATTACAAATGTACGCGTTGGCACAATTCTTTCCTGTAAGAAAAAGTGACAGCCATTTAAACTGTTTGTCCTGACGAGTGTTATGGCTACAGTTACTAACCATAAATTTATTTCATAATGGAACCCTTTTTTTACAAGACTTGTGTGGTATTATGTATAGCCGGAATGCTCAGCATTTTTCTTTTTGCCTGTAGCGGCTCTAAAGAAGCCGGCAGGGAAGCTGATTCTGCTGCGGTGTCTATCCCTAAAGTTGATAGCACCAGTGTGATTCCCGTTGATACCACCAGGACCAGGCCCGATACCGCCCGGTTATAACCAATGATCCTGTTTAAGGTGTGACTTTGTTAACTATACAAACCTGATTTACTTCACCCTTAAACAACGGTATTATGAAAAAAGTCACGAACATGTTCATGCTGGCAGGAGTAGTAGCGTTATTCCTTGGAGCATGCGGCAACGGCAATAAGCCGGCATCAGATTCAACGGTCACTGTTGAAGATACAGCAGGCCTGATAAATCCAGACACCGTTCCGGCAGCGCAAGCACCACCCGGGGCTATCAATCCCGGGGAAGATTCATCCCGTTTCGGCACTGGTGCCGGGGACTCTTCCAAAAACAGACCGCGGCGTTAAATTCGCAGCATGACGCCTCCGGCGTTTGTTTTTCTGCAAAAAGAGAAACAAACACCGGAGGCGTTATAAATTTTATACCGCTTTTTGCAATATATTTGGATACACTTCGTCTACCTCTATTAACAAAGACTTATATCCGAAATGCAAAACGACCTTACAGCCACGTCACCCAAAAAGCCCATTAAAGTGGCGTCCCTGAAAAAAACATTCCGCCTGTTTCGTTATGTTAAACCCTACTGGCCAGAATTTGCACTGGGCCTGCTTTTTCTCTTTATTTCCAGCCTGGCCGGACTAGCTTTTCYGAAATTATTGGGCAACCTGGTAGATCCTGGCAGTAATACGCATCTGATTAATGGCATGAATAAGGCCGGCGTCATGATGATTGCCGTACTGATAGGGCAAGCCATTTTCTCCTTTTTTCGTATTGTATTATTTGTAAATGTAACAGAGAAAACGCTGGCCACACTCCGCCAAACCATTTACAGTCACCTGATCCGGCTGCCAATGAAATTTTTCCTGGAAAGAAGGGTGGGAGAGCTGAGCAGCCGCATCTCATCTGATATTTCCCTGTTGCAGGAAACATTCACCACCACCCTGGCTGAATTTATCCGGCAAATGATTATCATCATTGGAGGCGTAGTCATATTATTGATTACCTCTCCTCAGCTGACCGCCTTTATGCTGGCCATTTTACCAGTAATGATGGTAGGCGCCGTATTTTTTGGAAAATTCATCCGCCGTTTTTCCAAAGAAGTACAGGAAAAGGTAGCTGCCTCCAATACCGTAGTAGAAGAAACGCTGCAGGGAATCCTGAATGTAAAAGCATTCGCTAACGAATTTTTTGAAATAGCCCGTTATCGGCTACGAACCAATGAAGCCGCCACCATTGGGATAAAAAGTGGTAAGTATCGTGGCGCTTTTTCTTCTTTTATCATCATGGGCATTTTTGGTGCGCTGGTAGCAGTGATCTGGAGAGGGGTAGCCATTGGCATGCCCACATCTTCCCTGTTATCTTTTGTGCTGTATTCTCTTTTCATAGGCGGCTCTATTGCTGGCCTGGCGGAGGTATATACCAACCTGCAAAAGAGCATCGGGGCAACAGAACATTTGCTGGAAATACTTGATGAACCAGCAGAACCCATCACACCGGTAACGGAAATTGCACGGGAAAATCAGCTGGATGGGCAAATCAGTTTCCGCAATATCTCTTTTCATTATCCTTCCCGTCCGGATCTTTCCATCATGAATAACGTATCATTTGATGTATATGCTGATCAGAAGGTTGCATTGGTAGGACCTAGTGGCGCCGGTAAAAGCACCATTGTATCCTTACTGTTACGCCTGTACGATCCGGTAAGCGGCAGCATCCTGTTCGATGGTAAAGAAAGTACATCTTTCCCTTTATCACAGCTGCGTTCACAAATGGCAGTGGTGCCGCAGGATGTATTCCTTTTTGGTGGTACGATTGCTGAAAATATCGCCTATGGTAAACCTGGTGCCAGCTTTGAGGAAATGGAAGCAGCAGCGAGACAGGCCAATGCCTGGGAATTCATACAGCGGTTCCCGTTAGGACTAAACACAGTAGTGGGGGAAAGAGGCATACAACTTTCCGGCGGACAGCGGCAACGCATCGCCATAGCGAGAGCAGTATTGAAGAATCCCCGTATCCTGATCCTGGACGAAGCTACATCTGCACTGGACTCCGAATCAGAAAAACTCGTGCAGGATGCATTAGATAAATTGATGGAAGGACGCACCTCTATCGTTATCGCACATAGACTCGCCACCGTAAGACAAGCCGATAAAATTATTGTGCTGGACAAGGGGCATATCGTAGAAGAAGGTACACACAGCGAATTGATAGGACTGGATGGATTGTACAGAACACTGAGCGATATGCAGTTTGCGAGTTAAGCTTTTAGCCATTAGCTGTTAGCTTTTAGCAAATGCAGCGGATAAAATTATATAATATCAACAAAGAAGCCCTTCCGTATACCGGAAGGGCTTCTCCTATTAAAATATATCTTCCTCTCCGCTGCATTTACTAAAAGCTAACAGCTAATGGCTAACAGCTATTCCTCACATATACGGCTTCATTTCTTCATCAATATCTTTACGTAAATCCATTAGCTTTTTCGCATAGCCTTCCATGCTGATTTCACTGGCGGTTTGCGGGATCCACTTAGGCACTGGCACCGTTTTACCGGTATCATCTACGGCTGCAAAAACCATCACGCAGTGAGTCGTTTTTGTTTTCTGCTGTTGTCGCGGATTGCCGGCAAATACATCAATGGAAATATGCATGCTGGTGTTGCCGGTATAAATAATTTTAGCATTGATTTCTACCAGGTCCCCAATAGAAATAGGCTTAAAAAAACGAATACCTCCCACATAAATCGTAACAGCATACTGTCCGCTCCAGTTGGCCGCACAGGTATAACCTGCCTGGTCAATCCACTTCATAACGGAGCCTCCATGTACCTTTCCGCCGAAGTTTACGTCTGATGGCTCGGCCAGGAAACGTAGGGTGATAGTGTGATAAATAGAATCCATAAGTGTTGTTTACGGACTACAAATTACGAATTAAAAATTATCACCTCCGCCCATTTCACCATTGTTTTCTTTGGACTTGTTATTCTTCCTTTTGAACAGGTTGGTGTCCATTTTGCCGAAACGCCAGGTAGCATTCAGTTTCAGCTCACGGGTAAGGCGTTTACGGTAGTTTTCCTGCTCTGAAAAAGGGGTGGTAGTATAAGAAAGATTTCGGTCGGTATTGAAAATGTCACTGATACCAAGCGAAATAGACAGTGCTTTGTTTTTCAGCATATCTTTTTTGATCGCCGCATCTGCAGACCATTTCGGCTCTCTTTCTCCCTGTGGCATAATTTGTTTGGACTCATATTCCGCACTTACCTGGAACGTGAGGTTCCATGGCAGTTTAGTATTGCTGTTTAATTTACCGAACCAGGTAATTCCCTGATTGGATAAGTTATTACCATTGCTGGTGGCATCGATCTTTGTCTGAGCGAGGTTGATGTTGGTAGTCAGATCCCAGCTCTTCGTCAGCTGACTTCTCAGGGTAAATTCTGCTCCGTAGGAGTTCCTTGTGCTGGCGTTGATAGGGTACTGGAGTAATACATGCTGCACCTGTCCGTTCAGATTAAGGGTGGTATCTACATAAAAATCTGTGATGGCATTGGTGGTATTACGATAGTATAAAGATACCAGCAGGTTGTGCTTATGCGCAAAATCTTTCAGGTATGACAGCTCAAAGGAATTGGTGAATTCAGGCTTCAGATCCGGATTGCCGGTGCTGGCACTTTGGCCGCTATAGTCAATCGTTGGCAGCAGGTCTCTGAACCAGGGCCGGCGTATACGGCGGCTGTAATTCAGTTGTACTTCGTTATCCCCCTTGAATTTCTGAGAGAGGAAAATGCTGGGGAAGAAGCTTACCGGGTAACTGATCTTATAGGAAGATTTTTGTCCCAGTCTTGTTTCACCATCGTAGTTGGACTGCTCTGCTCTTAAGCCCACCTGGTAGCCGAAATTATCTTTGGCGCCGGTATAGCTTATGTAGCCTGCATTGATCTGTTCCTGGTAATGATAGTTATTGGAGAGGGCTGAGTCCAGGATGAATGTACCGGAAGGATAGTTCTGTCCGTAGGTATTCGTGAAATTATCAAACTTGCGGGTGTTGCTGCGCAATCCCATTTCAATTTTGGATTTTTCAGTCAGTGGTCTCACATAATCCAACTGTGCGGTAAGATAGGTCGTTTTTCCTTCGCCGCTGCCATTGCGTAATTCAGGCTTCTTCGGATCATAGATCGGCTTGCCGGACAAGTCGAAATATTGCAGTGAATAGTTAGAACTATTATCGCCTGTGGCATAGTTATAAGTGAAATCGGCGGTCAGTTCTTCACCTTCTCTGGCAAAAGTATGTTTGTATCCCAGCTGGGTGGTGTAGTTACGGAAGCCGTTCAATGTATTGTCGATACCGGTTCCATAACGCACTTTCTGTTGTTTGGCATCCAGTTCATTCACTGTTTGCTCATTGTATTTATTAAAGTTACCACCGGTAATATTCTCTGAAACAGTAATGGTATTGCGGTTATCAATGAACCAATCGAATCCTATGCGGCCAGTCTGAAATTTGCGATAGAAGTCACCGTCTTCCAGTTGTTCGGTGTAGGTAGTGGTATCAGCGCCTATATTTTTTCTATACAGGCGGCTGGTCATCGGTGATTTACGGTTGCGGACATTGTAGTTGATGAAGAAATTAAATTTCTCCTGACGCAGGTTGAAATCAATGCCACCATTGGTGCTGCCGAGGGAGGTGGCACCCGCGCTGATTACACCGTTAATGCCCGCTTTTTTATTTTTTTTCAGCACGATGTTTAATATACCGCTCATACCTTCTGCGTCATATTTGGCAGAGGGATTCGTGACTACTTCAATATTCTGAATAGCATCTGCAGGGATCTGATCCAGCGTGAGGGTAGAAGGGCGGCCATCAATAAAGATGGTAGGTGTACCATTGCGAACAGTAACGTTGCCGTCAATGTCCACGTTTACAGAAGGTACCTGTTTTAATACATCTGTGGCAGTACCACCAATGCTCGATAGGTTTTTATCTACATTAAATACCCTTTTATCTATCGCCATGGTAAAGGCAGGTCTTTCGCCTACTACATTTACTGCAGCCAGTGATTTTACATTTGCTTTCAGCTTTACATTACCGATATCAATGCTGCCGGTTTTGGCAGAAAGGGCAGCGACTTTATAAATCGTTTCATATCCGATAAAATTAAACTTGAGGATATATTTGCTGAGGGCAATATTTTCGAAACTGAAATCTCCGTTTGTTTTGGAGAGCATTCCTGTCTGCACGGAAGAATCCGGACGTAACAATGCCACAGATGCGTACTCAATAGGTTTGCCGGTTTGTGCATCCAGGAGTTTACCATAAATAACACCGGTGCTGGTGGAGGCAGCCTTCCCTCCGGGCTGTTGCGCCATAGCGGTAAAACAACATAACAATAGCCAGCCTGTAAATAACGATACAATTTTTCTCATAATAGCTTCCAACAATTTATAGCCCTGTAAAATTAGTTTTTATGAATGAGGAAACACCCGTTTTTGGGATGAAAGGTCGAATGGAACCCTTTGCAGTCCGCTGTTTCAACTACAGAATTGAGCAGGATTCTTTGTGGTAGCAGGTTGCCGAAAGAATGGGTAAAAATACCCCAAGTGTTAATTAGTGTTAAGCCCTCCTTATATCCGGCGTAATTGTATGGAGGCCAACGTAAAGCATACGCTAAATTTTGTGGATAAAAAAGGGTTCAATACAAGTTTATCTTTTCCGTTGTAACGGAGAGCAACGTATCTTTACAGCCAGCTGTTGCGTTATTTTAATTTTTTTATATGCATAAGGATTACCGCCCGGACTGGGATATTTATACGTGCCATATTGAAGAAAGTCCAGCAGTAATAGGCCTTGACCTTGATCTGAGACGATTTGCGCCATTAAAGGAAAAGCCGAATGCCATATATATAACAGTATATCTTAACAATCCACGTGAGGACGGATTCCCGCAGAACGATGAATTTGCCATCATGGGTGAAATTGAGGACAGTTTGGTAGAGCAGTTGCAAACCAGGCTGGATGCGCATTTTGTAGGCCGTACTTTTTCCAATGGTGTACGCGACTTTTACTTCTATGCGGGTACTACATTGCTGCATGATAAATTCATTGCAGATGCAATGATTAGTTTCCCGGATTACAGGTATGATTACGGTGTGAAGGAAGATAATAACTGGGAGTTATATTTCGATTTCCTCTTTCCTGACGTATACGAATTTCAACGTATACAAAACAGGAAAGTTTTACGTATGCTCCGGCAGCATGGTGATGCTTCTGAAAAAGAACGTCCAATTGAACACTGGATTCATTTCAGAACAGAGGAAGATAAGATCGCCTACTGGGAACATATTAAAGAAAATGGCTTTACACTCGCCAGAGAAGATAAAACCGATAACCCGGAGTTTCCTTATAAACTATGTATTTCCCGCCCGGACAAAGCCAGCGAGGCAACGATAGATAGTGTAGTGATGAGTCTTTGGGAACTGGCACAACAAGTAAATGCAGAATATGATGGCTGGGAAACCAGTATAATGAAATAGCTTTTAGCAGTTAGCTTTTAGCTTTTAGCAAATGTTATGTTGGACATCGGCATATGATCCTCAACATAACATTTGCTAAAAGCTAAAAGCTAACTGCTAAAAGCTGTTGTCCAACATAACATTTGCTAAAAGCTAAAAGCTAACTGCTAAAAGCTGTTATCCAACATAACATTTGCTAAAAGCTAAAAGCTAACTGCTAAAAGCTGTTATCCAACATAACATTTGCTAAAAGCTAAAAGCTAACTGCTAAAAGCTGTTAAAACTATTTTCTCAGCATTCCTGCCAGTAAAGAAATTGCAAACAACACTAGGAAAATAAAGAACAGGATCTTGGCAATAGAGGCCGCACCTGCTGCAATACCACCAAACCCAAATACGGCGGCAATGATGGCTACGATAAAAAAGATGAGTGCCCAGCGTAACATAAGTAGATGCTTTTATGGTGAACAATTGGTATCTGTAACTTTCTTACAAGTCATTCGTTCAATTTTTTATACAATTATCATTCCGCAAGAACAATATTTGCAGTAGTTGCAATTCCAGTTTTTTTCAATATAATTGTTGACTGCTGCTAGCCTTGATGAATTATTTTAAAATATGGCCTACAATAACTGTCTTCTGCTGGCTTATTAGCCTGCATTTTCCTGCATTGGTATCTGCAGAAGGACTACAGTCCCCGCATTCAGGGGATACGATCCCGCATAAAGGTAGTGGCCTGTTTAAAAAAATCGGTGAATACCGCGATTCCATGCGCAACAAGGAGTACCGCCAAACACTGATTAAGCGTATTACCAGGCAGGATGAACCTGTGCGCTCCAACAATAATGACAGTACTATTATTAAAAGTGAGGCATATTTTACCCCCTTTGCGGGCAAAGTGATCAGAAATATCTACTATAGGAAGGTAAAAGTATTTGGTCCCAGCAACATCAATGATACCACCTTCTCCACCAGCATGAAATTAATTCACCTGGCCAACCGCCTGCATTATGACTCCAGAGAATGGGTAATCAGGCAATCATTGTTTTTCAGGGAGAATCAAATGCTGGATCCTTTTGAGATGGCAGATAATGAACGCTATCTTCGTAACAGACCTTTTATCCAGGATGCCCGCTTGTATATCCGAAACATGGATGGAGACTCCCTGGATGTGGAAGTCGTAACAAAAGACCTCTTTGAATATGGCGTTGATCTGTCACAATTCAGCGCAAAAGATATCCGGGCAAGTGTGTCCAACAACGATCTGTTCGGGGCAGGCCAGGGCCTTAAAGTAGGCATGCAATGGCGTTCAGATTATTCTCCTACCTGGAATACCGAAGTACGCTACACAAAATATAATTTTCTCGGATCCTTCGTCGACATGACCGTAGGGTATACTACCCTGAACAATTATGCCCAGCTGGACACCAATTCCTTTGAAGGTGCCGTCTTTATTAATTTAAACAGACCCCTGTACCGCAATGCAGCCAAGCTGGTAGGAGGTTTCGCCATGTCTAAAAACTGGTCTATCAATATCAGGGGAGCTATACCTTCAGAAGGAGACAGCATTTTCAGGGATTATAACTACACTATCATAGATGGTTGGATTGGTTATAACTTCATTAATCACTATAAACATGATGGCACCATCGGCAGTAAGCCCAACTTCGCCGTGCTGGCCAGGCACTACAATTTAGCTTTCCAGCGAAAGCCGGATCAGCTGAGGTATAAAGACGATCCCCTTTATAACGATCATCGTCTTTATCTCCTGGAGTTACAGGCATATCGGATTGATTATTTCAAAGCACACTATTTCTTTGGTTTTGGCCGTACGGAGGATATTCCCCTTGGTTACAATATCAGCGGCACCAGCGGCTGGGAAAGCTGGAAGGGCCGCAGGCGGCTATATACAGGATTGGAAGCACAGAAATTCTGGACCACCAGGCATTATGGGCTTTTTAATACCACCGTGGGATTGGGTACTTATTGGTTGAAATCCACAACAGAAGATGCTGTTATACACGCCAGGCTGGAGTATTATAGTCGTTTGATCAATCTCCGCAAAGCACGTTTCCGGCAGTTTTTTAATGTTGATTATCTGGGTACTCCTAATCCATTCTTTAATAAGCCGCTTAACATCAATATGGAATACGGCATATGGGGCTACAAGAACACTACCCTGAATGGTTTCCAACGACTAAACCTGGGTTCAGAAACGGTATATTATAGCCCGCTTAAACTACTCGGTTTCAAATTTAATTTCTTCACGGCCCTGCAGGCGTCTGTGCTTACCAATAATAACGATGACCTGCTGAGAAATCCCATGTATCTTGGTATAGGCGGTGGTTTCAGGGTACGTAACGAAAACCTCTCTCTGAATACGATTAAAGTATCCGGTTACTACTATCCGAATGCACCGGATCCTATGAAGAAACTGATGCTGGAAATCACCACCATCGTGGATTTCCGTTTCGATGTTTCTGCATTGCGGGCACCTACTGTCCTGAATTTCCGGTAAGCGAAACTTCCGTATTTTTATAGTACTAAATTGTTGGTCATGGAATGGAAGAATGAATTAACCCGCCTGTTGGGTATTACTTATCCATTGATACAGGCACCAATGCTGGGTATCACGACTCCTGCAATGGTAGCAGCTGTGAGCAATAGTGGTGGCCTGGGGTCTTTGCCGGTGGGAGGTTTGCCTCCGGAAAAAGTGACCGCATTGATCCGCGAGGTAAAAGCACTTACGCAGCAACCGTTTGCTGTCAACCTGTTTACCTACGAACCTGCCTCCTGGCATGACCGGAAAGTTTTTGATGACATGCAGGATTTCCTCCAGTTCCTTTGTGGGGCCAATGGTTTGGCAGCGCCACCAGTGAACTTTGACAAGGTGCCCTATTATTCATGGAAAGTGCAGCTGCCTGCGCTGATAGCTGCGGGTGTTAAATACGTGAGCTTTACTTTTGGAATGCCGGATGCTGAAGGATTTGCGTTGTTGAAGGAGCATAAAATCTGGCTCATGGGAACGGCCACCAGCGTGGAAGAAGCAATTGCCCTGAAAACCGCGGGGGCAGATGCCATCATTGCCCAGGGGATAGAAGCGGGTGGTCACCGTGGTTCTTTCCTGCCCGGGGAGTTGCCAAAGACCGGTACAATGGCGCTGGTACCACAGGTGATTGATCGTGTACGCATGCCCGTTATTGCTGCCGGAGGTATTATGGATGGAAGGGGAGTTGCTGCTGCAAAAATGTTGGGTGCTGCGGCCGTACAAACCGGCAGTATTTATCTACGTGCCCACGAAAGTGCCGCTACACCCGCGCATAAAGCCGCCCTGGCTGGTATAACGGATACGGATACACTACTTACACGCGCATTCTCCGGTCGTTGGGCCAGAGGAGTCCGAAACACCTTCATTACAGAAGTAGAGGCCTCAGGCCTGCCTATCAGTGGATATCCTTATCAGAACGTGCTCACGCAGCCCATTCGCAAACTGGCCAGGGAGCTGGATAATACGGCGTTTATAAATATGTGGGCAGGACAGGCGGCCGGCAAAGCCAGGGCCTGGAGTACGACAGATATTTTTGCAGAACTGGTGCGGGAAACGGAATTGTTGCTGCCTTAGTAATAGATACGTTTAAAGATCCCCGGATAATCTTTCACAATACCGTTTTCATCGAAAGGCAGGTCTGCCTTGAAGTCAGTAGTTACATTATCGTATTGGTATTCCTGTTGGCCAAGTCTTGTGTAGCGCTGTTGTACTTTCTGTAATTCAAACTCAGGCAATTTGATATAGAGAATGTCCAGCAGCACGCTTTCGGTGGTTTCAAGCTGCAGTCGTTTTACAGGTAAGGTATTGGTAAACGGTGTAAGTGAAATATCAATATCGATGCAGTTATCAAAAGCATCAATATGGTTATTGTCTTTATCAAACCAATGACCATGGAGGTCAGACGTAAGCCGAAGCTCTGTAGGTGATAAGCCGTTTTGCCGGATATAAAAAGATGAGACCTGCCAGGTTGGGGTAATCGCTATTTCATAATGAATACAAAATGGTTGTTCCTCTCTAACTCCGTTGATGCAGCCGGAAGCCAGCTTGCCCTGTGCGTTGTCCTGCAGGGTGAAATATTCCGTAGCCGGCCATTGTATCGCCTGCCATATGATGGGTTGCATGCGCTAATTTTTTATATTCGAAGATTTTATTTTAATGATCACGAGTTTGGATGTCGGCGTATTGCTTTTTGCAGCCACACTGTCTACCGGCACCAGCACATTCGTTTCCGGAAAGTAAGTAGCTGTGCACTTTTCCGGTATGTCAAATGATACAATAATGAAGCCATAAGCTACACGTTCCGTTTGACCGTGATAGTTATATAAATCTACGATGTCTCCCGGATGAAAGCCCGCTGCAGCGATATCCGCAGGATTCATAAATATTACGCGTCTTTCGTGGTATACACCCCGATAGCGGTCATCTAAACCGTAGATCGTTGTATTGAACTGGTCGTGGCTACGGATGGTCATCATCATGTATTCATCGATGGCCAATGGCGTTGTCAGTACCGCCGCTACGTTGAAATTAGCTTTTCCGGTAGAGGTATTGAACTGTCCTTTGCGTGCGCCATTTGGAAGATAGAAACCGCCGGGATGTCTTACTCTTTTATTATAATCATCGAAGCCGGGAATCACTTTTTCGATAGCATCACGTATGGCATCGTAGTGAAGGGCATACGTTGCCCAGGGAACAGGTGATTCCTCGCCAAACAAGGCCGTCGCCAGTTCACAGACAATCGCCGGTTCACTTTTTAAGGCGGAAGATACCGGCTGCAGATTGCCTTTGGACATCTGTATCACGCCCATGGAGTTTTCGCAGGTAACAAACTGTTGCTCGTTTTGCTGCATATCTTTATCGCTGCGTCCCAGGCAGGGCAGTATAAGTGCCTCTTTACCATGCACTACATGACTGCGGTTTAATTTCGTAGATACGTGTACGGTAAGGTCGCAATTGCGCAGTGCCTGCGCAGTGTACAGGGTGTCCGGTGTGGCGGAGAGGAAGTTGCCGCCCATGGCCATAAATACTTTTGCATCGCCACGGTGCATGGCATTAATGGCTTTTACCACATCATAGCCATGCTGCTGAGGGGGCTGAAAACCGTAAACAGATTGAATCTTTTCGAGCAAAGCAGCAGAGGGTTGCTCGTATATGCCCATGGTCCTGTCGCCCTGTACATTGCTATGGCCACGTACCGGGCAGGTGCCGGCGCCAGGCTTGCCTATACTGCCTTTCAGCAGTAAGAGGTTAACCACTTCCCGGATGGTGTCCACTGCGTTTTTATGCTGGGTGAGCCCCATGGCCCAACAGGCAATGATCTTCTTTTTATGAAAAAGTGCCTGTGCCGCCTGTTGTATCAGTTCCGGTTCGACGCCACTATCTGTCATCAGTTGCGACAGCTGTTGTGTTTTCAGGTGCGCGATATAAGCATCAAATCCCTGTGTATTGGCGCCAATAAACGGCTGATCAAATACGGTGCCCGGTGCGCGTTCTTCCTGCTGTAACAGCAACAGCGCCAGGGCTTTCAGCAAGGCCATGTCACCGTTGATCTTTACCTGAAGGAAAATATCTGTCAGGTGCGTTTTTATATTCAGTACCCCTTTTACGGTTTGTGGATTTAAGAAATTCAGCAGGCCGGTTTCCCGTAACGGGTTAACGGAAATGATGGTAGCGCCGTTTGCCTTTGCCTTCTGTAACGCGGTAAGCATGCGGGGATGATTGGTACCTGGATTTTGTCCCAGGATAATAATCACCTCTGCTTCGTAAATATCTTCCAGTGTCACAGATCCTTTACCAATTCCGAGAGATTCACCCAGGGCTACACCGCTGGATTCATGACACATGTTGGAACAGTCGGGGAGGTTGTTGGTACCGTATTCCCTTACCATGAGCTGGTACAGGAAAGCCGCTTCATTACTGGTTCTGCCGGAGGTATAAAAAATGGCTTCATCCGGCGAAGCCAGCTGATGAAGATGCCGGGCAATCAATTGATAGGCATCTTCCCAGGAGATGGGTGCATAATGAGTGGCATCTGGTGCCAGGTACATGGGTTGAGCAATCCTGCCTTTTTTGCCTATCTCATAATCCGTTAATAATCCCAGTTCATCGATACTATATTGCGCGAAGAAGTCGGGTGTTAGCTTTTTGGTAGTAGCCTCTTCGGCTACGGCTTTAGCGCCATTTTCGCAGTATTCTGCAATGCCGGATCTTTCATCATCCGGATCAGGCCAGGCACAGCCCGGGCAGTCAAATCCATCTTTCTGATTCAGTTCCAGTAAGGCTTTCATACCACGGAAGGCATTCATTTCTTCCAGGATATGCCGCATGCTGGATACCACGGCAGGAATGCCCGCCGCTACTGTTTTCGGAGGTCCCAGTTTAATACCGGTAAACCGTACCGGATTTTCTGCACTATCCATGAGTGGTGATATTTAATTTGAAATCAATTCTTTCCGGGCCGCTGTAAATATTGAACCGTTGTTCTTTTAAGAAGCCCAACAAGGTGATGTTCCATTGCGCCGCCATTTTTACGGCCATGCTGGAAGGAGCGCCTATGGCGGCTATTACAGGGATTTTCGCCATCGCTGCTTTTTGAATCAGCTCAAATCCGGCGCGGCCACTTAATAACAGTAAGTGATTTTTTAAAGGCATTAAATGCTGCGCCATGGCAGCACCTATAATTTTATCTACCGCATTATGGCGGCCTATATCTTCCCGCAGTATCAGCAGTTGACCGTTGGTATCGAAGAGCGCGGCAGCATGCAATCCGCCGGTGGTATCAAATAGCGCCTGTTCATTTCTTAACAGGGCAGGGAGACCGAATAAGCTGTCTGCAGAAAAACGAATATCGTTGTCATTAACGGAAACGGCTGTATGAATAGCGGAGATGGCCGTTTTGCCGCAAACGCCGCAGGCGGCAGTAGTCGTAAAGTTGCGGGCAGTATTGCCTAATTGCGCAGCTACGCCAGGTTTCAGGTGTACGGTAGCAATATGGTCTTCCTTATCTTCCGACAAAATTATTTCCTGGATATCTTCCTGACCGGAAATTATGCCTTCTGTAAAGAGAAAGCCGGCAGCCAGTTCCATATCTTCCCCGGGCGTACGCATGGTGACGGATATGTTTTGCTGCCGGCGGTTATGAGAAGGTCCATGCACCAGTCTTATTTCGAGTGGTTCTTCTGCAGCCAGTGTATCACTTGTGTCGGTGATACTTTCTACGGCTACTTTTCTAACGCGGGTATGAACAATTGCATTTGTCATACTCAAAATTACACTTTCACTACCATCTTACCACTGTTCTTGCCTGAAAATAATCCCAATAGTGCATCGGGTAGCCGATCAAATCCTTCTTCTACGGTTTCCGTGTATTTTATCTTGCCCGCCTTCACCCATTCAGATAGTTGTTTTACTCCTTCCCCGAAACGGGTGGCATAGTTACCAATAGTGAAGCCTTGCATCAATATGCTACGGGTAACCATAATAGGCTGGATACGAGGACCTACCGGTACTTCTGTTGTATTATACAATGCAATCTGACCGCATAGGGGTACCCGTGCAAAGAAGTTGAGATGCCTGATAACAGCATCTGAAATATCTCCGCCTACGTTATCAAAGTAGATATCTACGCCATTTGGACAAGCCGCAGCTACGGCGGCGTCCATGTCTGCATTGCCTTTATAGTCAATGGCCGCATCAAAGCCAAAGGTATCTGTCAGCAGTTTGATTTTCTCTGTTCCGCCGGCAATGCCTACTGCGCGGCATCCCATTATTTTGGCTATTTGCCCTACTATAATGCCCACGGCGCCGGCAGCACCGGAAACCACCACCGTTTCTCCTGCTTTGGGCTTACCTATATCCGCCATACCAAAGTAAGCGGTTAAACCGGGAACACCCAATAGTCCAAGGTAGTAGGTGAGGGGAATACTGTTATCTATTTTCCGGAGATGATCAGCCGGGAAAATAGCGGCGGTTGCCCAGGGCAGAAAAGGACGTGGCCCGCTACTCATCACTGTTTCGCCAGCTTTGAAGCGGTCATCTTTGCTTTCGGCTACTTCTGCTACACCACCGCTTTCAATGGGTTCGCCCACCTGGAACGGAGGGATATATGATTTGGCATCGTTCATACGGCCACGCATATACGGGTCTACTGAAAAATAGAGCGGTTTTACCAATACCTCACCAGGCATAAGTTCCGGGAGGGTAGTTTCCACTGTTTTGAAATCAGCAGCCTGGGGTAATCCTTTGGGGCGGGCAGCGAGCAGGATTTGTTTTATTTTCATACACAGAGGTATTTAGACGTAAAGAAAAGCAATGAATAATTAACAGGCAAAAAATGCTTTTGTTTAGGAGAAGGGAAAAGTGGGTGAATACATATGAAAAATGTACATTCGGGTTGAGAAACTTCACCACTTAATTTTAAAATCTATTTATGCGTCTTGATGATGAAGAAATGAGCGACAACGTCGAGAAACGTTCCGGTGGCGGCATGCGCAACATTGGTATCGGCGGTGGTATTGGCGGCATTATCATTATAGTGCTGGCGATGCTCTTTAAACAGGACCCTCAACAGGTAATGCAGGCGGTACAACAGGTACAGGGCTCCGGAGAGGGGCAGGGCGGTACTGCCGAAAAGCTCACTAAAGAAAATGCATCGCCCTTTGAGGTGATGTCTTCCAAAGTGTTGCGCAGTACGGAAAGGGTCTGGAAGTTGGAGTTCCAGCAAAAGAACAAGACTTATGAAGTACCCCGCATGGTGTCTTTTGAAAAAGGTACCGAATCCGGTTGTGGTTTCGCGGAATCTGCCATGGGACCGTTTTACTGTCCTGCAGATCATCGGGTATACCTGGATGTTTCGTTCTTTAACGAACTGGAACAACAATTCGGTGTAAAAGGCGACTTTGCCAAAGCATATGTTATCGCACACGAGGTGGGCCATCACGTACAGAATCTGTTGGGAATCAGCGGAAGAATGCAGGCGATGCGCTCCCGGTTGAGTGAGAAGGAATATAATAAGTTGTCCGTGATGCTGGAACTGCAGGCCGATTTCCTCGCCGGGGTATGGGCTTACCGTGCCAACCAGATCAAGCCATTCCTGGATCCGGGTGATATTGAATCCGGTTTGAATGCTGCCAGCGCCGTAGGGGATGACCGTCTGCAACAGGCGAGCACCGGGCAGGTCGTACCAGATGCCTTTACACACGGCACTTCCGCACAACGGATGTTCTGGTTTAAAAAAGGTTTTGAATCCGGGGATGTTTCCCAGGGGGATACCGGTATTGGATTGGGGAGCTGGTAAGAAATGCATAAAGCAAAAAGCCATTGAAGCGAAGATAAACAGGGATTCCGCTAATATCTTCGCTTCAATGGCTTTTTGCTTTATGCCTTTTGCTTTATGCCTGCAGCGTCTCAATCGCCTGTTCAATCATTTTTTCGTCCCCGGTATATTTCCCGCTCACATCTGATAACTTTACTACCGGCGTCCATCTGGGCGCATCTTCCGGTAGGGCTTCATACATTTTAATCACAATATTCAGGGCCGGTAACCCCACATCATTGGTGAAATTGGTGCCAATACCGAATGACATGCCTATTTTCCCCCGGCAATAGTTGGCGATGTTGGCTACCTTTTCATAGTCCAGGCCGTCTGAGAAAATAATGGTTTTGGTGAGCGGATCTACTCCCTTTCCTTTATAATGGGTGATGGTGCGGTCTGCAAACAGGATCGGGTCTCCACTGTCGTGACGCACGCCATCAAACAGTTTGGCGAATTTTTTGTCGAACTGCTCGAAGAAAACAGGCGTGGTATATGTGTCGGATAAGGCAATACCCAGGTCGCCCCGGTATACCTGTACCCAATTTTCCAGTCCGAGCATATTCGCCATCTTAAAACCGTATTTGGCGGCATGGAACATAAACCATTCGTGCGCATGTGTACCCACCGGCTTTACACCGTTGCGCATAGACAGGTGAATATTACTGCTGCCGATAAAACAACCCTGCCCATAGTCCCGCAGCGTTTTAACTACCAGTTTATGCACGGCCAGCGAATGTCTCCGTCGTGTGCCGAAATCGGCAATAGTAATACCCATTTGTTTGTATTTCTCAATTTTTTCACGGGTAATCCGGATCACTTCTTCATCGGCTACCCGTTGTTGTCCGGTTAGCTGGTAATACAGTTCGCAGATAAGAGACATCAACGGCACTTCCCATAAAATGGTTCTATACCAGTAACCATCTGCATGTACCTCCAGTTCTTCTCCATGTTGTGTAATATGCACTTCTGCGGGATTATAGCGATAGCCCTGCAGGAAGTCCAGGTAGGTAGGGTCCAGGTAAGGGCAGGTAACTGCGAGGTATTGCTTTTCTTCGGCAGTCAGCTGCAGGTGTTGCATATTATCCACTGCCGCTCTTAATGCTTCTGCAAAACCGGGAGGAAAGGAATGCTTACCGCGGTTAATAAAAGTATAACGGGCACGGGCCTTCGGGAATAATTTTATAACACCATGTTGCATGGTGAATTTATAAAAGTCATTATCGAGGATAGATGTCAGAATCATTATTTGCTGTTTAGATTCACAATAAAATTATATTTTTGTCTTTAATCATATTGTTAGTTACCATGCAGAATATTAAAGTAAAGTGGCCCCTTAACCCACATGAAACCGTACTGTACAAAGTAAACGCCGTTTATCTCAAAAGTACCTGGCAGGCCAAACAAGGCGCCATATGCCTCACCAACGAAAGGATTGTGTTTGAAACAAAACCCATACTGATGTATTTGGCATTCGGCATTATTGGTTGGTTGCTCACAAGGAACAAAAAAACCGATGAATTTCAACTATCTGATATTACCAATTTCCAAAGAGGTAAACAAGGATTCAACAAGAAGGTAGCCGAATTTGACCTGATTGACGGTAAGAAGTATCGTTTTGGACTTACCGGTAAATGGGAAGATTTTGATCTCGCTTACCAGAAAGCCATATTGGATGTACAACCGCTTTTCAGTGTGAAATAACCGCTTAGAGTTTAGTACCGCAATATTTACAATAGTCCGCATTGGTGTCGTGCCCTTCACGCATACAATGCGGACAAATTCTGTGATCTACTTCTTCTTTGTTACGTATTCTGCTCATTTCTACCGTAACTATGCCGGTAGGTACTGCAATAATAGCATATCCCATAATCATGATGATGGCTGAAAATGTTTGTCCCAGCGGGGTGATGGGGGCTATATCTCCATAACCAACGGTGGTAAGGGTTACTACTGCCCAGTATACACTCACAGGAATGCTGGTGAAGCCGGAATTATGTTCGGATTCTATAACATACATGACAGCGCCCAGTACAACGGTTAACAATCCAATAAAGAACAGGAACACAAATATTTTTCTTTTACTTTTTTCCAGTGCCAGCGATAATTGTTTGCTTTCATTGAGAAACGGTACCAGTTTAAATATCCTGAAAATACGCATCAGGCGCAGGATACGGATGGTGAGCAGGAAATGGGCGCCACCATAAAAAGCTTCCACATAAGTTGGCAGGATACACAGTAAATCCACTATGCCGTAAAAACTGCTCATATAGGCTCTGGGCCTGTAACTACACCATATCCTGAACAGGTATTCAATGGTGAAGATGATGGTGAATACCCATTCCAGTAAATGAAAAAGATCACCGTATCGTGCCTGCAGTGGTACTACACTTTCCATCATTACCACTACTACGCTGATAAGTATGGCGATGAGCAGTATGATGTCAAATACCCTTCCGGCAGTAGTGTCAGCCTCAAAGATGATGCTGTGCCACTTCTCCTGAAAGGGACTTAGTTGCCGCTTTGAATCGTTAGTCATCCTGCTGAGTTATGATGTTTAAACAAAAACTTGTTTATTTATGTTTAGTGAAAAATTATTAATTAGCTGAGGGTGCAACCGTTTTTTAACTTTGTATACTCCATGCATGATGAATTGTTTAATCCTTTAACCATATTATGGCGAAACCAGATATCAGTGCGAAACTGCGTATGAACATTGCGAGCGCGGTTATTAGAACACATACTGCCTACCGGCTGAGATTACTGAATGTTTTTATGCAGGCCGGACTGGATATTACGCCCGACATGTATTTTATTTTGCGTTACCTGTGGGGCGAGCAGGATGGGAGCCGTCAACAGGAACTGGCTGATAAAACAGACAAAGATAAAGCCAGTCTTACCAAGCTATTGGACAACCTTGAAAAGCGGAACCTGGTGAAACGTACCGCTGACGAAACAGACGGGCGGAGTAAACGGATTTGGTTGACTGCGGCCGGTAAGAAATTAAAGGAAAAAGTATACCCGTTGGCGTTATCTGTAGTAGAGATGGCGGAGACGGGGATTTCCAGGAATGAACTGCAGCAGGTGCAGGGAGTATTGGAATGTATTTATAATAATATTAAGAGATGATCATCAAAGCTTTTCCTATCTTTAGATTATGCTTACCGGTATATTAATTAATTTATTTGAGCGGGATCTCAGTAAACTGGAACAGGAGATCGCCGCGTATGAAACCTCAGCAGCTATATGGCGGGTTCCTCCTGGTATCACCAATGCTGCAGGCAATCTGTGTTTACACTTATGTGGTAATCTGCAACATTTTGTGGGTGCCGTGCTGGGAAAAACGGGGTATGTACGTAACAGGGAGCTGGAATTCAGCGACAGGAACGTGCCAACAGAAGACTTGCTGGTATTGATCAGCAGCACACGGCGTATAATCCTCACCGTTATAGCCGGTTTAACAGAGGAAGACCTGGAAAAAATTTACCCTGAAAAGGTGTTGTTTGACTCCATGACCACCGGGCATTTCCTGGTGCATCTGAGTACACATCTTAGTTATCATCTCGGGCAGATTAATTATCACCGCCGTTTAACCCAGTAGTTATTTGATGAATGCTTTTCTGCAGAAATTTATCAAAGTATCTCAGCAGCTGAAATACTTTATATGGCCATATGCAGCCGTTGTATTTGTAGTGCTCTTTATCCGTTTGTTGCTCACTAACCGGGTAGACACCTACTTTTTTATCAACGGGTTGCATACGCCGGCAGGAGATTTCCTGTTTCCCTATATTACAGAACTGGGAAGTACATCTGCCGCCGTATTGATTTCCCTGTTATTGTTACTGATCCGGAAACGTATGGGCGCTGTTATGGCTACGGCCTACCTGTTTACCGCTACAATTAGTTTCACGATTAAAGCACTGGTAGGCTTTCCCCGCCCGCACCGCTATTTTACAGGTCGGTTACATGACATCTATTTTGTACCCGGCGTTGTTGTACTTGATAATTTCAGAAGTTTCCCTTCCGGACACAGTGTATGTGCATTCACCGCGGCAACGGTGCTGGCCTACTATGCCAAAAACAGATACCTGGGGCTGCTTTATCTTGTGTTGGCAATGCTGGTGGCTTACTCCCGTATGTACATGAGCCAGCATTTCCTGGAAGATGTAACTGCCGGATCTCTGGTGGGTGTATTTTTTACGATGGTATGGCTTAGTTTCTTCGGCCGTAAAGAAGCGCAACTATCAGGACAGTAAATCTTTTTTCTGTTCTATTTCCTGTATAAGGGAATCCTGGTGTTGTTTCAGCATGTCGTTGTATAGCCTGGCAGGGTTTGTTGGTTCGGGTGTTCTTTCCTTATACCATACAGGTGTAGGCGTATATCTTGCCCACAATATTTCATAGCCGATATAGATCTGGTATTTGCCTTCCCTTACATTATCCGTGTGGCCAAGGCGTCTTTCCTCCCCGGGAGCCAGGTTTTCAATCAGGCGTGCCTGATGGGTGGTGCCCATCGTAGTAGTGATGACCTGGTCAATGGCTACTGTCATAAATCTTTTGTCTGACAGGTTTTTAACACTCCGTAAATATTTGGAGACACTGAAAACACTGTTGGAAACACCTACTATCCTGGCGGCCTGCATGGCATCTTCCCCTGCAACAGGCTTTAGTTTTTTTTCCTTAAAATTAGCACTGCGGAAGCTTTGGGTTCTGAAATGGATATACCACATCATGAAAAAAAAGAAAATAATTACCGGAACATACATAATTAATGGCTTTTGAGGACGGGATTTGTTAAATCATAACTAGGCTACAGCGGGTCAGCGGGATTTTAATTATCATTTTGATAGTGCTAAAATAACGGGAATCATTCATGGAATTGTAAACCCAACGTTAAAGAAAGTAAGATTATATTACCTCTTTAAGGTAGCTTTTCGTAAAAATGGGTATTTTTTTTTGACGTTAACAATTAAATCACAAAATTTCTCGATAGAATCCTGCAACTTTGCCCCATTGCCAAAAACAGGTGTTTGTAACCAGGTCAGCTTTAGGGGTTAACCCCCATCTATTCTTCGCTTAATACTCCCCAATTTTTTTTAATATACGTTAGCAGGACATTTGCATGTCAATAACCTCATCCGGTTGCCGGTATGAAATATTTTTATCATGATTGGTAGATGACGGATCAAGTTGGAAATAAAGTTACAGTCTGGTACTGAAGCAGCCCTGCTATGGCCATTTCCGACTTTTGATTCAATTTCATCCCGGTTATATATCGGGCACTCACCCCCGCATCAAGTCCACCTCTGCTGCACTGTTACTGTAAGTATATAGCCGGTGTCAGGCATAACATCCGCAGCTCACCCCCGCATCAAGTCCACCTTTACTGCACTGTTACTGTAGGTATATAGCCGGTGTCAGGCATAACATCCGCAGCTCACCCCCGCATCAAGTCCACCTTTACTGCACTGTTACTATAGGTACAAAGCGGGTGTCAGGCATAGCCTCGACGGTGCCTACATAAGGAAAAGGTAATGCTGACTATATGATGGGTGTTCTAATGCACTTTTCAACCTGATCCGGGATTACCGTGGGAAGAAGATAAAACTAAGTCCGGCGCTGTGAAACTGGGGATTATAGAACGGCATGATTACCTTGTCGGCTTTCCGGGAGTTGTCTTTAAATAGTGTCCGTTGTATCCAGGGATACATCCAGTAAGCCGCTTTGGTGCTTAATATACCCACACCAGCACCAGCCACTACGTCGCTCAGCCAGTGTTTATTATTGTACATTCTAAGGGCTCCTGTGGTAGTAGCTGCCAGATAGCCGGCTACCCCATACCAGGGCGACACGTCCTTATATTCCTGCCGGAGGAATTCCGCTGCGGCAAAAGCAGTTGCGGTATGGCCGGAAGGGAAGGAGAGGAAATCGGATCCATCGGGGCGTTCCTCATGCGACCAGTGTTTCACACCTTCTACGGTACCAGCGGTCAGGATAGCGGAAATACCCAGGATAATGGTCCGGTCGCGCAAATTGTGCTTACCATGTACACCAGCAGCATTCAGTATATATACTGCGGCTACGGGCGCATATTGCAGGTAGTTGTCGATATGTGTCCGGAAGGTGGGATGATCCTCTTTCAGTTCTGCTTTAGTGGTGGCGTTGAGATCCCGGAGGGTTGGATTATTCAGGGCAATTAAGCCATAGCCTATCATCGCTGCGGGAACAGCAATTCCAGCTACCGTTACGTGAAATCCGGATGTCCGGGTGTGGGTAAGCGGGTATTTAGGGATGGCCGTTACCATACGAATGGAATCTTTTCCGGAAGGCAGGGAATCGGTATCCTGGGCTATTGCTACGTTACTGGAGCAGGTAATGGCGCTCAATGCCAGTCCTGCTGAGAATATCATTTTCTTCATGCATCACTCCTTAATCAGCCAAATGTATAGGCTAATTCTGGAGGAATTCTGAATCCCTATTCACCACCCCGATCCGCTTTAGGCAGGATCATTTCCGCTGTTTGCTTCGTATACTTGTTATGGAAGATAAATGTAATGAGTAATCCCAGGAGGCAACCGGCCAGTACAGACAGCACTCTTTCTACTGCGGTATCCCATACATGCGCCCCTGCTTCATGTGTCATCACAATAATGGTAGCTGCGAGCGCAGTGCGGGTGGCCGCTTCAAGGTTGAGCAGGTTACAGATGATCACTGTAATGAAAACAGCCGTACACATCATCAGGATCATATTGGGATGCAACAGGATTAAAAGGAAGCCGGAAATGCCACCTACTACATTGGCTTTAATCCGTGTAACCGCTAACGTTACTGCATCAGATCCATCGGGAGACAACACCAGCATCACAGAAATTAATACCCATATGATGTCTTTATAATTAAAGGCCCATGACAGGCCAAGTACTACCAGCACACCTGTTACGCATTTCGCCGCATAAATTAATAGCCGCTTTATTCGCTGTTGATCAACCATGTTGCAATGATAATAATTTATGGAAATATGCAGCGAAGGAAATAAAAATGAACTTTTGACCGTTAGGGGGTGTTGTAATTATTCAACCAATAAGCGAATGAATATAAGGAAACTATGCTACCTGGCCACACTGATGTCATCGTTTCACGCCTGTATAAAAGATGCCCCCATCAACCCGGAAGCAGATATTGAAACTTTTAAGATAGACCGCAAATATTTAACCGGAGACGTTTTCATAGATCAGGCAAATGCCAGAATTGTTTTGTCGCTCACACCGGAAGCTTTTGATAGTGGCGTAGCTCCAACGATTACTGTTTCTTCTGGAGCATCTGTGGTGCCTGCATCAGGCGACTCGCTGAAATTTAATGGAACAGGTACGAGGCAATATGTAGTTACTTCTGCGAATGGTGCCAATAAGAAAACATATACAATTGTAGTCGCCAACTTAGGCGTATTTGCATGGGATTTTGAGCATTGGCTGGTGAATGAAAAAGATAAGTATCAGTATGTGGTAGAAATAGATAGTAGTATAGCGGATACCAATATGTTATGGTCATCCGGTAATCCCGGGGTGGCGTTATCCGGTGTAAAGAAAGATCCGCTGGAATATCCGTTGCGGGCTACCACAGATGCTTATCACGGAAAATATGCTGCGGAATTAGTAACACGCGGTGGTACGGCATTATCAAACCTGGTAGGTATTAAATTATTTGCGGGTTCTCTTTTTCTTGGTGTATTTGATCCCACAAATGCATTTGTGGCGCCGTTGAAAGCTACGCAATTCGGACAGCCCTACCTGGGTAAGCCTTCCCGTTTTACAGGTTATTATAAATATCAGCCGGGAGAAAAATACCAGGATAAAGCCGGGAATATTATTGCGGGCATGAAAGATAGCTGTTCGATTTACGCGGTACTGTACAGAGGAACCGTTCGTCTTGATGCCACTAACATTAACACGTCAGACAGGATCCTTGCCCGTGCTACTATACCTGATGGTGGCCCCAGGGGAGCCTGGACAAAATTTGATGTTCCGTTTGTAGAATTACAATCATACACAGGCAATGATAAAATGATGATGGCGATTGTAGCTTCTTCGAGTAAAGATGGGGATACTTATAAAGGCGCTATAGGCAGTCGTTTGGTGCTGGATAGCGTGAAGATAGTTCCGCAATAAATCTTTCATGACAGCTATTGATGTGGTGCCTACATTCATCTTTCGTACCTTTGCGAAGTTTTAACAAATCGAACGGAAAATGAATGTACGGAAACTATGTTGCATAGCGGCCTCGGTGGGCCTGCTACAGTCGTGTATTAAGGATGCGCCTCTCAATCCTGAAGCAGACATCGAAACTTTCACTGTAGCACAGAATCAATTGACAGGAGATGTTTTTATTGATCAGACAAAATCTCAAATCCGCTTGTATCTGACAGAGGAAGCTTTTGAAAAAGGAATTGCGCCTGTGATCAAGGTGAGTGCCGGTGGCCATGTGTCACCTGCATCCGGCGATACACTGCGGTTTGACAATACCGGGATTAAAAAGTATGTAGTTACTTCTGCAACAGGAACGGAAAGAGCATATACCGTAGAGGTAGTGCAGACAGGTATCTGGAAATTTGGTTTTGAAAGATGGGATACGTTGGTGGCTCCATCCGGTGGCTCCTGGAAATATGTAAACCCATTGGCCGAAGATGGCCGTAATATCTGGGCTTCCGGTAATATTGGGATCGCCATCACAGGCGTAACAGAAATCAATGATTTCCCTTTGCATGTCAGCACCAATGCTTTTGAAGGTAAGTACGCAGCAGAAATGGAAACCATGCCAGGTAATGCACTGTCCGGATGGATGGGTATTCACCTGTTTGCCGGATCTATGTTCCTCGGCAATTTCGTAACCGACTACCTGATGGAAAATCCGCTGAAGTGTACCCAATTCGGACAACCTTACAGGGGCATCATGCCTAAAAGCTTTACCGGGAATTATAAGTACCAGCCAGGTGCCCAGTTCATAGATAAAGAGGCGAATCCGGTGCCGGGACAAATCGATAAATGCTCCATCTACGCGGTATTATACAGTGGTACCACCAGGCTGGACGCGACCAATATCCTTACTTCCGACAGGGTGATCGCCACCGCTATATTAGGAGATGGAACCGCAAAGAACAACTGGACTCATTTCGATATTTCGTTCACACCTGTTGCGGGTAAATCGGTCATTCCGGGTGAGCCATTGATGTTGGCGATCATCGCCTCTTCCAGCGCGGAAGGTGACCATTACAGAGGTGCTGTGGGCAGCAAACTGGTATTGGATAATTTGGAAATTGTACACGAATAAAGACTATATCTGAGCATATGAATATAAAAATATCAGGACTGATGCTGGGGATGCTGATGGCAGCTACTACCTTATTTGCACAGGATAACGGAAACGAACAAACGAAGAACAGTGGATTTAAACCGATGCTGGAACATCGTATCCTGGCAGGATTTAATTTCGGAGGAACTGCGCCGGTGGGCTTTCCCAATACGATTCGCAAAATAGAAGGCTTCTGGCCGGAATTCAGCCCTTCATTGGGTTATGAATTATCTTACCGCGCTACCCGTAAATGGGGCGCTGCAGTAGCCGTTAAACTCGATTACAAAGGAATGGGTACGAAAGATGTAGTACAGTATTTTCCTACTATCATCACCACCAGTGATGGAGGTCGTTTTGAAGGCGATTTCAGTGGTAAAAATAAAACCATTGTACGTAATGCATATGTATCTTTTCCAATAAGTGCTGTCTTTACACCAAACGACAAATGGCGCTTTAACCTGGGTGGTTACGTAGCCTGGTTATTCAGTTCTAATTTCCATGGAACTGTTTCTGATGGCTATATCCGCAATGGAGGCCCTACAGGTGAAAAGGTGATCATCTCAGAAGCTACCTTTGATTTTGGTACAGAAGTGCGGTCTTTCGATGCTGGTTTACAGGGCGGTGCGTCCTATCGGGTTGGTAAAAAACTCAGTATCAATGGTAACCTGGACTGGGGCCTGCGTCCTATCTTCCCAAGTGATTTCAAGGGTATGTCTTTCCCTTTATATAATATCTACTTCACACTGGGAGTGGCGTATAAAATATAAGGACTTTCTGTTAAAGTATTGCGACTAACCCCATTTAGCGTTTAGGCATTAGCGTTTGATCTACGCTAATGCCTAAACGCTAAATGCTAAAAGCCGGTTCAGTACTTCGCCGCCTGTCCTGTTTTAGGCAGAGAGGCATTTATAAATGCCCGGATATCATCATTACCTGTTGCCAGATCATCTTTGCGCAGGTACATCATATGACCACTGCGGTAGCCACGCCAGGAAAGACGGTCTTTCAAACGCCCACCCGGATCCATTTGCCACATACTGTATTTCGCGTTGAAGTAATCACAGGCGCCATCATAATAGCCGGATTGGATCATTACATGAAGGTAAGGATTAGCCGCCATCGCATCGCGCAGGTTTTCACCGGTATTGTCGCCGTTGTTATCCCATGGATGCACCGGGCCAAACATCATGTACTTCAAATCAGTATGGAATTTCAACTCTTCCCTGAGATAAATATTAATAGCAGGCGTAAACGCGTGTAGCCAGGAGGTAAGCTCTGCATTATAGTCCGGACCGTTCCCCGCATCTTCCCGATCGATACCCCTGTAGCGGGAATCCAATCTACCTACCGTATATCCTTTATCTCTCAGTAACTCTTTCCAGAAAAAGCTGGGAGGCACATTCAGGTTATGCTGCAGGATTACTTTCTCCGATAAGCCGGAGTAGCGGGCCATTTTAGCGGCTATATTTTTACGTTGCTGTTCTTCCAGAAATCCACCCTGACTGATAGCAGGGATCAGTTCATGAATGGTAAATGCTTCTACCTCCGGTAAAACAGCGGTCAGGTCTTTCTGTTGCAGATCGGCTGGTAAGGCTTTGTGATACCAGGCGGTAGCGGTAAAATAGGGGAGCCGCAAAGCAGCGTCCACAGGCCCGTTGCGCTTAATTCCAAGTTCAGTGGGGGAGACCAGGATAACGCCGTTCAGATACATCCATTGTGCATTCTGTAATTCCAGTGCCAGTCCGGATACACGGGTGGTACCATAGCTTTCGCCTATCAGGTATTTGGGAGATGCCCATCTGTTCTGCCGGGACACGAAAGTATTGATCCACTCAGCGAGATACCGGATGTCTGCATTAACACCAAAGAACTTTTCCCTGGGCACGTCCTTCCCAAGTACCCTGGAGAAACCGGTGTTGGCGGGATCTATATAAATGATATCCGCAATATCAAGAATGGACTCAGGATTTTCGTGTATGCCATAAGGTTGTACAGGATACCCTTCCTCATCAATGTTCAGCAACCGGGGGCCGGTATAGGCGATTTGCATCCATACGGAGGGCGTACCTGGTCCGCCATTGAAAGAGATGACCAACGGCCTTGTATTGCGGTCTTTCACATCAGTTCTTTCGTAATAGGTGTAGAAGAGCCCTGCCAATACTTTGCCGTCCTGGTCCCAAACGGGCTGCGTGCCGGCAATCGCTTTATACGGAATCTTCTTGCCCTTCACTGTTACATCGTGATAGGTAGTAACGGTAGTATCCGGATTAAGCGTCACCGACCAATGTGATGGCAGATCTTCTTTTAAGGAAGGTGCCGGCAGACTCTTTTTTTGTTGGGCCTGTACAGTTGTCAGGCTCACCATGCCCGCCATTAGCAAGGGTAGCATGATTGGCTTTCTCATTAAGTTCATGAAGCAGATCTTGATTGACTTTAAAGATTGTGTAAAAGCCCGATAAATTCAAACACTTTGGGATGGACGGTTTCCCTTTGGTTGAAAGTCACTGGGTCTTTTCCCCACCAGTTTATAGAAGGTATTGCTGAAGGCGGAAACGCTGTTATACCCGGTATCCCAGGCGATTTCGTTGATGGTTTTCTCCGTTTCCAGGAGGTAGCCCATGGCTTTAATCATCCTGGCCAGTTTCAGGTATTGAAAGAAGGAAATATCCATGGTGGAGCGGAATAACCGTGTCAGCGTACGTTCACTGTAGCTGAATTCGTGTCCTACACTTTCCAGCGATAATGGCTCTCCGAGATTTTCCTGTATGTATTTTAAAACAGGCTTCAGCCGTGGATTGTCAGTGGTAGGTAATGTAATGGGCAATGGCACGGAGCTGATTTCCGGCAGCATGTTCTTCATGGCTTTAATGAATATAAAGCGCTTGTCATCGGGCAACACATCACCATCCCAGGAAGCAGTATGAAGAATCATTTCCAGTAACAGATTGCTGACTGGATAAATACCTGTTTTCGTATAGAAAGGATCGTCCTGATCTCCGGGTTCACTGAAAAAGTAAACCGTGCGTACATAATTGGCCGGATACCTGTGCTGGAAGTAATGTTCCACACCTGCAGGCACCCACATATAATGGCGGGCAGGAAGGAAGTAGGTTTTATCTTTTGTGTATAAAAAAGCCACCCCGCCCTCAACATACGTCAGCTGTCCTTTGTTATGCTTATGGTAGGAAAAATGATGCTCCGTTTTCCAGTGCCATACATATGCGGATTCCGGGATGGCATCAACATCTTCCAATATGAGTTGTGGATTAATATCTTTCATTTGGCCGGATCTAACAATTTTATGGCAATTTATAGAAAATAAATTAACCAATAGGGTTGGAACTTTGCATCTTCATCACAATAGATATGTCTACAATTACTAATAAGTGGCTGGCAGGAGCGGTGTTTATCACACTATTCAGCACCCAAACAGTCTTTAGTCAGGACCCTGAGAAGAATACCCTAACGTTAACGGATGTATGGAAAAAAGCAGATGTCTACAACCGCCAGTTGCAAATGCAATACCTCCGTGTACAAAGTATGGACGAACGCACCAAAGCAGCCAAAGATGAGCGCTTACCGGAAGTAAAAGCAAATGGCGTGTATGCCCGTGTTTCCAATCTGGCCATCTACGAAGACGGCCTGCTTAACGCGCCCACACAGTATCCTGTTGTACACGGCTATTACCAGTTTGGTGCAGATGCTTATCTCAATGTATACAACGGTGGCAAAACCAACCGGGAAATCAAAGTCAGGCAAACAGAAGCCGAACTGGCGAAAGAGCAGCAAAACCTTTCTACCACTGAAATCCGCTATAAAGCGGCCGCTCTTTACCTGGACATCTACCGGGGACGGATGTATGAAAAAGTAATGTTGCAGGATATCCATGAAAGAGAGAAAGAACTGGAAGAGATCCGGCAGCTGCATAGGAATGGCGTAGTTCTTAAAAGTGACCTGCTCCGCGCAGAACTGAAGTTGTCCAAACAAAAGATGACACTGCTGGAAATAAGGAATGGCATCGCCATCGCCAACCAGCGGCTGAATATTATGATAGGTCAGGCCGACAGCATAGAGAACCAGCTCTCGATAGACACCCTGATTGCTCCCCAAACACCTGCACGTACCTACGAAGATTATGTGGCAGATGCTTACGAACATTCCTTTGCATTTAAGATTTCAGAAAAGGAAACGGCGCTGAGTGAATTGAAACTGAAGGATGTGAAAAGTAACATCCTTCCTAAAGTAGGACTATATGCCGAGTACGCCTATACGTACCCACAGATCCTCTTTTATCCTTATTCTATCGCCCTGTACGGATTAGGGCAGGTAGGCGTCAAAGCGGGAGTTCCCATCTCTGCATTTTATCAGAACAAACACAAGAAACAGGAAGCAAAGATAAACCTGGAGCGCCAGGAAATTGAACACGCGGATACGAAGGACCAGGTAAGGCAGGAAGTGAAAGCTGCCTACCTGCGCTACACCGAAGCGCTTACCCGCATAAGCGTTGCTAATGATAATATCACACAGGCCAAAGAGAATTTCCGGATTGTCAATAATACCTATTTTAATCAGCTGTCTTTATTGACCGACCTGCTGGATGCAGAAACGCAATTGCTGCAATCCCGCTTTGACCTTACCACGGCGCAAGTCACCGCACAATTACAATACTATCAACTACTGAAAGCAACAGGCAACCTTTAATATATGAAGACGAATACCAACACGAAAACCAATAGAACTGACAGACTCATTTCACGTATCACCACGATCATCGCATCTATTGTAGTGGTGTGCCTGGCTATCTGGGGAATAAGAACGTTACTCCATCAAATGAAATTTGAAGAAACCAATGACGCCCAGGTGGATGAATACATTAACCCGGTAGTAGCAAAGGTGACGGGCTATATAGCAGAGATCCGGTATGAAGAAAATCAGGAAGTAAAAAAAGGTGACACACTGATTATCATTGATAACAGCGAGTATGCTGCACAACAACAGGAAGCAGAAGCCTCCCTGTTAAATGCGAAAGCACAGGTGGGCATACTGGAAAGTAATGTCAGCACCACCGCTCAGTCATCGAAAGTATATCAGTCACAGATTGCCGCTGCCAAAGCAAAATTGACACACCAGGAACAGGAATATGATCGGTACAAAAAGTTATTTGATGTAGAATCTGCCACCAAACAACAACTGGAAAGGGTAGAGGCAGCACTGGCGATAGCCCGTTCAGATTACAGCACTGCCATAGATGCCTATCAGGCTTCCCTGGCAAAGATCAACGATGCCAAAGTGCAGCAGAGCGCCCTGGAAGCAGAAATCAAGCGGCGAATGGCTGTAGTGATAAAGAATGATCTCAACGTTTCTTATACCATTATCACCGCCCCTTACAATGGTAAAATGGGTCGCCGCACGATTCAACCTAAGCAGCTTGTGCAGGCAGGACAAGTACTGGCATATATCGTAGACTGGGAAGCCGGTAAATGGGTGGTCGCCAACTTTAAAGAAACGCAGATCCGTCACATGGCGGTGGGCGAAACTGCGCAAATAGCCGTGGATGCTTTTCCCGGGAAGAAACTGACCGGCAAAATTGAATCGCTGTCAGGCGCCACTGGCAGCCGCTTTTCGTTGTTGCCGCCAGATAATGCTACTGGTAACTTCGTAAAAATTGCGCAGCGTATTCCGGTGCGTATCCGACTGGATGGTACACCTGAGGAATTGAAATTATTATCTGCCGGTATGAATGTGAATGTATCTATTGTAAAAGAACGTAAATAATCATGGGGCAAGGTAAACAGATATTCCGCTCATGGGTGCCCGAATGGCTGATCAGACTGACTATCTTCCTGGTATTGTTTCCCACGGTGATGTTGTTTGCTTTGTCTACAGCTAACGTGAACGCAGCTACGGGATTTTATGGAGCAGAACCGCAGGATATACAATTTTCTATGCTGGTGTATTACGCGTCCTTAGTGGCTTTTACGCCATTAGAGAAACGTTTTTTCAGTCGCATTGCTACAAAAGAATATTTTTTGATCTGCCTGGTACTACAGGTAATGGTGACTTACTGGTGCTATCACACCCGGGAGATTCCCGTTCTTTTCATCTGTCGTTTTCTGCAGGGAATACTGAACTGTGGTGTAACCAGCATTTGTTTAACCCTGCTGTTCAGCAGGCTGCAGTCAGAACACGCAAGGGAAGTAGGATACGCCATCTTTTATGGAATGATCCTCTGTTCAGGCTCATTGACCTCATTGGTGACCGCACCGCTGGTAGATGATTTTGAATATAACGTGTTGTATAAAATGATCATTTATGCATTTGTTCCTGGGGCGGTATTACTACTCCTGTTAATGAACAAAGTGCACCTGGTACGCCGCATGCCGCTATACCAGCTGGATTGGACCAGTTTCTTTCTATATGCGCCCATGTTGATTATGCTGGGATATATCCTGATTTACGGGCAGCAATATTACTGGCTGCAGGATGCCAGGATAGTGGGATGCATGATCGGTGTAGTATTCCTGGCCGCCACTTTTGTGGTAAGGCAGTTGCATCGTAAGCGGCCTTTTATTAATATGGATGTATTTAAATCGAGAGCATTTCTATTTGGTATTCTCTTATTGGGCGGGCTTTACCTGATCCGGGGATCGTTTAATGTAACGACCAGCTTTTTCTCTACGGTTTTGGGAATGGATCCGCTACACACCTATGAGTTATTGTCGTACAACCTGGTGGGGATTGTGATTGGCGCCGTTATCTCAGCGCGGTTGGTGATCAGGAAAAGACCGCTACAATTCATCTGGTTGGTAGGCTTTTTCGGGTTGCTGGTGTTTCATTGTTCTATGTACTTTCTGTTTGCTTCTGAGGCCGACCAGTCTACTTTTATATTCCCACTGATCATCCAGGGCTGGGGGGCAGGCATGTTGCTAACGCCTATCGTACTGTTTATCATCTCGTCTGTACCGGAGAGTATCAGTGTATCTGCTTCTACAGCCGGGGTATTTATACGATTTACTTTTTTCGCCACGAGTACCGCGTTGATTAATTATTTCTCCCTGTACTTTACCAAAACGCATGCGATGCGGTTGAGTGATGGCATATCAGGAGTGGACAACGGATTGGCGGAGCGCCTGCATACTTACCAGTCAGCCTTACAAGCGCGGGGGCTGATGGCAGATCAGGCGGCGAAACTGGCGCCGGGACTATTGGACAAAGCTATTCAGAAACAGGCATTTTTAAAATATGCAATGGACTACTACGAGTTGGTGGCCATCCTGATATTGGTATTGATGTTACTGATTGTGATGACGCCGTATATTATAAATCGTACAGTCATTAACGTGAAAGCCAAACAGCCGGCGGCAGCTACAGTATAAGGAAGGGGCTCAGGAGAATTTTATTTTATCCCAGCGCTTATTCTTTGAATGTTGAGATGCTTATCTTAGCATATCAATGAAATGAAGGGCTGACTTCTTTCGAAAGTTTCGTCAACAGCGCGCCGAGCCAGTTTGCGATTGAAACCATAGCACCCTCAGTTATTTATTTGCTCCCCAGGCAATATGTGACCCAATTGATGGAGGAGTTGAGTCGTGAGCCTGACTTTGTACAAATGCTCCTGCAGGTTTCCGCCCAGAGGCAAACACATTATATCAATGAATTTGTTTCTTTTATACGTGATACTCCAGAACAGCGGTATCAAAAATTACTGAGCGAAAGGCCGCATATTATTCAGCGGGTTCCACAACATTATATTGCGTCTTACCTGGGCGTGAGTACGGTGCACCTGAGCCGGATTAAAAACAAATTGGCAAAAGGCAAATTGCATTTCTGAACTTGATAACATATGTTATCGTTCGGGTGGTACATCCTGATCTACTTTTGTTGTAACAAAAAGAAAAAAATGAAAGCAGCAGTTATGTATCCCGAAGGAGCATTGCCTCAGTATGTTGATTTTCCCGAGCCAACCGCTCAAAAAAATAATGAATTATTAGTGCGTGTGAAGGCAGTCGCCATTAAACACTTTGATAAAGGGCGCGCTGCTGGAAAGCATTACTCCAGTGATGTGCCCGGGGAAGGCGGCAAGGTGATTGGTGGTGATGGTGTTTGCTTATTGGAAGACGGAACCAAAGTATACGCCATGGGCATAAGCGGCATGCTGGCAGAAAAAGCGGTTATCGATAAAGACCGGGTTGTCAGATTGCCTGATGGCCTGGATGACGCCACTGCGGCGGCTATACCCAATGCCGTGATAGGGGCTGCAATGGGGTTACGGTTTAAAGCGGCCATTCAACCGGGTGATGTAGTACTCATCAATGGCGCCACAGGTTTTCACACACAAACGCCGATTGATGTGATCATTGATTATCTCTGGGGACACACGGCGGAGATGATATTTGCGTGTTTAAAAGGAGATGGTTCTTTCACCAATAAAGTAAGGTATGTTTCTGTGGGTGCGGTAACCGGGGATCTCATTCAACTGTCAGCCGCAAACCTGCGTAGCGTGGATCTCCAGTTAACAGGATCCGGGCTTGGCGCCTGGTCAAAACAGCAAGTGACCGATCTGTTTAAAGAAATACTTCCTGAAATGTTTGTATTGGCAGCCGAAGGAAAGCTTAAAGTAGAAACGATCACCGTTAAAATGGAGGATATCGCTGAGCTTTGGAATTTAGATATTCCGGACGGGCGGCGGTTGGTGGTAACGATTTAATATTGAATTCCCGGGCGAACTTAATTTTCAAAAAAAATAAACGAGAGAGAGATTCGAATTTCTTAAACCTTCGGACACTTCGTCAGGTCGGTAGGGGCCACAGATTATCTAACATCGGCCTGGCGGAAATTTAATCGCCAACAATCATAGAATTTTAAATTGCACACGCTGAGAATGGATGATATGGTTTAGCTGAAGGGCGAACACCAATCATCCATTTATCAGACGGCTGATTTGTTGTGGGTAAAACGTCAAAATTCAACAAGCACTCGCCGGGTAGGATCTGAGCTTATTAATTAATGATATCTAAAGAGAATGTTTTATATTTAACATAATATAAATTATAGGAATAACAAGATTCAATTTAAATGATCTTAATTGTTTTTAATCTACTGGGACGATCCTTGAGTTTTTGTTGGTGCTCATCGATGAAAGTTGATTCTATTAGAGTGCCTCTCTAAATCGATATAATTCATTGAAATTGAACACGCTGAGGTTTACGTAAAAATAAATATCCGGGGTGTCCCCCGGTTTATTTCATTCTCAGCGCCTTGCTTAAACATGAAAAAATCCGTTTAAAATGGCTGTGAAATACTCACTCCCATTTTAAACGGATTAAATAATGATCAGGCACTGGCGTTCCCGGATGATTCCTACGAACGTTTTACCGCCAGCATTTCAATTTCGATCAGCATTCCATCCAGTGCCAGGCGCGGTACCGGAATTAATGTGTTGACAGGAAACTTTTTGTCTGTCCAGATCAGCGAGGTTTCTTCGCCGAGCGCTTTTAATTTGTCTTCATTATGGTCAACCACCAGCGTGGTTTGTTTTACTACATCCTGGAAGGTTAATCCCTGAGAAGCTAATGCCGTTGCCAGATTACTGAAAGCCTGTTTTAATTGTGTCCGGAAATCATTCACTAGGTTGCCGTCAACCGTTTCGCCGCCTTGCCCGGATATATGAGTTGTGGAGCACTTGTTCCTTTTTCCATTCTTTTGATTTTATCCTACAAAATAAAAGGAAATATCAGCAGCGAAACCCACACAGAATCAATCCGTAAGCGGTGGTTCCCCCAGAAACAGCACTGATGGCGGAACACAGCTGGATGCTCCTAAAGCAATTGCCTCATTATAAGCCAGGGTGGCGTCTTTTACGGTAAGTGCAAAATGTAATAGCGCACCTGCTACCGGTGTTTCTCCTGCGGTAGCCTTGCGTCCCTGAGTAGCTACATTGGCGTCCTTATCAAATACTTCTATATAAGAAGCCGTACCTGGTATGTTCAGCAGCGCGGCGTACTCGATATTGAATTCCGGTAAAACCCAGTTGTGATACAAGGTTAGCCCCAGGGCTTCATAAAATTTTATCGTTGCTTTGTAGTCTTTAGCCCGTATGGCGATATGATGCATACCTGTAATGTTCGTCATACACCAAAGGTAAAAGCAGTATGGAAAAGAAAAAGATACTAACAAAATTGTTAGCGCAACTTCCTCACTTCCAGTCGCTGTGCACCGTAGATGCCTGAATGTCCGCTGAAATAATAAGCGGTGAAGCAAGCGATAGCAAAATATAGAACGTGCGTGGT
Organism: Chitinophaga sp. 10T418; assembly: GCF_056394125.1. Lineage (NCBI taxonomy): Bacteria > Pseudomonadati > Bacteroidota > Chitinophagia > Chitinophagales > Chitinophagaceae > Chitinophaga > Chitinophaga sp. 10T418. The sequence continues at coordinate 165,343 of NZ_JBFTHG010000006.1, forward strand.
GCCAAATAATTCAACCCCCATTAACGTACAGGCAATCGGGGTATTTGTAGCGCCTGCAAAAACAGCAATGAATCCAAGTCCCGCAAAAAGGTCTACAGGAGCGCCTAACAGCAAAGCCAGCGTATGCCCCAATGCTGCACCTATGAAAAAAAGAGGCGTGACCTCTCCCCCTTTGAATCCCATTCCAAGTGTAATTGCCGTGAAAACCAGCTTCCAGAGCCAACTCCAATCGTTTACGCTGCTATTTGCGTCAAATGCAGCCAATATGCTGATACCATCCGGTGATTTACTGCTGACACCTAAACCCAGGTAATCCATTGTACCAGCCACATAACTCAATAATATGATGACTACACCACCGACAACAGGAATCAACCAGGGTATTTTAATATATGCGTTAGCGTTATATTTAATGCTATGCATGAGTTTCGAGAACAAAAAACTACTCAGCCCAAAGGCTACGCCGCAAACAATTACTTTCCCTAACAACCAGAGATCCAAGTGAATAAAGGGCATCGCCTCCATGAAAGGTTGGCCAATATAGGTAATGCCGTAATGTGTGTGATGAATGCCCCAGGCACTGCATACGATGTCTGCAAAAACTGAAGCAATCAAACAAGGTACCAATGCCTCATAACGCATCACACCTATTGCCAGTACCTCCAACGCAAACACCGCCCCGGTAAGAGGTGTACCAAATACTGCCCCGAAACCAGCCGCGATTCCCGTCATCAGTAAAATTCGTATATCCGCAGGCGATAGTCCCAGTTTCTTCCCGATCAGTCCGGCCATACTACCGCCGATCTGTACTGCTGTTCCTTCACGTCCGGCGGAACCTCCAAATAAATGAGTAATAATGGTGGTCAGTAATACCAATGGAGCCATACGGGCAGGCACGCCACCTCCGGGTTGATGAATCTCTTCCATGATAAGGTTGTTGCCCTTATCAGCCTGTTTGCCGCCAAGGCGGTATAACCAGTAAATCAGGAGGCCAGCCAGCGGCAATCCAAATAATAACCACTCATGCTCCCAGCGTATGTGCGTTACCAGGTCCAGCAACCAAAGAAATAATGCCACCAATGATCCGACCACGATAGCAACGGGAGTTACCAATACAGTCCAGCGCAGCAGCTGATAAGCCACTGTCAATTGCTCCAACGAAGTTTTCAGTTTATTCATATCCTACAAATAGCAGTGTTAAATGGTAGTACATACCATTCTAATATTTGTAGGCGCCATCAGACAGCTCTGGGCTGACGGTTTGGGTCAGGAAGACACCATTTCCTGTTATGTCGCAAAAATAACTTTAATCTTTTAATAATCCAGCATAAAATGCTGCGCCCCATAGCGCTGACTTATCATTATTGACRATATGAATGGGTACACTCGCCAATAACTCCGCCATCCGATCTCCCTGCATATAATGATGATAGAATTCTCCGGTTTCCAGCAGGACCGCTATCTTGGGCGGAATTCCCCCACCAAGAAACAATCCGCCAGTGGCTTTCATTTTCAATACCAGGTTGCAGGATTCACGGGCCAGGTAACGTACAAACAACTCCATTGTTTTCACACATACCGGTATTCTGCCTGCAATAGCCGCTTTACTTATTTCTGCCGAAGGATCTCCCGCATTCATAGCAGCCCGTAGTTCCGCAGGTTCTTCCATTCCTTTTATATCTCTTAAAAACTGGTAGATATCATACAGTCCAGGCCCACTGATTACCCGTTCCCAGCTCACCACATCATATTTCTCCTGCAGGTATCTCAGCAACAAAATGTCAAGATCTGTTCTCGGTGCAAAATCGGTATGTCCGCCTTCTGTAGGAAATGGATGATGATGCTCCCCGTCCCAGTAGAGTCCGGCCATACCCAAACCTGTACCCGGTGCAATGATGGCTATATTGCCAGTATGCTCAGATGCGCCACGGTGAAGTGTTGTCAGTTGTTGCGGTGCCAGGGTCGCCAATCCGTAAGCGGTAGCTTCCAGGTCATTGATCAGGGCTACTGCCGTGATCCCGGTGCTCTGCCTGATTTCATCTTCACTCAGCTCCCTGGATAAATTAGTCAGCTCCACTTTTCCTTTTACTACCGGACCTGCTACGCCAATGCATATACGCTGCGGTGGCGTGTCCCTGCTTTCACTGATAAAGTGCTGGATGATCTCAGAAAAATTAGCATAATCACGGGACGCATATTTCTGCTCCCGTATCATATCCAACTCCCCGTCAACAGTACTGAACAGCGCAAGATTTGTTTTGGTACCGCCCAGATCACCAGCCAGCAGATAGGTTTTGGTATCCCCACCATGGGTTGGCGCAATAAACTGTGGCAGGTAATGCTGCTTTTTCAATGTTTGCATCGTTGTGGAACTTTATACTTAAAAATAAGGGATTCTGGTAAGACTTCAGAATGATATGTTTTGTTAATAAATGAAGATAGAAATCCAGCAGGGCATTCTTGGAACAGCTTTTGTTCCGGGATGAACAATTTTAAGTGTAAAGTGTAATTCTAACAAATCGCAGGCCTCATGGAAAGACATACTTATCAGACAGGAATTATTGGCAACTGCGCTTTTCTGGCGCATGTAAACAGGAATACTAATATTGATTGGCTTTGCTGGCCCCGCATGGATAGCTCCTTCGTTTTCGGCGGACTGCTGGATAAAAAGAAAGGGGGCGAATTCTCCATCCTCCCTGAGGCCGATTACGCTTCTCATCAATACTACCTTGAAAATACAAATGTACTCTGTACTGAAATTACGACAACTGAAGGTAGCTATCGCATTACCGACTTCTCCCCTCGTTTCCTGCAGTACGAACGCTTCTTTAAACCGCTGATGCTTATCCGGAAAATAGAACCGCTGGAGGGCTCGCCACGCATCCGGGTAAAATGTGAGCCTGTTTGTGATTATGGCGCCGAGAAACTGAAACGGCTACGGGGCAGCAGTCATATTGAATTTGGCGGCTGTGATGAAAACATCCGTCTTACCACCAATATCGCTGTCAGTTATCTTTTTGAAGAAGAATATTTTGTGCTGAATGATACCCGTTACCTCATTCTTACCTATGGGCATCCGCTGGAAGCCCCATTGGCGAGTACGGCAGAACGGTTCCTCCGGGAAACCATTTCCTATTGGAGAACCTGGATCAAACACTCTTCTATTGCCAACTACTTTCAACCATATGTTATCCGGTCGGCGTTAACGTTGAAAATACACCAGTATGAAGATACCGGCGCTATTATTGCTGCCAGCACCACCAGCTTACCGGAATTCCCGGAAAGTGGGCGCAACTGGGACTATCGTTACTGCTGGATGCGTGATACCTATTATGTGATCACGGCCTTAAACCATATCGGGCATTTTGAAGAAATGGAACGCTACTTTGGTTATATAACAGATATCTCCTTCTCCGGCGATTTCCGTTACCAGCCATTGTACGGCATCACCGGTCAAAAGACTTTATCCGAAACCATCCTCCCCCATCTGGATGGTTACCTGGGTAATAAGCCCGTACGAATCGGCAACCAGGCCTATGAGCATATTCAGAATGATATATATGGGCAAGTACTGATATCGATGCTTCCTTTATATACAGATCATCGTTTTGTTTTTTCAGAGAGAAAAGATTCCGACCGCTGGATAGAACTGCTGTTGAAGAAGATTGAAAAAACAATCGATGAAAAAGATGCAGGCATCTGGGAGTTCAGAAACATGGCTAACATTCATTGCTATACGAATCTCTTCCAATGGGCAGGCTGCGCCGCAGCAGAGAAGATGGCCCGGACCATCGGCAATGAGCCTCTCCTGCAAAAGGCAGTGGAACTCAAAAATCGTGCTGCCGAACATATTGAAAGCTGCTATGATCCGGTAAGAAAAGTATATACTAATGCTGCCGGCAGCCAACACTTGGATGCCAGCACGTTACAACTGATCATGATGAACTACCTGGATCCGGCTTCCGAACGTGCTCGTGATCACCTCATTGCACTGGAGAAAGAACTCAAAACTCCGGAAGGCTTGTTTTACCGTTATCGTCACTCCGACGATTTTGGTAAACCTAAAACTACATTTCTCGTATGTGCGTTCTGGTATGTAGAAGCGCTTGCCTGTGTGGGCCGTTTGGATGATGCCCAGCGCGAATTCGGTAAGCTGCTGCAATATTCCAACCACCTATTGCTTTTTAGTGAAGACGTAGAAGCCGAAACCGGCAGTCAGTGGGGTAACTTCCCACAAGCGTATAGCCATGTAGGTTTGATGAATGCCGCCTACAGAATATCAATGAAACTGGATATGCCGATATTTTTATAGCTTTTAGCTTTTAGCTTTTAGCAAAATGCAGCGGAGAACATAATATATGTCTATCTCCGCTGCATTTTGCTAAAAGCTAAAAGCTAATGGCTAAAAGCTATTTACGCTTCCCTGTTTCTCAGGGTCCTCAACAGGTGTCTTACCTCATGATAACTTCTTAAGTAATACTGGGCGGCGGATACCTGGCTGCCGACTTTAATAGTAATGGCTTTTGGCGGAAGGGCTTTAAAGATATCTTCATCCGTTACATCATCTCCCATAGCCATAATGAAATCGTACTTTTTATGATTCAGCCAGCTGAGTGCTGCTTTACCTTTGTTGATCTCTACGTTTTTTACTTCAATCACTTTATCGCCGGGCAATACCTGAAGTCCTTTTTCCACAGTGTAATAGCGAAGGGTATTCATCAGTTCATTAGCGCGTAGTTCGCCCAGGCCGGATTCTACTTTGCGGTAATGCCATACGAGAGAATAGCTTTTCTCTTCTATAAAAGAGCCCGGAGTACGGTCTGTAGCCAATTCCATGATAGGCTGTATTTCCTTCTTCCACTTGTCCGTTAAACCCGGCAGCTGGTACCACTCTCCTTCCTTGGTTTTCTGCCAGGCGCCATGTTCCGCGATGAGGTCCAGTTTCAGATGACCGAACCACTCCCCTAATGTTTCATGGTTTCTGCCACTGATCATTACCAGGTCGTTACCTGGTATGCTGGCCAGCTCCCGGAGCAGTTGGTACAGATCCGGATCCGGCGATGCCATATCGATGTTGGGTTGAAAACCCACCAGTGTACCATCGTAGTCCAGGAAGATGATCCGCTTTTTAGTACTGAAGTATTGCTGCCTTATTAATACGGCCGTTTCCTGGTTCACGCGGCGGGCCAGCATATTCTTTTGCATTTCATTTACTTCATCCAGCCGTGTCATGAACAATTTTACCCAGTGATTAATATTGAACTTGGCAACTATGGATCGCATTTGTTTCATGCGGCGTTGCTGCTCTGGGAGCGGCATGTTAAGTGCATCTACGATAGCACGGGTAATGGCGCCAATGTTATTAGGATTTACGATGATGGCGTCTATTAATTCTTTAGATGCACCAGCCATCTCACTCAAAATCAAGACTCCATCGTTGTTATTACGACTGGCTACATACTCTTTGCTCACCAGGTTCATACCATCTCGCATAGGTGTTACGAGGCAGATGTCTGCAAAATTATAGAGGGCCGATAAGGTTTCCAACGGGAACGAACGATAGAAATACTGGATAGGATGCCAGGCCAGGGTACGGAAGCGGGCATTGACATTCCCTACATATTTATCTATCTGATCACGCAGCTCCTTATATTGTGACACGGTATCACGGGAGGGCACAACAATCATATACAGCACTACTTTACCAATGTATTCCGGGTGCAGTTGTAATAGCAATTCAAATGCTTCCAGTCGCTGCAGGATCCCTTTGCTGTAATCAAGGCGGTCAATAGATAATATTAACCGGTCCTCTGCCTGGAAATTTTCCTTCAGTTGCTGCATCTGTAGCAATACATCAGGGTCTTTGCCCATGTCGGCATACTTATTAAAATCAATGCCCATTGGAAATGTTTCCACCACAATGGCCCTGTCATTATAAGACACCACATTCGCGGAAGTGTTGACAGGCAGCAGGCGGCTGGCCGCATTCAGGAAATGACGGGTATCATCAAAAGTATGGAAGCCCATCAGGTCTGCGCCCAGCATACCTTCCAGTATCTCTGTGCGCCAGGGGATCAGGCGGAATAATTCGTAAGATGGAAATGGGATATGTTGAAAGAAACCGATGGAGATCTCCGGCATTTCGGCCCTGATCATTCCTGGTAATAATAACAGTTGATAGTCGTGTACCCAGATAATGTCTCCGGGTTCTGCTACCTTCATAATGATATCTCTGAATTTTTTATTTACCTGGTAATAGGAATCCCAATGTTCCTGTTCATAGTGTGCATATACGGCCATATAGTGGAAAACAGGCCACAATGTTTCATTTGAAAAGCCCTCGTAAAAGTTGTTAATTTCATCCTGTGTCAGGTAAACCGGCATCAGGTTCATTTTACGCAACTGCTTCGTCATTTTTTCCTGTTCCTTCGGATCGGTGATTTCCTGTCCCGGCCAGCCTATCCAGATATTATTACCTTCTCTGTAAATAGATCCCAAACCTGTTGCCAGGCCGCCTTCGCTGGGCTGTAGCGTATAATCACCGTTTGTTTCTGAAATCTTTACTGGTAGCCTGTTCGATACAATAATGGTCTTTCGCATAGTCAGTTTATATAATCTATTATCTAATTACGTCCAATCGGAATAGCACCAACAAAAACAAAAAATGCACCCAAAAGAGCGGAACCTACATATATAAATAAATACAATGCTGCTACAATGGCTATGGTTCTTCAACAGGGTTTATCCCGAGAGGGATAAGGGCTATACCTGTACAAGTGTGAAACCACAATATAATCATTATCAAGGGGAACAGAAAGTAAAAAGCTTATTTACGACCCAGGGTCATCATCACAACACCGCTGATAACGATGGCTGCAGATAGTCCCACCATCCCAGTAATCGCTTCATTGCCGATAGCCCAGCCGAGAAATAAGGCGACAATAGGATTTACATAGGCATAAGTGGCGGTGAGTCCAGGTGGCGCATTTTTAGACAGCCAGCTATAGGAGGTATATCCTACCAGGGAGCCGATGAGTACCAGGTAAACATAAGCCTGCCAGGCTTCCGTCGTCATGGCGGGCAGGGTATTGATGGCGCCGGGTTCAAAGATCAGGCTGACAAAGAAAGAGAAAACGCCTCCTGCCAGCATTTGAATAGCGGTACTGGTAATTTGCGTAGGCATGGGTAAGCGTTGCACAAATAAGGTACCTGCCGCCCAGCAGATATTACCTGCCACCACTACTGCCACCGGCCATAAAGGAAAGGTGCGGGCCTCATGATGTGCAAAGGGATTAAACAATAGGAAAAGACCTCCAAAGCCGATGGCAATACCCAGCAATGTTAATCCGGAGGGACGCTGTTTACTGAAAAAGGCCCAGTCCATTCCCATGATCCAGGCAGGCATGGCAGCTACCATGAGTGCTACTAGTCCGGAGGGCATATGATGTACTGCCAGGGCGACGGTTGTATTACCGATACCAATAAGGGCAATGCCCACGAAGCAGGCAGATAAAAACTGCTGACGGTTGGGCCACGTCTTTTCCCGCAGGCATCCTATGACCAGCAACAGGGAACCTGCAACCAAAAAGCGCATAGATGACAGAAAGAACGGAGGCACCACTTTGGTGGCGATCTTCATACCGAGGTAGGTGGAACCCCAAATAATATATACGGCTAAAAGGCATAGGATCATCTTGGATGATAAACTGCCTGTCTTCTTATCCATTTTTCTTTCTTTTAGTACGCTGATAATTCCGGGTTACTTTATCTACATCTCCACAGGTACTCATACTGCACCATTTTCGGGAGCCGTTACGACTCTTATCGAGAAAGAGCCATCCACAGGCGGGGCATTCTTTTATCTGTGCGGGTTTGTCTCCTGTATATAATTCTACTGCCGATTTTACCAACCACCAATATACCTGCTCCAGTGCTGGTGCATTAAACTGTAACTTTCCGGCGCCTGCTGACCAACTGATTTCTATGTTAGCATATGCTTCCCCAAGGTAAGTATTGAACTGCACCAGGTCACTCGCCGCTGGATTTTTGCCTGCAATCATGTCAGTAAATAGCCGGTGCAACAATTCCCGCAACAACAGACTTTTTTCAAAAACAATCGCTGCTTTTTGCGGATAGTCTTTTGCAAGCCGTTCCAGGGTATGAATAATTTTAGGAGATAAAGCCCTGGTGTGTGTATACCATTGCAGTAATTCTTTGAATCCCGAAAGGTAGTCACAGGTCGTTTGTTTCTTGCGGTTGTCAACCGTATTGACGAAATCAAGGCACAAAATTCCGCCATCGAGCCTGAGTGTAGAAATGGATTTGGGAACAGACATATCTCCTTCTTTTTAAGTCCTCCCAACAAAGGTAAATTTATTTATTAACCGGCAAAACTTATTTTACTGGTTAATAAAAAAGGGTGTGTAAAACCTTGTTTTACATACCTAAAACAATGCTTAAACATTTGTTTATTAACTAAATAAAAATCAATCATTTACAAAAACAAAAACAGCCCACCGAAGGGCTGCTTTTTATAGACTTTTGATAGTATTTTAATATCTGGAAATGAGAAACGTTCCCTGATTCAGGAAATGTCTTGTTAAAGATACATTATTTATTTAACGTATACTTCAATAATTGCATTTGTCGGCCTTCTTGGTGCAAGAAAACTATCTACCTGGTGGTAATGCAACTTCAATTCATCTCTCAGTGCGAAAGGGAAAAAGTTATTTAAGCCTGGCGCATATTCAAATAAAATGAGGTCATAATGGTGATCCTGTACCTTCTGTTTATAGATCGCCAACTGCCTGTTAAACATCCCTACTCCCAAATGATACCATAACGGACAGTCCGGTCCGGTTTCCGGTTTGTAAGGAATTACTACTGCCAAGGGCGTCAACTCGGACATATTCAGCACCTTTAAATCTGACTTATTGTCCTTTACTACGGGTAAAGCCATGATCCGATCCATCCCTTTTACAGTGGAAGGTGGCATATATATTTTACGGAAAGGCTTCAGATCTGAAAATATCCAGGATGAAACCGGAACATCCGTTGTGTCTTCATTGATCATATAGTTTCGCCTGTTTACTACATTTTCATGATTCGGATTATGGGCATCCACCATTTCCTGTGCAGGAAAAAGACGGTCAGTAAAACGTCCAATATACTTCCACCAGGTACCTGACCACCAGAACAGCACCAGCAAGGTCCCTACGAGCAATGACCTGGGACTGTCTACATACACATGTAGCAGCTCACATAAATAAGTGGCCACGAAAGCAAAAGCGAAACTGTGGAAAAAGATGTTATTGTCTGGCGGGGTGTAACTGGTTACCTGGAAAATAGCTGCTTCTCCTAAAATACCCAATGTCAGTAACACAAATAATACTTCCCGGCGCCGTTGTAACCAGGTATTCCATTGTTTCACTTTGGCAACAATACAAAACACCACTAACACCACATATGCCTTGATCCAATTGGAGTTACCGAAAATTTCATCCGTAAAATCGTTTAGGGCTAACCGTGAGCTATGCGGGGGTTGTCCGTGGTTAAACCAATAGCCGAATCCCGGCATCAGTGGAACAATAAAGAATACCGCTACCAGTCCAAACATCCCAATAAAGATGGGGAAGTCCACCCAGCGGCGGGTCTGGTAACAGTTATATGCCAGGAACAACAGGCAAAGCATAAAGGCCATACCTCCTCCGTCTTGTTTGGTAAAAACTGACAGGAAGATAAAAAGCGCCGCTGCCGCCATCCATAGGTAACTACGGGTACGATTATCAGAAAAGAAAGATTTAAACAGGAAACTGATCCCTATTAGCTCAAACACGATCACGGTATGATTGTACCAGGGCCAGAAATTGAAGAAGGAATAAGACAATACAAACACCAACAGGGAGAGCAACCTGATTCCCGGCCGTATGTCCAAACTTTTAAGGATGGAACGGAAAGCAAAACCTGCCATGATATTAATAAGTACCTGAGCTTTGACCAGGGAAACCATCTCTGGCCCGAAAATTTTAAAGAAGAGTGCAGGGATGATCCAGAATCCATAACCCAATGGCGATCCAAAATCCTTAAATGGAATCTGACCTGAAGAGATGCGATAAGCTCCTTCCCAGGAAAGGAAAATATTCACGCGGTATGGAAATGTAACAAATAATGGCACGAGCGCCAGCAAAACAATAATTAAACTTTCGGTAATGGTCCATTTGCGACCTTTCAGGGAATAAATTGACATAGAAGATTGGGATTTGCTGTAATTGTAATAATCCGCTAATATGAATGGGGGCAAAAGTAATCGAATAAATTGTATCTTGACCCGTCAGAATCAACTTTTTAGTTCCCCATGAAATACATCAAATTACTTAGGCCAAAACATTGGGTAAAAAATGCATTCCTGTTCATTCCACTTTTTTTTGCAGGAGAAATATTCAACACTGCCAAGTTGCTGCATTTACTGATAGGCTTTATTGCCTTCAGTCTCATCGCGAGCAGCATTTATATTATTAATGATTACAAAGATATTGAGGCGGATAAACAGCATCCGGTTAAATGTAAGCGCCCGCTGGCTTCCGGCGCCATATCCAAATCAACCGCCCTTCTCCTTTTTGCATTATGTGTGCTGGGTGGAGCTGGCATTGCCACTTTTCTGGGTGTCAAGTTCGCATTTGTGCTGGGCATTTACTTCGTCCTCAATCTGCTCTATTGCTTCGGTTTAAAGAATATATCTATACTGGACATCATGATCCTGTCTACCGGATTTGTGTTACGGGTAAAATCAGGTGGTGTTGCGGCCGATGTAGCCATGTCTGAGTGGTTGATGATTATGATCTTCCTATTGGCACTCTTTATGGCTATCGCGAAACGCAGAGATGACATCCTGATTAAACTGGATTCCGGTAAAGAAATGAGGAAGGCTGTCAGCGGATACAATATGGATTTCCTGAATGTAATGCTGGCACTCGTTTCTGCAGTGATCATCGTATGTTATCTAATGTATACCATTTCGCCTGAAACTCAAGCCCGGTTTCATACTTACCGGCTATATTACACTACCCTCTTTGTAATTGGCGGATTATTACGATATTTGCAAGTAACCTACGTGGAGAACAATACAGGTTCTCCCACCAAAATCCTATATAAAGACCGTTTTATTCAATTGACCATACTCCTGTGGGTACTTAGTTTTTATGTATTAATTTATTTACCGACAGATAAAACATTTTTTGAATAATGCAAAAACGGTTAGCGAACTGGGGAAACTACCCCGCTGTTGCCAGTGAAGAAAGCGTATTTACACAGGAAGATCAGCTCCGCAAATATGTGGTAGCGCACTCCCACATGATTGCCAGGGGCAACGGTCGGTGTTATGGTGATGCCTCTTTAGGCCAGCATAGTATTTCCATGCTGAAGTATGATAAGATGCTTTCTTTCGATGCGACAAATGGCATTATTGATTTACAAGCTGGTGTAACACTGGACCAGATACTGGCTATCATTGTCCCTAAAGGATGGTTCTTACCTGTTACCCCCGGTACCAAGTATATTACTGTAGGTGGCGCCGTGGCTTCCGATGTACATGGCAAAAATCACCATGTCGATGGCGCCTTCTCTGGCCACATCATTGATATGGACGTATTAACCGCCTCCGGTGAAACGATCTGCTGCGCAGCGGGCACCCATGATGATTTGTTCTGGGCTACCTGCGGAGGCATGGGCCTGACCGGGGTGATTACCCGGGTAAAATTCAGTCTTAAAAAAGTGGAAACTGCTTACATCAAACAAACGCAGCTGAAAGCCAGGAACCTGGAAGAAGTAATCCGCCTGTTTGACGAATATAAACACTACACCTACTCCATGGCCTGGATTGATTGTCTGCAGAAAGGGGATTCCTTTGGCCGGAGTATCCTGATAGTAGGCGAACATGCCACCCCGGAAGAACTGAGTGAACAGCAAAAGAAGGCGCCACTCACCCTGCCGGTTAAACGAAAGCTGACACTCCCCTTTAATCTGCCTTCCTTCGCACTGAATACTTTTACTGTGAAGGCTTTCAACTGGTTATACTACGGAAAGAATTATAAAAAGGTGATGCACAAGGTAATCCCTTATGAGCCCTTCTTCTATCCACTGGACGCCATCCTGCACTGGAACCGCGGTTATGGCAAAGCCGGATTTGTACAGTATCAGTTTGTAGTATCGTTGGAACAAAAAGATGGTCTGATAGCTATTCTCAAAAGGATCAGTGACAAAGGTTGGGGATCTTTTCTGGCTGTACTCAAAGTGTTTGGCAAACAGGATAGCCTTATTTCCTTTCCGATGGAGGGCTATACGCTTGCGTTGGACTTCCCTATCCGCAAGGGACTCTTTGAATTCCTGGATGAACTGGATAAAATTGTACTGCAATATGGAGGCCGTTTATACCTGTCTAAAGATGCCAGGATGAAGCCCGAAATATATTGGAACAGCTATCCGAATGCGGGCAGGTTTGCCGATATTGTAAAACAGTACAACAGCGAGGCCCGGTTTGAATCCCTGCAATCCGAAAGATTGTCATTGATAAAATAGTTTTCCTCTGATTAACCAAACACCTCTCATGCCAACAGTTTTACTACTAGGCGCAGGTTCGGACATGGCAGTAGCCATTGCCAGAAAATTTGCGTCCGAGAAATATGATATTCAATTAGCAGGTCGTCAGATGGCTGCGCTACAACTGCAGCAACAGGACTTGCAGGTACGTTATGGCATTACTGCCACTGCACATACATTTGATGCCAACGACTTTAACGCTCATACTGGTTTCTATACCAGTCTGCCGGTGCAGCCAGATATTACCATTTGTGTATTTGGCTACCTGGGGGATCAGGAGAAAGCCCAACAAAATTGGGTGGAATCCGCTGCTATTATTAATACCAACTATACTGGCGCTGTCTCTATATTAAATGTAGTGGCAGAAAGCTATGCAGAAAAAAAGCAGGGCCTCATTATTGGTATCAGCTCCGTAGCGGGTGAAAGAGGCCGGCAAAGCAACTATATATATGGTAGCGCGAAAGCCGGTTTTACTGCTTACCTCAGTGGACTGCGTAACCGACTTTTTCGTACTGGCGTACACGTGATGAGCGTACAACCTGGCTTTGTAAATACCCGCATGACACAGCATCTGACACTTCCTCCCCTGCTCACTGCGCAGCCGGAAGCAGTAGCCGATGCAATATTTAATGCAATGAAGAAAAGAAAAAATGTGTTGTATGTAAAGTGGCATTGGAAATACATTATGCTCATTATCAAATTAATACCAGAAGGTATTTTCAAAAAACTTTCACTGTGACGATTGCCTTTTTTGACTTTGACGGTACCATTACCAACAAGGACACCCTCTGGGAAATCATCCGTTTCCACAGGGGCAGGGCTGCCATGTATGCCGGTATAGTACAACTGCTGCCGGCATTGCTGCGGTTCAAATTGAAAATGACGCCGGCACAGGAAATGAAGGAGCAGGTGTTGGATTATTTTTTTGGAGAGATGTCTGCCTCGGATTTTGCCGCAGGCTGCGAAGACTTTTGTCGGGAACGTTTGCCTTCCCTTATCCGGCCCCTTGCGTTAACGGCTATACGAAAACATCAGCAGCAGGGACATCATGTAGTGGTTGTTACCGCCTCTGCGCAGGACTGGGTAGCGCCCTGGTGTCGAAAGGAAAACATTGTATGTTTGGGTACCCGGCTGGAAGTAAAAAACAAACAGATCACGGGTAAGATTCAGGGTATCAACTGTAATGGAGAAGAAAAGGTAAATCGTATCCATCAGGCATACCGGCTGGAAAACTTCCGGGAGATATACGCCTACGGCGACAGTGAAGGCGATCGCCCTATGCTGGCGCTGGCCCAATATGCCCACTTTAAGCCCTTTCAGTAAAATTACGCAGTATACGTAATACTAAAAAGCCATTGAAGTAGTTGCTACTTCAATGGCTTTTTTTATGATCTTATATTGGAAATTACTTAATTAGGTTCCTGTCTCGCCGCAGGCGGAAAAACATAATGAAAGAGCAATGCCAGTATAACCACCAGCAGGCAACCAATGGCATTCAGCCAGAGAAATGAAACGCTGCCCGTCCAATAAATAACCAACACCGCGATTTCCGCAATGATAGCTGACCAGAAAGTAGCAGTTCCTCCTACCTTCTTTAAGTAAAAAGCTACCATGAAAATCCCCAGGGTAACCCCATAAAACCAGGATCCCAGCACGTTTACTACTTCTATCAAACTACCCAGGCTGCCTGCAAACTGCGCTACCACAATACAAAACACGCCCCATATCAAGGTCCAGAGTTTAGACATTTTGAGATAGTGATCTTCTGAGGCATGCTCATTATACAACCGTTTGTACACGTCGATCACCGTGGTGGAAGCCAGCGAATTCAGTGCAGCAGCAATACTCCCCCAGGCAGCCAGGAAGATAATAGCTATCAGCAAACCTACCAGACCTTTCGGCAAACTGTTCACCACAAAATGCAGGAATATATAATTGGTATCGTTCGTATCTGCAGTGGGATCAGATGCTTTGATCAGCGACAATGCCTCTGTTCTTATCTGTTGCGATTTATCATCTGTTTGTTGCAGCGCCTTTTTGGCGATGGCTACCTGTGCGCTGTTGTCCGTTTCCAATGCAGCAGCCAATTGTCTTACCTGCTGCTGCTTCAACTGCCCTAACTCACTGTACCTATCCTCGAGTTTTACCAGTGCCGGCCCCTGTTCTGTTTTGTGCACCCTGGCCAACTGTGCTTCATTAAAGAAGATCGGCGCTTTGAAGTACAGATAAAACACAAACACCAGGGCGCCAATCAACAGAATCAGAAACTGCATGGGTACTTTCACCAGGCCGTTCATCAGCAACCCCAACCTGCTTTCCTTCACCGACTTGGCAGTCAGGTAACGGCCTACCTGGGATTGGTCCGTACCAAAATAGGACAAGGCGAGAAAAAATCCCCCGATGATCCCACTCCATATATTGTATTTGTCTTTCCAGTTAAATTTTGTAACAATCACATTCAGTTTATCCATTTTTCCGGATACCTGTAACGCCTGCTTGAAACCGATATTCTCCGGCAGCAGATGTACTACCATCCAGCCTGCGAGGAACATGCCCCCGAAAATAATCACCAGCTGAAAGGTTTGCGTATAGGCTACCGCCCGGGTGCCTCCCACTACGGTATAGATGATGAGCAAGCCACCCATAATCATATTCGTCCAGTAAAGGTTCCAGCCGAGCAAAGAAGATAAGATAATGGAGGGCGCGCAGATACTGATACCGGTAGATAAACCACGTTGTATCAGGAAGAGCGAGGATGTCAGCGTACGTGTTTTCAGATCAAACCGCTTTTCCAGGAACTCGTAAGCAGTATATACTTTTAGCCGGTGAAAGATGGGTACAAAAGTGATACAAAGCACAACCATGGCCAAAGGCAGCCCGAAATAGTACTGGACAAACCGCATCCCGTCTGTATAAGCCTGACCTGGTGCAGATATGAAGGTAATGGCGCTGGCCTGGGTACCGATGATAGACAACAGTACAATATACCAGGGCATAGACTGGTTATCCAGGAAATAGCTTTCCATGTTTCGCTGGCCACGGCTTTTCCAGACACCATAAAATATAATTATTGTGAGTGTACTTATCAGTACAATCCAATCTAAAGGGCTCATGAAAAGGTTTTGGTGAATAAGTAGAAGAGTACGATCAGTAACACCAACCAGGCTATTACCAGTACGTACCAATAATTCCATGTAGGAAAAATCGGCGGTTTCTCTTCATGCAGGTTGTCAGCTGCCATAGACATTAATCGTTTGAATTACTTTTACTCCACATACTTCCTGTCAACAGTCCCAGTGCAATTCCTATCACTAAACCTACCTGTACCCGTTTGATAGTAAAGCCTATCAGCAAGCCGAGTATAATACAGAAGATAGCCGCTATTCTCAATCTGGGCCGATGTTGTTGGTGTTTATTGCTCATTTTCGTTCAATCCCTATTTAACAGAAATCAGGTTTACAAATAACCGGTATGCACCTGGAACACCAGCAGGCAACTGCCTGAAAAATGATAAGCCGGTATATACATAGCTTCCTTTACCATAATGTGCCACCAATGTAGAACCATCCAGTGGAGATTCTCCTTTATCATTCATGGTAAAGAGCTTATCATAAGCCTTATCAGCGTTTACCGTGTAATACAATCCCCTTTCCTGAACCCAGCCATTGAAATCAGCAGTGGTAATTTCATTGGGATAATGGAATACGGGATCTTTTGGATCGATGAAATGCACAGGGGCATTTTCATCTGTGACCCTGTCGCGGGAAAGCCCGAATGGATAAGGTCCCATATCATTGATGACCAGTGGCCCGTTTACATTATACTGGATAACCAGCTTGCCACCTTTATTTACGTACTCCATCAGCTTAGGCTGCCAGTATTTCATACGTGCGTTTACGTTATATGCACGCACACCGGCAATAATCGCATCATATTGTTGCAGGTTGCCGCTCATGATATCTTTTTCTCCCAGCTCAGTTACATCGTAACCTACCTGGCGAAGCGAGGCTGCCACCATATCACCGGCGCCGGGAATATATCCCAGGCGGTTGCCGTTATGTTTCAGGTTCACAGATACCAACCGGGCCTGCGCTGCAGGAAATAAAGTAATGAGCGGAATATGGTCATAGCGGATCTGTTGCAAGCTTTGCGTGTATTCTTTACCGTTACACTCCATTACTACCGTGAACGTATCTACGTGATTATCACTCACTCCCTTAACAGGATTAATATTAAAACGCAGCTCTACTTCATCCCCTTTCTGAGCGAGCGTATAGGCAATACTATTGTTGGCGGCAGTGAAGCCGGCAGGTAATTGCAGATGTACAGTACCTTTCACATTATCTGCCATTGCTTTTATTTTCACCGGTACAGCTTGAGGTTTGGTATCGGTAAATATATATACCTGGCTGTTGAGGTCAGCTACTACCGGAGGTGCAATGACCAGTGGCTGGTAGATCTCTCCTTTAACCGGATCGGTGTATTTGTATTGTAATGGGCGGCTGATGGTAAAGTCCTGGTCACCGATGCGCAGGTGAATTTGTGCCTGCAGCACGGGTACATTTTCGGGATTACCCACCAGTAAAGGATCTTTAATGATGTACATGCCCACAGGATGTGCATCCGCCAGCCAGTAGGGCTGCGATTCCGGTGTATTAGCCGGCACTGGCAGGATTTGGGAAATGCTGGTAAATTTATTGAATACCAGGTCCTGTTTACCGGAGGCGTTAGGTTTACCTGGCAGGTCGATCTGTTGCAGGATTACTTTAACATTGCCTCTGTTGATCAGTTGCACAGTGGCTTCCATGTTATTGCCCGGCACTACAGTGGGAGAAGTGCTGTAGGCTTCTGCCCACAAACCTGCGCAAGCGTATATGAGTTGTTCTGTTTCTTTTAGCTTCAGATTGCGCCAGTAGCCATCGGGTAATACCTGGATAGCACGGCGTATTTCCAGCAATGCCGGAACGGAGGCGGTAGGATCTTCCATGTTGTAGGCTGCGAGTGCGGCATCCACCAGCGCTCCTACTTTGTTACCACCTGGAATCCTTGACCAACTGGTATTTACATCATCGAGCAGGCTGTTTTTAGGCGTATTCCCTTTTATCGTGAGAAAATATTCCTGGGAGCTGCCGCGGGAGGCCGGCACGCCAAATCCCTGGCTTTTGTGCTGGGAGCGGCTTTCGGCGGCTATTTCACCGAAGCCTTTACCGAGCAATGGGTTAAAGGTGCCTACGTCCATTTTGAACTGGTCGTCTGCCGTAGTGTTGACATTGCCGAAGTTAAAGGTGTTCCACAGGATGCGTTTGGCTTGCCAGGGTTTCACCAGTGCGAGTTGTTCCGGAAAGCGTTTGGGATCTGCTGCGGCGGTGTAAGCTTCCTCCGCCAGCATGGCCGAAGCAGTATGATGACCGTGACCGGCACGACTATCCGCCGGGAAACGGCAGATGATCACGTCCGGTTGAAATTTGCGGATCATATATACTACATCTCCCAAAATCCTTTCCCGGTCCCAGATAGTAAATGTTTCCTGTGGATTTTTGGAGAAGCCAAAGTCCTGTGCACGGGTAAAGAACTGCTCAGCCCCATCGATGCGGCGGGCGGCCAGCAGTTCCTGGGTGCGGATCAATCCCAGCAATTCGGACTGTTCGTTACCAACAAGATTTTGTCCGCCATCACCACGGGTCAGCGACAGGTAGCCGGTACGGTACAATTTCTCTTTCGCCAGATAGCCTAACAGACGGGTATTTTCGTCATCGGGATGGGCGGCAATATACAATACGCTACCGAGCGTATCTAGCTTTTTCAGTTGAAGTTTAATGTCAGCAGCATTCCATACGGGAGAAGGTTGTGCCATAGCAGGCAAACCCATTGCTGTCAATAAAATTATAACCAGGGCGGTGTAACGTCTTATAAACATTTGGTGGTACGTGAATTTACAGATTGCCAAAAGTAGTAATTAATTGGTGGGAGGAAAGGATAAATTGGTTGAGTGGCGGAAATCATCTCTAAAAAATAAAAGTCCCGGTTGGACCACCGGGACTTTATTTCTTCATAAGCAAAAACCAACCAGCTTAAAGCAAAAACCAATTATTAACAAAGGCGGTTTAGATTTAATTGTACCCTTCGTTCTGCTGGTTGCGAATATTGGGGTTAGCATCCAGTTCTCTCTGTGGGATGGGCAGTATCACTTTTGTACTGGGCCAGGCCACCTGTATTGTTTTGTCACTCGCCAGGTATTTGGTGAATGATTGTTTTGTTCGTATTAAATCAAATAAGCGATGTCCTTCAAAAGCAAGCTCCTTGCGTCTTTCCAACAGTATAGCATCCAGGAGTGCTTGCCCGGTAACGGTTACCGGTAAGGCGTTTCGATCGGCACGTTGTGCCACTACATTCAGATCAGCCTGCGCTTCCGGTGCTTTTCCAAGGTGAGCCAGTGCTTCTGCACGGATCAGGTACAATTCTGCCAGCCGCATCACTTTTATGCCTTCTGAGAAAGTAGTTACATCACTGTACTTCGAAATCACATTGGCGGGGCTTTCTCCGCCATTGCCTGCGCGTTTACTTTTCTTCAGAAAATTCCGCCGTACATCGCCGGAAGTATAAATATTAAATACATTATTTGTTGCCAGTACATCTCCATAGCCGTCCTGGTTGAACATATAGCCCAGCCCATCTGTGCCGGGATTGTCTACCGGGGTATTGATGATTTCAAAAATCGTTTCGCCGTTACCTGTAATTTTAAAATCACTGACCAGTTTATCGCCGGTCAGCAGCGAATATCTATTGCTTTTGATCACCGCATTGGCTAGCGCCGCTGCGTCCTCCCAATCTTCTTTGTACAATAATACCCTCGCCAACAGTGCTTTTGCGGAATACACATTAAGTCTTGCTGAGGAGAAAGCAGTACTGTTACTTTCTTCAAATTTGCGGATGGCGGTTCTCAGGTCGTTGATAATCTGCGCATAAGTATCTTTCATACTACTGCGGGAGGGCGCCTGCACAGAGTCAACATTCGTGATCGTTACAATGGGAATCCCCATATGTGAAGCGTTTGCCGTAAAATTATAAGGTTGTGCATACATGCGGGACAGATCAAAAAATACCTGTGCCCTTATTGCATATGCTTCTGCCACTATCTGTTTTGCTTCGATACTATCTGCTGCCGATGGTAGCAGCGAAATAGCCGGTCCTTTAGAAATGACCATATTCGCATTCGCTACCACACTGTATAATTGATTCCAGGAGTCAGTCGTATACACGTCATTAGCGGTAACGATATACTGGTCCTGGTTGCGATAGCGGTTGGTATTGATCACACTGACAAAACTATTATCAGCCCTCAGATCCGGGAGCAGTGGCATGGTGCGTCCATAATAGTTTGCACTCTGCATCAGCGAATACACACCGCTGATGGCTGCCTGCAGACCGGGAAGATCTTTGATAGCACGACCGGTTTCGGTAGACTGGTCCGGTTTTAATTCCAGAAAGTCTTTGCTACAGGCACCTAACAAACCTGTCAGCAACAGCATGATACCATATGTATATTTCTTCTGCATGAATACTTTAAAAATTTACATCCAGTCCAACCAAAAATGTTTTGAATACTGGCGGTCTTTGATCGTAATCTCCTGTTACCGGTACTTCCGGATCCATTGTGAGACGTTTATCTTTTACGTACGTCCATAAATTATTACCGCGTACATATACCTTCACTTCGTTGATACTGGCTTTCTTTAGCCAGGTTTGTGGCAGGCTATAGGCCAGCATCAGATCTCTGAGCCGGATAAAGCTGCCATCGTAGAGGAAGCGGGAAGATACCTGGTTGCTAAGCCCCGACTGTGTACCGCCAAAGACTACTTTTGGCACAGAGGTGATATCTCCCGGATGTTGCCAGCGATTTTCGTAAGTAAGACGAGACATTTTTGCACCGCCGCCAAATCCGCCGCTACCATCTGATTCCGTGAAGGGGCCCCAGTTATCGAACACTTTATTTCCCCAGTTATAGAAGAACTGGAAGCTCAGTTCAAAGCCCTTATAGCTGAAAAAGTTGGTGATACCACCATAAAATTGGGGTAAGGCACTACCCTGATAAAATCGTTGTGCTTCGCCGTAAGACTTAGTGGTACTGGTTTTAGAAGCATCTTTATACCAGAGCGCTTCTCCGGTTTGCGGATCTGCTCCTGCAAATCCAACCAGGTAAAACTGGTAGAAATCCCTGCCTACTTCCCTTCTGTAGTTAAGGTAGGTGATCTGGTTATCCAGCCTGGTAATTGTATTTTTCAGCGTAGAGAAATTGGCATCTGTACGCCATGAAAATTCATGTTCATTTTTAGCGATGATATTGCGGGAAGAAAGTGCTATCTCCATGCCGCTGTTTTTCATCTCTCCGTTATTCCTGAAAACGGTGGTAATACCATTAGCAGAAGATACCGGTACATTCAACAGTAACCGTGAGGTAGTCCTGTTATAGTATTCAATGGTACCAGATAAGCGATTCTTCAACACCGCGAAATCGAGTCCTATGTTGAATGGCCTGTTCTGTTCCCAGGTAAGGAAAGCATTGGGGTATTGCGTGAGCACGTACCCCGGTTTCCCATTATAATCATTACCGGGACTATACAGCGATAAAGATGCATAGTTATCAATAGCCTGGTTTCCGTTGCTGCCGTAGCTCGCTCTTATTTTTAATTCGTTGATGCCGGATATATTCTGCAAAAAGGGCTCCCTGTAAATGTTCCAGGCAGTTCCCAGTGACCAGAATGCGGCGCTTCTCTTTTGACTGCCAAACCTGGAAGAGGCATCTCTTCTGATAGAGGCAGTGAAATAATATTTTTGTTTGTAATCGTAGCTGTTGTTCAGGAACACGCCTGTTAAAGAATTGGCATTAGACACAGAAGTTACTTTTTCCGGTTTTGATGCATCCGCCAGTGACTCCATTCCCGGAAGCAGGTTAGATGCTTCAGAAGCATTGCTGGTGTTGGTGGTTTTTTGTGCTTCATAACCGATGAAAGTACTGATGCCATGATAACCCCAACGTCTGTTGAAACGCAGGATATTAGTAGATACCCAGTTGTTCCATAAACTATTATTTACCGATACCCAGCCATTGGTATTTCTGCCATCTGCAAAGCCCGGTGCAAAAAATAAATTGCTGCGGGCATAGTTCAGGTCAAGGCTGATTTTTGTTTCAAAAGAAAGGAAATCTGTAAATGCGTATTTAGCGGCGGCGCCTCCCAGCAAGCCATATGTGCTGCCTGTCCGGGAGTTCCCATTCATCACAGCTACCGGGTTAAAGCTATTATTATAACTAAAATCATAGCTGCCATCATTGTTGTAAACCTTCAGCCAGGGCTGTATCCGGACTAATGAACGTACAGGGTTTCCCATGAGTCCCATATCTGCTACTGCATTTGCACGCTGGTAGGATAAAGACAGGTTTACATCAAACGATAAACGATTGGTGGCCTGGTTACTCAGATTCAGCTTACCTGTCATACGTTTATAGTCCACTCCTTTCAGGGCTGATTTAGAATCATATAACCCTCCGGAGACGTAAAATTTTGTTTTATTACTTCCGCCTGCGGCAGACAGATTCGCCTGTGTATAGCTTCCATGGCGGGTCAGCACATCGATCCAGTTGGTATTTACAGTTGTGTCCACACCACGTGCGCGGATTTCCTGCTGGAAGCCTGCTTCCCCGGTGCCATCTGCCTTGTTGATCCAACCTTCCCGCAACAGCGCCATCATCTCTTTTGTATTGAGCGGATAGTTTGCCTGCGGAATGGTGAGTTGGTTGCTACCTCTTTGTATGGAGGCACTGATCTTTGTTCTGCCCTGGCTGCCGGTTTTGGTGGTAATTAAAATTACCCCGTTGGCAGCGCGGGAGCCATAGATCGAGGCAGATGCGGCATCTTTCAAAATAGAGATGGAGGCGATATCTGCGCTGTTGATTCCTGCCAGGGAATTAACATTGTAATCTGTAAGATTATCCGTTACAACGGGTACGCCGTCTACTACGTAGAGCGGCGAGCTACCTGCTGTAATGGAACCTATACCACGAATATGAATACTCGGTACGGAGCCGGGTTGACCGGAACCGTTGGTAGATTGTAAGCCGGTTACATTGCCTTGTAAGCTTTCCTGGAAGCTGCTACGGGGTGCTTTATCATACAATGAAGCATTTACCATAGTAGCTGATCCTGTCAAAGAACTTCTTGTTTGCACACTATAAGCGACTACCACCACTTCATTCAATCCTTTGGAGTCGTCTTTCAGCACAATGTTGAAGTGCGTATTGTTACTTACCTGCACTTTTTGTTCTTCATAGCCTATGAATGAACAGATCAATGTAGCGAAAGAAGGTACTTCCATATGGAATAGACCATTCTCATCTGTAGTGGTGCCTTTGTTAAGGCCCGCAATACGCAAACTCACACCTGGCAGCGGATGTCCGAAAACATCTGTTACCGTTCCGTT
This sequence comes from Chitinophaga sp. 10T418, assembly GCF_056394125.1. Taxonomy (NCBI): domain Bacteria; kingdom Pseudomonadati; phylum Bacteroidota; class Chitinophagia; order Chitinophagales; family Chitinophagaceae; genus Chitinophaga; species Chitinophaga sp. 10T418. The sequence continues at coordinate 188,413 of NZ_JBFTHG010000006.1, forward strand.
GATATTGATCCCTGTGATCACTTTGTCTTCCGGCGCTATGGCGACCAGGTTAGCAGAAAGCTGCTTAAAAGTGAGACCGGTATTCTTCAATATCTTTCGTAAAATATCTTCTGTCAAAGCATTATTCACATCAATAGAAACCTTGCTGCTAGCCGGGATCAAATCATTGCGGTACACAAAACGGTAACCGCTTTTCTTTTCAATCAGCTTTAGCAGCTTGGTCAATGGCAATGATTCAGCTTTGATAGAGATGCGACGGTCCTGTTGACCGAAGGCATCTCCTGCTATTTGCAAACAGGTAATAAGAATAATAAAGGACACCAGTTTCATTATCAATACAACTTTTCCCAATGTTTTTAGACGCAAAAGGATTGCATAATGTATGAATTTTTTCCATACATTTAGGTTGTAAAAGGTCATAAAACTACGACAGGACTACATTGCCAAGTGAAGCTAACTGCCGTTTGATCTCAACAAAGGGGGTAAATGTTTGCAGCATTTGCCCTTTTTTTATATGAGCGGTATCGATTTTTAGTTTTTTTTCTACCCCTTATTGGGTAATAAATACTTCATTACTCACTATCCGGAAATGAAATGTTGTTGTAACCTTCAGCGCTTCCAATACTTCCGGAAACGATTCATCTTTAAATGTGCCTGTAAAATGGTAGCTCTTTAAACTGTCGCCGAGATGTATCTTAATTCCATACCAGCGTTCCATTTTAAGGGCAATATCATCGAACTTATCGTTATCAAATATGAGGAAATTATCACGCCAGGCGGTTTCCACCACCATGCTATCGGGTTGATTACTGCGAATCGTTTCTACTCTATAACCTGCTACCAGGTTGGGTTTGGTTAATTTGCTTCCGTTGCTGTGCTGCAGGATAATTTTTTGATTCGGCAACAATTTCACATTCCGTTCCAGTCCATCATTCAGGGTTACTTCCACCGCACCAGTGATAAGAGTAGCTTCCGTTGTCTGATCCTGCGTATAGGCTTTGACGTTAAAAGAAGTACCCAATACTTTTATGCCCATCTTAGTGGTATGGATATAAAATGGTTTCCCGGCATTCTTTGCAACATCAAAAAAAGCTTCCCCTTCCAGCGTCACTTCCCGGTCGTCCAGGTTGTTCATATCAGGATTATAGGTTAAACGGCTGCCTCCATTGAGCCATACTTCTGTCCCATCCGGTAGTTGTGCTTTAGAGCGGGAACCATCACGGGTAAAAATAGCGGCCATCGCCTTCTTGTCGCCTTTCAGCGGGGCTTTGCTTGCTAGCAGGTAAACGCAATAGCTTCCCAGTAACAGTACCAGTACCGATAATACGGATACGACTTTGCGGATATTCCTGCCTTCTCTTTTTACGGGCAGTTCTGCCGATGGAAGCGTCATCTCCATTTTATGAAGATGCCTTTCCAGGGCATTATCTATTTTATGATCCCATTCTTCACTATTGGCTGGTTGTGGCCAGCTGCTTAAAACGGAAAGTTTATATCTCAGGTCCGGATCCTTCTGCAACAGCTCTTCCAGCTCACGCAACTCTCCCATCGTGGCTTCGCCCGATACCTTTCTTCCCATCAAAAGCCATATTCTTTCCTGTTCCATGTGTATGATACAAAAGCATGATTATATAGAAGGACAAGTAAATTTTGAAAATCTACTACTCCATCTAAAAAAAAATTAAAATTATTTTGTTTTGATAAAGGAGAGGTTAATGACCTCGCTGATTTTTTTGAGAGCCTGGGCCATGTGTACATCAATGGTATTCACAGAGATATCGAGGATTTGGGCTACCTCTTTATACTTCAGACCATCTTCCCGGATGAGCTTAAAGATCATTTTTCTTTTTGGAGGGAGGCCATTCACGGCCGCTTCTATTCTTTTAACCATTTCACCGGAAATGAAGATCTGTTCCGGGGTAGCGTAGCTTACGCTGAAATCCACGGCCAGTTCGTCCAGACTGAAATGTTGGGTACGTGCGGCTTTATTTAGATAATTGAGGGCAATATTTTTAGTGGAAACATAGAGGTATACCCGGAGGTTCTCTACCTGAAGTAACCGCTCCCTGTGATTCCAGACGTTCATAAATACATCTGATGCGATTTCTTCTGCAGACTCCCAGGATTTGATGATGGAATAGGCAAACTGACTCAATGGTTTGTAAAACAACCTGAACAACGCTTTGTAAGCCTGCTCATCCCCTAAAGATGCCACCCGTTCCACCAGTAGCTGTATATTAGCTTCTTCCCTCAATGATTTCGTTTTTGGTTGAAAGTTGATCCCTAAAGATAATACGGATTAATATTAAATTAATATTGTTTTACATCTTTTTTTATGTAATGTATTATCTGGCCAATATAGCGGACGCTGCTGCATTGAGATGGCAGTCATTTCTCCTCCCTACTTTTTAAACATAAAATAAACTGCTCCTATCAGGAAGAAAAAGGACACCAGGTAGTTCCAGCGGAGGGGTTCTTTCAGAAAGGTGACTGCAAAAATGCTGAAAACGGTAAGGGTGATGACTTCCTGTATGGTTTTCAGTTGGAAGCCGCTGAACCCTTCCTGGGCGCCATAGCGGTTGGCCGGCACCATGAAGCAGTACTCAAAGAAAGCGATGCCCCAGCTGATGAGGATCACCTTCCAGAGGGCTACGTCCTGGTGTTTAAGGTGGCCATACCAGGCAAAAGTCATAAAAGTATTGGAAATGGTGAGAAGGATGATGGTACGCATGAATCGATTTTTATCAGCATCTAATATAGATGCGTCTGCCCAAGATCCCAAAAATCATTTTCAGATTTCGTTACGGGGCAAAAAAAGAGGGACCGTATCGGGTCCCCCTGGATCAAACAAAATGGGTTTCCACATTGCATGATGTTGTGTTGTTGGTTGCTATTTCAATTTTAATTCAGACTATTGCTCCAGTTTAATTTCGCCCAGGTCAGTAGCCTTTCCGTCTTCTACTTTTACATCTTTGATCACGGCATTTTTGTATGGGCTTTTACCGAGAATGGTAATAGTATAAGCACCGGCTTTTGCAGCAGGGATGGTAAATGCACCCTGGGAGATAGCGCCTTTCAGCTTATCTGCACCATTTACGGCTTCTACTTCAGTAGCACCGTCAGCAGGTGTAATTTTACCGGTGATAGAACCACCTTCTACGGCTACACTTTTCAGTGTATCGAGACCTTGTAAAGAATCTACACGTTGTAAGGAATCAAATCTCATTAATGAGTCTGTACCTTTTAAGGAGTCAAGACTTTGTAAAGAATCTACACTCTGCAAAGAATCGAGTCCATAAACTTTCATGGAGTCCAGGCGAACAAGAGAGTCTACGCCTGCGATTGAATCCACCATTGCGGCGGTGCTGTCTACTGACTTTACTGCGGCTACGTCTGCACTTTTAAAAGCGGACATTCCTACTACCATTGTTGCTAATGCGAGCATTCCTACAATTGATTTTTTCATGGCATTCAATTTTTTGTATGGTTAATATTTAATGATGACTTTTATCCGGCCCTGATAGATGTGCATGGTTTTTGATATATGCCCTCATCGTTGGCTGCCGTATACTAACAATACATCCAGATATTCACTTACCATTAGTCAAAGAAATGTTAAAGTGAAAAAAAGAATACGGAGCGGGAAACAGGTAAGCGTTCGTAATTAGTAATTTTAAAAATTATCTTCGCACTACGGAAACAAATACAAAAGATCAAAAGCATGTTGCAATTGAGTAATGACGAAATAGTAAAAGGCATCCGGAGCAGAAACAAAGATGTATTTGAAGCTGTTTATAAACAGTTCGCCCCTTCTATGTATAATATTGCTGTGAGGTATGTGAAGAACGAAGATGATGCTAACGATATGGTACAGGATGTTTTCCTCAATTTGTGGAAAGGTGCGGAAAATCTGGATGAAAGAGCCCCTATTAATCATTACCTGGCGAGAGCTACGGTGAACACCTGTTTAAACCGTATAAAAAAAGAACAACGCCAGGAAGTGTATACTAAAGAACAAATGCTCCATGCCAACCAGGCAGCAAATAATCACTCCCTGCTGGAACATAAAGAACTGGAAGCACAATATCGTACCGCGCTCGAGAAATTACCGGATCAATGTCGCCGTGTTTTTGAAATGAGCCGTCTTAAAGGATTGTCACCGGCCGAAATCGCAGAACAATTAAACATCTCTATTAATACGGTATACGCCCATCTTACCACAGCTTTAAAACGATTACGGGTGGATCTGATTAATAAATCATGATCCCAGCCAAAATTTTTTTTCTTACCGCTTAATGGTATAACGTTCCCTGGTTGTATTACTAATAAGTAGCCATGAATAATCAAACTGACATAGATATAGTAGTCCGTTACCTGGAGGATCCGGAAAATGAGCAGTCCAAAAAATTGCTCAACGAATGGATTCAACAGGACGCTGGTAACCTGGATATTTTCCTGGATATGAAAGCGATGTGGCATGGCGATCCGCTCCCTGCCGCCTCCACTTTCGATACACATGGAAAATGGCAGGAGCTCAACGCCACGCTGGACAAGGTGCCGGTATCTACTACATCTCCGGCCATCACCAACACCCGTGTCATTAAAATGAACCGGAGATACTGGTGGGCAGCCGCTGCAGTACTGGTTATAGCCGGCACATGGACCTGGCTCGGACCTGGTGGTTATAAAACATATGCCACCACACAACAACAGGATAGCCTGCGCCTGCCGGACGGTTCTATGATGTATCTGAACGCACATACGCAAATACGCTATGCGCGCGGATTTGGAAAGGAAAACAGACTGATTAAAATAGATAAGGGAGAAGCTTTTTTTGATGTGACAAAGAATGATGCACTCCCCTTCATTGTAAATGCCCCTGAAGTAGAAGTACAGGTACTGGGTACCGCCTTTAACGTGAAAGCCGCCAACAGTGGCGTAAAAGTATTCGTGCAGTCCGGAAAAGTAAGTGCTGCCTACAAAGGCACAGAGAAAAAAGTTATTCTCACCCCCGGTGTAGAAGCCTCTCTGAAGCATAATGGCAATACAATTGACACCCGCATACACAAAAAGAATAATAACATCCTGGCCTGGAAAACCCGGACCCTGACCTTCGATGATACCCCGCTGAATGAAGTAGCGGCGTCATTGGAAGATTTTTATAATGTGCAGATAAAGATCAGCAATCAGCAACTGGCTGATAAAAAGCTGCTGGCTACCTTCCCGAATATGTCGCTGGATGAGGTACTGGACATTATGAGAAAAACCCTGCAAATTAATATTACGCATAAAAACGACCTGGTAGACATCTACTAATACGCGCCTGACCTCTTGCTTATGCAGCATTTATTGCTACAGGCGCGTTGCTCCAATACCAGGTTTGGGTGCGTGCCTGATTTTATTTTCGTTGTTATCCTGGTATTGGCCAATGCTGTAGCTATGGCTCAGAATCCTGTTGCCCAACCCAAAAGAATTTCCCTCCAGTTTAGCAATGCCAGTCTCAAAACAGTAATCCGGGAAATAGAAAAACAAACCAAATACACTTTTGCTATATCTTCAGAAGAACTGGAAACCCGCCACGGCGTTAGCTTACATGTGCATAATGCTACCTTGCAGGAAGTACTACCCAGTATCTTCCCTTCTGCCAAATATAAAGTAGAAATAAAAGACGGGCAGATCATCGTCATCCCCCTTAACACTGCCGCATTAGACATCACACCTCCTAATAATAGAAATTCCGACAGTAACAAATGGACCATTACGGGCACTGTCAGCGATGGTATGCAACCACTGAGCGGAGTATCTATCCGGGAGAAAGGCAGCACCAACGGTACGGCCACCTCAGAGAATGGTACGTTTAAACTGGAGGTCGTCAATGGTCAGGCCGCGTTACAAGTGTCCCTGATTGGCTTTGAAACAAAAGAAATTTATGTCCGCGAACGCAGAAATATTTCCGTCCTCCTGCAACCCGATCTTCGAAAACTCAATGAGTTGGTCGTATTGGGATACGGCTTACAAAAACGGGCCAATATCACCGGCTCCATTGCACAGGTAGATGGTGTACGCCTCAGAAGCAGACCCGTAGCCAACGTGATGGCTGCATTACAAGGCACTGCCACCGGCCTGGTAGTGACCCGCAGCAACGGACAACCCGGACGCGAAGGATTCAATATCCAGGTAAGGGGTGTGAGCTCAGCTTCTGGCAATACCCCTATTATAGTAGACGGTGTACCTGGTTCCCTAGCCGTATTAAATCCGGATGACATTGAATCAGTGTCTATCCTGAAAGATGCTTCAGCCGCCTCCATTTATGGCGCTCGCGGCGCTGGTGGCGTAGTGCTGGTGACCACCCGCACCGGCAAACCCGGTAAACTCAAAGTTGATTTCAATACCCTCGCCGGATTTGAAACACCTATTCGTTTACCCAACCGTTTGCCATCCTGGAAAGCCGCCACCATGCAAAACGAAGCCGCTGTAAATGCCGGTGAGTCAGCCCCATGGGATCCCGCTGAAATTGCGCTGATGCAATCCGGCAACCATTATGCAATAGATTACCAGCATCCGGATAATTATAAATACTACTACAATTTTGATCCTATACCCGTACTCACAAAAAGTAAAACGGCTATTCAGAATTATAATGTGTCGGTTAAAGGAGGGGATAGTTCCAACCAGTTTGCCGCATCTGTAGGTTATTTCGGCAGACAAGGGCTTTTCGCTGTTGGCCCCGACAGAACCCACCGCGTGAACGCACGCGCTAGCATGAACAATCGTTTCAATAAACACTTCAGCCTGGAAACACGTTTATCCTACGCACAAACAAATACCTTTTCTCCCTCGCAGGCAGTAGAAGGCCCCAAAGGCTTACTGGCCGGGCTTTACCGCGGACCTGGTAATGTACCGGTATACGTGCCCAATACTAATCATTATGCCTATGGTGCAGCACCTACCTACCCGGTACTGGCAGATGGTGGCGAGCGGGATGAAAAAAACAACTACGCCGATGCCGTATTTACCCTGCGGGCCGATAGTCTTGCCAAAGGCCTTACCCTGCGGGTTATTTATAGCCCGCAGCAACACACGCTGCAGGATAATCTCGGAAGAAATACGATTGCTTTATGGAATCGTGTAGATACGGCTTTCCTGGTACAACCCGATAACCTGCTCCAGAAAAGCAGGCTGGTAGCCAAAGGCGGTAACCTGCAGGTGTTGGCCGACTATGATGTTAAAAAAGAAAAACACAATGTTCATCTGTTGGGGGGCTATACGCAGGAGACCTATAAAACAACACAGCATACGGATGCCTCATACAATGTTGCGCCAGCCGATATCAGCAACAACAATTTTACTAACGCTCCCGAATACACGCAGTTATTAGCTGCCACCGGTTCTCTGCAATCTTTCTTCGGCAAGCTGAATTACAATTACGATAATCGTTACCTGCTCGAAGCAAACCTGATAGGCGCCCGTTTAACACAATACAGTACCTCCTTTCAGGGTGGCAAACAATGGCAGGCATTCCCTTCTTTTTCTGCGGGATGGCGCTTAAATAATGAAACCTGGTTCAATCGTGCGCTTCCCTTTTTTAACGAGTTTAAACTGAGATGGTCCTGGGGCAGACTGGGGAATGTGAACAGCTGGAACAGCATCCCTAATGACGAGCGGTTACAGACCTTTACTTTTAATAACTCCTGGCGTATGCTTCCATTCGTTTATAAGAATCCGGTTATACAGGCACATGGCTGGGAAAATATCTCTACAAATAACTACGGATGGGATGCCACGCTTTTCCGTGGCCGGCTAACATTGGCTGCAGATTATTTTGTTAAACGAAACAGGGATATGCAAATCCCGGTGCTGACTGCTTCTACAGAAGGCGCGTGGCCCATGGCCTTCCACCGGGGAGAAATGAAAACCTGGGGCTGGGAAATTAATGCAGGCTGGAGAGATGACCGTGGACCATTTACCTGGTATATCAACGCCAATTTGTTTAACAGCCAGAATAAAGTATTGCGTAATGACAACGTTGCCCCTCAGGCAGGCTGGAACCAGGGAATAGCCGGTTATCCTTACTCTTCACTGTTCGGCTACCAGTCCGACGGTTATTTCCAGACAGCCGGCGATGTACAGCAACATGCCTACCAGAGCGCGCAAACGGGTCCCGGTGACCTCCGTTATAAAGATATCAACGGTGATAACAAAATAGATAACGCCGACCTGGTATACCTGGGCAGTACGGATCCGCAGTTTTCCTATGGTATAGATGCCGGGTTTGCCTGGAAAGGATTTGATTTTTCTGTTTTCTTCCAGGGGGTGTCTAACCGCAAAGTAATGCCCGATCCCCGTTATAATATACCGTTTACCGGTACGTCGCAGCAACCCTGGGATATTAACCAGGACTATTGGACACCGGAACATCCTGATGCACTCTTTCCACGCTTATATCTCAACGATCAACATAATACGGTGCCATCTTCCCACTGGGTAATGAATGGGGCTTATATCAGGCTTAAAAACCTTCAACTGGGTTATACCATACCGAAAGAGTGGCTACAGAAAATCCGCGTAAGCAGTTTGCGTATTTATTTCTCAGGGCAGGACTTATGGGAAACGACGAAGATGAAGATAAAATATTATGATCCGGAACAGGCAGGTGGGTATAACGGGAATGTATATCCGTTTTTTCGCTCCTATACAATCGGGCTGGGGGTAAGTTTTTAAGCGGATTTTATCTTTGTCCGGGATTATAATGATTACACTGATTCCTTTTTTTGAAGATAGAAGATGAGGGGAGACATAAGCGATTATCTGCTTATATTTCCCCTCATCTTTTACTTTTATAACTCAAAATAAAAATCAGTGTAATCATTATAATCCTGGACAAAGACAAAATACTATTCGGTCTTCTTACCTGCCAGCAAATACAACGCTGCCATACGAATAGCCACGCCATTTTCTACCTGGTCCAGGATGATGGACTGACCAGAGTCTGCCACATCAGAATTTATTTCCACACCACGGTTAATGGGTCCGGGGTGCATAATGACAATTTCTTTATTCAGACTATCCAGCAGCTGGCGGTTTACACCGTAAGCCAGGGAGTATTCCCGGAGGGAAGAGAACAAAGGTGTGTTTTGTCTTTCCAGCTGAATACGCAACACATTGGCTACATCGCACCATTGCAACGCTTCGCGGATGTTGTAGCTAACGTTTACACCGAGTGCGGCGGCCATGTATTTGGGGATCAGCGTGGGCGGACCTACCACGGTTACTTCTGCGCCCAGTTTCTTGAGGCAGTAGATGTTGGAGAGCGCTACCCTGGAGTGCATGATATCGCCACAGATGGCTACCTTTTTGCCTTCTACACTACCCAGTCTTTCGCGGATAGAGAAAGCATCCAGCAATGCCTGCGTGGGATGTTCATTAATACCATCGCCTGCATTGAGGATCGGCACATGGATGTGCTTGGCCAGGAAATGCGGCGCACCGCTGGCAGAGTGTCGCATCACCACCATATCCACTTTCATGGACAGGATGTTATTGACGGTGTCTATCAGCGTTTCTCCTTTGGATACAGAAGATCCGGAGGCAGAGAAATTAACGGTATCTGCACCCAGACGCTTTTCCGCTAACTCAAAAGAGATACGTGTGCGGGTAGAATTCTCAAAAAATAAATTAACAATTGTTGTATCGCGTAGCGTAGGAACCTTTTTAATAGGCCTTTGTAAAACCTCCTTAAACTGGTCGGCTGTTTGAAAAATAAGCTCTATATCCTGGCGCTGCAGATCGCGAATTCCGAGTAAGTGTTTTACAGAAAGTGACATTAATGTGCAAATATAAAGGGTGAAATCTGAATTCTGAAATCCGGATTCATTTTAGTCAATTAGAATTACTTCGTCATTACCATCTCTTTCGTTCCATAATACCCTTACTTTCTGGGAAATGAGGGCATCAATGGTACGTCCGGTATAGTCGGGCTGAATGGGTAGCTGTCTGCTGAAACGTCTGTCGATCAACGTGAGCAGCTCCACAGAGGCAGGCCGGCCGAAATCCAGCATTGCATCCAGGGCAGAGCGGATCGTGCGACCTGTATACAACACATCATCTATCAACACCACCTTTTTATTTTCTACGGAAAAATCAATACTCGTTTCACTGGGTACATGCAACGTTTTGCTTTGATTAAAGTCGTCCCGGTAAAAAGTAATATCCAGTTTACCGTAGTCGATATGCGCACCTGGTACCAATTTCAACAAGGTCTGATGAATTCTGCCGGCTAAATAAATTCCCCTCGGCTGCAGTCCAATCAGCACGGTTTGTTCAAACTGTAAATGATTTTCTATCAACTGGTGACAAAGCCTGTCTATCGTGATAGCCATCTGCTTGCCGTTTAGTATGGTTTTCAAAACACAACGTTTTAGGCGCCAAAAATAATGATTAAATGCAACAGATAAAAAGCTGAATATGAGAAAAGCTTGATAAACAATGGAATATTTCCTTTTTGATACTATTCTTATATTATATATTAATTTTAAATAACAGATAGTGTAAGAAAAGAAGATGCCGGACTCCCCTTCTCTTCGTACTTTAGCGGTATCAATATTCAGATATGAAACTTATTAAGTCAATTATAACTATGGCCGCTTTCTTCCAGCTCTGGGGCACCAATTCCCAGGCGCAAATTAAAACAGGAGATAAAATACCCGCCTTCTCCTTACAGGATCAGAATGGAAAAACTTTTGATATCAATACCGTGCTGGGTAAACAGCCCCTGGTCATTTATTTTTATCCAAAAGATGAAACCAGTGTATGTACCAAAGAAGCATGTTCATTCCGTGACTCCTTCCAGGATTTTCAGAAATACGGTGCCATGGTAATAGGTATCAGTTCTGATGATGTAGCTTCTCATAAAAGCTTTGCCACGCATCATAACCTTCCTTTCACCCTGTTGAGCGATCCTAAAAATGAAGTGCGCAAATTATTTGGTGTGCCTAAAACTTTTGTGATTCCGGGTCGTGTTACTTATATAGTAGATAAGAAAGGCGTGGTGGTACATGAGTTTAACTCAATGCGTGATGGAGAAAAACATGTAACGGAGTCACTGGCTGCCTTGCAGAAAATGCAATAGTGCCAGGCTATCCGGGAAGTTGAGATACTATAAACGTCTTAAGTCTTTAAACGTGCTGATCTCTTCTTTCAGCGCAAATAGCTGAATGCCCCATATCAATCCGCGCACCAGCGCAAAAGCTACCAGGGCAAGGGAAAAAGATACCTGCATAAAGCTGCCTTCTTCACGGTTGGTGAGGGTAATTACGCGGATCAGCATGATGAAGGCAACTACGAGAAAGATACCTGCTTTGACGCCGGTGGTACGCATTTGCTTCCTGAAATATTCATCAAATCCTTTGGCAGCAGCGATGCTGGCTTCCGGGTCTGGAGTCCCGTCGGCGAGGAGACGTTGCTCCAGGTCCGCTACCCGGCGTTGTTTATGATGTTCAGTGAAGTACGTTTTAATGATATCTGCCTGCATAATTTCCGTGATTGTCAATTGAGGCTGCAAGGTACAAAAAAGGCGATGGATATAGATCCACCGCCTTCATATAAATCATGAACATTTACTAAGCTTCTTTCAGGAACGGATACCGGTAATCGGTAGCTGGTACAAAAGTTTCTTTGATGCTTCTTGCACTCAACCAACGGTAGAGGTTCAACATAGAACCTGCTTTATCGTTGGTACCGGATGCGCGGGCACCGCCGAATGGCTGCTGTCCTACTACGGCGCCGGTTGGCTTGTCATTGATGTAGAAGTTACCTGCACTGTTAACCAGTTTGCGGGTAGCCAGTTCCACTGCATAACGATCCTGTGCAATGATAGCACCGGTTAATGCGTATTCGGAAGTGGTATCTACGATCTGCATGATCTCTTCGAATTTATCTGCTTCGTATACATGGATAGTCAGCACTGGTCCGAAGATTTCCTCACACATGGTTACATACTTAGGATCGGTGGTTTCAATGACAGTAGGTTCAATAAAGTAACCTTCTGATTTATTGTAGTTACCGCCTGCAATGATTTTCGCTGCAGGATCTTGTTTCGCATTATCGATGTACTTCGCGATTTTATCGAAAGAACGTTCATCGATCACTGCGTTGATAAAGTTGCTGAAATCTTCTGTAGTCCCCATTTTCATGGTTTTCAGTTCAGCTACTAATTTTGATTTTATATCGTCAGCAAGATTGTTTGGTATGTATGCACGGGAGGCAGCAGAACATTTCTGGCCCTGGTATTCGAATGCGCCGCGGGCTAAAGCCGTAACGGCAATATCTACATCGGCTGATTTGTGAATGAGCACGAAATCTTTACCACCTGTTTCACCCACGATGCGCGGATAAGTTTTGTATTTATGGATGTTTTCGCCGATGGTCTTCCACATGGTCTGGAATACACCTGTAGAACCGGTGAAATGGATACCTGCGAAGTGAGGATCTGCAAAGCAGATCTCGCCGATAAGCGGGCCGCCGGCGTATACCAGGTTGATAACGCCATCAGGTAAACCTGCTTCGATCATTACCTTCATGAATACCTGTGCAGCAAATACCTGGGTATTGGCGGGTTTCCATACTACCACGTTGCCGCACATGGCAGCAGAGGCAGGAAGGTTACCGGCAATAGCGGTAAAGTTAAACGGTGTTACGGCCAGTACGAAACCTTCCAGTGGACGGTATTCTACCCTGTTATGGATACCAGGCGCACATACCGGCTGCTGACGGTAAATCTCGCTCAGGAAGTGTACATTATAACGAAGGAAGTCGATCAGTTCACAAGCACTGTCTATTTCAGCCTGGTAAGCATTCTTGCTTTGTCCGAGCATAGTAGCAGCGTTGATGTGGTAGCGGTATTTGGTGGCGAGGAGTTCTGCGGCACGCAGGAAGATGCCGGCACGTTGTTCCCAATCCATATCAGCCCATTTTTCACGTGCTTCCAAAGCTGCTGCGATGGCGGATTTCACGTGAGTGGCATCACCCATATGGAATTGACCTAATTTGTGTTTGGTTTCATGCGGGGGACGCAGGTCTACGGTATTACCTGTACGAACTTCTTTACCGCCGATGTACATTGGTATATCAGCTACTTCTCCCTTAAATGCGGCTAATTGTTTCTTTAGTGCAATTCTCTCAGCGGAACCGGGCGCATAAGACAACACAGGCTCATTAGCTGGCGCTGCGTACTCAAAGTATCCTGTATTCATTGTAACCTGATTTTAATATTCGTTTATTTGGTTATTTGTCTGCTGAATGAAACATCCAGGCAACAAACAACCAAATAAACAAATGATTACGTGTTTTGTTTCCGCTGCAAAATTAATGGTTACAATGCCTACGCGCTTATTAATTATTAGTAGATACTTATTAATTATTGTCCTCTTCCTTCTGCATCATCAGATATGCTTTGACAAATCCGTTCAGTTCGCCGTCCATAACAGGACCTACGTTACCTACTTCAAAATCTGTACGGTGGTCTTTGATCATTTTATACGGATGGAATACGTATGACCTGATCTGTGAGCCCCATTCGATTTTGCGCTTGTTGGCGTTGGCTGCATTTTTCAGCTCTTCTCTTTTACGGATCTCTTCTTCATACAGGCGTGACTTTAACATGGTGAGTGCCTTTTCACGGTTCTCTCCCTGTGTACGTGCCTGCTGACATTCGATGATGATACCTGAAGGAACGTGCTTCAAACGTACGGCTGTTTCTACCTTGTTTACGTTCTGTCCGCCCTTACCACCTGAACGGTAAAACTCCCATTCCAGGTCTGCGGGGTTGACAGCAATCTCGATAGTATTGTCTACTAACGGATACACATATACGGAGGCAAAAGACGTGTGCCGGCGGGCATTGGAATCAAATGGTGAAATACGTACCAAACGATGTACACCGCTTTCTGCTTTCAGGTGACCGTAAGCAAAGTCACCATCAAACTCCAGTGTAGCGGATTTAATCCCGGCACCATCACCATATTGTGTATCAATTTCTGATACTTTCCAACCTTGTTTTTCACCATACATGCGGTACATACGCAGCAGCATTTCAGCCCAATCCTGGCTTTCCGTGCCGCCTGCACCAGAGTTAATGGTTAATACTGCAGGCATTTCATCTTCCGGCTGGTTCAAAGTAGATTTAAATTCCAGATCATCCAATGCCGCTACAGCAGCACCATAGGCCTGTTCTACTTCTTCCTCGGAAGCTTCTCCTTCTTTGAAAAAATCATTCAATACGGCACTATCATCGATAGCAGCGTTTACATGATCGTAAAGGTCAACCCAATATTTGTTTACCTTAATTTCCTTCAGAATCGAAGTGGCTCTGACGTTGTCATCCCAGAATCCGGGCGCCAGGCTTAGTTGTTTGTCGTTTTCAATTTTAGCTAATCGGTCAGGTACGTTAAAGAAAACCTCCCAGGACATATAAACGGTCCCTCATAGCTTTAAGTTGCTCAGCTGTCATAGCTGGCAAATGTATGTAAAAATATAGATATCTGCTAATGTCTCAGAACTTTGTTTTATTGTCCATTTTAGCATAATATTTGCGTGACAACATGGTAACCATGTCGCTAATATTATAAAAAGTACCTATTTATTATGGTAAGCCATGAAACCCTCCACTTCAAAAATAAATCCATATTCAACACACTAGGGTATATTATAACGATAGCTGCAAACGTACTGGCAGTGGCACTTCCCATTAACGGCAAAACTACTGCACAGATCTCGGAGGAATATCCCAACCTTTTTGTACCGGCAGGTTTCACGTTTTTTATATGGAGCATTATCTATCTTTCACTACTTGCATTTATTATTTATCAACTATGGCTGGCATTCTCTGATAAACATCCTGAAGCACTCTCACGACTGATGCAAAAAATGAAAGACTGGTTTCTCATTTCATCAGTAACCAATGCCTGCTGGCTATTTGCGTGGCACTATCACCTGATACCTGTGAGTATGGTTATTATGTTGATGCTGCTGATCTCTCTGGTGATTATCCAGCTGAACTTTGGTATAGGTACCACCCCTGCTACCCTGCCCGAAAAAATATTCATTCATTTTCCTTTCAGTCTTTACCTTGGATGGATCGCTATTGCCACTATCGCCAACCTGACCACGCTGCTGGTGTATGCCGGCTGGGAAGGCAACCTGCACAACCAGATTATATGGACGATTATCATGATAGGCATAGGCACACTCGCCAGTATGGCCATGATACTACTACGCAACAATATTGTTTACGCGCTTGTTAGTGTATGGGCATTTTATGGCATCCTGGTAAAAAGAAAAGCGGCAGACGTGATGGATGAGAATTCTATTATCCATACCTGCATCATTGCCATTGGAATTATTGCTATAACAATTTCCTGGCAATTCTACAGGAAACAGAAATCCTGATACTAAAAGATTATTTTTGATGCGCATTTAATATATACAATACTATGTTTCCATCTACCAATCCAACTACCACTAAATCGTGGGATGCTTTAAAGAAGCACGCCGAAGAAATGAAAAAGGTGCATATGCGCGCCTTGTTTATGGAAAATAAAGAACGCTTCGGTGAGTTCTCTCTACAATTTGAAGACATCCTTTTTGATTATTCCAAGAATATCATCACTGAAGATACACGCAGCCTGCTGTTAAGCCTCGCCGAAGAATGCGGCGTAGCGGATGCTATCAAAGCTATGTTTGGTGCAGAGAAAATCAATGTAACGGAAAACCGTGCTGTACTGCATACTGCTTTGCGTAACACTTCGGATAAACCCGTTTTACTGGATGGCCGCGATGTAATGCCGGATGTAAAAGCAGTACTGAACAAAATGGATCACATCTGCCGCCAGATACATTCCGGTGAATGGAAAGGATATACGGGCAAGCCTATACGTTATATTGTAAACATCGGTATCGGTGGCTCCGACCTCGGCCCGGTAATGGTAACAGAGGCACTGAAGCCTTACTGGAAACCAAATATTCAGACTTACTTTGTTTCAAACGTAGACGGCACCCACATTGCTGAAACGTTGAAGAAAATAACACCGGATGAAACGCTGTTTCTGATAGCCTCCAAAACCTTTACCACACAGGAAACCATGACTAACGCACATACTGCGCGCAGCTGGTTCCTGGAACATGCAAAAGACGAAAAGTTTGTAGCCAAACATTTTGCGGCATTATCTACCAACGAAAAAGCAGTAACTGCTTTTGGTATTGATCCAACCAACATGTTTGAATTCTGGGATTGGGTAGGTGGCCGTTACTCCCTCTGGTCCGCTATTGGCTTGTCTATAGCGCTGACTATTGGCTTCGAAAACTTCACCGAATTACTGGATGGTGCACATGCGGCAGATAATCACTTCTCCCGTACACCACTGGAACAGAATATTCCCGCCATCATGGCGCTGATAGGTATCTGGTATGGTAACTTCTTTGGCAGCGCTACAGAAGCAATCCTTCCTTACGACCAGTACATGCACCGCTTTGCTGCGTATTTCCAGCAGGGAAATATGGAAAGCAACGGTAAATCAGCAGATCGTTCAGGCAAGCCCGTTAGTTATGAAACCGGCCCTATTGTATGGGGTGAACCAGGTACCAACGGACAACATGCCTTCTACCAACTCATTCACCAGGGTACACGCCTGATCCCCTGCGACTTTATCGCACCGGCTATCAGTCATAACCCTATCGGTGATCATCATGTTAAACTGTTGTCCAACTTCTTTGCACAAACGGAAGCACTGATGAACGGCCAAACCGAAGCGGAAGTACGTGCCAAACTGGAAAAGGATAATGTACCGGCAGATGAAATTGCCAAGATATTACCTTCAAAAATATTCAGTGGCAACCGTCCTACCAACTCATTCCTGCTAAAGAAAATTACTCCCCGCTCATTGGGCTCACTGATAGCCCTATACGAACATAAGATCTTCGTGCAGGGCGTGATCTGGAATATCTATAGCTTTGATCAATGGGGTGTTGAACTGGGTAAACAATTAGCCAGCAAAATACTGCCGGAGCTGGAGAATAATGACATTGTGTTAAATCATGATGCGAGTACCAATGGTTTGATCAATGCCTGGAAAGGGATGCGGACCAAAGCATAGAACTTTGTACCATACATAAAGAGAAAGGGGAAAGCGAAAGCCTTCCCCTTTTTTTCTTTATACTACAAAGAAAAACCCCCGGAGAAATCCGGGGGTTGCCTATTATTTTTAAGTAAAAAATTTAAGTAAAAAATCTTACCATTTGTCTACCTCATCTGAGCTATGTGAAGCCGGGGCGGCTACTGACGCCTCAACAGGAACAACTTCTTCTTCCACAGCGGCTGAAGCGCGTACTTCAGATCCATCTGCTTCTGTTTCGTCCTGTTCTTCCTGCACATAATCATGGTTGTAGGCATCAAAGTCGAAATCGGGCATCAACTCAGTCTTAACATAGTTGATGGTTTCGGTTAGTGCGTTCAGGAACTTGTTAAAGTCTTCCTTGTACAGGAATACTTTGTGCCTGTCATAACCGTTGTCATTAAAACGTTTCTTACTTTCTGTTATAGTAAGAAAATAGTCGTTTCCCCGAGTGGTCTTTACATCAAAGAAGTACGTTCTTCTTTTGCCCGCTTTCAATCGTTTAGAAAAGATGCTATCATTGTTTCTTTCCTGTTGATTGTTGTTTTCGTACGCCACAGTTGATAGATTTAAGTGTTAACGAATCAAATCCTGTTACAATAAGAGACAAATATACTATTGTTTTACAAATATCAAAATATTTTTAAATGATTTTGAAAAATCATAAAAGCCGCGTGTAACCGGCCTCCGTAGGGGATATACAAGAACATGATTGTTATTCAGTTACGCTTTCGTCTTCTCCGGATTGCTGGCGCGCGTATAACTCTGCGTAATATCCATTCAATGATAATAAATCATTATGCGTACCTTCTTCTACTATCTTTCCTTCATCCAGCACAATGATTTTATCGAATTCAAATAACGCAAAGATGCGGTGGGTAATGATGATAGCAGTTTTATTTTTCAGATAGGCGTACAGGTTGCCTATGATCTCTTTTTCAGTACGTGCATCTACGGCAGACAAACAATCATCAAAGATGAGAATATGCGGATCCTTGATGAGGGCGCGGGCGATGGAAATACGCTGCTTCTGTCCGCCGCTGAGTGTTACACCCCGCTCTCCTATTTCCGTATCAAACCCTTCATTGAAACCGAGAATATCCTTTTCTACAGATGCCTGTCTGGCGGCCGTTTGTACGGTCTGCAAATTAGCAGAAGGATCTCCGAACCGAATGTTATTGGCAATGCTGTCGGAAAACAGGAACACGTCCTGTGGTACATAACTGACCTGACCACGCAGGCTAGACAGTTCCAGGTAACGTACATCATGCTCATCTACCATTACCTTTCCTTTCTGCGGATCGTACATACGGATGAGCAATTGGGCCAGCGTACTCTTGCCTGAACCTGTCCGCCCGATAATCGCCACTTTCTGCCCGGGTGCAATGTGCAGATTGAAATTACTGATGGCGGTAATACCGGTATGCGGATAAGTAAAGGTTACATTTTCCAGTCGTACTCCTCCCTGCAGCTTCGCAGCTTTGGCATTGGGCGCATCCTTAATAACCGGCTCCATCTGTAAAAATTCGTTTATACGTTGCTGTGAGGCAGCCGCACGTTGTATCATAGACGCCACCATTCCAATGGAGAAGAAGGGAAACATCAGCATGTTCACATAAATCACAAACTCTGCCAGGTTGCCCACAGTGATGTTGCCATGAATCACCTGGATACCACCAATGAAAATGGTGAGTATAACGCTTAAACCAATCATTAAGGCCATGGTAGGCTGAAACAGGGCATCCGTCTTCGCGAGACTAATAGAGCTGTCTTTATACGCTTCGCTGGCTTCTTCAAAATGTTTCGCACTGGCATCTTCCTGTATGTAGGATTTTATCACCCGGATGCCGCTGTATGATTCCTGTGCAATGGAAGTGATATTAGACAACTGTGACTGTATCCTTTCGCTTTTCCGGTGAATGATCCGGTTAACGTAGTAGATGGTCAATGCCAGCAAAGGCAGCGGTGACAAGGTGTATAGCGTCAGTAAAGGATTTACTTCCAGCATCAGGTACACAATGATCACAATGAGAAACAAGGTACGGGAAGCATACATGATAGCCGGTCCTACGTACATGCGTACACGTGATACGTCTTCCGTAATACGGCTCATCAGGTCACCGGTACGATGCATCTTGAAAAAATTCAGGTCCAGCTTCTGATAGTGCTGATATACTTCGTTCTTCAGGTCGTACTCTATATGGCGGCTCATCACGATCAGTGTTTGTCTTTGCAGAAAAAGAAAGAATCCACTGAGTAATGCAAAGATCAGAATACTGACGCCATAAAATGCCAGTACATGGGTAAAATCCGCCCGGAACGCACCTTTCAGCGGTGTATCGCTCAACAGTCTGTATTCATCAATATTGTGGGAGAGCAGATCAAAAATCTGTCTGACCATAATAGGCTGAAAAACGCTGAACACAATGGATATCGCCGTAAACAACAATCCCAGGATCAGTCGCCATTTATTAGAGAGAAAATATTTATTAAGTGCAGCAAGGTGTTTCAATGGTGAATGCTTTAGGAACAAAATTAAGGTATAAGTAGCAGAAAGCGGAAGGCAGAAAGCAAAAAGCTATTGTAGCCAAGATAGAAGCGATTATATACCAATACGCTTAAGTCTTCGCTACAATAGCTTTTTGCTTTCTGCCTTAAGCTCTTCGCTTATTTCGCTGCGAAGGAATTCAGTATTCCATCCAGTTGTGGCGCATATTTTTCAAGTTCATCGGCAAGGGTAGTCAGCGTAATGGCGTAAGCAATATTATTCTTTACCAGTATCGTTACGACTATATTCAGTTTTGTTCCCGTTTCCTTGTGAACATACTGGCATTTCATCCATTTCGCTTTCACATCGGTCACGGTGCGTTCTCCATCGTCGAGCTTTTGGTAGTTGTCGAAGTAGTTTTGCATTTCCTGTTGGGTGGTAGCCATGTATTTATCCAGCGTAGAGCCACTTTTCAGCTCCTGGGTAATGATATTTACATTGGCCTGAAATGCGTTGCCTGGCTGCAATGGCGCCATCATGAAGGTATATTCTACCCGGCTGATCACCGTATCTTTCTTGGTCCAGCCTTCAGGTGTTTGCACGGTGAAGGTGCCGTTGCCGGCATTCATGCCTGGAGCTTTTCCAGCGTGTTCCAGTATTTCAGCGGAGCTTAATTCTTTGGGAGATTTGGTGCCATTGTTACAAGCGGTAATGCTTAACAAACAAAATGCCGCGGAGAGTAATTGTAGTTTCATCGTGCACATAAGGGATAAAATCGCTCCGGCATTCACGCAACACCGGAGCGATTAAATGATTATAAACTTTTCAGTGCAGCTATTATTCTGGATTCTGCATCCGCAGCCGCTACTTCTTCTTTCACAAATTTCTGACCAGTAATATTTTCAAACAGTTCAATGTAACGCTCACTTACGCTGCTTACAAATTCATCTGTCATTACCGGTACCTGTTGTCCGTCTTTACCCTGGAAACCATTTGCCATCAGCCACTCGCGAACAAACTCTTTGCTGAGCTGTTTCTGCTGTGCACCATTTTTCTGGTTTTCTTCGTAGCCTTCGGCATAGAAGTAACGGGAAGAATCTGGTGTATGAATTTCATCAATCACATAGATGGTATCACCGATTTTACCAAATTCGTATTTGGTATCTACCAGGATCAGTCCACGTGCTTTGGCCATTTCCTTACCTCTTTCAAACAATGCAAGGGTATACTTTTCCAGTTGCTCGTAGTCTTCTTTGCTTACCAATCCCTGCGCAATGATTTCTTCACGGGAAATATCTTCATCATGTCCTTCGTGCGCTTTGGTAGTTGGGGTAATGATTGGTGTTGGGAAGAAGTCGTTTTCCTTCAGTCCTTCCGGCATGGTAACACCACACAGTACACGCTCGCCGGATTTGTAAGTTCTCCAGGCGTGGCCGGTAAGGTTTCCACGTACCACCATTTCCACCGGGAAAGTTTCACATTTCAGTCCGATCGTTACATTTGGCAGTGGTGATGATTTTACCCAGTTAGGAACGATGTCCTTAGTAGCTTCCAGCATAATGGCGGCTACCTGGTTCAACACCTGACCTTTGAATGGAATCGGGCGGGGCAATACTACATCAAATGCAGAGATACGATCACTTACTACCATTACCATCAGCCTGTCTTCAATGGTGTAAACATCGCGTACTTTTCCTTTGTAAAAGGCAGTTTGACCTGGCAATTTGAAACTTGACTCTAACATGAATAAAAAAATATTAATAATTAAAGATGAAAATCACGGTTACGAGTTGCAAAAGTAATCAGGATTCACATGATTTTTTGCGATTACAGAATTTTTTTTCCTGTCGCCGGTAAAACAGATCATTTAGCTCATGCCCGCCAGCTGCCGGCTGTTGCTGGCATATGGTCTGAGCAGACTGATGATCACCTCATTTTCGGCGTATGGGGTCAGGTATTCCCGGAGCTGTTCTACTTCGGCGGTATTCACTTCTGCAGGCACATAGCCCATTCCGTAAAAGCGGCCTTTCTCCATGAGGATGCAGCTTTTCTCGTTGCTGTGGCGGCCCTTGTCTACAATGATCACAGACGGTTGTTGTTCCTGTAAGAAGGCGATAGCCGCTTTCATACGTTCATTATAGGTGGCCGGGGCTTCTGTTTTTTCACAGGCGCCCTTACAGGTAGCGGCGGTAATGCCGGCACAGGTGCCATTGCCTTTCTGCAGGAAACACAATTTGGGGCATAGCTCGAATTCTTTGATGAGCGAGCGTAACAGCCGGTGTCCGTCTATTAACAGGTTAAAGCTGTGCACCGGATGTGAGTACTTCCGTTTCTTTTCTATGGCCAGTCTCAGGTAACCTTGCTGGTCTTCGAACAGGTAGAACCCGTATCTGAACTCTACTCTTTTCTGGGAATAGTTAAAAACAGGCCACAGGCGCTTGATCTCTACCGACTCCAATATACAGGCCATTAGCTCCGTAGCTGTTTCCTGGTGGGTAATGCTATGAATAACACGTAGAAAGTTCTGTCGTTGCCGGCTGGTGCTATTACCTGTAAAATGGCTATTGACGCGCTTCTTCAGATCTTTGGCTTTGCCCACATATACGATCTTTCCTTTCTGGTCATGGAAATAGTATACGCCCGGTCGGTCTGGCAGGGACTTCACCTGTTCCGGTGGCAGATTAGGTGGCAGGAACTGTTCCTTGGATCCAACCTTTAAGGCAGCGGCGATCACCTTTTCTTTGTCGTTGGCCAGCAGCAGCCCGAAGAGCTGTGTGGTGGCTTCTGCATCTCCACCGGCACGGTGACGGCCATTGACCGGAATACTAAAGTGCCGGCAGATGTTGCCGAGACTATAGGATTTCAGACCGGGAAATATTTTACGTCCCAGTCTTACCGTACACAGCTTTTTGCATTGCAGGTCGTAGCCTGCGTTGCCCAGCTGGTGCTTTATAAAGGAGTAGTCGAAGTTTACATTATGTGCCACAAAGATCCGGTCTTTCAGCAAATCATATAACAGGGGTGCAATCGCCTCAAAGGGCGGCGCCTCCGCTACCATACTATTACTGATACCAGTCAGTGATTCTATGTAATAAGGAATGGGGATACCGGGGTTTACCAGGGTTTGGTAATGCTGCGTGATTTCCTTCCCGTCATACAGGAAAACGGCGATTTCCGTAATACCATTGGCGCTGGCATGGCCGCCTGTCGTTTCTATATCTACAATTGCATACATCCGTTACAAAGATAGGGATTGTTGTTGCTTATTCAAACGTCTTAATCCCAGCAGCGCCAGCAACGTATAAAAAGTGCATAGCCCCAGCAAATGCAGTACAGACGGCATATTATCGGCCAGGGTACCGCCGGTTTGTACTATAGACTGGTACACCCGGAGGAACGGAGTTGTAGGTACCATAGACGAGAGCCATTGCAACGGCACCGGCAACGATTCATAAGGCCAGGCATAGCCGGCAATAAGAAATACCGGGTAGGTAGAAAAAACCATCATCTGTGCGGCCATCAGCTGACTCGGAAACATGCTACCCAGCCATATTCCCAGCGGTATGAGTGTGAAAAAGAAGATGAAAAATACTACGGCCACATCGAAGGCATGACCCCGGAAAGGGATATCCAGTGTGCTATAATTAACTGTCATAAAGAAAAAGGCGTAGCAACAAAAAAGGATCATGTAAAAAAGTCCTTTGCCCCAGAGGGTGGCAGACAACCCACCTCCACCGGCGCCTACCATTTGGGGAATCTGCAACCGCTCTTTATCAAGCGCCATGCTTTCCGCCAGGCCGATAAGTAAAGTCTGTTGCAGGATCAGCGCCAGCAAACCGGGCAACAGGAAAGCTCCGTAGCTGGACCGGGGATTATACATAGGGCGGTAGTCGAGATTCACCGGCTGGGTTTCCCGCATCGCCATTTGCGAATTCAGTCCCTGCCTTTCATTGTATTTTAATCGCACGCCCGCCCCTACTGTGAGTGCCAATGTGGTAATGGCGCCGGCCAGTTCGCTGGAAGGCAGGAACCGCGCAGCATTTACGGCCAGTACAATATCTCCCTGTTGCAAAGCCAGTACTTTCTTTTGCACCCCATTAGGAATATAGAGAAAGCCCTGGCATTCCCCGTAATACATTTTCTCCTGGGCATCCTTTAAATCTAATGCCCCCACCACTTCTACAATCTGCATTTTAGTGAGCTGCTGCAGAAAAGTGCGCGACAACTCACTTTTATCATCATCTGCTACGGCCAGTAATACTTTTTCTTCTACCTTATAACTATATATACTGCCATAGAAAAATGCATACAGGAGCGGAGCTATCAGCAAAGTGAGTAACAGGCTATGGTCTTTGGCTACCAGCTTCACTTCCCGCAGGAACAACCGGGTAATATGACGAAAAAAATCACGCATGCTGCAATTGGAGTTTATTCAATCTGCGCTGCAGAAACAACAGCGCCACCGGGAATGTGACAATAATATAGATCAGCAACTGCCCTATTTCCTTATGCACGTAATGCAACGGTAATTGCATAAAGTACACTTTAAAAAATCCGTCGAGAAACGGGGTAAAAGGCATCAGCCAGGCATAGTACTGGTCGTACCAGGGCATGGCCCAGCGGGGAAAAGTAAACCCGCTGAATACGAAAGCCGGGGAAGTATAGAACAGGCCAAGATCACAGGACACCATTACATCACTGACAATAGCAGACACCATAAACCCTATACTGATACATCCCAGGATGAGGAGAGTAAAGATGGTGAAAAGCGCCCAGGACCCACCAATCCGCCCACTGGCAAAAACAGGATACACAATACAGGTGACCAGGATATAATGCAACCAGCTTACACTTAAAAATGCGAGTCCTTTTCCCAACAGGATATTAGACGCGGACCCGTTGGCTACTTCCTTCAGCTCCCCAAACGTACCTCTCTGGCCTTCCAGGTTGATGGCCAGTACCGTCACCATGATCATCATCATTTGCAGTGCTACCGCAATGAGACCGGGTACCAGGTACTGCAGGTAGCTGAATTGCGGATTATAGAGCAGATAGGAATTGAGTTTGATGGGTTGTACCAGCGCCATGGCCTTTCCTGCCGGCATACCCGTTTTCATAAATTTTTGCAACGTCACCCCGGAACCGGCGGTGATCAATACTTTCGCGGCATCTTTATAAATCAGCTTACCCGTTACCACCGCGGCAGTGTTAGTATACAGAGTGATGTATACCGGTTGCCGGCTCTTGATATGATCATCCATCCGGGCAGGGAAGTGAATAGCTCCCTGAATCACACCCCGCTGCATCATTTCCTCAATGGTAGCTTCATTATGTACCTGTTGCGTGATGTGAATACTTTCCGTTTGTTCCAGCAGGAAACTAAACTTGCGCGATAAGGGCGAGTTGGCTTCATCCCAGATGGCGACAGGCATCTCACGGGCAAACTGGTTGTGGTAGATATATCCGTATAGAAAGCATACCAATGCCGGTAATACCAGCAATACCAGGTAATGCTCCGGGAGGGTAAGTATGCGCTTCCATTCCCTGATCGTGATATTAATAATGGAACGCAGCATCATGGCAGAATCATAGAGGCCGTCATACCTGGGCGCAGTCCCCTGATATCGGCTTGATTGATGGGTTTCAGGTCAACGGTGAAAGTACGCAGTTCAAACTTGCCCTGATCTTTTACCGGTACCCAGTTAGCGAATGTAAGGGATGGTGATACCTTGGACACTTCCGCGTCAAAGCTTTCCGGTTCACAGCCCGGTACCCGCATCTTAAATTTAGTGCCGATGGGAAATTCTTTCATATCATCCTGCCGGATGTTATAGGTAATATGATAAGTGGCAGGTTTCTGTATGGTCATCAGCGGATAACCGATGGAAACGATTTCTCCTTCTTCTATCACCATGGAGGTAATGATCCCATCTGAGGGCGCGTGGATATAAGTGTTATCCGATAATGCTTTGGTGAGTTCATAGCCCTGCTCTGCCTGTCGCACGATGGCAGCCGCTGTGGTGATGAGTTCGGGCCTGCTGCCCTGTTGCAGCATATCCATATTTAGCTTGGCTGTCTCCATTTCCTTTTTGGCGGCCTGCAGTTTAAAATATACCAGGTCCTTTTCCTGTCCGGAAATGACATCATCATTAAAAAGGTTCTGCATACGCTGATATGTTTTCTGCATCAGCTCATATTGTTGCTGGGTAATGTTATACAGGTTGTCCGCTGCTTTGATGGCTTCCGGCCTGGCACCTTTCTGCAGCAGGGTAAGTTGTCCTTTGGCGGCATCTATGGCAGCTTCCGCCTGGTTACGGATCGCATTTATTTCGGTAGATCTGAGCACACCCAGTAGTTGTCCTTTACGGATGGTGTCCCCCTGCTTTACCAACAGGCTATCCAGTCTTCCGGGAAATTCCGCCGCTACATCTACATAATCTGCGTCTACCATACCTATCACTGATTTATCCGGCGCAGCAGGCTTCTTTACAAAAAAGATCAGTGCTATAATTAATATGGCAATGGGAATTAACAGGGCCCAGTAATTTTTTAATACAGCTCTCATGAATTATATCTGTTTATCTGTCAACGTAAGTAGCAAATTGTTCCGGTGTACCAATTACATTCCAGTATTCTGCCAGTGCCAGGTAATAGCCCATCACGGCGGTATAATAGATCTTCTGCATTTCTTCTTCCTGCAGGAGTGCATCGTTTACATCTTTTACGGATGACAACTGGTTCTGCATCCGGTCCGTTACCAGGGTCGTGGTGGTATGTGCCTGTTGCCTGGCACTATCGAGTGAAGCCACATCATTTTGCAGCGCCTTCATTTTATTCATGGCGATACGCAACCTCAGCTCCAGTGTTGTTTTAATATTGGCTGCCGCCAGTTGGGCTTCTTCCACCAGCATTTTAGACGCCTTTGTACGTTTGAACTTCTGGAATCCATCGAAGAGGTTCCATTGCATTTCCACGCCAATCAGCCATGGTGGGATGGTAACAGGTAAATCTTTCTGATAAAGATTCAAACTGCCAATCGCAAATATGTTGGGTAATGCCAGCGAGCGGGAAGCTTTCAACCCTACATTGGCCAGGTCTGTTTTGTTTTCTACCAGGCGGTAAGTGGGATTGTTACGTAGTTGCTCCAGCTGGCCTGATTCGGTGACTGGTTTCAATTCATATTGCAGCGTATCGTCAATGAAGATGGGGGTTTCCAGTGGTTGCCCCAGCAGGTTGTTCATCTCCAGGAGGGCATTCTCTTTTTCAAGTCCCAGGTTACTATAGCGGTTAGTGGCCTGTACATAGGCTACCCTGGCCCAGTTGAGCAGGTAGGGCGGCAATATCTGGTTATCTTTCAGGGAGGTAGCGTAGTCCCTGTTTTTCTTAAATGATTCCACAATCACCTCCTCATGTGCCATGATGGTATTCAGGTAAAGGATGCGGAGGTACTGCGCACTGATGGCGAAATACAATCCTTTCTCCACTACCTGCTGATTAAATTGTCCGGCAGCTACCTGTGTACGTGCCAGCTGCTGGGCGGCGGCAATTTTTCCGCCAAGGTATATCGGCTGCCGGAGTGCCAGGGCAGCGGTAAAATAAGATTGTTTGGTGAGCTCAGGATTATAATCCGGATAGAATGTATTGATGATTCCTTTGGTAGCATTATAGATAACATCTTTAACGCTTTGTGGAAGGGGTTGCCCGGTGACCTGCTGAAAAACGGTATTGGCAGTATTTACACTCTGAGCGGAAGAACCGTTTACCACGCCGTCTTTAACCTGTTGCAGATTTATCTCCAGTGGTTTACCCAGGTAATTATATCCTGCAAGTAAATCTACTTTCGGATAGTATAACCTGTTTTCAGCCTGCAGCGTATATTCCCGGGCCTGCAGGGAGCGTTGTGCCTGCTGGACTAAAGTATTTCCCTGCTTTGCGAGTTGATAACATTGCTTTAAAGTCAGCTGTTGCCCATTTTGCTGTGCCTGTACATACAGTACGGTCAGTAAAGGCAATAAAAACAAGTAATATCTCATACGGTTTTCTTTTCATCAGGCAGGTCGCCAAAATGACCTTAACACCTCAAAACAATATTTCATGAATAATGTTTGAAGTATTTGAAAAAAATTATACATAATTTGATAATAAAGTACTTACCTTAAAATCCTTATCTTTAGCGACTGCTGTAAATAGTACATCAATTACAGTATTTGATCCATTTAAACCCTGACATTATCACCCGATATTTGTATTACAAAAACATTGAACAATAAGTATAGATGCTTGTTAAGATATAGCCCTGCAGCGACTTTAGAGGCAACAATAATTTTCATTGAATCATTTTAAAACTACATTTACTTATGGCAAAACAACAATGGGCAATAGATGCTGACCACAGTGAACTTGGATTCAAAATCCGCCACCTGATGATCACCAACATCAATGGTAAGTTCCACAACTTTACGGTGGAAGCAGAAACGGAAGAAGAGGATTTTATGACGGCAAAGGTGAAAGTAACGATAGATGTAGATTCTATTTCTACTGGTAGTGCCGACCGTGATAAGCACCTTCGTGCGCCGGATTTCTTTGATGTAAATAAATACCGGAATATCACATTCGAAGCTACTAAGTATGAAAATGTGGACAATGATGGCTCTTATGAATTATATGGAGATCTGACTATCCGTGATGTCACCAAAAACATCAAGCTGGCCGTAGAATTCGGTGGCGTGGTAAAAGATCCCTGGGGCAATACCAAAGCGGGTTTTACCATCAATGGAAAAATTAACCGTAAAGATTTTGGCCTTAACTGGAATGCAGCCACTGAAACAGGCGGCGTACTGGTGGGCGACGATGTGAAGATATACTGCGAAGTGCAGTTGATTAAAAAATAGCTGTTAGCTGTTAGTAAATGCAGCAAAGATTAACATAACATGCTCACCGCTGCATTTACTAACAGCTAAAAGCTAATAGCTAAAAGCTCCAAAAACGAGGAATTATGAACGAAATAACAGGACTCCATCACATTACTGCTATCTCCGGCAATGCTAAAAAAAACTATGATTTTTATACCCGGGTAATGGGCTTGCGTTTTGTCAAGAAGACCGTGAATTTTGATGACCCGCATACTTATCATTTTTATTATGGAGATGAAACCGGTACTCCCGGTACTATCCTTACTTTTTTCCCCTGGGAAGATATTACGGCAGGACGCAGGGGTACACATATGGCCACTGAAATAGGGTATTCTATACCGGAAGGCAGTATTGATTTCTGGCTAAAAAGACTGGAGAAAGAGAATATTATTTACAATAAACCTTCTTCCAAATTCGGGGAAATATACCTGACTTTTATAGATCCTGATGGTTTGAAAGTAGAATTAACAGTACCGGAAAAACCAGATAACAGACAGCCCTGGGTGACTACCGAAGTAGATGAAGAAAATGCTACACGTGGCTTCCACCATGCAACGCTCACGCTGGAGGACGTGCAGCCTACCGCCGATCTGCTGGTATCTGTATTTGGATATAAACTTGAAAAAAACCACACCAACCGTTACCGTTTCGCCAGCCCTGCCGGTGATACAGCCAACTATATCGATCTGGTAGAAGCCAAAGGCGAACCCCGTGGTCATGTAGCGGGTGGAAGTGTACATCATATTGCCTTCCGGATGAAAGATGATGCCATGCAAATGCATTACCGGGAATTACTGGAGGCACGTGGTTTAGATGCCACGCCGCAGCTGGATCGCAAATATTTCCGTTCTGTTTATTTCAGAGAACCAGGCGGTGTTTTATTTGAGCTGGCCACAGACGTGCCGGGGTTCACGGTAGATGAACCAGTAGCAGAACTGGGTACTCACCTGATGCTGCCACCTCAGTATGAAGCACAGCGGGAAGAGATTGTAAAAAGACTGATTAAACTGGATTAATATGGATTTCAGACCAATGCAATATGTATACCAGCCGGTTGGTAACGAGTCCGCCTATACGTTGCTGTTATTACACGGTACCGGCGGAGATGAGCGTGATTTGTTACCGCTGGCCGGATCGCTGGGAAAAGGATTCAACGTAGTGAGTCTGAGAGGCAATGTAGAAGAAAATGGTATGCCCCGTTTCTTTCGTCGTTTAGGCCTGGGCGTATTTGATGAAGAAGATGTACATTTCAGAACACATGAGATGGTGCATTTTCTGAAAGAGTTGGCTGCAACAGAAGGTTTTGATATCAACAAACTAATTGCAGTGGGCTATTCCAACGGCGCCAACATTGCCGGCGCCGCACTTATTTTATATCCTGAGTTGCTGGCCGGTGCGGTGCTATTTCGCCCTATGCAGCCACTCAGTGGCCTGGAAGACTCTTTTGAAACGCAGCGGCAGCAGCCCGTGTTCATGAGTTCCGGCGCAGAAGACGGTATGGTAGACCCGGCCGCTACAGCAGCCTATGCAGCACTGTTAAGCGCAAA
Organism: Chitinophaga sp. 10T418; assembly: GCF_056394125.1. Taxonomy (NCBI): domain Bacteria; kingdom Pseudomonadati; phylum Bacteroidota; class Chitinophagia; order Chitinophagales; family Chitinophagaceae; genus Chitinophaga; species Chitinophaga sp. 10T418. Next base: position 218,525 of record NZ_JBFTHG010000006.1, read on the forward strand.
TGGATTCCAGGTAAGCTCCTACGATATCAATACGGGCCATAACCTGGTACACCAGGATATTACATTAGCCGCCGAATGGATGGCCAATCATTTTCAGTAAAAAAAACACATGGATCAGGAAGTTAAAATAAATTTATCCGGGCATCCCTACCAGGTATCAATAGAAGCAAGGGATCATCGCTGGCTGGCAGACGAACCAGAAGAAGCAGGTGGCGGTGACACCGGTCCTCAACCCGGAGAACTGTTATTGAGCAGTTTGGGCGCCTGCACCGCAGTAACGGTAAAGATGTATGCTAACCGGAAAAAATGGCCGCTGGATAATGTGGAAGTTGAGCTGCGATTTAATAGTGAAGGGAAACCGGATCCACTCACAACGGTGATAGATATGGAAGTTCACTTTACCGGCAACCTGACTGAAGAACAGCTGGCCAGGCTATTACAGATAGCCCACTCCTGCCCTGTTCATAAAATACTGAGCAATCCTATTATAGTGAATACAAAAGCTGTTTAACCATGAAAGACATTACCAAACACTACACCAATGGCGCCGTTACAATTGTATGGAAGCCAAATGTATGTATCCATTCAGAGGTTTGCTTTCACGGTCTTCCGGCAGTATTTAACCCAAACCAGAAACCCTGGATCGATGCAGCAGCTGCCACTACAGAACAAATTGTTACGCAGATAAAGCATTGCCCTTCTGGTGCGCTTACCTATTTCATGAATGCGGAAGTAGCCGCGCAGGGAGGCACGGAACCACAAATTTCTGCGGAAAGCATCGTGGAGCCCACGCCCAACGGCCCACTACTGGTGTATGGTAATATTGTGGTGAGAGATGCCAACGGCAAAGAAACACATAAAAACAAAGTCACCGCTTTTTGCCGTTGTGGAGGATCTTCCAACAAACCTTACTGCGATGGCACCCACACTAAAATCAATTTCTCTGACAAATCTTAAAGCACCCGATATGGAGCTCACTATTCAAAACAATACTGCCAAACATCAGTTTGAAACGGTGGTGGATGGACATACTGCACTGATTGCCTATACACTGTTTCCGGGTGGTATCGCCTATGTTCACACTGAAGTACCTCCGGAACTGGAGGGCAAAGGTATTGCCGGGCAACTGGCTAAATATGTACTGGAATATGCAAGGGAAAATCACCTGAAGGTAAAGCCTTATTGTCCTTACGTAAATGCCTATATGAAAAGACATCCGGAGTATAATGATCTGCTGTAGGAATAGCTGTTAGCTGTTAGCTGCCAGCTTTTAGGGATTTGTGGGGAGATAGCTTTTAGCAGTTAGCAGTTAGGGATTTGTGGGTAGATAGTAAACGGGAATACATTTTCCATTTACTATCTACCCACAAATGCATCATTCATAATTCGTACTTTCATACCTTAATTCATCTCTATGCAATTATTAAAGTTTATCCAGCAACCCTGGCATTGGTCGGTGTCGGGGCTGTTAATAGGGCTTACGGTGCCGGTACTGCTGATACTGGGCAATAAGGCCTTTGGTATTTCTTCATCGCTGCGGCACATCTGCGCTGCCTGTTTCCCTGCCAATATTTCATTTTTCAAATACGACTGGAAAAAGGAATCCTGGAATCTCTTTTTTGTAGCAGGTATAGTACTGGGTGGTTTCCTGGCGGGGCATTTCCTGCAGGATGGCAATGACATACAGATAGCTACCGCCACACAGGAACGGCTGGCCACTTACGGTGTGCACGACTATAGTGCCCTCCTGCCGCCGGAAATATTCAGCTGGTCCAATCTGTTTACCTGGAAAGGATTGATCTTCTTTGTATTCGGTGGCTTCCTGGTAGGCTTTGGTACCCGTTATGCCGGTGGTTGTACTTCAGGGCATTCTATTATGGGTATGTCTAATCTGCAATGGCCTTCGCTGGTAGCCACCTGCTGCTTTATGGCCGGAGGATTTTTCAGCGCCAATGTATTGATCCCTTTTATCTTTAAATGCTTTAATTAAGATGAAGAATATAAAATTTCTGATAGCAGGTATTTTCTTTGGTATAGTGCTGGTGAAAGCGCAGGTGATCAGCTGGTTCCGGATACAGGAAATGTTTCAGCTGACTTCTTTTCATATGTATGGTGTTATTGGTACAGCGGTGATAACGGGTATTATTTCGCTGCAACTGATTAAACGATTCAATATAAAAACAATTGCTGGTGATCCTATCATGGTAGCACCAAAAACATTTAACAAAGGGCAGGTTTTCGGTGGCCTGATATTCGGACTGGGATGGGCTATCACCGGGGCTTGTCCGGGACCACTCTTCGCACAGATCGGCACTGGTTTTACAGTAGTAGCGATTACTTTATTGAGCGCGATTGCGGGCACCTGGGTATATGGTGCGTTGAAATCAAAATTACCTCATTAAAAAGAAAGCTTCAAGGAGCTGGCCCTTGAAGCTATGATTGCAATTCTCTGGATTCACTAATATTCTTCAGTTTATTTTTTCCAACTGTCTTTAATTGCTTTTGCAGAGTCCAGGTGTGCCTTTAAAGTAGGCAACGTATTACGGGCCCATGTTTTCAGCTCATCGTCTGTTACATTATCGGATGCCTTTTCAAATTCACTTACTACATTTTCGTGGCCGTCTACCATCATATCTATGTAGTGCTTGTCGAAGTCCTTTCCTGTTTTCTTAGACATATCATCGATATGCTTTTTATCATCGGTAGATAATTCAGCCGGCAACGTGATATTCTTCTTTTGCGCCAGCGCTTTCAGTTCATCACCTGCTTTGGTATGATCGTTGACCATCATGGTACCAAAGGCTTTCACTCTTTCGCTCTGTGCTTTCTCTTGTGCCAGTTTCCCCATAGCAACTTCTTTCATACCAGCATTAGCTGCATCCACTGCGAACTGGGATGATTTTTCATCTACAGGCTTCACTGTTTCATTAATACTCTGTGCGCTGTCTACCGGCTTTTCCGATTGTGGATTCTTAGCACTATCGCCGCATGACTGCGTCATCCATACTGCTAAAAATGTTGCTGATAAAATCACTAACTTCTTCATTGCTTATTGTTTTGGGTTTGTAATAGGTGTGCTTATTTACAGGGTTAACTTTGCAAAAACGGTACCCGGAAGATGGGATGCCTCTTAAACGTAATGAGGCAAAGGGTTTTGAGGATAGCTGAAAAAATAGCGGACACAAAATGATGTAGATTGTTTTCCCCAGAGCGCGAAAAAAAACTGGTTATTCAGCTTTCATTTGAATGAAAACTGAATAACCAGCTATCTGTAACGAGAGATGATTGATTATTTCGACTGCGCTAACGAGTATATAACAACGATCGCTAAAATAATACCCAGGATAAGGCCGACAATCTTTATCCAGCTATATGGACGATCGCCGGTTACTTCACCGGTGCAGGCATTTACTACAAAATGGTACAGCTTTCCATTGTAACGGTAGGCGCTGATCCAAACGGGAAGTAACAGGTATTTTAAGCCGAGGTTATTGTAATCCACATCGTAGTTATCGATACTCTGTTCATCACCGCCAATATCGTCCCGGATTTCTTCCCTGATAACGGGATCCATTCTTTTCTTGGCGATAACCAGTGCCTGTTCAGCATCAGTTTGATAGAGCTCTGCGCGGAAGCCGCTCAGATAACGGCCATCATACTTTTTAAGCTGATCCAGTAGCCAGGGTTCCAGGATCTCCGCCATTTTAAGCGGTAAAGAAGGACTGGCTGATACCAATACATCACGGAAGTTGTTATTCACGCGACCGGAAGCGGGATACCAGGCAGTATGCCGTACCTCTCTCGTCCGGGTTACCGTTTTCCCATCTTCCTCTGTGGTATAGCTTTCGGTGGTGTAGTAATATTCACCGCGTTGTCCGGTATACTCAGTGTCTGTATCCGTATCATAGCTCCAGTGAGGGATGTAGATACCTTTCAATTGTTGGGAAGAGCCATCTTTCACCTTCTTTACCATGTCTGAAGGAGCAAACCAGAGTTTACTCATCCAGGTCCGGAAATATTGTAATGCTTCGCTGTCTTTCACTGCGAATGGCAATACATAATGCGGTTGCAGAATGGCGGTGGTTTGAGTGGTATCTATCACCAGTGGGGAAGCGCAGAACGGACAGGAATCTGCCGTTACATTGGGCAACATGGTAGTGGAGGCGCCGCAGCTTACACATTTCACCACTACGGCCTGTTGGGTAGCTTCAGTATGGTTTTGCTGTGATGCAATAAACTGATCATAGTTGACAGGTTGAATAGCCGCAGGCAGTGTTTCCTCTTCGATCTGATTCACGGTGCCGCAGTATTCGCATTTCAGGCTGTTGGTACCTGGTGCATAATGCAGGATCGATCCACAGTTCTGGCATTTTAGCGAGTTAACTGTTTCGCTTGTTTTTTCCTCAAAAGACATAGGAATATTTTGGTCCCGGGTTAGGGAGGTGATGGATTACTTTTTTCAAAACAATCCATCACTTCATCACCGGATCATTAGTTTTTTTATGGTAATGGTGGAGGTACGGTAGCTAATACCGGTGCCAGTTCAGGTACGGTGCCAGCGGCAGACCAGGCGGCCATACCGGTTTTCCACACCAGTGTTTGTGCATTCAGGTTGCCTGCTGCTGCCAGTTGACGGAGTTGTTCCTGGTCAAAAGGACCACTTTGTTTACCATCTACTGCAACAAAGAAAGGAGCAGCGGTTGGCAATGGTGGAGGTGCACCACCACCGGCGTTTGCCTGTTGTTGATTATTATTCTGGAAGATATTACCTACCTGTCCCATCATGGCTGCGCCCATGCCGGCGCCTAGTCCGGCCGCTGCGAGTCCGCCACCGGAAGGATTTTCCGCTGCCTTCTCCATAGCATTTGCTGCCTGGAACTGAGAATATGCGCCCAAATTCCCTACAATGCCGATGCTGCTGCGCTTATCCAGTGCGGCTTCTACTTCAGGTGGCAGGGAGATATTTTCAATGAGGAACTTGGTCAGCTCCAGCCCCAGCTCATTAAACTCAGTACCAATTTTACCAGTGATGGCAGTAGATACCTCTTCGTAGTTAGCTGCCAGGTCCAGTACTGGGATTTTGGCTTCAGCAATGGCTTCCATACCGCGGGACACCGCCAGGTTACGTAACTGCTCGTTGATCCCTTCCACGGTAAATTCGGGGTTGGTAGCAGCTACTTCTTTCAGAAAGGCGCCTGCATCTTTTACGCGGAAAGCATAACTACCAAAAGCCCGGATTCTCAATGGCCCGAACTCTGCATCGCGGAGCATTACCGGGTTCTTGGTTCCCCATTTCTGGTTAGTAAACTGACGCATGCTCACAAAGAACACATCTGCTTTAAAAGGGCTGTTAAAGCCGTATTTCCATCCCTGTAATGTACTCAGTATAGGCATATTCTGAGTAGTAAGTGTATACATTCCGGGCTGAAAAACGTCTGCAATCTTACCTTCATTCATAAAAACAGCCACCTGCGACTCCCTCACGGTAAGTTTGGCGTTCATTTTTATTTCATTCTGGTAGCGGGGAAACTTCCACACAATTGTATCCGTGGACGAGTCTGTCCACTCAATAATATCAATAAATTCGTTCCTGAGCTTATCAAAAATTCCCATAGTAACAGGTTTTATAGTCCGTCAAATTTAGAGAATTATTTATTCGAAAAGCTACTTCTGAAAAGTTATAATTTCCCAAAACTTACTTCACGGTTGTTTTCAGCCATTTTTCCAGGAGACCAGGCCATACCTCTGCTGCAGGGTTACCCGGACGTAAACCGTATCCATGGCCACCTTTGGCGTAAAAATGAAGTTCTGCGGCGGCTTTGGCATCGCGGAGGGCGCCCGCCATTACCAGGGCACTATTGCCATAGGAATCATCGGCTGTAGCAAAAAGGAACATGGGAGGTGTCTGGCTGTCTGGTTTCAGCTCCGGTGTCAGGGTTCTGTTTTCCCCCTTATCCAGGTAAGCCGGGTATATGAGGATGCCAAATGCAGGCCGGGCGGACAAACTATCGGCTTTGTCAAACGGCGTGTAAGCATTTACGTTATATAGTGTGGCAGCTCTGGCGGTGAGACTACCACCTGCAGAAAAGCCCATTAAACCTATCTTGTCAGGCTGCAACCTCCATTCCGCAGCACGACTGCGCACTACCCGGATAGCCCGTTGCGCATCCTGGAGCGCACCGGCTTCTTTCTTAGGCACCCGGTATTGCAAAACAAACGCAGTATAACCCAGTTTATTCAGCCACGCAGCAATTTCGTACCCTTCCAGGTTAATAGCGAGGATGTTGTAGCCGCCGCCTGGGCAAATGATAACGCCTACCCCATTATTATTATTTGCAGGCGCTGGAAACACTTCCAGTAAAGGATCAGTTACATCCGTCAACCGTTTTACATTGTTGCTGCCATCTGCTGTTACCTGCGCCATCTGTTTGGCAGCAGGTTCTCCCGGTACTGTTCCCGGCCACAGATGAATGGTTTGCTGTTGTGCGCTGATAGCGGTATTAAGTCCTAACATAATGAATAAGATACCTAATTGTTTCATAACTGGAATTTCATGTGATAAAAACAAATGTAATAAATGTTATGCCCAGATAAAAGCCCCCCTTCCTTAACAGGAAGTTGTGGTGCCAGTCAAACCAACAGGATCTGTATAACTTCAGACACCAGGAAGGCACATAGTGCGGTGAAAGAGTAGTGAAAGAGTAGTAAGAGAGTAGTAAGAGAGTAGTAGGACAGTAGTAAGAGTGTAGTAGGACAGTAATGGTAATACGATGCATAGACGAGTCCTAAGTATCGGAGAAGTATGCGAGAAGTAGTAGTAATGTATAAAAATCAATGTTCGACCGGACAAATATGGGAAACAGGCTGCGGAGGAAGAATAATTGCACCGGGCTTCCGCGCCCGGTGCTGAAAATAAATAGTCGTTATTTATTACACACCTGCAAGGGTGATCATATATTTATTTTACACATTGCAGCCAGGCTTCGGCCATCAGCTGGGCGCCGGCTACGCTCGGATGTACGCCATCACCGGTCCAGTAAGCTCCCGGAGCGGATTTCTGTGCTTTATCAAAAACGGATTGATAAGGGATGAAGATAGCCTGGTATTTGTCGGCCAAAGCACGGGCTGCTGCACGGTACTCATCAAATGCAGGATACCATTTTTCGTCTACGGCTTTCACACCAGTTACCGCAAAAGGCTCTCCAATGATCAACTGTACATCCGGCAATTGCTCTTTGGTACGCGTCAGTAATTTATCGTAATCTTCTTTGTAGGTCTGGACCGTGCCTTTGTAGTTACCATTCAGCGTATGCCAGAAATCATTTACGCCCACAAGGATACTGAGTACATCCGGCTTAATAACCAGACAGTCGATATCCCAGCGGTCGGCCAGCTGAAATACTTTATTTCCGCTGATCCCCTTGTTGTATACTTTCAGATTTTTATCGKCATTCTTAAGTAACAGGTCAGATGCGGCCATCAGTGCATAACCTCCGCCTAATGCGGCACCGGTATTGGGCTGGTCATTATCTCTTTTACGCCCCGCATCAGTAATAGAGTCGCCCTGAAATAACACCACCCCTTCTTTTTTAAGTGTGATCTTTTTGTGTTTTTCTGCGGATACCGCTGCTGACACAATACCAGGAATGCTGATGGCGGCAATACTTCCCAGCGATATGTTTCTGAGAAAATTACGACGGTTAGATGAATTCATAACGGATCTTAATTAAGTGATGCACTGCGGCATTATCCGCAATTGTGCCGTTAAACTATAAAAAAGAATTTATATTTTTCAGACAAAAGCACTAAATCCGGTAATGGCCCTTCCCACTATCAGGGAATTAATTTCTTTGGTGCCTTCATAGGAGTAAATGGCTTCCGCATCAGCCACAAAACGGGCTACATTGTATTCCAGCAATATGCCGTTACCTCCCATCACTTCGCGGGCGCGACTGACCACATCACGGGTACGCATGGTACAGAATACTTTTGCCAGAGAGGCATGTTCATCTTTTAATGCGCCGGCATCCTGAATTTCAGAGAGACGGTAGACCATAGTTTGCATGGCAGTGAGATTGGATAACATTTCTACCAGGTGCCCCTGTATCAATTGAAATGCGGCAATCGGTTTTCCAAATTGCTCACGGGTACGGGTATACGCCAGCGCATTTTCATAGGCGCCTCGGGCACAACCTACGGCTTCCCAGGCAACACCGGCGCGGGTCATGCGCAGTACCTTGGCGGTATCTTTAAAAGAGTTGGCGTGCTGCAGACGGTCTGCCTCCGCAATCTGACAGTCTGCTAAGGTAATCAGTCCGTTTTGCACAATACGCAGGGCCATCTTATCATGGATCTTTTCCACGCTGAAGCCAGGTGTATCTTTCCGCAGCAGAAAGCCTTTCACCTGGTTATCATCCACGTCACGTGCCCATATCACGATCACATCTGCAAAGGTGGCGTTGCCAATCCATTTCTTTTGTCCGTTCAGCACCCAGGTATCACCTGTTCGTTTAGCCGTAGTCGTTAATCCTCCGGCTGTACCGGAGCCTACTTCTGGTTCTGTTAAGCCAAACGCGCCTATCGTAGTCAGTTGCTGCATACCGGGCAGCCACTCCTGTTTCTGCGCTTCAGAGCCCAGCATATAAATTGATCCCATGGCCAGTCCGCTCTGCACCCCAAAAAAGGTGGCCACAGAAGCGTCTATCCTGGCCATTTCCATCGCAATAATCCCTTCCATCAGGAAAGACCGGTTAGGACAACCATATCCTTCATAAGTAACACCACAGATATTCAGCTCCCTGAATTTAGGAATGATCTCAAATGGAAATTCTGCTTTCAGCCAGTACTCATTCACAATGGGCTTTATTTCCTTTTCCATGAAAGCCCTCACCTTTAGCTGCAATGCCCGGTCTTCTGCATTCAGCTTGCTTCCCAGATCATAAAAGTCGCCTTCAACAGGCGGCAATGCTTTTTTAGCACCGCGACTGCGGAGCATTTTCATCAGCCCGTTCAACTGCGCATCATCCATATGTGCTACGGATTCCATTACTTTGGGCAGGTCCACTTTTTCGGAGAGTTTCGCCAGCATCGCAAAATCAATACTCTTCAACAGATGATAAGCGTTTTTCAGCTTTGAGAAAGTTCCGGACATCTTGCATGGTTTTATATAAAAATACGGAATCACAGGGAGTTTGTCTTACTCCCACTACTCTATTAGGAAACCCTGCTTTAGCCTGATATCCTCCGAAGACGCGCCCATCCATACTTCAAACTCACCAGGTTCCACAGTCCGGTTCATATTACGATCCAGGATAGCCAGATCATCCGGGCGCAATATGAATGACACCGTCTTCTTTTCTCCTGGTTCGAGCCCTACCCTTTCAAAGCCACGGAGCTGCATCACATAGGTAGTCACACTGCTGACTTTATCTTTCAGATAGAGCTGTACCACCTCATCCCCTTTTCGTTTACCCGTATTAGTGATATCCACGCTGATATGTATATCGCCCTGGGCAGCTTGTTTTGCGGGTGTTACCACCAGGTTGCTGTAGGTAAATGAAGTATAGCTGAGTCCAAATCCGAAAGGAAACAGGGCGCCATTTACGCTCGTATTACCGTAACCGTTATTCCCTGAAGATGGTTGACCAGCATGGGATCCGGGCTTAAAGGGAAAGTTCAGTTCGATTTGTCCGGTTGATTTCGGGAAGGTCACAGACAGGCGTCCACCAGGATTATAGTCGCCGAAGAGTGTTTCTGCAATGGCAGTACCTCCCTGTGGGCCGGGGAACCAGGCTTCCAGGATAGCAGGAAGATTTTGTTGTTCCCAGTTGATGGTAAGCGGCTGTCCGTTGATCAGCACGGCAATCACCGGTTTACCGGTGGCGTGCAGCGCCTGTAGCAATTGCAGTTGTCTGCCTGGCAATGATAAGTCGGTACGGGAAAGGCTTTCTCCTACTCTCTTTTCATCTTCTCCCACTACGGCTATGATGACGTCTGCATTGGCAGCCTTACTAACAGCATCGGCTATACCGGCTTTTTCTGTGGAGTCCAGCGGTGTGGGCACCAGCTCTGTGCCAGGCCAGCCCGGATTAATAACATCGCAGCCTTTGGCATATTGAACGGTGATATGCTTACCCGCATATTGTGTGATCCCTTCGAGTACAGAGGTTACTTTATTATTAGAAGGACCGTAGCGGCTCACAGCATGCGTGGTGGCTGCTGCCAGCGGACCTGTAACGAGGATACGGTGGATCTTCTGTTTATCGAGGGGTAGCGTTTGTTGTTCATTTTTCAACAATACCAGCGACTCCCTGTTCAATTGCAGCGCAAAGGCCTCATCGGCAGCGGTATGTACGCCTTTGTCCGCCAGTTTTGCATCTGCATAAGGATGATCAAATAAGCCCAGGCGGAATTTCACCCTTAGCACATCGGCTACGCGGCTATCGATGGTTTTCATTGACACCTTCCCTTCCTTTACCAGTTCGCGCAGGGGCATAATGAATTGTTCCGGCGGAGTGAAGTTGGTGCGCACGTTCAAACCAGCTTCCACCGATTGTCTTACCGCATCTTTATAGTCTGCCGCCACATGGTGTTTGCTGAAAAGATATTCCACGGCTTCGCTGTCCGATACTACATAACCGGTGAAGCCATATACTTGTCGCAGCAGTTGTGTTAAAAAGTAATAGCTACCTGTGATGGGCACACCGTCCCAGTCATTGTAACTGCTCATTACGCCCATAGGATGGGCTTCTGTGATCACGCGGCGAAACGGGTACAGGTATATCTGGTGCATTTCGCGGGGGGCCACATGTGGATCGGTACGGGCTTCTCCGTCACGACCACCTTTAGGGACGCTGTACACGGCAAAATGTTTCAGGGTAGCGGCTACGCCTTCCTGCTGCACACCCAGCGTCATTTGTTTACCCAGTTCTGCTATCAGGAAAGGATCTTCCCCGTAACATTCCACGACTCTACCCCAGCGTGGATCACGGGCAGGGTCCAGTATAGGTACATAAACATTCGTATAGCCAAGCAGTTTAGCCTCTCTGCCCACGATGTGTCCGGCACGGCTGACCAGTTCCTTATTCCAGGTGCTGCCAATCCCAATGGGTGCACACAGTGGTGTAGCACGGTCATGACATAATCCGTGTATCCCTTCGTTGGTAAAGTCTACCGGGATGCCCAGGCGGGTTTCTTCAATAAACCAGCGTTGCACTGTATTGATGGCGGTAGCATGTTTACTGTAGGGAAAGGAATACTCGGATTGTGCTTTTTTGTTATATGGCAGACTATTTAACTCCTCGTCAATATTGGCGATACCATCTTTCCAAACCTGTAGTTTCCATGCCGGGGTGGGCATTTCATCTTTCAGTACACGGCCATAACCGTATAGGGTGGCCATCTGACAAGTCTTCTCTTCTATAGTCATCTGCGACAGCAGATCCTGTATCCGTTGGTCTATAGGTTGTCGGGCATCTTCAAAAATATCTTTCTGACCATTTTTATTAAAGTCGATCCAGCCATCATGGTAGATGGAAGCTGGTTGCTGAGCGGTGGCTACTGACACAGAAAGTGCAGCCAGTAGTATACCCGTGGAAAGGTGTTTAGTCCGGTATATGTGCATTCCAGGCGTTGTTTTTAAGTAACAACGCCCAAATTACACGTCATTGCAATGGATTGCAAAAATAATTTCAAACAATATCAGGATCGGCTAAAATGATACAGGGGCATAAAAAAGGGTTGCATAGAACCTCATGCAACCCTGGTTTTAAAAAAAACACAACTAAAAAAAACGAGAACTTCCACAAACATATAGGCATGGCTGTTATGTTCTGATAACGCAGGGAAATGCATTTCCCTCTATCTTTTTTCAAAAAAAAATTACGAATTTGGAATTACGAATTACGAATTCGTAATTTTCAAAAAGATAGTTACTTTCGCAGCGATCATTTCATATATTTAAAATATCGTGAAGGTTAAATGATTACATCACCTTCTTACCAGGCATATAAAGAATTATTTCATTCACAGTATAATGACTTATGTAACTATGCCTATAGCTTCCTAAAGGACGATGCTGCGGCGGAAGATGTGGTACAGGAAACTTTTATCAAGCTATGGGAAAAACACCAGGAGCTGATAGGTATACCTAATATAAAAGCATATCTGTTCCGTGCGGTCCGTAATAACTCTATATCTGCATTACGCAAACTGAACACGGAAGAAGCAGGGAATAAAGGCTTTGAATGGATAGCAGATATTGCAGAAGATCCTAATGCCAAAGAGATAGAAAATGCCAGGCCGTACTACGAGCAACTTATTTATGAAGCCATCGCCAACTTACCTCCGCAATGCAGGGAAGTATTTACCTGTTGCAGGATAAATGGAATGACACATCAGCAAACGGCGGTTAAACTGGGGCTGTCAGCCAAAACTGTTGAAAATTATATGGGACGGGCACTTAAACTGTTACGAAAGTACCTCCATCAATATGGATTACCAATGAGCATCCTGTTTTTATTGAAATTATTTACACCCTGATAGAGGGTAGTCACACTAACGAGCGTTATCTAAGTAGAGCACACTGTAACTATGGAGCATTTTGACACCTACCTGCATGAACTTATAGCTAAAAAGCTATCCGGTCAATGTACTGAAGCAGAATCTGCGGCATTACAGCAATGGCTGGATGCCTCCCCTGAAAATAAGGAGGAATACAAGATTCTGTCTAAGTTATGGCAGGACACTCCTGCTGCTGTTGGCCCAACACGCCAATACAATACCGCCGCCGCATGGGACAAAACAGCGCAGGCAATACGGCCTCCCGCTTCCCGGATAAAATCACTCTATACAAAATATGCCGCAGCTGCGGCTATATTACTCCTGCTAACTGCAGGCGCCTGGTGGCTGGAGAGCCGCTCTTCTCTGAAGAAACATGAACTGGCCGCCAATGATGGCAAAATAAAGAGTTTTGAACTCCCTGATAAATCTGTGGTCACCCTACGCCAGGGTGCGCGGATCAGGTATCTCAATGGCTATCATCATGAACAACGTATTGTAGAACTGGAAGGGGAAGCTTTTTTTGAGATCGCCAACGATCCCGGACACCCTTTCCTGGTGAAAACGCCCAACCAGTCGGTAGTAGAAGTACTGGGAACTTCCTTTACCGTACAAACGGGAAAGGACAGCACCGCCGTTACAGTAGCTTCCGGCAAGGTAAAATTAGGCGTGGAAGGTGATACCGCCGCTGTAATTCTGGGCAGCGGACAAAGAGGTACCTGGGGAAATGGACAGTTATACGCCCGTAATAACAACAATCTGAACTTTATTGCCTGGAAAACAGGGATTTTGCAATTTAATGATGAGTCTCTTCTTGAAATATTGCCACAATTAGCCGACTTTTACGCAAAAGAAATCAGGATTGATGATCAATACCGTGAAACAGCATCGCAGCAGAAAGCTACGATCACGTTCCGGAATCAGTCCTGTGATGATGTTTTGCATGAATTACAACTATTGCTTGGGTTTAAATACCGTCAAGACGGCGACACCATCGTCATCAGTCAGTAGCCTCTTAAATCGATTTTTATACATATTCAGTATCTTCCTGTTTCTCTCGCCGATTATTCCACTACAGGCGCAGAACAGGGAGAATGATTTATTACAGCAATCATATATTCCTCCCTCCAGGCAGGGGACCATTCTCTTTTTCATACAGCATATACAAAAGTCAACCGGGATCAATATATCCTATAGCTCCAGTTTCCTGCACCTGAATAAAAAGGTTCAGCTAACAGGAACCGAGCATACAACGGGGGAAGTGTTAAGTACCATCTTACAGGGAACCGGCATACAGGCGGCTGCGCTGAATGGAAAAATATTCCTGCTCCGGGAAAACTCCCAGCCCCAGTATTATACCATCAGCGGCTTTGTAAAAGAAATTAACAGCAATGAGCTCATTATCGGGGCATCTGTATATGATCCTATTACCAGGAAAGGTACAGAAACCAATGCCTTCGGCTTTTACAGTCTTCAGGTGCCTGACACCTGCCAGGGAATCGTATTTTCGCATATAGGCTATAAACCGGTTTTCCAGCACCTCCCCCCTCCTGACGAAGGCCAGCTGGACATACATATGGAAGTCCGTAGTATGTTACAAACCGTGGTGGTAAATGGTGAAAAAGAAGCGATAACTTCCCAATCCGGATACATCAATATGCCAGTGACTTATGTATCCAGTTTTCCCTCCCTCCTGGGAGAAAAAGATGTGTTGAAGTCCCTGCAGCTGTACACTGGTACCAGCAGTTCCCTGGAAAGCAGCAGCAACCTGCTGATCAGAGGCGGTGGAGCTGATCAGAATCTCTACCTGCTGGATGGCGTTCCACTTTATCATACTGGTCACCTTTTTGGTCTCTTTTCTATTTTTAATGGTGATGCGGTAAAAGACGTGTCATTGTATAAAGACGCTTTCCCTGCCCGTTACGGCGGCCGTCTTTCTTCTGTGGTGGATATTCGTACCAAAGACGGTAATATGAAGGAATGGCATGGGAGTTTGACGCTAAGCCCCGTTTCCGGCAATGTATTACTGGAAGGTCCGATTGTAAAAGATAAAAGCTCAGTTTCTCTTTCGATACGAAGATCCCTGGTAGATGTATTGTATGGAGCCAGGTATCTGAGCGACTACGGCAAGTATTACTTATACGATGTAAACTTCAAACTAAACCAGGTTATTGATAATAAAAACAGGCTTTACGTCAGCTTTTATAAGGGACAGGATAAAATGTTTATCCAAAGCATCCGGCCTATTACAGTGCTGTTTGATGATTACAATTTTGACTGGAGTAATATCACCGCGGCCGTAAAGTGGACCAGGGTAATCAATCCAAAAATATTCACCAACACCATTGCTACCTACAGTCGTTTTTATAATGTATTCACCCAGAATACGATCGTCCCCCTTTCCTTTGATGACTCCTCGACAGTAAAGGGTAAAGGCGTTTCCAGGGTCAGAGATATTGCGATCAAAAACGAAACAGAATACAATGTCAGCAACTGGCAACATATCTCTTTCGGTGGTGGTTATACCTACCACAACTTTGCACCCACTGCATATCATAACAATATTTCTGCGGGAGAAGCTACGCAGCGGAAGGCGCCTATTTATTATATGTCCGAGTTCTCTGTTTATGGGGAAGATGAACTCAGCCTGTTGAACGATCGCCTGATAGTCAGGCCCGGACTGCATTTTGGCGCCCTTGCCCAGAAAACTTCGTTTTACACCAGTCTGCAACCACGCCTCATGGTACGCTGGCAGCTACCCAAGTCGCAATACATCCAGTTGTCCTTTGCCAAAATGACCCAGTTCGTGCACCAGTTGACCACACCAGTGATCAATCTGCCCACTGATCTGTGGGTACCCAGTACAGAAAACATTAAACCGGAGCAGGCCTTTTCATACGGCCTCTCCTACCAACGGCTGTGGAACAACACATGGCGATTTAATGTAAACGTTTATTACAAACAGCTTAAAAATATTGTTACCACCAATACCGTATTGAATATATTCGATAACTCCGATCTATGGGAGAAAAAAGTCATTGCCGGCAATGGTTATAATTATGGCAGTGAGTTACAACTGGAAAAAACACAAGGCAAGCTGACAGGTATTTTTTCTTATACGCTTTCCTGGGCCTGGCGGCAGTTTGACCGGCTGAACGGCGGTAAAATGTTTCCTTATAAAGAAGACCGCCGGCATAATCTTTCCCTGGCACTTAAGTACCGGTTCAATCCGAAATGGAATGTTTCTGCTACCTATAAATTCGCCTCCGGAGCGCCATTTACTTTACCTGTACAAATATTCCCCGATTTTGACTGGAGCCGTAATATCAAAGGCTACCTGGATGAGCGCTATTCGCCCTTCTCCACCTATCAGGTCAATTATCTGCCTTATATAGCCAGGTTGAATAATTACCGCTTAAATCCGGTGCATCACCTGGATGTAGGTGCTACACTTAACCTCGGTAATGAAAGGCGTTTCAAGCATGTGATTTCGGCGGGAGTGTATAATATTTACAATCGCAGCAACCCGTTTATTGTAAGCTTTGACCAGTTCTCTTTCTTTGAATATGACGAGGTGTCTTCACTGCAATTGTATCAGTACAGTCTATTCAGAGCATTACCTTATCTCAGTTATACTTTCAAATTTTAGTCATGAAATACGGGTTTACATTATTGCCAATTGTGTGTATGATATTGCTGCTGGGATGTGAGCAGGAATTACCGCTTCCTCGTACAAACGGTACTCCCAGGGCGGTGGTTTACAGTGAGCTGGTTGCCAATGGCATTCCTGAGGTGCGTGTAGGCAAGAGCAAACCCGTATCCGGCCCTTATCTTGATAATGGATTTCAGCTGGTAGAAAACGCCAATGTTCAGCTGATGGATAAGAACGGAACACTGCTGGAAACCCTCACATATGTAAATGACTCTTCTAATCCCATGAGCGTTTACCGGGGTAAAACAAAGCTCGATGCAGCCAGAAACTATAAACTACAGGTAGATGTTCCATCGCTCAAATCCATTACCGCCATGGCTACTATCCCACCTCCATTCAGGGTGGAATTACTGGATACGCTGCGGTCACTGCTGAATGGCCGCCCGGTTTTACGTTTTCATTTCACCGTATATCCGTTACCGGGAGTAAAACAATATATCGTCATGGAGGCGCTGAAACAGAGTGTAGATGTAGATACTACGTTTATGTACCAGGGTGTGAGATACCGTAAAAGCGAACAGGAAGATTTGTACGAGCAGGTGAAAAATTCCCCCGGCGCAAATGCCAGGAAAGACAGTTTTTTCCTGAACGACTATCTCCGTATTCCCTGCTATACGCAGGATGAAAATGCAGACAATAACCAGGTGGGTGGCCTAAACGAAAACTATAACAGCATCCTGTTTACCCAGGCAGGCAAACCATTAACTACTTATTTCTACATCAATGCTACGGCACTCAGTACCAATCCGGAAGACGCGATTCCTCCTGTAGGAAGGGTGCTGGTATATGTAAAATCTGTTTCCAGAGAGTATTATGATTTCCTGCTCACCTACGAAAAAGTGAAGCGCAATCCCGGGCTGAACAGCCTTATACAGGCCATTCAACTCAAAAGCAATACTTCCGGAGGATTAGGCATTGTAGGGGGCAGCTATCAGAAGTTGTACTATTTATACTATGATAAACTCTAATGATGAGCATAAAGCAAAAAGCTATTGAAGTGGATGATTATTGGATATTCGCTACAATAGCTTTTTGCTTTCAGCTTACCGC
The DNA here is from genome assembly GCF_056394125.1 of Chitinophaga sp. 10T418. Lineage (NCBI taxonomy): Bacteria > Pseudomonadati > Bacteroidota > Chitinophagia > Chitinophagales > Chitinophagaceae > Chitinophaga > Chitinophaga sp. 10T418. The sequence goes on from NZ_JBFTHG010000006.1 coordinate 235,845, forward strand.
TTTCTGCTTACCGCCTTTCATACACGTTATCACCTTTATCAATATCTGCTGCCCAGGTACTGCCCAGGGTTACTTTTTTTATTTTTTTGGGAGATGGAAACGCGAGTGATACCGTTTTGTTGCCCTTTTCCCAGCAGGCAATACTCCTGTGTATTTTCGCGGTGCTATTATCTTCAAATAACACAGTAATATCTACAGGTACCGGTTTGTTGCCCTTGGAAATAATCTCCACTACCCCTTGTTTCCCTTTTTGGGTGACGCTGCGGATACCCAGATCCGGATAACCATTATCGAAGAACCAGCTTTTCCAGAACCAGTCCATATTTCTTCCTGCGCCGGTATTCATGCAGTAAAAGAAATCATAGGGTTGTGGATGTTTGCCATTCCATTGAGACATATAATGATGCAAGGCTTTAAGAAAAAGACTGTCGCCCAGCATATCTTTTACGTACAGATATCCCAGCGCTGGTTTGGGATAGGAATTGGTGACATAGGCATCTGTTGTTTGATTGGAAGGCGTCATGATAGGCAGATCAGCGGCTTTACCTGCAACATAATTATAAGGTGCCATACCATAGTCATCGATGATGGTACTGTCTATACAAGGTGAAATAATCCATTCCCCGATAGTAGCCCAGCCTTCATCCATCCAGGCATAGAGAGTTTCGTTGGTTCCCATATAAAAAGGAAAAATGGTATGAAATATTTCATGGTCAGTGAGTTCAATCGCCTGCGCTTTATCCGCCAGGGGATTATCATTCACCATCATAGGATATTCCATCTGATCCAATCCATCGAACACGGTTTCGTGATGATATGGGAATGGCCATTTCGGAAAGTAGTGGCTTATTTTATCAACAGTGATGCGGGCGTAACGTACCACATCAAAGAAATCGGCATGAGCGGCATTAAAGGCTACGTCAACGCGGGTACGTCTTTTTGTTGCTGCATCTACTTCCACGCTGGTAGCATTCCATAAGTAATGATTACTGAGTCCTATCGCAAAGTCGGTCACGTTATTTGCTTCGTAATGCCAGGTTTGCGAGCCTTTACTCCGCGAGATATTACCGGCGCGGACATCGTTACTGTCTATCACGGCAATGATATCATTGCTTTTTTCTGCTGCCGCAATGCGTTGTACATATTTGTCGTTGTATACCTCACTGGTATTCTTCAGGTCGCCTGTAGCCCATACCTGGTAGCTGCCCGGAACTGTAATGGCTACACGAAAATCGCTGAAGTCGTTATAGAACTCCTGCGTACCAACGTACGGGATCATATCCCAGCCGTTGACATCATCGTAAACGGCAATACGTGGAAAGAAGTAAGCGATAAAATAAGCACCGGTATCAACGGCTCCTGTTCTGATATGTGTGTTTTCATTGAGGGTGTAGGAGAAGTCCAGGTCAAAGCGGGCTGTCTGACCAGGATACAACGCTGGTATGCTTACCGGCATATTAGTTCCCCGGGGGCGTACGGACATTGGTCTGTCTGTACCGTTTACCTTCATATTTTTGATGAGTACCCCATCTGTCAGATCATCCGGGGCAATGCCCATGCTTCTGATGGCGCCCTTCTGATAGAGATTGGGAAACAGTTTAAAGTTTACCATACTCAGGGTATCAGGACTGTTGTTGACGTAGCTGATTTGTTCTGTACCGGATACAAGATTGGTAGCGGGGTCAAAAGTTACCCGGATATCATAGACTGCTTTGTTCTGCCAATATTTACTCCCCGGAGCTCCGGTGTAGGTGCGGGTTTGCTGATCATATGCCTTGCGGATGCTGAGCGGCATATATAATGGGGTCTGGGCGATGCCTTGCTGCGCGACCATCAGCAGCAGCAAAAAAATACAATATTTCCTCATAAGCTAATTAAAAGCGGTGGCTTCAAATGTAGGGAATTACCGGGAAAATGTACCGCAGACAAGCGCTTAATATGAATCCGGTCAAAATGGAGTGTGAGTGGTATCTGCAGGGACAATGGGCGCCTTTAAAGAATCAGCAGCCATGTGGAGGCTGTCTGCCGGAGTTGCTGTACTATCTTTACCTGCACCGTTTTTGGAAGGTAAAGGAATAGTGGGTTTATTACTACGGCGTTTGGAGGAATAGTTGCTGGCAGCTCCCTGCCTTTGCATATCCTTCATTGTTTTTTTATCAAAGAGATATTTAGGATGCTTTTCCGGTCTTAGTCCCCGGTCAAATTGTGCTTCTGCCCCTACTGCGGGTGCCGTGTATACTTTCTGAGATGAATGACACGCAAAGAGCAATATGATAGCAATCAGTACCAGGTACTTCATGTAAATAAGTATGAGCGTGAGTATAGATAAGGGACGGGGACGGGTATCTAACGAAAAAACGGTCATTTTATTTTCCCTTTCCATCGATTAGTTGTTGTTAATTCAAGACCACTGTATTAAATTTAGCGTAAATTCATTGGTTGTCATCCCCTTGTTCTAATATTTTATATCTTTAACCGCTATTTCAATCCCGATGAAAACCCTCCCGCAGGAGAGTCACGGCCACATTCGTTATTTATAACAAAGCACTATGAAAGTATCTACAACCAGCTTCCCAAGCGTTTTTGAGACCGCATTCGGAAACACAGAAAACTCAAGTAAGGACTTGCTCAATGGGTTAAAAATTAAAAAGGATGATACATGGTACCTGGTGGGCAATCTTGCCAGAAGAGGTGGTATCAATCCGGGCAGGGTTACCAATGCGGCGCCCAGTGAAGAAGATTATGAAATACTGTTTAAAGCTGCTTTGTTGAATACTATTGATAAAGTACAACAACCCATCGCACTGACAGTTGGCTTTCCCTTCTCTACCTATAACATTTACAAAACAGCTGCGGAACAGTTTTTAAGTAAAAGACATTTCCTGATAGACTACGATACACAAACTTACAATACCAAAGGTTCTTTCAAAAAGGCCATGTTTGATATTGAAAAGTATGAAGTCATCCCTGAAATTGTAGGTGGCATCATTGGTTTAAAGAAAACCATCAATGAGCCTCAGCTGGATAACTTCATCGCCATCAGCTTTGGATTCGGCACTATCGAAGGTGGTATGGCTACCGGCGATGGTTTGATTCACCGCACCTGCTTCAGCTCCCATGGTATCCGCTATGCGATTAATAATCTTACCCGTGAGCTGAACCAGAAGCATTACCTGGAAATGAAAAATGAACACCAGGTGGATGACGCCTTTATGAAAGGCTCCATCTTCACTAACCGCAAACGTATTGATCTACGGGATATGCGTAAAGGTGTGCTGACCCAATATTACAAAGAGGTGGTTTCTCCCCTGATGCGTAGTTACTTTACAGATCTGGATTTTGAAACCTGCGAAAAAATATACCTGATGGGTGGCGGCGCCCACTATCGTGAGCTCACCGATGCTTTTGTAGAAGAGTTCCGTGATTTTATTCCGGTAGAAGTAGCACCTGAGCCTGAAAAACTCATGAGTATCGGCTATCTTTATAACTCATTAAGAATTTCAGATAACAAACCACAGCGAAGTGTAGGTCTGGATCTTGGTAACTCCAGCTCTATTGTTTCTACTTTTGACGATCAGGCACAACATACACCCGGCACAACACCGAATCCAAATACTAATCCTAATCCCATCACCCTCTAATTTTTACGTGTGATCAACGTCAGACATATTTTCCGAAATATAATTGTTCCCGGAGCTTTCCGTATCCCTAAAACAGTATCCGTGAATGGCAGCATTGATGCTTCCGTTTCTGGTCGGATAGATGGCAATGTGCGGGGCGATGTAAAGACCAGTGGTAAGCTGGTAGTGAGTGAAACGGCAAGTATACGCGGCCACATTTATGCTGCCGACCTGGTAGTACATGGAAAAGTGTATGGCGATGTTTACATCAGTAATAAAGCGCATATCAGCAATAAAGCCCTGGTAAAGGGCGATGTAAATGCCATGGTGCTTGAAATAGAGGAAGGTGCTGTCGTAGAAGGAGCTATCCGCAAAAATGTGCAGCCGGTACAAAAAACCGAACACGCCACTGAAGCGGAAGAGTTAAAAATATCTGCACCGGCAGACGTTGCCGGTCCTCATGAGGAGGAAGAACAAAATACCAGCTGGTTCTGACCTGCCTGCCAACAAAGGAACTTTATTAAAAGGGCTGTTTCTTAATAAGAAACAGCCCTTTTACATTTTCAGCTTCGTAGCACCATGCCCGTTATAGGGCTATCATAAGTGTCAGTATCTCTTCTTTTTCAGCGGATCCAGTAACTGGGCCAAACCATTCATTTTAATCACCAGCATCGTTTCCAGGAGCATGCCTAACTTGCCCTGTGGAAAGCCTTTACGCTGGAACCATTCCAGGTAGCTTACAGGAAGGTCGCAAAGGATTACGTCTTTATATTTACCAAATGGCATCTTCATCACTACTAACTGTTGCAGCAACTCCGGATCGGGCTGTGACATCTCCATAAAAAAATCAGGATTTATAATTAAGGTACAAATTTAAATTATAAATCTGTTTTCGCGGGCTTCTTCGTATTTTGTAAATGCTCAAAATAAATCCCGCATGAAAAATTACCTGTTTCTGCTACTTGTCATTTCCTTTGCAGGATGTGTGCAACCTGGTGGTAAAATCAGTCTTGCCAACGCCAATACCGTAGTAGTAAAAGATCTTTTTGAGGCATTTAATGCACACGACTGGCCCCGGCTGGCCCGCTGTTACAAGGATACCGCTACCTTCCTCGATCCCTCCTTAGGCCTGGAACCGGTGCAACATACCCGCGCTCAGACGATCAAAAAATACCAGGAACTACAGCAAATGTTTCCGGATGTGCATGATGAAGTCGTGAATATGTATGGCGATAAAAATCATATCACCGTTGAATTTGTATCATCCGGTACCGGCCCTGATGGCAAAAAATGGCATCTTCCAATATGTACTGTCTTTACTGTAGATGATGGTAAAATAGTAACCGACAATACCTACTACGACAACAGCCACTAATTAATTATTTCTTTAGTAATCCTGCATTGCCTAAGGCAGTAGATACCTGCACTGCAAAGGATTTGGCAAAAGATTCCAGGCTATTGGGATTATAGGTTTCCGATTGCCCGGACCATACCAGTTTGCCGTCCTGTGATAAATCATAGAGGTTGCTTTCCAGGAAATACACTTTATCTGTGGTGTAATAACCAGGAGAGTAAACGGCTCCATACATATATCCGTAATATCCCCAGAAGCGGCCATACCAGCCATAGGCGGGATAAGGCGCATAGGACATGGTGCCAGGCACATATCTCGACTGTGATTCCTTGTTCACTACAGAAACGGTTAATACGGAAGTATACCCGGCCGCTTTCATTTTTTCTGCGGCAGCGGTTTTGTCGGCATCGCTTTCAGGATTGAATTTGGGTGGAAAAATATCCAGACCGCGGCCGGCTGATACGCCGCGCTTTTGCAGGGCTTCGGTCATTTTAGCCTCTACCATTTGTTGAGCGGCTACATTAGAGGTTAGTGCTGCCACCAGCATATTATGATATCCTCCCGCCGGCGCCTCCGGTGCTTTCCAGGTGCCCGTCATATGCACCGTTGTACCACATGCGCCCAATAATAAGATAGCGCCCAATAGCGCCGCAGTGATGATTGCTTTCATAGAATTTGTTTTATCGGAACCTACCCGGTTGCTCCAGAACAACAAGCCTGTGCGGCAAAAGGTTTAACTACGGCTACTTGTAACCTCCTCTGCCATATCACAGGAATAAAACGTACATTAGTAGTCTTGCATCATGATATATGGCCCCTAACAATAACCGGGATATAACTACCCTGTTGCTTGTGGATGACGATCCGGATGATCAGGAATTTTTCAAGCTTGCCCTTCAGGCTGTAAGGGAGAAGATATCCTTTGCGGCAGCGGGTAACGGACAGGACGCATTGGATCAGCTGACAGCAGAGATCTGCACACCTGATCTGATATTCCTCGATATGAATATGCCTTTAATGAACGGGCTCGCCTTTTTGCAGAAAATAAAGGCCTCCGCTACCCTCAAACACATTCCTGTTATCATTTATTCTACCAGCGATGAACCCCATGAAATAAGTATGGCCAGGTCTATGGGCGCTATTGATTTCATTACCAAACCTACTAAGTTTGCGGAGCTTTGCCAGCTGCTACACGAAAAGCTGGCTTTACACGCGAATGCCTGAGCATCATTTTTACCGGAAATTATCCCGCGTTTACCGGAAAATGCGGGCTGTCCACCCCCGGGCTATTTCCACCCTCTTTGGCCCCTTCTACATTTGTATAAAATACGATACAGATGTTCACGGCTATCCTTTCATTGACTTCCATTTACCTCACCATACTGCATATGATTTATCATTATGCTACCAGCAGAACTACCCTCTTTCCTTTTAACCATGCCAGCCATTCTGCCCTGCAGGAGCGGTTCGGAGAACTGGTAGTGTCATTTCTGTTGCTCTTTCTACCACTGCCTTCTATACTGCTGCACAGTCGTTTATGGCCAGCCGTTACCACCTTTTTAACCGGTCTTTCCGCCGCAGAAGAATGGCGTACCTGGCAGGAACTGTATGTATCGAATACGGAGAAAGCATGGAGAAAGACAGCACAATTAACTATTCGTCCTTAACAGCCATGCGACGGGCATAAGCTACCCTGTAAAATTCATACCCCTGCTCCACCCGTTCCGGTAAGTACCGCTCCCGGTATTCCGCCGCTCCCAGATCTTCTTCCAGTTTAAAATCGAACGACTCCAGGTAAGCCGGCAAAGCTGCCGGATCAAAACCAAACGTCCACTGCTCTTCCAGGCCGGCTACATCCTGCAACAATTTCTCACCCCCATAAAAGGCCGCTGGCGCATCCAGTACCTGCTGATGAACATAGGTAAAAATTACGGCCGAACCGGGCGCAAAACGCCGTAAAAAAGCAAAGGTGCTGTCTATCGCTTCTTTATGGAGGTAGTTCGTTACCCCTTCCCAGATGATAGCGGTGGGCAACGTAAAATCGAAGTTATTTAATGCTCCCAGCTGATCCAGGCTTTGCTTGTTGAAATCTATCTGGTAATAAAATACCCTGGCCGGGATTTTATGCGCGCGTAGTTTAGCCAGCTTATAAGCGGCAGTATTGGGATGATCAATCTCTACTACCTTAACGTGTTCGAGGAATGGCAGGCGTAATCCGCGGGTATCAAAACCAGCCCCCAGGATAAATACCTGTTGTGCTCCATCTGTCACCGCCCGCTGCAGCAGGTCATCAATATATTTCGTACGTGCAATACCTGAGGATAATGCTCCGGGAATCTTTCTCCTGATAATGCTTTCTGCAATAGCTCTCCAGCCTGGAATGCGGCATAGCCAAACCCCTGTTCTCAAACCGCCATCCAGAAACCAGGCGGCAAATGGGTCTGTAAAAAGTCGTTGGTCTTTGGGGCGGGTAGTTTCTAATGCCCTGAACAGGGCCATGTATTGGGCTGTTCTACTCGTCACATTAGCTTTCATGGATTATAATTTACAAGGGATAATAGTATCTGGTCATCAATTTAGTTAAAAATTATGATTACTTATATTCCTCATAAGACCAACACCTGGCTCTATAAAGGGAGTCGTCTCTCCGGAGTTAAAAAGAAAAAATGGCCCAAACAGATCAATTTTGCGATTATTTCAAAAAAATACCTATTTTTAGAAAATATTCTAAATTGCGTTGCGAAAATGAGCCACTCGTTAAATATTGACAAATTAGACCTACAAATCATCTCGGAAATGTCAACCGATGCCGGGATCTCTTATGCGGAATTAGGAAAAAAGCTGTTCGTTTCCGGCGGTACTATTCATGTCCGTATCAAAAAGCTGCATGAAATGGGCGTCATCAAGGGCACCCGTTTACAGGTAAATCTGCGTGCCATCGGATACGATGTGCTGGCCTTCATCGGCATTTACCTGGAGAAGAGTTCCCTGTATGAAAATGTAGCAAAACAATTATTGAAGATCCCGCAGATTGTCCGGCTAAACTATACTACGGGCTCCTACAGTATGTTTGCGGAAATCATTTGTAAAGACAGCGGAGAGTTACGTAAAATTCTGCAGGATGACCTGCAGCACATCAAAGGCATAGAACGCACAGAAACGATCATTTCGCTGGAAGAAAGTTTTTCCAGGCCGATAAATGTGAGTGAAGTCATATAAAACGGAATTCCTTGTTTACCAGCGCTGCTCCTTATAGCAGCGCCTTTTTATTGCCGTACATCAAGATAAGTAATCCCATCAATGAAAAGTTAAAGTAGTAAGGGTATCAACTTTACGTAAAATTTAGTGCTAGCTTCCGGTTAAATAACTTACTACCATATGAAGCACTACCTACTTCCTGTAGCAGTACTATTTTTTTTCTCCTGCAAACCGGTACCACCGAAGTCTTACTACACGGGGCTTTACAGCATCAAGGCTTACGACAGCACCCGTTCATTTGATAAAAAATTACGCCCGGTAAAAATTGATCTTTTTTATCCGGCAGCTAAAATATCCGGTGCTGTTCCGCTTAGTTATGGCGACATCCTGGATATGGCGGCACTGCGACTGGATTATAGTTTACCTAAAGACAGCTGCCACCTGGAAAGCCAGCAAATTGCAGATGCGATTACGCAGGAATTCAAGCTGGACAGCGCCAGCCGCGTATTTCTTTATAATACAGAGATATACCCGGCACCGCTACCGGCCAGGGATAAACGAAAATATCCGGTGATCATTTATGCTGCCGGCATGAATGGCAGTAGCTATGAAAACATCAGTTTGTTCCATCAGCTGGTGCAGCAGGGCTACATCGTAGCCGCTATCAGTTCCGTAGGACTTTACCCCGGCTATATGAGCGCGGCTGTTGATCTCGACGAACAAGTAAAAGATATCCTGTTTACCCGGCAGCAACTATTGCAGCTACCGCTGGCTGATACCTCCCGCATAGGCTTACTCAGCTGGAGCATGGGAGGCAGTGCCATCACCAAAGCGGCGATGCAGTCTCCTGATTTCAAATGCCTGCTATCTTTTGATGGCACAGAAATACACCGCTACGGTGAAGATGCGGAATGGAACAAGGTTTACAACGAGATGATGCGTGTTCCCTCTGTACGTCCTGAAAAAATTAAAGTTCCCTATTGTTACCTGAGTGGAGCGCATCCTTATAAAGTAGATTCTATCTATGATATACAAAAATACAGCGCTGCCTCTCCTAAATATTTTATGCAATTTAAACAAGCAAGGCATGAAGACTTCTCTTCCATGATTAGCATTGCGGAACAGGTGCAGCCTGCGTTGGGAGATGTACATAACAAAAGGCAACAGGTAATCCGGAACATTACCGGGATGTTTTTCGATGAATACCTAAAAGGCAATACACAGTTGCATTTTGGTAAACATATTGACTCTCTGATCAGCGGTTACCCGGCGGAGTATAGTAAGGGATACTAACCAGTATATTGCCACCTTGCAGCTGACATTGATATGGTGGGCCAGGATTTATGCGCGGAAGGCACTGCGCTAAAAAAAACGCTTCAGACGGGAAATAGCCTGAAGCGTTGCTCCTTATTCTGCAGCCAGTTTCCTGACATCGCGGGTACCGGCATACAGTTCGTATTCCAGCAGGCGACAGTCGATGGTACTGTTATAGAATTCTATTCTGCGTTTCGCTTTCAGTCCTATTTTCTTGGCCAGCTCGAGGTTACCGGTAAAAACGTAGCCGTGATAACCACCACATTTCTGCTTCATGAAATCGCCGATACGGCCATACGTTTCTTCCAGGTCTTCAATTTCCCCGAGGCGCAAGCCATATTCAGGGTTCATGTATACTACGCCGGCAGCGCCTTCCGGCACTTCTGTGCTGGCGAAGTCGCATACACGGAACTCAATCATATCTTCCACACCGGCGGCTTTCGCATTTTTGCGGGCGTTGACGATGGCCATGTCACTCAGATCTGTAGCAATGATGCGCAGCTCCGGTACTTCCACGATCTGTTTTTCCAGCAAGCCTCTTTCTGCCAGGTAGATGGCCTCATCGAAACCCTGCAGGTGCATGAACGCATAGTTTTCACGGAAAAGTCCGGGACGGCTGTTGGTAGCGATCAGCGCAGCTTCAATAGCTACGGTTCCGGAACCACACATGGGATTAACGAAAGGCGACTTACGATCCCATTTGCTGGCCAGGATGGTGGAGGCAGCCAGCGCTTCCAGCATAGGGGCGCGGCCAGGTATTTTACGATAACCATGGCGGGCCAGAGAATCGCCGGTGGTGTCTACAAATATTTCTGCATTTTCATTTTTCCAGAACAGGTGAATAACGGCGCCGGTCAGTTCCGCACCGGTAGATGGACGCTTACCGGTTTTTTCCCGCATACGGTCTACTACAGCATCTTTCACGCGCAGGTTGGCGAACATGCCGTTATTGATGGATTCATTCTGCACATTGCTGGTGATAGAGAAATAGCCGTTTTCCGGAAGCACTGTTTCCCATGGATAGGTATGCAGGTGGCTGTATATTTCATCTGCATCCAGTGCCTCGAATTGTTTCAGGCTGTATAATACCTGGCTGGCGCAGCGCAGGTTCAAATTAAGGCGGATACATTCATTGAGGGAGGCATTCAACCGTACACCGGTCACGAATGTTTCTTCCACAGTAAATCCCAGATCTTTCACTTCCTGCTCCAGGAAGGGTGTCAGGCGTTTGTTACAGGTGATGGTAACGGTTCCCTTTGTTGTATATAATGACATAAGGCGGCAAATTTACCAATCTTTATGATAATCCCCTTGCATTCCTTAATTTAACCAACTCATTTATATTCCTGCACATATGCGATATTATATTTCTCTGTTATGGATGATGATCATTTATCTGCCACTGCAAGCCCAGGTAAAGGCGAAGCTGGTAAGTAATACCCTCATCATGCCGGTACCTGTAACACGCTCCAGTCATGCTTCTACCATCACCGCCCTCCCGGATGGCCAGTTGATGAGTGCCTGGTTTGGTGGCCGGGAAGAAGGTAGTAAAGATGTGGTAATATGGGCTTCTCTCTATAAAAAAAACAAATGGCAGGCACCGGTGAAGCTGGCGGATGGTATTATAAACGATACGCTTCGCTATCCCTGCTGGAACCCCGTATTGTTCCGGACCAGGGCTGGCTTGCTCTGCCTGTTTTATAAGGTAGGTCCTAACCCACGGGAGTGGTGGGGCATGGCGCGGTACAGCCGTGATAACGGCGTTAGCTGGTCATCTCCCGAAAAACTGCCGGACGGCATACTGGGACCCATTAAAAACAAATGTATTCAATTGCCCGATGGACGCCTGTTACATCCTTCCAGTACAGAAAGTGTAAAAGGCAATCTATGGATATCACATATGGAAATCAGTGACAGCACGGGGCATCAGTGGCAGAAAATAAATATTCCCTGCGATACTTTCGGCGTAATACAACCCACCATCATCACCCTCGCCGGGGGCAGGTTACAGGCGCTTTTCAGAAGCAGGCAGAATGTGATTGCCAGCAGCTGGTCTAACGATAACGGCTCTACGTGGACACCGGTGACCGGTTTATCCTTATTAAATCCTAACTCCGGTATTGATGCCGTTACCCGGCCGGATGGCTTACAGGTGCTGGTATACAATCCGGCGCCCAGTGGTAAAGACTGGTCCAACGGCCGCAATGAGCTGCGAGTGGCGGTCTCAAACGACGGTACGCAATGGCAGGATGTATATGTGCTGGAGAAACATAAAGGCGGCGAGTACAGCTATCCTGCTATAATCGCCGCCACAAATGATTTGGTGCATATCACCTATACGGATGACCGGAAGAATATCCGTGCAGTTACTTTGCAACTGAAATAAAGATCAGTTCCATATTTCGTTGGCTGCAGTCAGTATCACGGGTGCCTGGTCGGTAACTACAATGGTATGTTCATGCTGGGCTACAAAACCGCCTTTGTTCCCCACCAGCGTCCAGCCATCATTGGACTGGTTAGCAAAGGAAGAGGCAGTAGATATAAAGGTTTCTATGGCCACTACTGCATTCTTTTTAAAGCGGGTTTTATTGAAACGTACATAGCAATTGAGAATATCATCCGGCGCCTCGTGTAAACTTCTGCCCACACCATGACCGGCGAGGTTGCGGATAACGGTATATCCTGATTTGCGTGCTTCGGTTTCAATGAGTTTGCCTACATCTGCCACGCGGGTACCGCCTTTGATATACTGAATCGCTTTGTACAGAATAGCTTTGGAAGCATCTACCAGGGCCTGGTGCTGATGGATATCCTGTCCGAGAACAAAGGAACCACCATTATCCGACCAGTAACCATCCAGTTCTGCAGATACATCGATGTTCACGAGATCGCCATCCTGCAGGATTTTCTTCTCAGAAGGAATACCATGTGCAATTTCATTATTCACGCTGATACAAGTCCAGCCCGGAAAGCCATAAGTCAGCTTAGGCGCTGATTTAGCACCTAATTTATTTAAGATCTCTCCACCGAATTCATCCACCTCTCTGGCTGTCATGCCCGGTTTAGCATAATGCCTCATTTCTTTCAGCGTGATAGCTACTGCTTCGCTCACCCTTTTCATGCCAGCGAGTTCTGCTTCTGTAGTTATTGACATATTTTTTTCTTTAAAAGTAGCGAAAAATAGCTTTTAGTAGTTAGCTATTAGATTAATCATATGCTGGTAAATACAGCGAAGACTAACAAATGATAATCTAACAGCTAAAAGCTAATAGCTAACAGCTATTAGATTATCATATGCTGGTAAATACAGCGAAGACTAACAAATAATAATCTAACAGCTAAAAGCTAATAGCTAACAGCTATTAGATTATCATATGCTGGTAAATACAGCGAAGACTAACAAATGACAATCTAACAGCTAAAAGCTAATAGCTAACAGCTATTAGATTATCATATGCTGGTAAATACAGCGAAGACTAACAAATAATAATCTAACAGCTAAAAGCTAATAGCTAACAGCTCACATCAATATTCCCCATTCATCGTCACGTTCAGGGTAATCTTTAAAGCGTTCGTCGCCGCCTCTGTCTTTCCAGTCGGAATCAATCACCAGTTTGGAGCTGATACCGCCTCTGGGATTACAGATCAGCGTAATCCGCAGGCGATCTGCCTCATACACTTCCATCATATGATCATAGATGATATTGATGAGACGCTCATAGGATACAATGATATCACGCAGGTGATATACATATAGCTTAAGCGATTTCAATTCTATGATCCTGCCCTTTGGATAGAAGGTGATGTACAATTTGGCAAAATCCGGCTGTTCATGCATACCCAGAAAAGTAAACTCCGGCACCTTTATCTTCATCTCATACTTTTCCTTTGAGGGATTGGGCAATCCTTTCAGGATTGTTTTATCAATTTGCTGGTAGAGCTTTTTAGTCATAATTGATTTGTGATTGATAGGTGGCGGCAAAAGTAATATCTCTCTGACTCAATTGCCGTTACAATCTACACAAGATAAGATTTATTGAATATATTCTGGAGGCACCTCATCTGTCAGCCAAACCCCGTTGACGGATAAATAAAACGGAATACCATCCCGATGCATTTGTCCGCTGAGGATCGTGAGTATTTTGGCCGCTCCTCTCCTGTTGCCTACACTTGTTGCGGTATCCAGGTTTTCGGAAAGGTGCACATGATGCCGGTTCATCTTTTGCAGACCACGGGTCCTGATTTCCTGCATGAATTTAGGAACGGTGCCGTGATATAAAAATTCCGGCGGTGTGGCCATCGGCAGGTCCAGTGCTACTTCCAGGGAATGTCCCTGGTTAGCTCTTATCCGTGTTTTATCTTCATTAAATGAAAATCGTTGCTTATCATTTTCTGCCACCACAGTTTCCAGTTCCACAAAAGTAAGACGTTGTCCATGTACCTGGCATTGTTTAAGCAAGGTGGCTACATCTGCCCAGCCATGGGCGTCCAGCGTTAGCTGTATTTTTTCCGGGCTATGCCGGAGAATAAGACTCAGAAATTTACTGATCGATTTAATGTTCATGTTATTTAAGTTGATCCCTTACTACCATGAGTGCATAACCCAGGAGGTTATGTCCACGCCATTTTAGGGGATTTTCCACGTGTTCGTTACCGGCAGCCATGCCTATACCCCAGATACGGTCCATAGGACTGGCTTCCACCAGTATGCGATCCTGTGTGCTTATTAAAAAAGTTTTCAATGCCGGGTGTTGTGAAAATTTATGATAATTGCCGGTTACTACCAGGTCAAATTTATGAGCATCCCAGATGGCGGCATCAAAATTTTTCACTTGCCGGCCCAGCTTCTTGGCCTGATCGGGAGAACCAGCCTCCAGCACTTTTTCCAGGATATCCTGGTCTCCGAAAAGTTGTGCTTTACCGGCCATCATCCAGTGTTCAGCTGTTTTGTAGGTGAGGTCGTTTACTTTAAAAGCAGCCGGCCACCACTGACTGAAACAGCTCTGGGTAACACTTCCATCGGCTGCTGCACGATGGCCCCAGAAAAACAGGAATTTTATTTTTTCTTTGGCTTCATACTTAGTGATCAGCCATTCGTTATTATATTTCACTGTATTGAAATTTATGATTAAAGGCATACCGGTTTGGTGCTTTCGCTGAAGCATCATACACGGCGAATACCACGTTAGCAAATGCGTTTTTAAAGACTTCATTCTGCTGAAGGTGATGCGCAAACCATTGCGCTACTTCTTCGGCGCTATTCCGGAAAACGCCGCAACCCCAGGCGCCCAGGATCAGGGTCGTTTGTTTTTGTACCACGGCTACAGAGAGCAACTTCTCTATTCTTCCAAGCATTACTGCCGCAATTTCGTTTAGCCGTTCGGGTTCGTTATTCCTGATAGCACCTGCATTAGCCGCTGGTGCAGTGATCACAGATACGCAGTAAGGCTGATCCAGCAAGGCATCCTGATCATCCCGGAAAACGGGCACCAACGGGGAATAGATCATATTATCTGTATACAAACAAGTATGATAAGCACGGTTGATATCATACATGGCCTGTTTGGATTTCAGACAGGCGTATAATCCGCTGGCTCTTGAGAGTGCTTCTTCCTGGGCCTGTGCTCCTCCCAGAAAACCGCCACCTGGATTTTTTGCAGAGGCAAAGTTCAGACAACAAACATCAGTCATTCCTTCGTCCACAATCAGGCGGTGTGCGGCTGCAAACGTAGTTTCAGCGGTAACTGTGATGTTGGTATTATATGGCGTAGCGGCTTTCAGCTGCTGATCTCTTTGTGCAAATACAGTGGTAAAGTCTTCCGGGCGATAATGGATCGTGTTAGTGATTGCCTTCTGTAACACAGCACTGATATCTACTGATTCGTTGCGGCTGTTCTGATAGCTACCCGCCTCCATTATATTCAGGGTGTTGTATGCAATCTCTATTCGTCTATTTCTGTTCATGTCGTTTCTGTTTACATCAGGGTATCGGGAATTTCCGGCGGGGTTAACCATTCCATCTTGCCTGATAGGGTTCAATATTTGTTTACGTCAATATGACGCAAAGTAAAGAAATAATTATTTATCTGCCATATTTTTTTTCAGGGAGATGGGGATGCAGGACGGTAATGAAGGCGTAGGAAGCTTTACAGGGGGATGCTTGTAGTAAGCAGGAGTATCTGGAAAGATAGAAACACATGCCGCTGGGCTACAGGATCCATTTCTTGAACTGATCATGTTCCCGCAGTTACAGGAAGCCGTTGGCTGGGAAACATTCTTTCGCCGATACCAGGAGCTGGCCAGAAAAACCAGGAAGGCAATTATATCAAAACGGATGAGCAGCAATGCGACCTGTGGGCAAAAACATCTTCTGAGATAACCTGGCGAAATACGCCATTCTTTGAAGCCTGGGGAATTCCCATCAGCATTGTGAAAACGGAATTAAGCGCGTTCCCTGGCTGGATGTCGTATAATTTCTGTGAGAAGTATTAACTGAACAGACTTGGCCTGGTGAGGTGTTGCTATATTATATTAAAGACCATTGGTAAACATCAGTGGTCTTTTTTTTGTTAACAATACGAGACTGAAAAATAAATTTGGTATTCAATTGTGTACAATCTAATTTTACACAATAAATATAAATATCACATGGCGACAATTGAAAAATTATACACGGCACAGGCCACCGCAACAGGCGGCAGAAACGGACATGTTAAATCTTCAGACGGCGTATTAGACCTCGATGTGAGAATGCCAAAGGAATTGGGCGGCAGTGGTGGCGCTTATAGCAACCCGGAGCAGCTTTTTGCTGCTGGTTATGCCGCTTGTTTCGACAGCGCTCTCAACCTGGTTATCAGAACACAAAAAGTAACCACCGGTACTACTACTGTTATTGCCAACGTTAGTTTGGGTAAGAACGATAATGGTGGATTTGGATTAGCGGTAAAATTACAGGTAGCAATACCAGGTGTAGACCAGGAAGTAGGAAAAGAACTCATTGAAAAGGCACACCAGGTATGTCCTTATTCCAATGCCACCCGAGGCAATATAGAAGTTGAGTTAGCACTGATTTAAACCTTCATAACATGCAAGTATTAATTGTACTGACATCGCACAGCGAGCTTGGTAACACCGGTCACAAAACCGGGTTCTGGGTAGAAGAATTTGCCGCACCCTATTATGTGCTGGCAGATGCTGGCGCAGAAATAACGTTGGCCTCCCCTAAAGGCGGACAGCCACCCATTGATCCGAAAAGTGAGCTGGCTGAATTTCAGACGGCAGACACCAATCGCTTTAAACAGGATGAGGCCCTCCAGAAAAAGTTAGCACATACCGTGAAACTGAATGAAGTAAATGCGGAAGACTATGACGCGGTGTTTTACCCCGGTGGTCATGGTCCCTTATGGGACTTAGCCGGCGATCCCAGCTCCATAGCCCTCATTGAGGCATTTTACAAACAGCATAAACCCGTAGCATTTGTTTGTCATGCACCAGGAGCACTGGTGAAAGTAAAAGGGCCCGATGGTGAACCATTGGTAAAAGGTAAAGAAGTAACTGGCTTTAGTAATACAGAAGAAGAGGCAGTGCAACTCACCAACGTAGTACCGTTCCTGTTAGAAGATGAATTGAAGAAACTCGGTGGCATTTACAGTAAGGGCAACGACTGGCACCCTTACGCTTTAAAGGATGGCTTACTGATCACAGGCCAGAACCCTGCTTCCTCTTCAGAAGTTGCAAAAATATTAATCGAAACATTAGCTTAGTTTTGCGTTGTTAAATTATCGATATTGAAACAACTGAAATTATCAAATCAGCTCTGCTTTTCGTTATACGCATTATCAAGGCTGGTAACTTCACATTACCAGCCTTTTTTAAATGCGATAGACCTCACCTACCCCCAGTATCTCGTGATGCTGTCGCTGTGGGAACATGAGGTGMTGTCCGTAAAAGCACTGGGCAAACTGTTGATGCTGGATTCCGGTACCTTAACACCGTTGTTAAAAAGACTGGAAAGTAAAAAGTTAATTAAACGTGTGCGCAGCAAAGAAGATGAGCGCATTGTAAATATCCACTTAACAGAAACCGGTGCACAACTGAAAAGGCAGGCAGCAGATATTCCGGAGAAAATCAGTTGCAGCATGGGTTTTACCACGAAAGAATATGATACCCTGAAGCCGATGATTAGTGAGATATTGAAGAGAAATGAAGAGCAATAAATCATTCCTCCCGTTTTGATGGGGATGATCTCCAATCTATAAATCATACTTTTTTGCTATCATCTGATATAAATGAAAGAGGCCATCCGCAACAAGCGGATGACCTCTTTTCTGTTGCTTTTTGATTGTTTACTGCACCTTATAAGCATCATTCTGCTCCATGTTCTTATTCGCATTCATTTCTGACTGCGGAATAGGCAGGATCGTTCTATTATCTGTTTTATCAATGGCAATACTTCTGCCGGAAAGATATTTGGTAAAACTCAGTTTATTACGGGTAAGGTCAAATAAACGATGGCCTTCAAAAGCAAGCTCCTTGCGGCGTTCATTAAGCACTATGGTTTTCAGCACATCACCGGTGGCGGTAGTAGCTGTCCAGTTGGCATCTGCACGACCAGCAACCACGTCAACATCTGCTGCTGCCAGTCCATCCATACCCTGGTTAGCACGCGCTTCGGCACGTATCAGGTATACTTCTGCGAGGCGGATCACTCTTACCGGCTCCTCATAACTGGTATTATTTGTATACTTCGTGATCAGGTAAGCGGGGTTCTCACCGTTCTTGCGGGAACCTTTAGTAACGAAAGCACGTCTTGCATCTGTAGCAGTATACATTTTATACAAATCTTCTGTTGCCAGTCCATCGCCATAGCTGCCGGACTGCCAGTAGAAATTCACCAGGGCATCACTGTCCAGGTTATCCAGAATGTTGTACTGGATTTCGAAGATAGATTCCGTGCTGTTCTGCTTCCTGGAATCATCGGCCATAGTTGCACGCGGCAGCAGGGAGTATCCTCCTTTTTGAATCACATCTGTTGCCAGTGAATCGGCAGCTACCCAATCGCCCTTATACAGCTGCACCCTGGACAACAGTGCTTCCGCGCCATAGTAGCTCATCCTGCCACGCATGGATGATTTAAAACCAACAGGGGATTTTGTCATCAGCGTCATCGACTTATTCAAGTCTGCAATGATCTGCGCATATACTTCTTTAGCAGTATTCCTTTTAGGAGCGATGATCTGTGTGTTGTCGATACCACTTTTTATCACCAGCGGCACACCCAGGTGAGAACCATCGGCGGTGTAATTATAAGGCATGGCATAAAAGCGCATCAGGTCAAAATAAGCCAGGGCACGCAGCGCGTAAGCCTCGCCGATAATAAACTGTGCTTCTGCTTTATCCAGATCCGGATAATCATTTGCCTCTGCTTTGCTGATGAGCAGATTAGCATTTACTACAACACGGTACAGCTGTTTCCACAAATCACTGGCTACGCCATCGGTCACGGTAACAATGTATTGATCGTAACTCAGGTAACGTTTCTGGTTTACACTGCTCACAAACACGTTATCACTTAACAGGTCCGGCAGCACTACAGAATGGCGGCCATAATAAGTAACTGCCTGCATCAGGGAGTAGGTGCCAGTGATGGCGGCGCGTGTTCCGGGCAGGTCTTTAATCGCCAGGTCAGCATCCGTTTGCTGCTGTGGATCTATTTCCAGGAAACTTTTTTTGCAGGATGCCGATATCAGCAAACCCGCTATGGCATATATGTATATTGACTTTTTCATGTTAGTTGAATTTGAAGATTAAAACCTGATATCGATTCCCAGCACCACTGTTTTATAAATCGGCGCATTCTGATCCGCCTGACCATCTATACCTACTTCCGGATCGAAATTCATGCGTTTATCTTCTACATAAGTGAACAGGTTACTTGCTTTGGCATATACTCTTATACCGCCCATGTGCGCGGCTTTCATCATGTATGCAGGCAGGTCGTAAGAGAGAGATACATCGCGTAAACGGATATAGTTACCACTGTAAAGGAAACGGGTAGAGCTATAGCCACCAGATTGCGTGCCTTTATATACTACCTTGGGTACATCGGTGATATCACCTTCTTTCTGCCAACGGTGCAGATACGTATACCTTGGTAAACTGGAAGCACCATTCAATGGAGAGGCCCCATCGCCATTCGCATTAGATCCCCAGTTGTCATATACTTTGTTACCATAATTAAAGAATACCAGGCAGCTTAAAGAGATGCCTTTATAACTGAAGGTGTTGGTTAAGCCTCCGAAGAACTTAGGCAAAGCACTACCCTGATCATATTGTACTGCATTACCATATACGTTAGTGGTCTTGGTTTTAGTGGCATCCGTATACCAGAGGGATTCTCCGGTTTTAGGATCTACACCGGCATATCCTTTCACATAGATCTGGTAAAAATCACCGCCTACATGGCGATCGTAGATATCAGAAAGGATAGGACTATTCAATGCGGTTACTTCGTTCTTTAAAGTAGAGATATTAAAGCTGGTATTCCAGGTGAAGCCCTGGTTATGGGATACAATGTTCTGTGAATTTACCTGGAATTCCCATCCACTGTTTTTCATCTCACCCACATTCGCATACAGGCTGCTGAGACCATTGGTCGCAGAAATCGGCATATCCAGCAAAAGGTCGGTTGTTTTACGGGTGTAGTATTCTACGGTACCGGTTATACGATTTGCCAACAAGCCAAAGTCGAGCCCCACGTTAAATGGTTTGTTTTTTTCCCAGGTCAGGTTGCTGTTGCCGTATCTTGAAAAATAGTAGCCGGGGCTTTGATTATAATCTGTGCTGCTATACAATGCACGGGAAACAAAATCACCGATATCCTGGTTACCATTTACACCATAGCTGGTGCGGATGCGCAGTTCTGATACGGCACGTATGGATTTCATAAATGCTTCATCTGCTATATTCCAGGAGGCACCTACTGACCAGAAATTACCAAATCTTTTTGCACTGCCGAAACGGGAGGAGCCATCGCGGCGCATGGAAGCACTCAGGTAGTAGCGGGATTTAAAGTTATAACCGGCGTTGGCAAAAAATGAATTGAGGGAATTAGCCGTTACGTTGGATCCTGCTGCTGTAGCAATAGCGGCATTGTCCATGGTATAGGTGCCTGGCAGGAAATTCTGTGCTCCAGCATTGTTACCACCTGCACTTACTTTCTGTGCTTCATAACCCAGGTAAGCGTTTACACCATGTTCGCCAAAGTCTTTATTAAAGCGGAGAATACTGGTGTTTACCCAATTGAATGTTTTATAGGTAGAATAAGAGGCTTCGCCGCCATTGCTACGTGCAGTGCCAATGCCGCCTTTATAAAATACCTGTACATCATTATAATTGAAATCGATGCTGGACTGGTTTTCCAGGCTGAGCGATTTTGTGAAATCATATTTTGCGCTGGCGTTTCCTACAGCACCGTAGTCGGACCGCATATTCCAGTTTTCTTTAACTATGGCCAACGGATTATATTTATTCAGGTAGCTGAGGTCGTAAGTTCCATCTGTACCAAACACGCGCAGCCAGGGCATATAGCGTTTGTACATGCGTACCGGGTTACCATTGGATCCTGCATCAGATTGCTCACGACGCTGGCGGTAACTCAGCTGTACACCTAATTTGAAGGATAATTTATCGGTGGCCTTATTGCTGAGTTTAAAGTTACCGGTGGCACGTTTAAATTCACTGCCTTCCAATGCCGCCTTGCTGGTATAGTAACTGCCGGAACCATAGAAAGTGGTTTTATCTGTTCCGCCGCTGGCAGAGAGATCGTATTGCTGGAACTGGCCGTTGCGGGTCAGCACATCAAACCAGTCTGTATTTACGGTGGTATCAATACCGGCTGTTTTAAGTTCAGACTGGAAATAGTTTTCGTCTTTGCCTGCATTCTTCACTCCTTCTCTCAACAATTCTATCATCTCTGTGGTGTTCAGTGGATAGAGATCTTTATTTAGAGTTACTTTATTGAATCCAAACTGGGAAGAAGCATTGAATTTTGTTTTACCGCTTTTCCCTTTTTTAGTGGTGATAACTACTACACCATTTGCTGCGCGGGAGCCATAAATGGAGGCGGCCGCCGCATCTTTCAACACAGTAAAGCTTTCGATATCGGCGCTATTCAGGCTGCTAACGCTGGTAGCGGCCAATGGAATACCATCTACCACATACAGCGGAGAGCTACCGGCGTTCACGGAGCCTACTCCCCTTACACGGATATCCGGCGCTGCGCCTGGCTGACCGGTACCACTGGTCGCCATCACGCCCGCTACATTTCCCTGCAGATTTTCCTGCACAGAAGCCCTCGGGGAGCCCTGAAACGCGTCTGCCTTCAGCGTTGCGGCAGAACCGGTGAAGCTGGAACGCTTCTGGGTACCATAGGCCACCACTACTACTTCGTTGAGTGGGTTCAGGCCATCAGGCAGCGAAAGGTTCACTACTGCTTCCTTACCGCTGAGGGTAACTGTTTTAGCGGCTTTTTCAAAACCAATAGAAGATGCAGTAACAGTGTAACTACCTTCTTTCAGTCCTTTGATCACAAATATGCCTTCTGTGTTGGTAGTAGCGCCATGAGAAGTACCGGACAAATGTACCGTAGCTCCAACAACAGGCTCACCTTTAGCATCCGTTATCTTACCACGGATAACACCTTCTTCCTTTATCGTTGTTTCAGTGCCGGTGGCAGGTGTTTCGCTTAACGCGTTATAAATAATAAAGTGGTCGTTCACTACCCGGTAATGCAGTGGCGTTCCCGACAGCAGCAGATCCAGCTGTTCTGCTATGGTACGGGTACCTTTAGGTATGCTGATGTTATTGAACACAGCCACCTGCTCCTGGGTATAGATAAAACGTACTTCTGCCAGGCGTTCTATGCGTGACAGGGCCGTTTTGAGCGACTCATGCTCCACACTCAGTGTAACCATCGTCTTAGCCATGGTTTGCCCCTTGCCCGGAGCTGCCATCAGCAATTGTGTGCTGGTAAAAGTAATGACCGCAGCAATTACATTTAATCTCATAAAAAGCTTCAGTATTCGTTGGTTGATAACCACTTTCCTATGCAGGCACGGGGCATGACCCTGTGCTTTTGCACCAGGCAAAAGAGTAAATTTTTGCATAAATTGCAATTGGTTTTAAGTGTTCTACATAAGTATTTAAGACCTGTTAAGCAATCCTGGTAGCAGCCAGGGTTGCTTTTTTAATGTATAGGTGATTATGGTGGCATACCTGTTCTTTTAATATTATTGACAATTTCCGCCGCTGATGGTGACAATACTATCCCTGATACTATAGGTTGACTGATTGAATGCACAGAGTACGGCAAGAATATCTTCCAGCGATGACTGGTTTTTAAAAGAGGTCGTGAAGCGGCAATGCTGCAAATGAGACTGGTGGAAGACAATGGTGATACCATATTGTTCCATCAATACTTTGGCGGCTTCTTCGTAGGTAACGTTGTTAAATACGAGATCTTCTTTCACCCAGTTGACTACCGGTACTACATTTACCATATCATTTTTCTCATATCCCGCGGCGGCCTGGTCAACAGCAATCTGCTGATTGGACCCTATTATGCCCAACGGTTTGCCGTCTGCTTCTACCTTTACCTTTCCTTTTTCTACGGTCACGGTTACTGATTTATCGCCGGGCAATGCTTTTACATTAAACACTGTACCCAGCACGGTGGTGGCTACGTTGCCGGTATGTACAATAAAAGGCTGGCGGCTATTGGCAGTAACATCGAAATACGCTTCTCCGATAAGGTATACTTCACGGGTATCACCGGGAAATACCGACGGATACTTTAGTTCACTGTGAGCATTCAGTAATACAGAGCTTCCATCCGGCAGTTTGATAAAGTGCTTTTTTACTTTTTCTGTTTGTCCTGCAACCGTCTTTTCCTCTACTATCTTATCTGGCAGTAAAAAATAGCATGCAGCGCCCACACACAGCACCAATACAGCAGCTGCGGCGGCCAGCCGTCGGAATGTAAATACACGTTTCCGGATGACCGGCGTTTCTTTTATCTTATTTAAAACCTGCTCATACAGCGCATCGTAGGCCGGCTGCATGTTATTGCTGCCAGGCAACTGATCCTCATCAGCATCGAAGCCCTGATAGAACTTCTCTACGAGGTAACGCTCCTCTTCCGTACACTGGCCGTCCTGGTACTTTTTCAGGAGGTCGGCCAATTTTTTTGCGTTCATAAGGTGGATGTCTTTCTATGTAAACACATCAGAATGACTTTACCGCCATCCTAACTCGAAATATTTTTCAGGCCGTGAATACCGGCAATAATTCGATTTCTCATTTTTTTTAAATACTTTTCATGCGTGAACCTGTAACATCGATGTGAATAATGACTGATTTCAATGTGATATATGCTGACTTACCTGATGAGCAACTGCTGGCAGCGATGAAGCAGGATGATGAAGCTGCTTTCAAAACGCTGTACCAACGTTATATAGATGTGATGTATCGCACTGCTCATAAAAGGCTACTGTCAAGGGCTGCGGCAGATGATGCGGTGCAGGAGGTGTTTGTCCGCTTCTATGAACGCCGGCAACTGTTAGATCCCCATCAGTCTGTAAAAGCATACCTGCTTACCAGTCTCAAAAACCGCATCCTCAACGAATTCCGCAACCGGCTGATACATGAAGCGCATCATGCCAACATTGCCGCTACACAGCTCACTCATCATACTATACAGCCTACGATCGATGGTAAAGCACTTGAATTACGCTTCCGTCAAACCTTGGGACAGATGCCGGAAAAATGCCGGGAAGTATTTGAACTGAGTCGTTTTGAATTGCTGACCAATAAAGGAATTGCAGAACGATTAGGCATCTCCGTTAATACCGTAGAAAAACATATGGGTAAGGCACTGGCCATCCTTAGAAAGGAGTTCAACGGGCAGGAGCTGGTATTATTAATATTATCTGTGGGCTATAATTTCTTCGCCTGAATTATTATCTTTCTTTCGGTTAAACCATTTTCCTGTTGAACAGGGAACCCATTTTCCGTTTTAATTAATTCCACGATATGGACCACTTTAACATTAACCGTCGCCGCTTTCTGAAAGGGGCCACGGCCACCCTCGCTCTTTCTGCGATAGGCGCCAGCGCACTCGATTTCATCAATCCAGACAAACCATTTCGGGTAGCCCTGATAGGCACCGGCTGGTACGGCAAAAGCGATTTATTCCGGCTGATACAGGTAGCACCGGTAAAAGTAGTAGCCCTATGCGATGCTGATAAAAACATGCTGCAGGAGGCTGGTGAAATGGTACGTAAAAGGCAGGCTTCCGGTGCAACGCCCCGGCTATATACAGATTATCGCAAACTGTTGTCCGAAAATGAGCTGGACATTGTGTTAATAGGTACACCGGATCACTGGCATGCTTTACAAACCATCGCGGCCCTTCAGGCCGGCGCACATGTGTATGTCCAAAAGCCCATCAGTGTAGATGTGATAGAGGGAGAAGCCATGGTAGCGGCTGCGCGCAAATACAACCGGGTAGTACAGGTAGGTACACAACGAAAAAGTACTCCTCACCTGATCGAAGCAAAAAAGAATATTGTAGATGCCGGCTTGCTGGGTAAAGTATCACATGTAGAAATGTGTTGCTACTATCATATGCGTAACAACGGCAACCCGCCATTGCAGGCAGTGCCAGCGTATTTTGACTACGATATGTGGACGGGGCCCGCTCCCCTGCGGCCTTACGATGGATTACCGCATGTTCGCTGGTGGCGCACCTTCATGGAATATGGCAATGGTATTATGGGCGATATGTGCGTGCATATGTTCGACACGGTACGCTGGATGCTGCAACTGGGCTGGCCCAGACGTATCAGTTCTACCGGCGGCATTTATGTACAAAAGGAAGGCAAATCAAATATAACAGATACGCAGTCCGCCATTTTCGAGTACGAGGGACTCAACTGTGTATGGCAGCACCGCAGCTGGGGCACGCCGGCAGATCCTAAATATCCGTGGTCTTTTAAGTTGTACGGAGAAAAAGGTACCCTCGCTGCCAGCACCATGTCTTACGACTTTATACCAGAAGGTAATGGTACACCTATACATAAAGATGTGGTATATGAAAAAGAGAAATATCCTGAAGACGTTACAGAACCAGCCATAGAGCTGAACGCCGCTCCTGCCACGCGACTGCATATGCTCAATTTCCTGGGTGCCATCAAAAATGGCGGCCGGCCAGTGGCGGATATTGAAGAAGGACATATATCCACTGCCAGCTGCATTCTCGCTAATATTTCCCTGCAAACCGGCCGACCAGTGGTTTATGACCCACATAAAAGGATTATTACCAATGATCCTGCTGCCACCGCACTTTTACAGCGACCCTACCGGGGGCCATGGGAGCATCCGCAGGTATAGCTATTACCTGATCCAGGCCATGGGCGGGTTTCAGCAGCAAATACAGCAGCAACAAGAGCCATCAGTAAGACAATAAGGGGCAAGAAAGAATCACATTCTTATCTTGTAATAATTTATTTTGCTATACTAAGCACACTTATTATATTTGCACTTATAAAATCATTATTAATTCTAAAAACAAATTTTATGTGGTCACAATCTCACACCCTCGTTACTAAAGAAGCTACCAAAGAACAAATGTGGAAGCTGTTTGCAGACGTTAACAACTGGCATACCTGGGATAACGGTATTGAATATGCCAAACTGGACGGCAAATTTGAAAAGGGAAATCATTTTCTGCTGAAGCCTAAGAAAGGTCCAAAAATTAAAATCGAATTATATGAAACCGTTCCCAACAGAAAGTTTGTGGACCTCACCCACTTCCCTTTAGCCAAAATGTACGGGGAGCATACTTTTGAGGATACTCCAGAAGGATTGAAGTTGACCGTAACCATGAAAGTATCCGGTGTACTGGGCTTTTTGTGGAAGAAAATAGTAGCGCAGGATATCGTAAATCATTTACCCGAAGAAATGCAGAACCAGGTGCGGGTAGCCAGCAAACTATAATTATTTTTGCAAAAAAAGCAAGATGAAAAAAGACGATAATGCTTTTAGCGTAGAGTCGGCGGAGGAAAGTCCGGGCTTCCTGTTGTGGCAGGTCACCAGTTTGTGGCAAAGAGAGATCAGGAAAGCCCTGGAGAAATATGATCTCACACATTCACAGTTTGTGCTGCTGGCCAGTACCATGTGGCTGATGCAGCAAAACGAACCGGTGACCCAGATCCTGCTCTCGGCTCATTCCAAAATAGATCCGATGACTACTTCCACGGTACTTCGTACCCTCCAAACGAAAGGATTACTGCAAAGAAAGGAGCATCCTACAGACACCCGGGCTAAAACCGTGGCTTTAACAGAAGCCGGCGAAAAGATGGCCAGGCAGGCCATCAAAGTGGTAGAGAAATTTGACAGGGATTTCTTTGAACCCCTGGGATCCAAAGTGGGTGAGCTTAACAGGAACCTGCGGTTATTGTTATCACAATGAGGTGTCGAGCTGCAAAAGCGCTATATTTGTTCTCTTGCACCTTACCAAAMTACCTCATCATGAAACATGTTGATTTCCCGGACAGTGGCTATCATAATACCTGGTACTTTTATGAAGATGCCCCGGAAGGATATCCAACAATACAAGCCCTCCAAAAAGGTGCGCCAATACCCGATACTGTATTTGAAGACCTTGAGCGGGTATTGGCGATTACGATCCGTCACGAACTACTAACGCCTACGTATATACGCCTGGATGATATTATAGAAATACCTTTCAGCTCCCTGCCGGAATTCATGATCCAACTGAAAAAAATACTGGCTGATAAAAGACCACTGAGCATTTTCAGCATCGGCGGTTATGGCAAAGTATTGCTACCTGATGAGGAAGCCGGCATACAGGCCGATTTGATCACCATAGAAGATGTACTTTTTTTTGACAGAGATCTCAACGTGTCTACCGCCAAAAGCGTATGGGTCCCTATCTCTATTGATCATACCCATCAATTTCAATGGCAGTTGCCCCTGGCCCAACTCAATGCCGTAAGGTTACAGAATGCGCTGAAAGAAATCAAACAAACGCTGAAGATCAGTGATGCCAATCCGGATGAAACAGATCCCGACAATCCTTTTGTGATCAAAGATTATAAATTATATCTCCATCCGGATATTATCCGGCATAAGAAAGATTTTGATATACCGGATGTGGACCTGAGCGAGTTTATACACGCCTGATTAAATTTTTCCAGTACAAATATCCGCTTGCGGCAATCATAAAAAAGCAGCTCCGGTAACCTGGAGCTGCTATAGACCACGTTAAGAAAAAAAATTTACTCCCTTATAATTTTCACCTGCGCAGGTGCTTTGATATCTGATTTTATTTTCCCACTAGCCAGACGTGTATGCTTCACCGTTACAATACCATATGGTGTAGGAAACGTGCCTTCGGCATATTGAAGATCACCCAGATGTGGTGCTACCTTAATCACTTTACAACCGGGTGCAATTACAGAGATGCCCAGTACATGTTCGGTTAGCCAGGGAGTAGGCCCGGAGGCCCATCCATGGCATAAGCTATGGCGGAACCCCTTATAGCAGTAAGCACCATAATCCCCATGAATATCTTTTTGCCCGGGTTGCACCAAGGCATCAATGCGGGAAGCATTGGGAAGCCAGTCCATGTTAAAATCTTCCCAGAAAGTAGTAGCTCCCAGTTTTAGCATCGCTCCCCAATAGGCGCGAATATCGTTTAGCCCTCCCTGGTAGTCTCCTGCTTTGGCTTTTGCCTGCAGCATATAATAACCGTAAAAAGTAGAATAATCCTTTACACCGCCAACGGATAAAATATCCTGGTTGATTTTTTCTGCAGGCACCAGACCTGATAAAGCCAGCAAGGCAGCGGCCTGTTTGGAACCATTCGCATCGGGCACATTCTTTTTCAGGCGGGCAATGGCAGCTTCACATTTTTTCACAGTGGCCATATCGTCTAACACCTTGCTCAGCGCCGCACCAGCATCCAGTGTCATGATCATCATAGCCTGCAACCCGGCATGTATGCCGGGTTTATTTTCGCTGGAAGGCCAGTCCAGGAAGCGGGTGCCGTCCTGCAAGTCCTCACTGTTATTACTATCAATTTTTTCAGATAAATGATCCAGCAAGCCTTTCAGATAGGCGGCCTGTTGTTGCAGATAAACCAGGTTGCCGGTGTGTTGATACCAATCCCGCTGAATAAGCACCCACCACATAGAATACGACACCATGCCGTTCATGTATTGGGGCAGTGGGGTAATATCCCGCGACAAGTCCAGGCTCTTAGTCACCACTTCATTATATCCGAATACAGCGCTGATGGTAGACGTTTCGGGGTGCATGTCGCCAATCCATACGAGGCGGTCGCGCTTAATACCGTCCCATAAATAGTCCTGCATATTGAGGTGAACGGTATAGGCGCCAGTCAGCCAGATCTGGTTGAGCAAGGTATCACTGCATTTGAAGGAGCCGAGATAAGGGAGATCTCTGTAAACGAAAATGGCCCTTACTTCTTTGAGTTGCAGTTCTGCATTATCATCCAGCAAATCGATCCGAACAAAACGGAAACCAGTATTGCCCACCTCCAGTTTGCCCAGCCAGGGTACTTCCACGATCATATCGCGTATAGCGTGGTCGTTGGTGGCATTCTTGCCGGGTTCAATATCGCTCATGGCTTCACTCACGGATTCTCCGAAGCGTACCCGCAGTTTCACCGGCTTACCACTTTTATACATGCCGGTGACCAGTTGCAGGCCGCCGTGCAGCTCTTTGCCAAAGTCGAACAGAATGCCAGGATGTTCGGTGGCACTGCTTTTCAGCACACACATATTTTGATTCGCCAGGTCGGCTTGTCCGTTGCCGGGTAGCAGGAAACGTGCAGCATTGGTTATGCTGCTACCGGTATTGGCTGTTTGCCATATAATTTTTTCGGGAGATAAGTATCGCCGCACAGTAGGCGTTGTTTGAACCATGGCCAAACGTATGCTGTCAAACACCGGTGGCAACTGAGCCTGGGCGGATATATCATCCAACAGGAAAATATTTGCAAGCAGGAACCAGGTATATATTTTCATGTGATATCATTCATGTTGGTGAAATTAATAGGTTACCCCTATCAGTTTTACAGGCCCTGATAATCCGGCCGGTTGGTACGCAGATTCCGGCGTATAGGGATTTACGTTACTCCACGTTTTGCGTGACGCAGCAGGTAGTTTACTATCTCCTATCAGACGATTTACCCAGGTATTGACGACCGCTATTTCCAGTTTGTTAGCTCCTTTTTTAAGCACATTTTTTAAGCTGACACGATAAGGTGGTGTCCATACTGTACCGAGTTCCACCCCATTCAACTTCACGGTGGCCATCACACTCACGTTACCAATATCGAGGTATAGCGTGGCTCCCACCGGTAATTCATCTGCCATAAAAGTAGTTTCATATACTGCTGTACCGGAATAATTACGGATCTGTTCATTCGAACTCTTACTCCAGTCGGTCAGCTGATCGAAGACCACCGGTTGGGCGGGGCCTCGTTGAGCAGTATCAAAGCGTACCTGCCAGGGTGCGTTTAACTCCTGTAATAAAGTAGGTGCAGGGAAATTAGTCTTACTGCTGTTGGACGCGGTAGCTTTTTTACGAAACATCACAAAACCACTTTGGTAAGGTGCTAACGCTAACGGCACTACGGTATTTTTATCTTTCTCTTTAAATGCCGGCAAGTCACGGATGTCGCCGGTAACAGCATCCCACCATTCCGGCTGTTTACCCGTTACGCGGAAAGCGGGCGACAAGCTAATATCAGTGGCTGACTGATTAGTAATGAAATACAATTCTCCTTCCGGTGTGGAGCGATGGGTATAAAGCACCTGTGCTGGTAAGTCCGCTACATCTGCCTGCAACTTTAGGATATGTAAAGCCTCTTCCATGCCCATACCGCTGAGCACCTGCCCATTGCCGTATTTGCGCTGCCGTAGCTGGTCGTTGCCCCATAAAGTGGCTGCCAGTTGGCGCACCTCTTCATCTGCTTCCGGGTAATGCTGTAAGCTGGGCGAGCGTTGCGGCACAGGGCCGAGAATGGTGGCGCCCTGCTTTACCAGTTGCGCGATTTTTTGCAGCAGCTCCGGCCGCATCGTTTCCAGTTGTGGCAGTACCAATAAGCGATAGCTCATGCCATCCGGCAATACCAGCTTACCTTCTTTTACCTGCACCCGGTTCATGATTACCTCTGCATTGATGTAATCATAAGAATAGCCTTTGGGCAATTCCGGATTCCTGATGCCGGTCATTTTAGGGGCATCTTCTCCGATGAAATACGCCACATCATTAACGGCCCGGCCTTGTTGCAGGAGGTAGTTACATCTCCTGATATAATCTACAAAAGCTTTGCCCTGGTAAAACCAGGTATTCTTGCGGTTAAACTCTGTTCCGAAGCCGGCGTTCACACCGGGATTCAGGTCTTCGTATGGTTGCGTGATGAATACATGTAACAGCGTATGATTAATACCTTCCGTGAAAGACCAGTCACCACGGCGTTTCAGCAACGCCGGATAGCGCACAAATGCCTGGCCTCCGGCGGTGAAAGATTCCGCAGCCACCTTTGTTTTACCGTAGATATGCGCAGCGGAAGAAGCGGCGCGGCATTCAATATCTCCCAAAGTACCTTCATTCCAGAATTCACCACCAATTTCGTCCGACTGCCCACCATACTTCAGGAATTCAGAAGGGAAACCCCAATGGCCATAGTTTTCCAGCCACAGCTTCAATCCGTCTTTATGACTTGCCTTACGTAAACCGGCCACATATTTATAAGCTACGCGATCTGCAATCAGGCGGCGCAGATCCCATAGGAAACGGTCCGACTGATCTGCCGCCCCCACTACCCTGCCTGATAATACCGGCAGCCAGGGCAAAGGATCATAACCATATTGTTGTGCAAAGTCTGTGGCCATATCATCTGTCCAGTTCTGCGACCCCGTTTCGTAGCTATCTGCCACTACCCATTTCAGGGCGGTACGTTCCGCTGCCGGTATGCTGTTGCGGATTTTTCCCACAAAAGAATCATAGTGATATTGTGACCAGGTATCGCTGATCTTATCTATTTCCAGCCCTATGCCTTCTTTAGAAGCCGGACCATTGGTAACACCGGTGGGCAGCATGCCATAGCGCACTACGATCCAGTTACCTGCAGGAACATTCCAGTTAAGGGTGCCGTTGGACAATAAGTCTTTAGTGAGATTAATGACTTTAGCAGGATCGATGATTCCCCCCTGACCATCTACAGACGGCTGTTGCGGCCACTGGTATTCGTTCCATAAAGGCAAAGGTGTCTGGAACATTTTAGCTAACTGTTTTTCTTCGAAACGTTCTATACGTGGGGCGGCCAGCAACCTTATCTCCGCCAATGCCGGATGTCCGTCACTGATCAGCAGCCTGAATTGCCTGCCGGTGATGGCTTTAAAAGAAACAGCTACCGGAGCATAGGGCTTAAAACCTACATTGGGTGCAGGGTTGCTACGATCCAGTTCAAATACTTTTACGCTATGCCAGGTGTCACCTTCTTTTACCTGTAACTCAAACTGTGCTTTGAAAGGACGGGCAGCAGGATAAATGATCAGGCTTCTCGCGGTGAAATCCGCTTTCACGGCAATGTCTATGGTAGCAGGGCCAGGTCGGCTCACTGGTGCTGACACCACTACTTCTTCGGTGGTATTACCGTCCACCAGGTTTTCGATGTGTGCAAAGCCGGCATTGGAGCTGAGTACCGGTGCATGTTGGCCAATATCATCCCCATCTCCTGCGGGTACGGGAAAAGCCAACACCGCTACGGTCTGAAAATCTGCGATGTTGGGCGCTGGCTGTGAAAGTTGACGGGGCCCCTGTACGTTTATTTCATCACCGGCAGTAAGGTAACGCATCGACTGTGAGGGTTTGATCCAGGGACCGCCACTCTGGCTCCAGCCGGGGCTGTTGAATAAGCCAATGTCTATCCCGTTTTTGGAGGCAGCGCTGATGGCTGTACGGGTCACCTTCCACCATTCGTCTGAAAACAATTTTACTTTTCCATAAGGCACTTCTTCTTTCGGATAACCGATATTCCCGATGAAAGCACGGCCTATGCCTACTTTCGCCATGGCTTCAATATCTTTCCTCACACCTTCCTGCGAAATATTATCACTCATCCAATACCAGTACACGCTTGGCTTAATGCTATCCGGAGGCGTAACAAATCCTTGCTGCAAAGCAGCTTTCTGCGCACTGGCAGTGGATGCTACTGAAAGTAGTAAGAATAGCGCAGCTGGATATCCAGGTATTTTTCGTAGCATAAAATGATTCATGTATAGTCCGTGAAATTCCGTTTAGTGTTGTCCGTTATACACAACGGCACCCTCCCTGTTTATAACAGGCGATAGCTAAACAAACTCAAAATAGAAAACTGTATTAGTATAACTGTCCTGTACCTCCCTGTAACAAAGGATTATCGGTATTCAGCATACCGCTGCGGCCAAGCCATTTCATCACGGTCTGCATCCATACTTCTACCGGCAGTTTGAGTACAAACCCATGATCCCCTTCGGGGTAAATATGCATTTCAGCTGGCACATGCTGGTGGCGCAATGTCTGGTAAAACAACAGCGTGTTGTCTACGTCTACTACCTTGTCATCGCTGGTATGAAACAACAAGGTGGGTGGCGTTTGTGGCGTTACCTGCCGGTCATTGGAATAATATTTAACGGTTAACTCGTCCGGAAAATCGCCTAATAAACGCTTGCGGGAGCCAGCATGAGTGAGGTTCTTTTCCATGCTGATCACCGGGTATACCAGGATCATAAAATCCGGGCGAAGATTGAGCCCTGCATTAGCAGCCAACACGGGGCGATCAAAATGCGTTCCTACTGTAGATGCCAGGTGGCCTCCGGCAGAAAAGCCCATAATACCCACCCTGCTATTGTCGATATTCCATTCTTTTGCATGTGACCGGATCATTTTCAGGGCTTCCTGCGCATCCTGCAAAGGCCCGCTGCTTTTGTCCGTCATGATCTTATCAGACGGCAAACGGTATTTTAATACGAAGGCCGCAATACCTTGCTTCACAAAAAATTCTGCAATATTCAATCCTTCTTTTTGCAGCACTACCCATGCATAGGCGCCACCCGGACAAATCAATACGGCTGTACCGGTGGCTTTTTCTTTGGGAGGTAGGTAAGCAGTAAGCGTAGCTATGCTGGTAAGTGCACGGTTATTCTCTTTATCTGTTATTTCTTCATCAGGGGAAGCAATACCACCCGGTGGAAGTCCGGTGTACAAAGGCATTACATTTTGTGCATAGGCTGGTATGGCAACAAAGCTGAGGAGGAAAATAAAGAGGGCACGCATAGTATTATTTCTTGATAGTAATAATAAGCAAATCTTTATAAAGATACATCATGCGTCACCGAATAATACTTCAATTCTATCAGATCGTTGGGCAATGGTTTACTATTCCATGATGAGTGGATAGCGAGTGCAGCTCCCATGGCAGTAGCCTGCGCCATAGACGCAGCAAAGATCTCTATCTCCGGGAAAAGCGCAGCCAGTAGATTCATGTAAATGGCATTTTTACTGAACCCACCGTCAACGAATATACGTTTTACGGAAGAGCCGTTTAATACTCTTTGAGTGGCTATATATTGCTGCCGGGCAATGTCTAACATCAGCTGATGATAGGCCTCGGTATCAGATGAAAATGTATGCAGGTCTCTTTGTCCAAATACAGAAGCCTGCAGTAGTTTTGGATCAGGTGGTAGCAGCGCATGGTCCTGTTTGTTCCGTTCTTTCAGCAGGCGGATGATGCGGCTATCAAAATCAATATTGCGGTAATGACCGGTATGCTGATTGAAATGTGTTGCAATACGCTTTACCTGTTGCTCATGTTCATAGCCGGCAAACAGGCGGGAAGCCTTTACGGGCTTACCCTGGAAGGTCATATAGCATAAACAGTCGGCAGCCAGTTCTTCATCGGTAAGCGGTGTATCATTAAACGGGTTGAAGCTGATGCACCAGGTGCCGGTGGAGATTAAAATAAAAGGTTCGTAAAAGTTAACCAGGTAAGGAATCAACGCAGCAGAGCTGTCGTGCAAACCGGTACCTATTGCGTAGTTATTACCGGGAAATGCAGCGGGCATTACTTCGTTGGAAGGTAATAAGGGCGCCAGCTTTTCCAGCACCCCTTCCTTTATTACCCACATATGATAGTTATGCTGTTGAAAATCCCAGAAATTAGTGTGGCAGCCGATGCTGGTAATATCTGAGCAGGCAACGCCGGAGAGCAGGTAGCTCATATACTGCGGCAAATGCAGCGCGTACTTTACCTGCCGGTAAATATCCGGCTGCGTATACTTCAGCCGGTACAACTGCATACCGGAATTGAGGCTGCCCAGCACGGGCGAAGCAGTTTGTACAGAGAAGGTTTTCTCTCCACCATAAGTATTATAAAACTGTTCCTGCAGTGCAGCAGGATATTCTTTCAGGTAGTTGTACAAAGGAGTTAATGGGCGCCCTTCTTCATCTATATACACCAAACTGGCGCCATAGGTAGAAAAATTAATGGCTTTGATCACCACCTCCTTTCTGCGGAATACTTCTCTCAAAGAATCAAACACAGAGAGGCGAAGGCTTTCCAGGTTTTCACAGGGCGCTCCATCTTCATCCACAGTTTCCGTAAAACGTGCTGTCCGCTCAAAGATGATACGATACTGTTCATCAAAGAGAAACAGTTTCTTATTGGTTTTACCAACATCAAAGATGGCTATAACGGGAATTTCGCTCATAAACATTTTTAAAATTACAGTCCGGTCGCCATTGTTCTTAATCCTCTTTCGCGGATCAACTGATCTCTCGCTTTCTCTGAACGATACAAGGCTAATGGATTCAACGCACCACCTGTCTGCATTCTGGCGGCAGCCACCAGGGCACGGACATCGGTACGGAATGCCTGTTGCAATATTTCCTGTGCAGTTACCACATCATTATTTTGTTGTGCTGCATATAATTTTTTTCGGTCTACCAGCAGTGCCTGCGCATAACTGATCATAATAGCTTCTACTGATTGCAACAGGTCTTCCAGCGGATCTTTCAAATTGTGAGAAGCATCTATCATCCACGCCAGATCTGTATTGTGGTTCATCCCTCTTGCATCCATTCCTTCCACCAGCTCATTAAAGATAAGAAACAGCTGATACGGTTTGATGCTGCCTACGGTGAGATCATCATCACCAAATTTGGAATCATTGAAATGGAAGCCACCCAGTTTACCTTCCATCAGCAACAGGGAAACGATCTGTTCGATGTTCGCATTAGGCAGGTGATGTCCCAGATCTACCAGGGAATAGGCTTTAGGGCCCAGTTTACTGGCATACAGGAGCGACTGCCCCCAGTCGCCCACTGTAGTGGAATAGAAGTTAGGTTCTGCTGCTTTGTATTCTACAAACACTTTCCAGTTGTCTGGTAAGGCGGCATAAATTTCCTGCAGTCCTTCGAGGGTGTTCTCGAAAGCATGGCGGAAATTCAGCTGCCCGGGAAAACAGGAGCCATCAGAAAGCCAGATGGACAAGGCATCAGAGCCCAGTGCCACGCCGTGCTGAATCACTTCGATGTTATGTTCAATTGCTTGTTTGCGGACATCTTTATTGACATGCTGCAGTGAACCAAATTTATAGCTATGCTGCTGCCCCGGCTGATCCTGGAAGGTATTGGAATTCATGGCATCGAAGCGGAGACCATGTTGCGCAGCCACCGCTTTTATGTGTGCCGGGTTATCCGGTACATCCCAGGGAATATGCAGGGAGATGGAGCCGCTGGATTGGTTCAGCTGATGTAATAGTCCAACGTCGCTTATTTTTTCTTCCAGGTTGCGGGGTTCGCCACCACCGGGGAAACGGCCAAAGCGGGTGCCGCCCGTGCCGAGTGCCCAACTGGGGATGCCGACCTGGAAAGCAGCTAACTGCTGCAGGACCTCCGGCACATTTTTAATTTCTCCGGAGAGGTAATCAAATGCACGTTGATGGCCTGCCAGCAATGAATCATTATGTTCGTCTATTTTATATTTTTCTATTTGCATAGTTCTCTATTTTTAACAACAGATAAAATACCGTTTTTATCTCACAAAAGCCATGGCTACACCTCCATCTACGTTCAGCACATTGCCGGTGGCTTTATTCAGCAGGCCGCTTACAAAAGCATAACAGGCATTGGCAATATCTTCGGGTACAATAATTTCATTGAGCAGGGTACGTTTGGCGTAGAATGCCGGTAGTTCTTCCACCTTAACACCATATGCTTTGGCGCGACCTTCTGCCCACGCGCCTGCCCATATTTTGCTGTCGGAAATTACCGCATCAGGGTTTACAACGTTTACGCGTATACGATCTTTTCCCAGCTCAGCAGCATTGAGTCTGCTCAGATGTAGCTGTGCTGCTTTGGCGGAACCATACGCCGCATTATTGGGACCGGATACCAGGGCGTTTTTACTGACGATATTCAGCACATCACCACCGGTAGCCTGTTTGCGCATGATTTCTACACCCGCTTGTGTTACCAGGAACTGTCCTTTTACCAGTACATCATATAACAGGTCCCAGTCTTTTTCTGTATGATCTTCCAGCGGTTTGGAAATGGAGAGTCCTGCGCAATTGACGATAATGTCTACGCCACCAAACGCCAGTACGGCAGTATTGTAAGTCTGATGGATAGATGCTGCATCTGTTACATCCAGCAGGTCTGCTGCGAATACATCTTTCCCGTATAATTTATTAAACTCGGCAGTAGCACTGGCCAGTCGTTGTGCATCGTTATCATTGATGACCACTACCGCCCCTTCTTCGGCAAACTTTTTAGCGATGGCTTTGCCGATACCACCGGCACTGCCGGTAACCAAAGCAATTCTGCCAGTCAGTGCTTTGGGTTTAGGCATGCGTTGCAGCTTCGCTTCTTCCAGCAGCCAGTATTCAATATTGAAAGCTTCCTGTCTTGGCAGGGAAGTATATTCGGAAATAGCTTCCGCTCCTTTCATCACGTTGATCGCGTTGATATAGAATTCTGCGGCTACCCTGGCGGTTTGCTTATCTTTTGCGAAGGTGAACATGCCTACGCCGGGGTATAGGATCACCACGGGGTTAGGATCGCGCATCGCCGGGCTGTTGGAATGTTTACAGGTATTATAGTAACTGGCATACATCTCCCGGTATGTTTCAAACAAAGGCAACAAGCCGGCTTTTATGGCATCAACATCCGCCAGACTTTCATCTGCTGCAATGTTCAGCACCAGGGGGCTGATTTTAGTGCGTAAAAAGTGATCCGGGCAGCTGGTGCCGAGTGGAGCCAGCCGGTCAAGATCGTTGGAATTAATAAATTCCAGGACCCGGGCATCGTCTGTGAAGTGTCCCACCATTTTCTGCTGAGATGAGCAATATCCCCTTAAAATTGGCGCCAACGCCGCCGCCTGGGCCTTGCGTGCTTCCTCTGACAAAGAGGCGATTTTAGCGCCTCCAAATACCGGTTTATGACGACCCGTATTTTCTTCCAGGTATGCTGCGCAACGTTCTATTACTTCGAGGGTATTGATATAGCTCTCGTAGGCGGTATCGCCCCAGGTAAAGAGTCCGTGTGATCCCAGCATAATGCCGCGGATACCTGGGTTTTCGTCCAGGCATTGTTTCAATTGCAGGCCAAGGTCGAATCCCGGTTTTTGCCAGGGCACCCAACCGATGGTACCATTGAATAATTCCTGCGTAATCTTTTTACCATCTTTTGCAGCAGCTATCGCGATGGCAGCATCCGGATGCAGGTGATCGATATGTTTGAAAGGAAGAAATCCATGCAGGGGGGTATCAATAGAAGGAGCTTTGGAACTCAGATCGTAAATACAATGATTAAACAGTTCCACCATTTCATCTTCATACGCAATCCCTTTGTAAATATGTTGCAGACTGCGAAGGCGATCTACATATAAGGCTGCCAGCCCACTTTTTTTAAGTGTACCCAGGTCCCCACCGG
Source organism: Chitinophaga sp. 10T418 (assembly GCF_056394125.1). NCBI lineage: Bacteria > Pseudomonadati > Bacteroidota > Chitinophagia > Chitinophagales > Chitinophagaceae > Chitinophaga > Chitinophaga sp. 10T418. The sequence continues at coordinate 274,419 of NZ_JBFTHG010000006.1, forward strand.
AACCTTTTACCCACATCACTTCTACCTGTTCACCTGTTAACGGATCTTTAGCCATGGCCTTGCAGGAGGTATTTCCTCCACCATAATTGGTCAGCCGCAGGTCGGCGCCCAGTAAATTGGAACGATAAATCAGCAAGGCTACTTCATCACCAGCCATCCCGGCCGCTGTTGTTTCATCCCATAAATAACTGACATGCCTGAATTGCGTGGTAGTTCCATCTAAAGACATACGATATAATTTTAACGTTTTTTAATTGCGATAATGCTGCGGGTTAATTGTCTAATGAATTACCATATCCCACCAGGACTACAGAAAGAATAATGGTGAATATACCCAGGGAAATGGTAGCGAATGTTTTTTTACTGGCATTTTTCCACTCCTTCAACACAAAGCCCCACATGCCGGAAATCAGGATAATAAAAGCCATATGCAGGATCCAGGAGCTGGCATCATTGCCCAGCTTACTTTCTCCCATGCCATAGAAAAAGAACTGCAGGAACCAGGTGGTGCCGGCAATCGCCGCAAACAGGTAATTCTTTACCAACGGCGTTTCTTTGTTCGTATAATCGTTGAAAGACTGATTCCGCTTATTCAGGATCATGCACCAGATAAAGTTGGTGGTCAATCCGCCTAACATGATAATTACAAAAATAACATTGTTCTTGAACAGCGGGTTGGCATTGTTAGCCACGGCCGCTTTGCCCATGCTGTTGCCCGCAGTGATAGCGAAGCTCATGCAGGCACTCAGGATGCCGGAAACAATGGCTACCACTAATCCTTTGCGAAGATTAAATTCCTGTATGCTTTCCGTCTTCTGTGCTTCCGAGAGTTCCTTTTCCTTCAACATGCCCGCTCTCCCGCATATCGCAATGCCTGCAAGGCATGCCACTACCCCCAGCAGCACAAACATCCCTTTACTGGTATGTAACATGGTGCCCAGTGTATTGGGATCATCGGTAAACAGACCACGGTAAACGGGTGGTATAAGGGCGCCAAAAGCAGAACAGAAGCCCAAAGCCACCGCCATCCCCAGCGACATGCCCAGGTAACGCATAGACAATCCAAAGGTTAAACCACCAATACCCCATAACACGCCCAGGAAATAAGTCCAGAAAAGTACGTGCCCCCCGGTGCTTGCAATGATGTCGATAAAACCGGGAACAGTGAGCCAGGCAGCCACTAAAGGGACAACCAGCCAGGAAAACACGCCTCCTACAATCCAGTAACTTTCCCAGCTCCACCCCTTCACTTTTTTGTAAGGGATATAAAAACTGCCGGAGGCAAACCCTCCAATGAAGTGGAATAAAACTCCCAGTAAAGCCTGCATAATGACGTTGAAATTTGTAACGTGGAAAACTAATGTTTCATAAAAATAAAGCATGTATAATTTTAAACTGTCATGGACTGTCATGCTTCCAATATCCTGCGCCAATTGTAAATTTAAATTACTATCATTGTCGGGAAAAGTTGCTGACAGCTAATTCCACGTGACTAATAATCAACCGCGCCATGAAACAACATCCGATTTTCAAATACCTGTTTATAGATGACTTCTCTGCCACGCCTAAATATTTTCAGCTGGCCAACTCTATTATTAAAGCAATAGTAGACCAGAAAGTTCAGCAGGACGATATCCTGCCTTCTATCAATGAAGTCAGCTATGCATTTGAAATATCGAGAGACACCGCCGAAAAAGCCTATAAATACCTGAAAGGCCTGGGGATACTGGGTTCCGTTCCGGGCAAAGGTTATTATGTACAGCATACCAACCTTGATCAGCAGTTTAAGATACTACTCCTGTTCAACAAACTGAGCGAACACAAAAAAATCATTTATGATTCTTTTGCTGATAAATTAGGCGAACAGGCGAACATCGACTTTTATATTTACAACAGCGACTTCAGTTTGTTTAAGAAACTGCTGTCGCAAAACATCAATGAATATACACATATAGTGATCCTCCCCCACTTCAGGGAGCGCTGGGAACATGTGGATGAAGTGATCAATGCTATTCCCAAAGAGAAATTAATCCTGCTGGATAAAAAACTGAAAGGGGTCACCGGTGAATACGGAGCAGTGTATGAAAACTTCCAGGAAGATATTTATGGTGCGCTGGAACAGGCCAGGGATAAGCTACAGCAGTATCATACCCTCAAAATCATCTACCCGGAAAACACTTATTACCCGGAAGAAATATATGAAGGCTTTGCACAGTTTTGCCAGAACTACGCATTCAACAGTAAGAAAGTAAATGAGATTGAAGAAGAAGATATACAACCGGGAGATGTATATATTAACCTGCGGGAAAATGACCTGGTGCTGCTGATAGAAAGAATCATATCATTGAATTTACAGATAGGAAAAGATGTAGGCGTGATTTCCTATAACGAAACGCCCTTGAAGAAATTCATCCTGAATGGCATTACTACTATTTCCACTGATTTCAAGTGTATGGGAGAAATGGCAGCACAGCTGATCCTGGACCATTCGAGGGCACAGATTGAAGTACCGTTTTATGTAACCATGCGGGCTTCCCTGTAATTTATTTCGGTCAAGGTTCTGTACCTTTGGAGCATTAAACGGAAAAAAATGCAAACACCAGAAAAATCCAATGATCCGCTGCACGGGCTTACACTTGAGAAAATAGTAACACATCTCTATGAGAGTTATGGCTGGGAAGTGCTGGGAGAAGAAATCAGAATTAACTGCTTCACCAGTAACCCTTCTGTACAAAGTAGTTTAAAGTTCCTGCGGAAAACGCCATGGGCAAGGAAAAAAGTGGAAGACTTTTATAAATACTCTCTCAGAAAGAATAAGCTCAAATAATAATTGCTACCCATATTAATCTGCTGCCGGTTGTTCAGTATTGAACACCCGGCCTCCAAAAGCGGACATTTTAGTTAACTTCCCCCTTTCCTATCTACTGAAAATCAGCTATTTAACAAAATGGCATTTCATTGGCGCCCTGCTCTCCGGCCCATAAAACACATTCCATGTTCACCAGTTATTTAAAAACAGCCTTCAGAACGATCCGGCGGAATCTCAGCTATACATTTCTGAATGTATTCGGATTAACGTTAAGTATTGCCGCCTGCCTGGTTATATTTTTAATTGTGCGGAATGAGTTAAGCTATGACAGCTTTTCCAAAAAAACGGATCGTACCTACCGCGTTACCCTGCATGCGCTGGATTATAATTCCAGTGTATCGCTGGTAGTGGTGCCAGCTTTGCGTAACGACTTCCCGGAACTGGAGCAGGTTTCCCAGTACTGGTACCAGGGAGATGGGCTTGTAAAAACCGGCAATGAGCGGTATAATGAAAAAGGATATGCGTTCGCGGATGCGGCCTTCCTGAAGATTTTTGATTACACCTGGGTGGCAGGAGATCCACGCACCGCCTTATCAGAGCCGAACGAAGTAGTGCTGACAGAAACAATTGCCAAAAAATACTTTGGCAATAAGGACCCAATGGGTCAGGTGATCAACCTGGACAACGAAGAAAATCTGAAAGTAACCGGTATCGTGAAAGATCCTCCCACTAATAGCAGTGTGCCTTTTATATTCCTTGTTTCCTATGAAACGATTAAAGCCGATGTGCTGAAGCGATCAGAATTTTATTCGATCAGTGGCGGCAGCACGTATATTGTGCTCCCGGAAAATTATGATGCGCAACAGTTGCAACGCAGGATACCGGGGTTTATCACCAAAAACTGGGGGGCAGATATCGGGCGTGAAGCAACATTACTATTGCAGCCGTTAAAAGAAATTCATTTTGATCAGCGCTACCTGGAAAATCCTGCCAGTCCTACTGTAAGCAAAGAAACTTACTGGGGGCTGGGAATGGTAGCATTTTTCATCATTATCACCGCCTGCATTAACTTCATCAATATGGCTACGGCGCAGGCTATACGCCGTGCCAAAGAGGTAGGTGTACGCAAAGTACTGGGTGCCTACCGCGGACAACTGATCCGGCAATTTCTTGCAGAAACCACCCTGCTGGTGCTAACCGCTGTTGTGCTGGGCACCATTGCCGCCGCCCTCTTTTTGCCGGTAATGGCCTCCTGGATGAGTATTAAGATCGGCGGGGCACAATTATTACAGCCGCAAATACTGCTGACATTGGCAGGACTAACAGTAACGGTTATACTTTTAGCTGGTCTTTATCCTGCCTTTGTGCAATCGGCCTTTCAACCTGCCACCTCGCTCAAAAGCAATACAGGTATCACCATTAAAGGATTAGGCTTACGTAAAATATTAGTATCTACCCAATTCGGGATTTCGCAACTACTGATTGCCGGTACCCTCATTGTCGGCTACCAGATGGATTTTCTGCAAAACCAGGACCTCGGCTTTAATAAAGAAGCTGTTGTGTCTTTCCGGGTACCAGATAGCAAAAAACGTGATATTTTACGGGAACAATTATTATCCAATCCCGGCGTAAAGCAACTGAGCTTTGCCTCCGGACCTCCGGTAGGCGGTAGTGGATTCGCGCCCTTCAGCTGCCCCGAAGCAGGTGTTATCAAGGACGATGTAACGGAGATGAAAGCTATTGATGAACAATACCTCGATATGTTTTCCATCAGGCTGCTCGCAGGCGAAAATCTCCGTAAACTGACAGATGCAGATACCGTACGCAGGGTACTGGTCAACGAAACGCTGCTCCATAAAATTGGCATACAAATACCCGAAAAAGCTATTGGCAGAAGCTTTCTTGTCAATGGCCGCACGGCGCTGATTACCGGTGTGGTACAAGACTTCCAGAGTGAGTCACGTTATAAGAAAAGAAGACCTTGTGTAATGGAATACAACTCCAATGGTTTTAGAACCGCCTGTATCAGGATACAACCGGGCAATATGCGTAATACCGTTTCTGGTATCGACAAAACCTGGTCGGCGCTCTTTTCCGAGGATCAGTTTTCGTATGAATTCCTGGACGATCGTATTGCCGGTTTATACAAACAGGAGCAAAAACTATATACCGCCTTCAAACTGTTTTCGTCTCTCGCTATACTGATTGGTTGCCTGGGGTTATATGGCCTGGTAGCATTTGCAGCGGTACAACGTACGCGTGAAGTAGGTATCCGCAAGGTACTGGGAGCTTCTCTGTTTGATATTGTAGGACTTTTTGCCAAAGAATTTATTATACTGATCATGCTATCTTTCTGCGTAGCCGCTCCTGTTGCATGGTTCGTGATGCATAAATGGCTGGATAATTTCGCGTACCAGACCAGTATTGGCGGTGGCACCTTCCTGATTGCGATCAGTGTATCAGTGGCTATTGCTGGTATCACCATTGCTTACCAGGCCATAAAAGCCGGCCTGGTGAACCCTATCAGGAGTTTGCGATAGCAATAACAGACCTGCAGCGATGACGTCGCTGCAGGTCACTAAAACTTCATCTTTAGTCCAAGTTCTCTTTTCATCGTCAGCAACGCTTCTGCGTTACCTTTTGCATCATCAACAGGATGATGGGTATGCTTCGTTTTCCGGAGATGCTTGAACGTTGTAAACGTATCTTTCATCATTCCTTTGTATAAACTGCCCAGGTTCTGAGAACTGAATCCAAAAGGGTTTTCACCCAAAAAATGATGAAAGTACCAGCAGATAAACATCCAGTCGAAACCGTTGTTATCGCTGATAAAAATAGGCCGGTCTTTGGATACCGCCGTTATCCAGTTCTTAAAATTCAACATCACCGTTGCCGGATTATCAAAGGTCAATGTTTCTTCGCGGGTGTGATTCGAAACTGCCAATGCTTCCGGAATATACTTATCGGAAACGGGTTTCAGCTGACCGTAAAAAGTTTGGTTAAGCTGTTCATTTACGAGTACAGCGCCGAATGAGATCATAGAAAAATCGCCCGGTATAGGTCCGTCACTTTCCACGTCCACCATAATAAAAGCCATGAGAGGTAGTCTGATTTTTTGGGTTAATCAATTTGTTTTTCGTCTCACAAAAATATAAAAAATTACTATATCAGCAAAAACAGCACAGCAACGGCTTTCCTGCTACGAAAAATTAATCCTATCTTTTCCAAAAGTCTGATATGAAATATTGCTTTTTCTTCCTGCTTTCTCTGTGGCTGCTTAACCCCCATGATGCCCGCTGTCAGCCGGAAAATAAAAAAACGGCTGCTATCAATAAAATATGCAGGCAGATAGATGCTGACAAGTCGCTGAAAAAAGTAGCGGCGAAAGCGGATATTTCCCATTTATACATACATGGCTCCAACAGGCAACTGACAGGATTTTACCGGGATAGCTCCCTGATAAAAATGACCCTGCAGGGGCAGGATGAAGAGGGCAAAGAGTTGTTTGTTTACTACTATAAAAACAATACACTCATCTGTGTGTATAATGAATTTTCAGGTCCTCACTTCGACTCAACAGGCCAAAAGGTGCCTCATACCTATGAAAACAATTTCCAGGGCTGGTATTACTTCCGGCAGGGAGCATGGGTGTATGAAGAGTCTACTGGTCATAACCGGTTTGAAGATGATGCACTGAATGCCACTGAAATATTACAGAAAGAAGCGGCTGAATGTCGGCGAATACTACCATGAAAAAGGCATCCCGGCTATGCCAGGATGCCTTTAACGCCAAAGCGTTAACAGATTCTTTTATGGAGCCGCCCGGGTTAAACTAAATTAACCTTAGGTGTCCATGAATATTCTGTAGATAGCATGAATACCTCCTTTTCTTTGGTGAGTAATGAAATTAAGGGAAAATATTCAAATTAGAAAACACTACAGCAAAAAAATAACATATTGTCGCAGTGGAATTATGTAATGAACTGTACTACTTTCTTTTCACTACTGGTAACGCCAGTTCCCGGATCGCTTTCTCAAAATAATAAGCTCTTCCAATATCTGTTGCACTGCCCGCCACATTCTCCAGCACCACAATGCTGCTACGTGTGGCTGGATAGTAAAAGTTAATACCGATGAATCCCAGATCCGGTAAGTAACCGGTATGTCCTATTTCATCTTTGCTATCGTTAACCATCAGGCCATAACCACCACCCGTTTGTCCTACCACGGGATGTTCCCTTGGCGCCCATACGGTGATCATCGCCTGATAGGCACTGTCATGCAGTAATTTACCACTATGCAATTGTTCATTCCAGCGCGCCAGATCAGGAGCCGTGGATACCACGCCTGCCGCGCCCAGCAATAATTCCGGCAGCGGGCCTTTCTTTGCCTCCGGGTTTCCATCTTTATTTTCTGCATAGCCTTGTATGGCCTGCACCCGTGGCGGTACGCCGGAATGCAGCATGCCTGTCTTTTTAAACAGCTCCTTTGTCAATATAGTATAAGCCTTACCAGTAACATGTTCCAGCAATGATTGCAGCAATACGTATCCGAAATTGGAATACGCCAGCTTTGATCCCGGCGTAAATGCCAGCGGCTGATCATACCATACTACACCGGCAGTATGATTTAACAGCTGATGAATGGTAATGCTATCGGCCCATTTCTCTTTCAATGCAGGCAAATAAGTATGCAGCGTTTGCTGCAACTGTATATGTCCTTTTTCGACCTCCTGTAATACCATTACAGCGGTGATCTGTTTGCTGATAGACATCACAGTGAAGCGGCTATCCTGGGAGATGGGCAGTTTCGTTTCTCTGTTGGCATACCCTTTACTTTTAGCGTAAATGGGTTTACCATTTTGCGTGATCAGTACGACACCGCTGAATTCGCGTATATTTTTAGTGGACAATAATGAATCCAGGCGAGCGGAAAGGCTTTGCTGTGCAGCCACACAGGTGGTTGCCAACACCAGTAATCCGGTGAGGAGTAATTGACAGGTTTTCAATTATTTCTTTTTTAAGGCGGTGGCGATTGCTTTTTCGGCCAGTGGACCCATTACGAGATAGCCTTCCTTGTTAGGATGTACACCATCGTAGGTCAACGCTTTTTGTAATCCTTTTTGTTCATCTGCCATAGCGGTATAGTAGTCGAGATATACACAGCCATTTTTAGCGGCATATGCTTTAATCCGCTGGTTCAGGTCTGCAATTTTGGAGACAGGGTCCAGTCCTTTGCGCCATGGGTAGTCATATACAGGCAGTACCGAAGAGAGTACTACTTTGATGCCATTGGCTTTGGCCAGTTCCGCCATGGATACAATGTTCCCAAAAATGGTGGCAATCGGTGTATAGCCTGTATTACAAGCTATGTCATTGGTGCCGGCCAGGATCACTACCACTTTCGGATGCAGATCAATTACATCAGGACGAAAGCGGATCAGCATCTGGGGCGTGGTTTGTCCGCTGATGCCCCTGTTGATATACGGTTTGCCCGTAAAGAACTCCGGGTTCAGACTTCCCCAGCCGATCGTAATAGAGTTACCCATGAACACTACCCTTTTTTCACCGGTTTTAGGTGCTGCTACTTTAGCATTTTCTTCCTGGAAACATTTCAGACAGGCCCAGTCCTGTTTCATCAGCTCTTCATTTTTTTGTTTCTGTTTTGCCTCAGCTTCCGCAGTATCCTGTGCAAAAGCAGCAGTGCCCAACATCATAAAAAATGCCATTAACGGCCAACTTAATTTTTTCATTTTCATGGATCAGATTTTAAAAGCGTTTAGGCATTGACGGAGTGCCAATGATAAATGCAGTGGGAAAATAACATTTTTTTCCTGCCATTACTAATAGCAGATTAGTAAAGATGAACAGATAAGGATCAGCGGTCTTCAAACAGGACAGTGCAGGACAGTACAGGACGCAACAGGACAGGAATGTATTATTCTTCACCTAAATTTATTTCCGTTAAGAATCGCCGTTTCATCACCAATCTAATTCCACTCGTTATGATTAAAGTTTACATCCTTTGTCGTAAAGGATATGCCCGTCTAGCACGTTATGGGGCCACTTTTTTACTCCTGTTCATTTGTTCACTTGGCTACGCACAAAAGAATACTATCACCGGTCAAATAACAGATGCAGCTGCCGGTTCTGCCCTTCCCAGTGTTACCATCGGCGTAAAAGGAAGCAGTCAGGGCGCTTTTAGTGATGCCAATGGCAGATATACGATTGCTGCCGGCAGCACTGATTCACTTGTTTTTAGTTTTATCGGCTATGTTACTAAAACGATTCATGTAGGTAACCGTACCAAAATCAGTGTACAATTGGAGTCCAGCAATAAATTGCTGAACCAGGTGGTGGTGGTAGGTTATGGTACCCAGCAAAAAAAGGATGTAACGGGATCCGTGGGTATTGTATCTATGAAAAATGTAAAAGACATGCCGGTAGCGGGTCCTGACCAGGCATTGGCCGGGCAGATTGCCGGTATACAGGTAAGTACCTCCAATGGTATCCCAGGGGGCGGCCCGCAGGTACAGGTGCGTGGTATTGGTGCAGTAGGCGCCGGCAGCCAGCCCCTGTATGTAGTGGATGGCTATCCTTTGGCTTCTTCTTCCGACCAGGTATCTGATCCGATGAATGCCATCAATCCACAGGATATAGAGTCTATGGCGGTTTTGAAAGATGCATCCGCTACGGCCATCTATGGATCCAGAGGCGCCAACGGCGTAGTACTCATCACTACCAAAAGAGGCAGCTCGGGTATTCCAACCGTGCAACTCTCCGCTAACTACGGTCTGCAGCAGATTCCAAAGAAAGGACGCCCTGACCTGATGAACGGACAGGAATTCGCGCAGTTCAGAAAAGAAGCGATAGAAGATAATATCCGGTTTACTGAACACCGCGAACCTACCGATGCAGACATTCCGGAAATATATCGTCATCCGGAACTGATCGGTGAAGGCACCAACTGGTTTGATGCGATCACCCGCGTGGCGCCTATGCAAGACATCAACCTGAGCGTAAGTGGTGGTACCGAAAAAATCAGGACTTATATCTCTGCCGGCTATTATAACCAGGATGGTGTGGTGATCAACTCCGGTTACAAAAGATTTTCTGTAAGAGCTAACGTAGATGCCAATCTCTCAGACAGGTTAAAAGTAGGTTTTAACATAGCTCCTTCTTATACTACCCGCAAAGGCAACACCAACGGAGAAGGCCGTGGCGGATACTTCGGTATTGCCAGCCCTATTGAACCTATCTACAAACCAGATGGCAGCTACAATGCTTATATCCAGAGTCCAGGTACCTTTGGACTTCCCAACCCGGTGATGTTCCTCAATGACGTCACTAATAAGTCCAAAAGCACCCGTATCCTTTTTAATACTTATGGAGAATACGAAATTATAAAGAACCTGAAATTCAAATCCACTTTTAACGTAGACTACCAGGAAGGCTCCGGGGAATATTTCATTCCTTCTACCATTGGCAGCACCAACACGGCACCGCCCAGTATTCCTTCCGGTGGCTACAACAGTGGCAACTACCTGAACTGGCTAAACGAAAATACACTTACCTATCAGTATAATACCAGCAATGGTCATGCTTTCACCGGGTTACTCGGCTATAGCGTGCAATCACAAAAAGAACAATATGCCGGTTTCAATGGCGCCAACTATCCCGATGATGACATTAAAACATTAAACGGAGCCGCCACCATCACCGGTGGTACCGACAAAACAGAATGGGCCTTGTTATCTTATCTCGCCAGGATCAACTACGCTTATAAAGATAAATACCTGGTTACCGCTACTGTGAGAAGCGATGGTTCTTCCCGGTTCGGACCAGAAAACCGCTGGGGTACCTTCCCTTCTGTAGCGCTGGGATGGCGTATTTCACAGGAAGACTTCATGAAAACCTCCCGTCTTTTCAGTGACCTGAAATTAAGAGCATCTTATGGTTTCTCCGGTAACTTCAATATTGGCAACTACTCTTACATGAGCAACATCGGTACCAGTGATTATGTACTGGGTGGTGCACTGGCAGGTGGCCGTGTCATGAATTCCCTGGGCAATCCTGCATTGGGCTGGGAAAAAATGCGTGAATTAAATATAGGCGTTGACGTTGGACTGTGGAAAGACCGCGTTTACCTGACCATTGACGCGTATAAAAGAAACACCCAGGATCTGCTGTTAAACGTGGAAGTACCTCAGTCCAGTGGTTTCTCCACCGTAACACAGAACAAGGGGGACATGGAAAACAAGGGACTTGAAATTGGTATCTCTTCCCGCAACATGGAAAGCAAATCATTTACCTGGACTACTAACTTCAACATTTCCTTCAATCGCAACAAAGTATTGCAGTTAGGAAAAGATAATGCACCTATTTACTCAGGTAACTCCAGTGAAGGTAATCCTACTAACGTAAGCGTGGTTGGCAAGCCACTGGCGATGCTGTACGGATATGTATTTGACGGCATTTATCAGAACCAGGCAGAAGTAGATAAAGGACCGGCATTTCCTGGCGCGATACCCGGAAATATCCGTTTCAAGGATATCAATGGTAATGGCGTGATTAATCCGCGGGAAGACTTTGCCATCATCGGCAATCCTTACCCGGACTTCAACTGGGGTTTAACCAACATCCTGAACTACAAAAAATTTGACCTCCGTGTATTAGTGGTGGGTTCTATGGGAGCTGACCGTTTACATGCTACCAATGATTACAACGGTAATATAGATGGTGTATTCAACGTAAGAAAAGATGTAGCTAACAGGTGGAGATCTGAATCCAATCCTGGTAACGGCAAAGTGCCTACTACCAATGGTTCCGGCCGTGGCAGGGTGATGTACAGAGATGTAAGCTCACTGACCGTAGAAAAAAACAACTATGCCTGGGTGAAAAATATTACGCTGGGCTACAGTCTTCCGAAATTTGGATTTGTACAAAGTGCCAGGGTATATCTGAGTGTACAAAATGCCATCCTGTTCACTAAATACAGTGGCAATCCGGAAGTCACCAATTACCTGGGGAAAGGCGGTAGTGGCGCATTGGTACCGGGCATCGATTATTCCAGTTATCCGGTTCCAAGAATTTATTCACTGGGCGCTAATCTCTCCTTTTAATTCAGTTCCTAAAAGAATAGCAACATGAAAACGAAAATACCTTTTATCGCACTTTTAGCGATCGCACTGAATGGATGTAACAGTATGCTGGATGTAAAACCAAACTCTTTTTCCAGCGGATCCAATTATTATACAACAGAAGCACAGATACTTCGCGCCGTAAATGGCTGTTATGGACAATTACAGGGTTTTTACACCAGTGACTACTGGGCCATGTCCGAAATGAGAGCGGACAATACCAATTACCAATATGATGAAAGTGATCGCGGTGCACAACAGCGGGAAGAAATTGATGAGTTCCTGATCACCAACAGCAATAACTATGTGAATAATACCTGGGCGCAATTGTATTATAACATACAGCAATCCAATGTCATTATTTCCCGCATCGATGCGGTACCATTTGCAAACGAGGCAACTAAAAAACAATATACCGGTGAAGCTAAATTTCTCCGGGCCCTGTACTACTTTCACCTGGTGCGTCTTTTCGGCGGTGTGCCACTGCTGGTGAAAGAAGTAGCCAGCCCGGAGCAGGCTTCCACGCCTAAAAAAGCAAGCGTAGCAGAAGTATATGCACAGATCATTGCAGATGCCACTGATGCCGCCGCTGGTTTACCTGCCAGCTATAGCAGCAGCCAAACCGGCAGAGCTACAAAAGGAGCAGCTTTAACACTGCTTGGCGATGTGTATATGACCATGAAAGATTACCCGAAAGCAGTGACCACCCTGCAACAGGTAGTGGCACTGAATTATTCGCTGGTAGATAATTATGCGGATAATTTTGATCCCGCAAAAAAGAATAATACGGAATCTATTTTCTCGGTGCAGTATAACTCCGGTCTGGAAACAGAAAGCAGCAATTACATTTTCGTTTTTGGTCCGCGTAACGGCAAAAAAGACCTGACCGGCTTCAACGGCAATCTCGGTGGTTGTAATATGCCTACGCCCAGCATTGTAAATGCGTATGAACCAAAGGATAAAAGAAAKGATGCGTCTATCTTTATGTATGATAGTCCTACCAATGCTGCTTTTGCAGAATCCATCGCCTTTGGGGGTAAACTACCGCTCATTCGTAAATTCTATCATCCGCCTTATGCACTGGATGGTCGCGCCAATGAGAACTGGCCGGTATACCGTTATTCACAGGTGCTGCTGATGCTGGCAGAAGCCATCAATGAAACCGGTAATGGCGACCCGCTGCAGTATATAAATCCCGTACGTAAACGCGCCGGATTAGATCCGGTGCCTGCATTAGGTCAATCAGCTTTCCGTGATACCGTATTCCACGAACAGCGTGTAGAGCTGGCGTTTGAAGATCAACGCTGGTACCAGCTGCTTCGCACCGGAAAAGCCTTGTCTGTAATGACTGCGCATGGTATTGAAGAGAAAAAGCGTTTGACCAGGCTCAGCCCTGCTTCTTATAACATACAGGCGTACCAGTTATTATATCCGATTCCTGAAAGAGAAATAAGATTGAATGGATTTGAACAAAATACCGGCTGGTAAAAAAAATAGAAAAAAAGGGGAAACGTTCACTATATTACTACAGCTATACTGAACAACCCACATCAATAGTATCATCTCAGGAACTTATTCAAGACTATATTATGACCTCGTTAAGAAAAAGACCATTCAGGCTACTAGTGCTTATTTCCACCGTTTTGATAACGGGGGTGGCCTGCAATAACGGAAACGACTCAACGTCAAAAGACAAGGGAACAGGAAATTCGAAAATTGACGCTTTAAAATTACCCGATAATTTTAAGGCAGAACGGTTGTACAGTCCTGGTGACAACAAGCAGGGGTCCTGGGTGTCCATGACCTTTGATAACAAGGGCCGCATGATTGTGTCTGATCAGTATGGCTTCCTTTACCGGCTTCAATTGCCTGCTGTAGGCGAAGATTCGTCTAACCTGAAAATTGAAAAGCTGAATATCGGCAACGATACGTCTACCCAAAAAGTGTCCATGGGTTATGCGCAGGGATTGCTTTATGCATTCAACAGCCTGTATGTGATGGTGAACCATAACAGCGATGACCGCTTCAACAAGGGCAGTGGTTTATATCGCCTGCAGGATACCGATGGTGATGATCAGTTTGATAAAGTGACCTTGCTCAAAGCATTGGATGGAGAAGGTGAACACGGCCCACACAGCATTGTGTTGTCTCCTGATGGAAAATCCATTTATGTGATTGCCGGGAACTTTACAAAAATTCCGGAGATGAATACCTATAAGGTGCCTCCTTCCACGAACATCGACAACATTCTGCCGTTTATCAAAGACCCTAACGGTCACGATAACACGGTGAATACCCATGGCGGATGGATTGCTCATATTGATTCTACCGGTACCAACTGGGAACTGATCAGCTCCGGCTTCCGCAATCCTTTTGATCTTACCTTTAATGATCAGGGTGATATGTTCACCTATGATTCTGATATGGAGTGGGATTTTGGTACGCCCTGGTATCGTCCTACACGCATTTGCCAGGTGACCAGCGGCAGTGAATACGGCTGGCGCCCGGGTACGGAAAAATGGTCTCCTGCCTATCCGGATAATTTACCTCCGTTATTAAATATAGGTCAGGGCTCTCCTACTAACTTCATCTATGGTGGCAAAGCACGTTTCCCGGAGAAATACCGCAAATCATTGTTTGCATTTGACTGGAGCTTTGGCATTATCTACGCCATCCATCTGCAGCCCGAAGGCGCTTCCTATAAAGCCAGTGCGGAAGAATTCCTTTCCGGATCTCCGCTGCCGTTGACAGATGGCGTGATTGGTCCCGATGGTGCTTTGTATTTCCTCACCGGTGGCCGCAGACTGGAATCAGATCTCTATCGTGTATATTATAAAGACAATAAAGAAAGTAATGAACCACTGGCAGCGACTACACCAACTGAAGGTGCTAACATCCGCAAGCAGCTGGAAGCGTATCATGGTGGTGCTAAGCCGGGCGCCGTTGATTTTGCATGGCCTTACCTGAAAAACGAGGATCGCTTCATCCGTTTTGCCGCGAGAGTCGCCATCGAAAACCAACCGGTAAGCCAGTGGCAGAATAAAGTGCTGCAGGAGAAAGATCCTGAAACACTGATACAGGGCAGCATTGCGCTGGCCCGTCAGGGTAAGGAAGATGTGAAAAAGCTATTGCTGCCACAACTCATGACCATTAACTACGCACAGCTGTCGCCTTCCCAACAGATAGATCTGCTCCGTGCATTTGAACTGGTATTTGTGCGCATGGGTAAACCTGATGCTGCCTTATCTGCGCAAATAGCCACCTATCTCGATCCACAGTATCCGGCCGCCAATAATGATCTCAACAGGTCACTGAGCAAGGTGCTGGTATACCTGGATGCACCAAAAGCTGTAGAAAAAACCATGGCTTTGCTCGCCGCAGCCAAAGATGATACGGCTGCACAAAAAACAGCCATGCAGTCTGCCGACCTGATTATGCGTAACCCACAGTACGGGCTGGATATAGCAGGTATGCTTTCTAAAATGCCGCCGTTACAACAAACCTGGTATGCAACAGTTTTAAGTCAGGCAAAAAATGGCTGGACACCCGCATTACAGGAGCAATATTTCCAATGGTTCTATCATGCGTTTACCTATAAAGGCGGGCATAGTTTCATTGGCTTCATTAACAATGCGCGTAAAAATGCGTTGGCCAACGTTCCGAAAAGTGAGTTTGCACATTTCAACCAGGTATCCGGTGATTCCCTGTTGAACAGCAATGGCAACCTGGCCCAGGGTTATGCGCAACCTGTAGGTCCCGGCAGAAACTGGAAGCTGGACGAAGCAGTGAAAGTGGTAGACAGCGGGTTAACCAACCGCAATTTTGAACAGGGTAAAGCCATGTTTGCTACTTCTCTCTGCAGCTCCTGTCATGGTATGCGTGGTGAAGGCGGCGTAGCTGGTCCGGACCTAACGCAATTGGGTACACGTTTTTCTAATAAAGATATCCTGGAAGCGATCATTGACCCGAGCAAAACCATTTCTGATCAGTATGGCGCCACTGTTTTTTCACTGAAGAACGGCGGTTCCGTAGTAGGTCGTTTGGTAAGCCAGGACAAAGATAAATACATCATTTCCCAGAATCCTTTTGCGACTACAGAAACGAGGGAGTTGAAAAAGAGTGAAGTAGCCGGCACCAAAACATCTACTGTTTCTGTGATGCTGCCGGGGTTGATTAACCGTCTCAATGAAGATGAGCTGAGAGACCTCCTGGCTTACCTGAAAGCGGGTGGCAACAAAGAGGATGCTGTATTTGCAAAACCGAAGCAGGCAAGTAAATAATATTTTTTTCGGAAGATAAATAACGCGGATGGCTATACAAAAACAGGCATGGGAACATAAACTATCGAACCATTTACAACTGGGCGGTATAGAAACGGCGGTGCTGGACAATGGCCCCGGCAGGGGCACCCGCATCGCCTGGATCAATACCGGCGCCGGGTTACGGTACAAAGTAGTGATAGATCGGGCCATGGATATTGCAGATGCTTTTTTCAATCAGCATAGCCTGGCATGGATCAGTCATGGTGGCGTTACCGCACCGCAAAGATTAACTGACAAAGGTTTGGACTGGCTCCAGACCTTTGGCGGTGGATTAATGACCACCTGTGGCCTCACTCATGTAGGCGGCCCTGAATCAGACGAGTATGGGGAACGCGGATTGCATGGCCCTATCAGTAATACGCCGGCGGAAATCATCTCCATTATACAACCCGATCCGGTGAATGGTCAGATGGAGATGAGCATTACCGGCATTATGCAGCAGGTGCAGGTGCTCGGTCCTCAACTTGTATTGAAACGTACCATCTCCGGCACACTCGGTAAAGCGGGTATCCGTATACATGATGAAGTCATTAACAGAGGCAATACTACCGCGCCACATATGCTGCTGTACCATTTCAACTTTGGCTGGCCGCTGGTAGACGAAGGTGCAGACATCTGCTGGGAGGGCGACTGGCACTCCCGTGCCGGCAATCCGGATCACATCTTCCGGCAGGATAATAACTACAAAAAATGTATGGCTCCGCAGGATAATCATGCTGGTAGCGGAGAAGAAGCCGCCATCATTGATGTTGCCGCCGGCGCCGATGGATGGTGTACCTGCGGTGTTCACAACGCCAGCTTAGCATTGGCGCTTTCCCTGCGTTTCAAAAAACAGCAGTTGCCCGTGCTCACCAACTGGCAGCACTGGGGCAAAGGCGAGTATGTGATGGGGCTGGAACCCGGTACCCATCCACCTACCGGGCAAGCGAAGGCGCGCCGGGAAGGTACGCTGATGATGCTCGCGCCGGGAGAAAGCAGATACTATGAACTACAGGTAGACCTGCTGCATACTGCCGCCGACATTGAACAATTTAAAACTGATCTTTCAACCTCCATACATCATTAAGCCATGGAAAAATTAAGTTTAGCTGCAAAAGCACTCGAACAGGGACAAGGGATTCTCCGACTGGCACCAAACTGGGTACCCAGATCATTTTGTGTGCCAGGCCGGCGGATCAAATTACACCCGGATGATTATTACATCCTGGGAGGCGAAAGAGGCGGCATCGATGAACGTTGGCTGTCCTCTACCACTCCGGCAAAGAACGGGCCTTTAACAGGCGAAAATGAAGGTTTAAGCATGGTCGTAGTGAGTGAGGGCAACAGTACCCGACAGTTTTTATTGAAAGATGCCATCAGCGAATTAAAAGACCAGCTGATTGGTAAAAGACTCTGGGATCAATACGGGGCCTGGCCCATGTATTCCAAATTCTTTGATAATATGGGACCGCTCCCACATCATATTCATCATAACGATGAAAAAGCAGCGCTGATAGGACAGGCCGGCAAACCGGAAGCCTACTACTTTCCACCGCAGCTGAATAACCATGGTGGCGATTTCCCTTATACATTTATGGGTATTGCCCCCGGTACTACTAAAGAACAGATCAGAGAATGCCTCGTGAATTTCACCAAAGGCGATAACAAAATCACCAACTACTCTCAGGCATACCGGCTGGAACCCGGCACCGGATGGGATGTGCCGCCGGGATTGTTACATGCACCCGGTAGCTTGTGTACCTACGAACCACAAAAAGCTTCCGATGTATTCGCGATGTACCAGTCGCTCGTAAATGAAGCCATTGTACCGGAAGTACTTCTCTGGAACGGCACACCCAAAGAAAGCATCGGCGATTATGATGCGCTTATGGACGTGATAGACTGGGAGCTGAACGTAGATCCTAACCAATTCCAAAACCGCTTTATGCCACCTAAGTTGGCCGCTAACGGAAACGGATATACCGAAAACTGGGTATGCTATAAATCAGATGCTTTCAGCGCCAAAGAGCTCACCGTAGCACCCGGCGCCACGGTAGTGATAAAAGACAGTGCCGCCTACGGCATCATTGTGATGCAGGGCCACGGTAAAATGGGTGTATGGGATATAGAAACTCCTGCACTGATCCGCTACGGACAGCTCACCAATGATGAATTTTTCATCAGCGAAGCCGCAGCCACCACAGGTGTTACCATTGTAAATACTTCTGCCACGGATCCCATCGTGATGCTGAAACATTTTGGTCCGGGCAACCCAGACCTGGTGCTGTAATTACTGACTCAAAAATCTGCGTTATGAAAGAAAATAATTATCCAAAACTCCACAATGCTACCTGGCCAGGCATTGTAGGCAAGGGTGATGGTTCAGAACCGATCATTCCATTTGATACCCTGCTGGAAATGACAGCCAAAGCCGAAGTAGACGGCGTTAAATTCGATGGTATCGACATCGGGTTGTTTGACCCGCATGTATCTGTAGATAGTTCTGATGATGATCTCAAAAGACTGGCAGATAAAGTAGCATCCTACAACCTGGAAATAGGTAGCCTCGTAGCGCCTATCTGGCCTCCCGGCGGCGGCTCAGCGATGGGCAGTAAAGAAGAGCGGGCACGGTTTGTAGAACAGGTGCGGAAGTCGTGCCATGTAGGCCAGCGGCTCAGGGAGCTGGGCATCCGGCCCAATGGCATTGTGCGTATCGACTCTGCCTCAAACCCTGAAAGCTGGGCGCAGGACCCCGCCGGCAACACTAAACTGATTGCCCAAACTTTCCGGGAAGCGGGTGACGTAGCAGCAGATTATGGCGAAAAACTCGCTGCTGAGGGCGAAATCTGCTGGGGCGGCATGCATAGCTGGAAAGCGATGCTGGATACATTACAGGCCGTAGACAGGCCTAATATTGGCTTCCAGGCGGATATGTCGCATACCTTCCTGTACCTGTTGGGATATAACAGCCCGGAGGATCGCATATTGCCGGCAGATTTTGACTGGAAAGACCGGGACGCCCTGGCAACAGGATTACGTACCCTCACCAATGCATTGCGTCCGTGGACGACCGATTTTCATGTGGCACAAAATGATGGTACCGTACATGGTACCGGCTCACACGATAAAACAGGCAGGCATTGCCTGGCCACTGATCCCAACGGCAAACTAAACATCGCCGTGGATGCAGGTTACTGGCTGCGTAACGACAATGGGGAACTCACCAAAGCATTCCGGCATATCTGCTGGGATGGTTGTATGTTTCCCAATGCAGTGATGACCCAGGCAAAAACCTGGAATGATATCCTCACCGCCATGATCAATGTACGTCAGTTGCATGGCTGGCAGGAATAGATTTTCAACAACATAATCAGTGACAACTATGACACAAAAGAAAGAACTGAGGATAGGATTAATAGGCTGTGGCTTTATGGGCAGAACGCATTCCAACGGATACCTGCGTGTAAAGAATTTCTTTCCTCAACTCGCCTATGTGCCGGTGCTGAAAGCAGTATGTTCCCGCACCGAAAGTAAAGCCCGCGCTTTTGCCGATCAGTGGGGCTATGAATCAGTAGAAACCGACTGGAAAGCCCTGCTGGCCAGAGAAGACATAGATGCAATAGATATCTGTACACCCAATGATATGCACGCCGAAATTGCCATCGCTGCTGCGGCTGCCGGTAAAATGATCCTTTGTGAGAAGCCGTTGGCAAGAACCCTGGCGGAATCCGAAGGCATGGTAACCGCCATCGAAAAAGCAGGGGTACCTAATACGGTATGGTACAACTACCGCCGTTTGCCAGCTGTTACCTTAGCTAAAAAAATCATCGACTCCGGGAAACTGGGACGCATTTTTCATTACCGCGCCAATTTCCTGCAGGACTGGACTATTAACGCCAACCTGCCACAAGGCGGAGAAGGCCTCTGGCGCATGGATGCAGACGTGGCCGGTTCCGGTGTATTGGGCGACCTCCTCTCCCATTGTATCGATACAGCATTGTGGCTGAATGGTAGCATTTCTACCGTTACCGCCATGACAGAAACCTTTGTAAAAGAACGCATGCATCAGCTCACCGGCAAGGTGGAAAAAGTAAATATTGATGATGCCTGCTCCTTCCTGTGCCGCTTTAATAACGGTTCGCTGGGGCTCTTTGAATCAACACGTTATGCACGCGGACATAAAGCTTTATATACATTCGAAATCAATGGAGAACATGCCTCTATCCGCTGGGATTTGCATGATTTAAACCGCCTGGAATACTTCGATAACGCAGACGACTCTACGCTGCGCGGATGGCGTTCCATCCACGTAACGGATGGCGACCAGCCTTATATGGATAAATGGTGGGTACCCGGACTGGGCATTGGCTACGAACATTCCTTTGTTCACCAGGTAGCTGATTTCCTGTTAAGCCTGGAAACCGGCACGCCGTGCTCTCCTACGTTTAAAGAAGCGCTGGAAACACAGAAAGTCTGCCAGGCAGTACTGGACTCGGCCAACAGCGGCACCTGGAAAAACACCGATGCTGTATAACTATCGCCGGTGGATATACGAAAAACAAACATCTTAAAATAACAACTATGCTGAAAAGATCCAGTGCCCTGTTTATTCCGTTGGTGGCAGCCGCCGCGCTGTTTTCCACCAACAGCTGTCAGACCGTCAGCAGCATGGGCAACTATAGTGGTTTCGTTGAAATCTTTGATGGCAAAACATTAAAGGGCTGGGAAGGTGACGGGGTTCACTGGCGTGCAGAAAATGGTAGCCTGATAGGTGAGGTTACACCGGCAACATTGCTCAAAACCAATACCTTCCTTATCTGGCAGGGCGGACAACCTGCCAACTTTGAGCTTACCTGTGAGTTCAGGATTACCAGCGGTGGCAACAGTGGCATTAACTATCGCAGTGTGCCGGTAGAAAATGTACCACATGCCCTGAAAGGCTATCAGGCAGATATTGATGGCGCCAACCGGTATACCGGCCAAAATTACGAAGAACGTGGACGCACCACACTCGCCTATCGCGGACAAAAAACCACGATTCCGGCTCCCACCACCTCATTGCAGGAGGGAATCAAAAACAACGCCTGGACCGCCGCACTGGTGACCGGATCCCTGGGTAGCAGCGACTCCCTGCAAACACTGATTAAAAGTGAAGACTGGAATAAATGTCATCTTATCGTGAAAGGTAATCGTTTACAACACTACATCAATGATGTGCTGATGAGTGAGGTAACCGACAACGACAAAGTAAACGGTAAAGCCAAAGGCTTGCTGGGCGTACAAGTACATGTAGGTCCACCCATGAAAGTAGAATACCGGCATATTATGCTGAAACGTCTTTAAACGGAGCGGAGGATATTTCCTCCGCTCTTTTTTTATTATATTAGCTGCATTAAAATTGGAAACGATGCAGCTATCTATTGCCATAGACATGGACGAAACTATTGCCGACCCCATCAAAAAAGCCAGAGCGTGGTATTTCAGGGATTACGGCAAAACATTCACCACTGAAGAACTACACGGCAAAACCCTCTCAGATATTTTGCCGGAAGAACATAAAGCCCAAATAAAAGAATACCTCAACACTCCCGGATTTTTCCGCGACCTGGAAATATTTCCCAATGCCCGGGAAGTAGTGAAAGAGCTGAATAAAAAATATAAAGTATATATTCTCTCTGCCGCCATGGAGTTCCCCAACTCACTAAAAGATAAGTACGACTGGCTGCAGGAATTCTTCCCTTTTCTGGGCTGGCAACAGTATTGCTTATGCGGGGATAAATCCATTGCGCAAACAGATATCATGATCGATGATCTGACGCGTAACTTCACCAACTTCAAAGGAAAAGCCTACCTGTATCATGGGCATCATAACGTGCATGAAGAAGGCTATGAGCGGATTCTGAACTGGGAAGATGCCGCGAAAAAATTATTGTAAGGTTACTGACGGATAATTCTGCCGTCTTCCATTTCTATAATACGGTTGGTATTTTCAGCAAACTCCGGATCATGGGTAACGATCAGCAGGGTTTGATGGTATTGTAATGCCAGCTCCTGGAAGATATCAAATACGATCTGTCCATTTTTCTTATCGAGGTTACCCGTAGGTTCATCCCCCATAATAATGGCGGGATCATTGATCAACGCGCGGGCAATGGCCACCCTTTGTTTTTGTCCACCGGAAAGCTGGTTCGCATTCTTCAGTGCCAGGTCTTCCATATCCAGCATACGCAAGCGTTCCATGGCACGATTTTCTACTTCCTGTTCCGAATATTTATTGAGTTTCAAACCCGGCAACATCACGTTTTTCAATACAGTAAACTCATTGAGCAGGTAATGGAACTGGAATACAAATCCTATTTTTTCATTGCGGATCCGCGCCAGTTGCTTTTCTTTTTGACCGGTCACCAACTCCTGCTCAATCCATATCTGCCCTTCATAGTCGGTATCCATCGTAGATAAAATGTATAGCAAGGTAGATTTTCCGCAACCAGACTTCCCTACTACCGCCACAAACTCCCCTTTATTGACCGACATGCTCAGGTCATTCAGGACCGGCACCGTTACCGGATCGTGAAAATACTTGTTGATATGACTGGCTTGCAGGATAACGTCGCTCATCTTATTTCCCTCTTATAATAATGACAGGATCCACTTTGCTGGCCTTTCTCGCGGGAAAGTAACCGGCAAAATAAGTAGTAACCAGTGAAAATATGGCCCCTATTAAATAAAAGGCCGGACTATAATTCACAGGGTAAGTAGTAATCGTAGGCAAGGCCACTGTGTGAAATGGAATCTGGTCAATAACCGCAGATAAACAAAAGCCCAGGATCAATCCTACCAAACCACCAGCCAGCCCAATGCTCAACGCAATCACAATAAATATCCGGTTTACATCACTACCCGAAAAACCCGTAGCTTTCATGATCGCAATGGCATCCATCTTTTCATAGATCATCATGTTCAGGATATTATAGATCCCAAAACCTGCTACTATTAATAACGTGATGCCTACAGAATAGGAAATCAATGTTCTGATAAAACTGCCGGTTTCAAATTGTGAATTGGCGGTTTGAATATCCTCTGTATCAGCCTGAAATAAGCCCCCATACTCTTTCGCCACTGCGGGTGCCGCGCTCATATCTTTCAGTTTCACCTGTATATCCGTGATATAATTATTGGGCTTTCCCAGTAATTTCTGTGCCGTATTGATAGACGCGTAACATTGTACTTTGTCAAAGTCCTGCAGTCCCGATTGAAAATAGCCCACTACTTTCAGCGGCATAATGTCTCCCTGAGAAGTAGTCACCTGTACTACATCTCCCGGATCTGCCAGGAGCTTATCGGCGACGCCCTTACCCAGAATAATGCTGTTAGGTACGTTTTTCAGGTCAATCGCTTTGCCTGTAATGATGTAATCATTAAAATGAAACAGGTTGCTTTCTGATTGTACATCAATACCATTTACCACGCCGGTAATATCAATGGTACCTGCATTAAAAAACACCGGTGCAATAATTTTAGGGGCGAAGCCCAGTACCCTGCCATCATTTTTCAGTACTTCCATAATAGCTCCGCTGTTGAATATTTCCTGGCGGCCACTGGCTGACTTTACAGACTTAATAAAATTATGATATTGCTTATACTGGCCAGATATGTTGACAGGCTGATGTTTGCTGGGTTTGATATCGTTATAGATACGTACATGTGGCGTTCTGTTCAGCACCAGTCCATCCAGTAATCCATTCAAACCGGTCATAAAACTCAGCAATGCAATGAACATCGTAATACTGAATGTAACACCTATCGCTGCTACCAGCGTTTGTTTCCAGCGGGCACGCAGCAATGAAAATGATATGCTGAAAATTAGTTTGTGGTTCATGGCGCCGGCTTAATAATAACATCTCCTGAACTTAGTCCGCTGATGATTTCTACTTTCTGATAATCTTTCAGCCCTGTTACCACTTTCTTCTTCTCTTTATTCTCCAGCATTACGTAATCATCTTCCAAAAGATAATTACGGGGGATAGTTAATGCTTTATCTTTTGTTTGAATCACGATATTGGCTTCGAGCGTGAGATTAGGATACACTACCGGTGGCTCCGTAATAAATCTTGCATCTACGGTAAAAGACCTGGATCTTTCGTTCATGAATGGATATATTTTTTCTACAACCGCTTCAAATGCCTGTCCTTTATAACTATCCAGTGTAATAAATACTTTTTGTCCCAATTTTATACGGGCAATATCATATTCATCTGCCTGTAATTCCAGGTAAAAGTCGTGCGCTGCACCGATGATAGCCACCGGGTTCTGTGTATTCGCCATCTCTCCTGCTTTCTTCAACAAACTATATACCCTGCCATCGATATCGCTTTTAACGATATAGTCATTTTTCTGAGTGGTGCTGATCTCCAGGTTTTTACCGGATTGACTGGCAGTGAAGCGGAGTTGCTTCTGCAGGTCGTTGTATTTATACAGGGCTACATTGTAATTGGTAAGGGAACTTCTATAGGCCAGTTCTGCCTGTTCCACCTGTAGCTGGCTACCTATCTGCTGTTGCCATAGCCTACGTTGACGGGCGAGCAACAGTGAATCATTATTCAATTTATTTTTGGCCAGATCTATATTTACTTTGAGTTCATTCAGCTTATCTTCATTGGCGCTCACCGAGGCGTAAGCGGCCGACAGGGCGGCATTCTCTGTATTCAGTTTTGCGGTTTCATTCAGTATCACCATAAGTGGATCACCCTTTTTCACGGTATCTCCTTCAGTAACGGGAATGTTTACAATTAACCCGTTTACTTTAGAAAACACCTGGTACTGGTGCCTGCTTTTAATAATACCGGATGCATATACCGATTCGGAAATTTTCTCAACTACTGGCTGCGTTTTTTCCCATTTACTTTTACAGGAAGATAATAAACAGATGACCAGTATTATTTTAATTGCCTTCATGCAATATATTTTTCTTGCCAGATGAATACCGGCAGTGCTTCATTAGTAGTTTGTAATCATCAAATGTACTGCATATGAAAGAAATCGTGGTATTTGTAACCCTTAAAAATTTGTACCTTCATACCTCGCCCGCGCTTAAATGATATGATGTATGGGAAAATTCTTTGATGATATTAAACCGCAGCACCAGGACTTCATCGCTGCACAGAAAATGTTTTTTGTCGCCACCGCCCCACTCACTGCCCAGGGACATGTTAATCTTTCGCCTAAAGGATTGGATAGTTTCTGGGTGTTTTCTTCCACGCGGGTGGGTTACCTGGATATTGTAGGCAGCGGTAATGAAACATCTGCCCACATCCGGGAAAACGGACGGATCACCTTTATGTTCTGTGCTTTTGACGGTCCGCCCAATATTCTGCGCTTATACGGGAAAGGCTATACGGTATTGCCTACCGATCCTGAATGGGAGGAATTGTCAGCCCACTTTACGCTGATGCCTGCCACCAGGCAGATTATAGTTGCCGACATTCATAAAGTGCAGACCTCCTGCGGCTTTGGGGTACCACTGTACGAATACAGCGGGGAAAGGGATCATGCCGCCAAATGGGCTGCAGCAAAAGGCCCTGAAGGCCTCGAAATCTACAAGGCAGAAAAGAATATGGTGAGCCTGGATGGATTACCTACAGATCTGGGGGCATAAAAAATTGTCTCCGGGATTTGTATATTTACGGACATTTCCACGATATGAATAAACGCCAGCTCTATGTGTCTTTGTTCCTGCTCTGTTGTATCAGCATCCTCTCCCAATGTATCAGCAAAGCGCCGAAAAAGGAAGACCTGAGAGGGAATCAATTTGCCGGCGCGGCCACCTGTGCAGGCTGTCACCAAAGTATTTACACCGCATTCCTTCGTTCTGCCCATCATAATACCAGCAGGCCGGCGTCCAAAGCTACGGTCCTTGGCAGCTTTTTGTCGCCAGATAACGTGTTCACCTACAGCAATGGTATAAAGGTGCAGATGGAAGCACATGACAGTACACTTTTTCAGGCGGCCTACGCCAACGATACCCTTACCACCGTACATCCCTTCGACATAGCCATAGGTTCTGGCAGAAAAGCACAGACTTACCTGTACTGGAAAGACGATAAATACTACCAGTTACCATTGTCTTACTTTGTACCCGCCGCCAACTGGGCCAATAGTCCCGGGTTTCCGGCGACCTATCCCCGCTTTGACCGGGTCATTCCCAGCACCTGTTTCGGTTGCCATAGTTCCGGTGTTGCTTTTAAGGAAGTGAAAATGGAGGGACTGCACCTGGCGGAAACATTTAGGAAAAACGAAGTGGTGTATGGAATAGACTGCGAACGTTGTCATGGTGCAGCCGCTGCACATGCGGAATATCAGTCTGCCCATCCCGGAGAAAAACAGGCAAAGTATATCACCACCATCTCCTCTCTAAAAAATCAACAACGGCTGGACATGTGCGGGCTATGTCATTCGGGGCTTAAAACGCCACAGAAATCAGCGTTTAGCTACCAACCCGGCGATCCTTTATCCGACTATTTCTTTCCGGATCCGGGAAGACCCGCCAAAGCCACTGAAATGGATGTACATGGCACACAATACCAGCTGTTCACGGCCAGTAAATGTGCCGTCATGAGCGCGGATATGAACTGTTCTTCCTGCCACAATCCGCATACAAAGGAAAGTGATAATATCGCGGTATTTTCCCAGCGCTGTATGAATTGCCATCAGGCCAGCGGTGATCATTTCTGTAAACAAAAGGGATTTGCACCGTCAGTGTTAGCCGCCAATTGCATCGACTGCCATATGCCTGCGTTGCCATCGGGAAACATTACGTTATTGACCAATGGGCAAACCAAGCCTACACCGGATTTTATACGCACACACCTGATTAGCATTTATCCGGAAGAGACAAAAAGGGTAATTGAAAGACTGAGAAAAAAGTAAGCAGAACAGCTACTTTAAGGCACCACTGAAATAAACATATATGTTGCCAGTATCACCAGCAACACGATGCCCTGCAGAATATTTGTCTTACCCGCATTAAACGAAATGCTGATCGTAAACAGGGAAAGGATGAGCAGTAAAGTCGACTTGGCGTCAATCCCCAACGTTACCCGGAAGCCTGCAAAATAACAGACAATAGCTACCGCCGGAATGGTAAGCCCGATACTGGCCAGGGCTGATCCCAACGCCAGGTTTAAGCTGGTTTGTAAGCGGTTTTGCGCAGCTGCCCTGATGGCGGCTATCCCTTCCGGCAGGAGAATAACCGCTGCGATGATAACGCCCACCAATGTTTTGGGAGCACCCAGATTCACCACAATCGATTCAATAGTAGGTGATAATTTCTTGGACAATAACACCACTACGGCCAGTGATACGATTAACAACAGCACACTGATGGTAGCGGTCAAATGAGAAGGCGGGTCTGCATGTATATCTTCATCTCCCGGTGCCGCATCTTTAGGCAGGAAATAATCCCGGTGGCGGATCGTTTGTACGGCCACAAAGCTGCCATATAATACAATGGAAATGATGGCCACGAAAATAAGCTGACTACTGGAATAGATGGGGCCCACTTCGGTGGTGGTATAATTGGGCAATACAAGTGTTAATATGGAAATGGCACTCAGTGTGACCAGGGCAGCACTTACGCCCTGCTTAATAAACGCCTGTTCTTTGTAAAGGTATCCACCTAAGAATAAAGACATCCCGATGATACCGGAGAGAATAAGCATAATAGCAGCAAACACTGTATCCCGGGCCAGCGTGGAATCCTGTCCTACTTCAGTGAGCATGATAGAGATAATCAGGGATACTTCAATCACCGTAATGGCAAGCGCTAAAATAAGCGTACCATAGGGTTCTCCTACTTTATGAGCCACTACCTCCGCATGATGCACAGCAGATAATACCACGCTGATCAGTGAAATGCCCATCACGGCAGCAAAAATGCCCCCATCAAATTCACTTGCCAATGCCAGTAATACCAAACCAATCAAAGGGCTGATAATACTCCACATGGGTAAAGTAATTTTCCATTTTTTGTAGAGAAAATGATTGAACGCCATGTATTTAAGTTACAGAAAATTAAGCAAACCGGGCGTATTTGCGCATTTGGGCACCGCTATTTTTTATCTGGCATAGAATTTAGGCCCTGTCATTTTATAAATCATCATCTATGCATATTGTATCAGGCGCAACGGGTCACGTTGGTACCTTCGTAGCAAACGCGCTGCTGGAACGTAAAGAATCGGTCACTGTTATTCTTCATCATCCTGAAAAGGCAGAACGCTGGAAACAGAAAGGCGCTCAGGTAGCCATAGCAGATGTTCTTGACACGGAAAAACTACAAGCTATCTTTGAAAATGGCAAACGACTTTTCCTCTTAAATCCTCCCGCAGCTTCAAACACAGACACTGTCAGTAAAGAACTTGAAACACTTGCATCTATCTTACAGGCGCTCAAAGGCAGCAATATTGAGAAGGTAGTGGGCGAATCTACCTACGGAGCCCAAACGGGTGAAGGCATCGGGGATTTAGGCGTTTTATTCAAAATGGAACAGGAATTAAAAGCGACATCTATTCCTAATAGCATCATCCGGGCTGCCTACTATATGAGTAACTGGGATACTGCTTTAGCCACCGCCATAAAAGAAGGAAAGGTACATACCATGTATCCGGTCGACTTTAAACTACCCATGGTGGCGCCGAAAGATATCGGAAAGATAGCCGCCAGACTGATGCTGGCGCCCATTAATCATACAGGTCTACATTATGTGGAAGGACCGGAAACGTATTCCGCAGCCGATGTAGCCGCTGCATTTGCGGTTGCACTTGGAAAACCGGTACAAGCCGTGGAAACGCCGGCAGATCAATGGGAACGAATGCTGGAAAGCAATGGTTTCTCAAAGATAGCCGCTGCCTCCATGATTGCGATGACCGATATCACCCTCAAAGGAGCCTATACCAAGCCTAATCTGCCAGAGCGTGGCATTACTACCATTCAACAGTATATTACCACATTAGTGAGCAAAGCTGCAGGAAAAAAAGTAATTTCTTAAGGCTTAGCAGGATGTTCCCGCCTCCAGCCTTCAGCGAAGTATTTACCTGACTCCTGGATGAATTGATAGTATTGATATTCATTCTCAAAGCTCAGGAGCATTTCATAGGTGGGGCGGTATTCTTTCATGAAAACTTCCAGCGCAGGTGATGTAAGGCCGGTTATTTTCTTTACCAGCTCCTTATTAAAGCGGTGGTCGATGTATTTCTCGCGTTCTTCCCGCTCCATGAAGCGTCGGAAGTTCTCCATCCGTTTAATTTTCTTCATGCTGAACAAAGCGTCCAGGTTGATCCCCACTCCCATGCCGCTGGTTCCGCCGCCAGACAGGTATTCCGGTGAGTAATCAAATACTTTACGGTATTCTTCCCGGTTCTTCAGTGAATCTGAAAGGTAATCCCCCAGGCGCATGGTGGATACCACTACGGTGGGTAAAACATGTGTGTCCACATGCAGACTTATATCGTAAGGGCGGTTGTTGTTAATCTCTTTTACGGCGAATTTCATGGTAGCCTTTCCCTGGTAGGAAAAACTGATGGAGTCTGTGAGCGGCAAAACAATCGAGTAATGCCCGGCAGAATCAGATACTGCGCCCGCACCGGAATTGCTCATTACACTTACTCCCGGCAGCCCAAATCGTGCTGAACGGTCAAAAGTAGTACCATGAATCCTTACCTGTCCGCTGGAAACCAGCCGGAACAGGATGAATACGCTCAATATGACAGTTGCTCTTAAAATACCTGATTTCCCCATTTTGGCCCAATCTAAGACAGGATAAAAACATAAGCAAGAATAACTAAAATATTAACAATTCATTCTCTATTTCAATAGGTCTGGTTATATAAAATGTTCCCGTGAAACATTTATTGATAGTTTTCCAGTTGCCCATAAGCAGTTCCATACATTCGCAGGGTAATATCATATAGCCGTCACCGTTGGCTGCGACAATATAATGGGCCCAGCGTATTCCGTCATCCTGAGCAGGCAAATTTTATGGCGCAAAACACGGGTCCATATCATGACGGAGTCTTTCTTGTTAAAGAATTAAAAATTTCTATTTCCCGGGAATAGTCTTTAGTAAAAACTTCAATCCGTCCACCACATCACCATCAACGCTGTTATTGATTTTAAACGGTATTTCGGTTGGTACCACCGTCATACCTAGTTTTTGCAATTGAACAGTATCCACCCTGGCAATATAACTACCGGAGGCAAGTCCAATGAAACTAAAGAAGCCATCTTCCTCACTTAGTACGTGAGCAACCAGATGGCTGCGTTTATCATATATCATCACTGTTATACGCCCCAGGCCCGTTTGCCTGCTGCCATCTTCCTGGTAAACCGTTCCAGACACTTCCCCTACCACGGAAACAGGTATTTCTACCAGTTTAAGCTGGTTAGGTTCAATATAAACACTCATCGTCTTTTTCTTCAACTGCCAGGCGATATTCTCAAAATTATTCTGACTCATATCGATAAAATAATTTGAGTAGGGCTCAATGCTTGTTACTGAAATAGTAGTGTCCTTCTTATTCATCACAATACGACCACCATTCAATGATAACTGAAGTCCTGCTACTTTCGGCTCGCCGGCATCGCGGTGACCATTGTTATTCAGATCGAGAAAAGGAAGAACAATAATACCCCCGGTCCCTACATTGCTTCGATTATTGAAATCCGTATAACCGGTTTTTCCATTGTGCATTAAACTACCCCTGGCAGATTCTATCAACGTGGTTAAATTGTCGGTGCGCCACGCGGAAAAGCTAACTTGTGAGAAAGAAAAGTCATAGCGCAAGCTTAATCCCACATTGGTGAAATGACTTTTAAAGTTCTGTTCATACGTTACATTCATATAGGCGTGACGAAACATATATTTACCCACTTCACACCGGGTGGAGATGATGCGGCTTTTGTCGTATTCATATTGGATCTGTGGTGTGAGTGTTAATCTTGCCGGAAGCCGGAAAGACAAGGAAAGGTTACTATACACGTAAGGATTTGAGGCCTCGGCAAAAATCCCATAGGTGGTGAGATTGGCACCAACCCCGAATAACGCGCCGGACATAAGCCATTCTGCAGTCGTATATTTTGTTCCCGGCAGGATGATCTGATCCAGTGTAATCCGGGAAAACAATGCAAACCGTTGACCTGAAAACGATTTTGACACGATCAGTTTCCGCTCCTCGAGGTAATTAAAATTAATGGCTTTCTGTCCTCTTTTATACCGGGTATAATCCAATTCAAACTGCAGGTTGGAGGGCATGCGATAGCTCAGTATACCTCTTCCCCTGACATTATAGGTATAGTCGCCGGATAACAGCAGGTTCGGCGCCAGTCTGGCTGAAACATTAACAAAAGGCATACTGCTCCCGGTTGTTACGGAAGAGAGATATTCTATACCACCGCCAAAGCTCAGGTAACGCGCAGCCCCATAATTGAAATTGACCCGTGCAAACCGGCTGTTAACACTATCTTCCACTACCCCTGCACTGGCAGTATATTCGAATTCGCGGCGCGGGAGGAAATTAAATGGTACGCTGATACTTTCTTCACGCGTACGTTCTTCACCCCATGGACTGTAAAAGCGGAGTTTCACCAGTGAATTACCATATACCAATGGTACCTGGAAAGTAAAAAAACCGGAGGCATCTGCAACTGCATAATTTACCAGTTCATTATTTACATACAGCTCTACTGTCCAACCGGGTTCTGTAAAATTACTCAGGGTGTAAGAACCAAAAGAACGGCGGTAGGTTGTGGGGGTATTGGTAACCTGCACACCTACTACCGGATCATATATAGAAGAGATAGACTGCGTAAATATCTTTCCTGCGATCACCTGCCGCAATGCAGGATGATTATTATTGACATATCGCCACCGGTAGTACTGCTGTTTCTGATCGAAAGGCCGGATAACATACATGGTACTATCAGTGCTGAAAGGCGGACGTTGGTCCGCGTATTTATTATAGTTAAGAGAAACGGTTGCTTCGCCACCTGCCAGCGTTGCGCCCAGGGAAAGGTTTAACAAAGCATCGTTACCTCCTGCTGATCTTTGTGTGGTAATCACAGACCAGTCTGCCATGCCAAATTGAAATAACCGGTACGTGTGACCAATAGTTGTATCTGCCTTTACCTGTCCTTTAAGGCGATTGAGATTCTTGTGCATTAATTCCTGACGCATTTCCCGGATAGCTGGTAATTCCAGCTTTGTAGTCATATTAACAGACAGGCCGCGAAAATTAAACTTACAATCCAGCCCGAATACCTGGCCGAAAATAGTTGACTTCAGAAAAAGTCCTGTAGTTGTACCTATAAAATCTTCCTTGAGGAGATCATATACTTTGTCCTGGTACTGAATGCGATGATTCAATTTATCGATGAGAAACGGCGCTTGTTCTGTAATAAAAAATCCCGATACCGTATCGCCACCGCCCGAAAGCGTGTTCCTGATCTTTAAAAAATCAAATACATCGGTAACAGACAGGTAGGCAGTTTCTTCATTGATATTGGCGGGAATTTCTCTTCCTCCTATTCCCTGCACCACCAGGAATACCGAGGTTTCATAATAATCATCAGGGGTTTGCCTGGCAAAAGCAGATGCGCTTATACAAGTCAGTAGTATCATCGCTAACGCCAGCTTCCCCAGCACGGAGTTGTTGCTGCGCTGGAATCCGTTCCGGGGAAAACGATGAGGACTACTATCTGACATTATGATTGCTTTATGGCGGTTATTCCTGGATAAAAGTGACTAAAAATGAACCACTATAGGAGCCCGCAGGATTGGCCAGCGGACTTCCCACGATCAGCGTACCACCTATCCGGACCAACGTCCGGGCAGGTGGTACCGCCGTTGCTATAAAAGGGGAACCTGTACTCGATGCGCCCACATGTAATTGCAGAAAACCACCGTTACTGCCGGTAAGTGTAACATCAGGACCATTCATAATCGTGATGAGGGTACCCGGATTGGCATCTACCTCAAAAATGGCCGGGGAAAAAGGAAAGCCAAGATTAGCCTGCACAATACTACCCGTAACAGTACGTGAACCATCCGGATAAATGATCACCGTACCACCTGACAAACCTTGAAAAAAAGCGCCAAAAATAAGGCCCTGTGAGGGGTTTACATAAATTGCAACAGGACGGGGCGGCTGTTGCTGAGCACTGACACACAGGTATGTCAGTAAAAGCAATACTGTCCACACCGTCACCCGTTTTCCACTTTTCAAAAATATGCCTGAGAKGATCATGACTGAGTAATTAATTGCTTATAAATATCTTCTGGGAAAAAACCTGGTGCTGCACAATGAAGCTGACGATATATACACCACTGGCGAATCCTGATCCCAGCTCATGATGCCCGTTGCCATTCAGTTGCCTCCTGCGGACTACCTGGCCGGACAGATTAATGATGTTCACATCACAGCGCTCACCAGGCACATTACGGATATCGGCATACACCATTCCTCCTGCACTATATGCTTTGTATGTTCCGGCTGGTGCAGCAGGTGGCACGGAATCCCGGAGATGAAACTGCAGGAAAAACCTGCCCTGGTAATTACCGGCATCCAGCTGTATCCTGTACTTCGGAACATCCTGTACATTTTGTGTAACACCTGTTTTAGCATCATAAAAATAAATATGCCACCCCGCAGGAATTCTATCTATATCAACAGCATTAAAAGTAATCCATCCACCCCGTTGCAATTCGAGGCCAAGCGGAATTACATCTGTGCTATCTTTCAAATCCGGCCATGCACAAATAGAAAGTCTGTTTGTATCAGAAGCGCGGGCATACAAGCTCGGCACCTGCTCATCAGTATTCAGGCGCTTTAACGCATCCATTTCCCGGTCAAATGCTTTTGTTGCCTTATTATCAAAATAAACGACTACCGGGTCTGAAAGGGTCGTTGCATCTGCAAATCCTGCGGTGAGTCTTACTAACGGCGCAGTTACCGGCGCCGGACGCCGGTGAAAATCCGGCACCAGGTTATTAACACGCGCACTGTTATCTACCGTGAAAGTTGCCGGCACCGGATATGCCCCATCAGAAACATGCACAAAAAATCCCTGCATGGCAGCAATGACAGGGCCAGCTATTCCATTACTGGAAACACCATTGATGTAAGAGCTGTAGGTGCCTGTATACTGGTCTGTAGTACCGGCATCAAAATAGTATACTGCATTATCAATGTTAACGCGGGTCCATCCACTGGCGGCATCCCAGTTTACAGGAGATGGATAAGGATTGCCCACCAGGTTAAAGCCCAGTGTGAAAGGCTCGTTATGATTATATAAAGCAGGAGAAGAGATCAGATGATTATTAACCACTCCTGTAGCATCCACTGTTTTTGCGGTAGCCACATTCCCCATATTGGCTGCATATCCCTGCATTGGATTCAGCGGGTTAGTAGTGGTGGTATAGGTTACCCAACCGGAAGAAGCGAGCGTTTCATCATACCGGTAAAAAGTCGGGAACGATGCACCAAGATTTACATCGTCCGCAAACTCGTTTACGGTAGCTCCCTGGAATGGGACACTATAATATTTGTAGCCGAATCCGGACGGCAGATATCGTTGCATGGTTACATTACCAACCACTTCTCCATTTCCGGCACCATCAATGAGGGCCGTTTTGGCAGCCGTTGACATCAGGGTAAGATAACCACCTGCATTGAGCTGGCCGTTGGATGCCAATAATACTTCTGTAAGATTCAAAGTGCCGCCTAAAGTGACACCGGCACTGTTGTCAATAGTGAGATTACGAATCAGGTCTCCTGAAAATGCAGCAGCAGGAATGGTTTGTGCAGCTGTTCCGTTCATTACAATGGTACCGTTGCTGACGGTAAACGTCCCGCTATTACTGATCGCCCCACCGATCTTTAATATCTGGCTGTCCACATTCAGGGCGCCGGCAGTTACCGTCACATTATTCTTTATTGTCAGCGTAGATGTTTGAAACAGGGTGGCATTTGCACTGTTGACAGTTAAATTATAAATAGGATTGGTAGAAGCAATCTTCATTGTTTGTGCTGCCGGAGTTGACGCATTACCTATTTGTAAAGTGCCTCCGGTAAAACCAGTTCCACCGGTAGCCAGGTTATTATATCCAAGCTGCTGCCCAGTACTGCCTCCCGCTTGTTGAATCACGATTGTTCCTCCGGACATATTGAAACTGGCGCCGGTAGCATCCATATTAAACGGTGCTATGCCCGCTGCTGTACTTCCCAGTGCATTTACAGTCATTGTTCCTCCCTGCATATCAAGTGTCCATAAAGCAGCGGGATTACTGATGGCAGATGCGAGGCGAAGGCTTCCTCCCTGCATCGCAATATGTGCGGTGGACATCGGTATAGCCACGTTATCAGCGGCCGTTCCGATATTTAATGCGCCCCCGCTGACTTTCACCAGCCCGCCAATGGTCCAGTTCATATTAGTGGCATTAATCGTTCCGGCATTGACAGATAAACCTGCTGTAGCAGGTATTAAAAAATTCCCGGTGGTAATATCTGATGTAAAAGGAATAACGCTGACGCCTGCACTATTCAGATTAAATGATCCGTTTTTCAGTGTGAGGAATCCATCCGGTGCGGAAAAATTAGTGGCGGTAACATCTGTATAATTACTGTTAACGGTTCCCATGTCTATTGTAATACCATTAAAACTGGTTATTGCACCCGATCCGGAAAGTGTTTGGATACCATTTTTATTAAAGGTGACGTTGCACAAACTGTTGGCGTCAGTTCGCAGATTCAGACTTCCATTATTTGTTACGTTACCGCCAATAGTCAACTGGTGCGTTGCATCGGAATTAGTAGCAACGTTCAGGGTAGCTCCGCTGGCTATGGTAACATCATTATTGACGATAATTTTTTGTGTAGTAGCGGTAGCGTCACCAATGCTGACAGTTCCGGATGTCACAGTAAGATTATTAGCAACGTTGGCATCGCGCAGTGTTACCACACCACCGGTACTTGCGGCATTAAGGTTGTAATAAGGTATACTGGTAATATCCTGATTGGTGGACCCGTTATAGCTGATGGTAGCTGCGTTGGCAGTGGTATTGGCTACAGCACTTCCTGTGATGGATAAAACGCCGGCAACACCGGTTGTTCCTGCACTAAAAGTTTTTATGCCCGCATTGCCCAGCGTGAGATGATTAAAGTTAAACGCAGGAATTATTTGCGGACCGTTACCATTGAAGTTGACGGTACTACCACTGATCGTATAACTATTGGTACCAGGCGTAAAACTACCGGCAATACCAATGGTACCACTACCGGCAAGTGTCCGGCTACCCGCAGCACTGCTGGTAAGGTTATTATAATTGTATGCGGGAATGGTTTGCGCTCCTGTACCAGTAAAACCAACAGTACCTCCGGATACATCAATAACACCCGTTACGGCAGGAAATCCGGCAGCCGTGTTAAAGGTACCCGTTGCAATTGTAAAATTACCTGATACTGCCAATGAGTTGCCGGCATTCGTTGTTAACACCAGTCCAGGATTATTCAGCAGTAAATTTTTAGTCACCGCAGCTACATTAATATTAATGGTATCCGCCCCATTTAGTTCCACATTATCTGTAGACAGCGGTACGCCATTTGTATTCCAGTTGGCTGCATCTCCCCAGTACGGAGTACCTGCGCCACCATCCCAGGTTTTAAGAGAAATCGTCAATTCTCCTATCTGAAAATCCACGAAGGAAGTTACACCGCTTATCCGCGTGCTGGTGGATGCTGCAGTATCCAGCATCGGATAGTTCCATGCACCACCGCTATATCCGCCTACTACAAAAGATGCGGGATTGGCGCCGGCATCAACATCTGCAGACGCAAAGTTAAAAGTTACATTACAACTGCTGAATGCAATACCGCTATTGGTGATCGTCCAGAAACGGTTCACACTTTTAGCAGGATTAATAGCGGAGCTGCTGATACCAGGATGATCAACGGGCGTGGTAAATGAAAGTAAATATCCCGCAGTAGTAACATTGGCAAATGCTACAGAGTCGGGTGTGTACCTGTTGTTGTCTCCGATTTCAAAATTCTTCCTGGTGGCTCCTGTAGCGATATTTTTCTTTAAATTTCCATTCACCCAGCCAGTACTTTGTCCTGCGCCGGTAACCGTTCCCGAGGCAGGTTGTATCAGTACCTTATCCCCTGTTGTTATTTTACCTGTAACAAATTGCAGTTGTCCGTTTACAGTAGCATCGGACGAGAGGGTAACTGCACCAGCCGTATTGTTGACGGTAAGATTATTAAACGGTGATACAGCATAAATATCCTGCCCTCCGGAACCATTCATCGTAAACGTAGAGGTACCAGCGTTAATAGTACCACTATCAGATATATTGCCGCCTACCACATGACTGAAACTGCCTGCATTCAATATGGCACCGGTACTCACCGTAAGGTTGTTGGTAATATTCCAGGCCGAAGAAGGAGTTACACCCGCGGCATTGGTATTGGTCACCACCAGATTGCGGAAAGATCCGGGAGTACCTGCAAGGGTTATTGCCCCTGCCCCTCCAAAAACCACCGTGCCGGTGCTGGAAAATGCAGTGCCCAAATTGAGCGTTGCGGCCGATGTAGGTATAAAATTCAGGGTACCATTACTCGTGATGGTGCCATTATTTGTTACCGTACCAAATATGTTATGTGTAGCCGTTCCCCCGTTAAATGAGGCGCCACTGCCAATTGACAACGAGTATAAAACGCTCCAGCCAACACTTGGATTGATACCGCCGGTATTATTGATATTAAGATATCCAAATTGTGGTGCGGATGTTGAATTGAGCACCGGCGGAACAGTGCCATTAAAATTAACCGTTATTGCAACGGTGGTAATGGCGTTGATCAAACGTAAGGTTTGAACAACATTGCCTGTATAAGTGGTTGTTCCCAGAGTGTATAATACCCCGCTGTTTATCAGATCGGCATTCAGTGTGGTATGAATAGTACTGCCGGCAGTGAAAGTTCCTGTATTGGTGATATTTAATAATCCATTGAATATAAGATCATTCAAAATAGTATAACTGCCGGTTACCGTTACATTGTTAAAAGTAGTAACTCCGGTAATATTTTTTGACGCCCCGGCAAATACAAGTGTACTGGTGGAAGGCGTATAACTGCCGCTATTCACCCAATTACCATACAACGTAACAGTATTGCCTCCTCCATCTAAAGTAGCGCCGCTTTCGATGGTCAGATCGCCTTTTACTGCAATGGAAGCAAAAAGCGTTTTAATACCACTGTTCCTCAATATCAGGTTACCAAAAGTAATTCCTGGCAGCAGTAAATTCTGAGCTGCGGTACCATTAAAAATAACAGTACTGCCGGGAGCCACTGTATAGGCGGCATAATTAACAGGGGCATTATTGGCTCCTATGATGATAGTACCCGAATCTCCCAGGGTGACGGAGCCACCCGGCACATCGCGGCTGCAACCGTAGCTCTGTACATCCATTGTGCCGGAGATAATATTCACCGACCCGGTTATAACAACATTTCCAGTGAGCATGGCGGTGGTGCCCACCGGTTTATTTACATTGAAATTATTGAAAGTACTGGCAGAAATTGTTTGCGTACCCGTACCATCAAAGAATATACTGGTGCCAGCCGCAGTGTAGGACCCGTTGTTGGTCCAGTTACCACCAACATGCAATATAGCATGACTATGCAGCGCTCCGCCGGAGGAGATAGTGACATTGCCGGTGATGAGGGTGGGAGAAAGATTATCCAGCTCACCTGCCGTTACCAACAGGCTGCCGCCAATACTAATGGAATCATTAATGGTGGCAGATGAAGCCGACTTATTAATCGCCAGATTATAATAATTAACTGCACCCACTACCTGGTTGGTAGCCCCGCTATAAGTAACGGTACCGGTTCCTGCAGTAAAAATGCCATTTACGTAATTATAGTCTGTTGCAATACCCAGGTTACCAGCACCGCTAAAAACAATGCTTGCACCCCCGGATTGGGTCAGAGAACCGGTCATATTTACGGTTCCTGTACCTATCGTCAGGTTAATTGCATGACCGCTTACTCCATCACTCAATCCCAGGTTTCCGTTAATTGTAACCGTCTGATTATTGGCTGCAATAGTATGCGTAACATTACTGCTCCAGGTACCATTTATATCGCCGGAAGTGAGTGAACCTCCACCGGCCATTGTTAAAGTGACCGCTTTGGCACTGCCGAAATTTATATTTTTAACGGTTACGGCTGTACTGATGGTCGGTTGATTGGTGAACGAAGTCGTTCCTAAGTTAACAATATCCGTGGCGGCCGGCGGCCGGGATGCGGATCCCTGGAGCACCGTCCAGTTGGCAGCAGTATTCCAGTCAGTGCTCACACTTCCATTCCATACCACTACGTTCGAATTATCAGAAAGCGTCCATCGGTTGGAAATATTTGTGATCAGGATTTGTTCTACATAATTGGAAGTAGTGCTATTAGATAATTTACCAACTGCCCCCCAACTGGATCCATTGTATCTCCATAATCCCATAGACGACTCCGAATTGCCGTTTAATTCATTGTCTTCATAATGCAGGCGTAGCGTTGCCGTAACATAAGTACCGGAAGGAACAGCAATATTATAAACCCTGTTAACTGCCCCACCAAATGGAAAATCACTGACAGCTCCTTTTGCGACCGATACAATCACACTGGTTACCCCTAACGCAACGGCAAACGTAATGAGATTATCAGGACCCTCAAATGCATAAGCCACCCCAGATGAAAAAGAATGTAAACGCCGGATGTTGCCCAGAATTATGCCATTACCGGTTCTCGTATTGGTAATAGTGAGAGTATCCGTTCCTGTGTAAATAGTACCCAGCGTCATGTTTACAGTGGCAGCAGTGATACTGTTCTGCAAAGTAACACCAATAGCTGCCACAGTACTGTTCACCGTAAGAATATTGAAAGTAGTGACCCCGGTAACAACGGTGCTCTGACCTCCTAAAAATTGTATGGTGCCGGTGCCTGCTGTAAAAGCACCAAAGTTGTTCCAGTCCCGGTAAATACTATGGGTGAATGCTCCTGAAATAAAGGTAGTACCCGTTCCTATAGTAAGACTATTATTCATGGTGATGGCTCCTGATGCGGTTTTACTGTTTCCATTAGACAGCATCAGGTTATCGTACGTAATCGCATTTATATTCTGCGCCCCGGCAGCGTTAAAGTTTACCGTATTGGGGGCGGAAGAAGTTACATCCAGTACCCCGGCACTGATGGCAAGTACGTTGGCAATCCCCAGTATAGCATTAGCTGATAGCCGAAGCGAAGTACCATTAACAGTAACATTGAAAAGATTGGGAGCACCACTTACTGAAGAGGTTCCGGTAAAGGTGACGGTTCCTGCGGATGCCGACAAACTTCCACTGACTGCGAGGCCAACAGAAATAGAGAAATTGGTGGCCGTAGTAACGGAGCCAGTAACACTCAATACTCCGAAACCGATAGTCCCTGCACCTGATATTGTTTTTGAGGCGCCAGTCATTGTAGTTAAACCGGCACTTGCAACCAAGCTTCCACTGACAACAACGTTGCCGGTGAGCACTAATGAAGAGGTAGTGGTAACGGTGCCGCTTACACTAAGATTATCCAGTGAAATACCTGCCCCACTGATAGTAGTGCCAGTGCCCGTCATGGATAATGTGCCCCCGGAAGCCTGCGTGAATGAACCGGAGCCCGAAGTAGCAAGATTACCTGACAGGCTGATACTATTGTTAGAAAAAGTTATCTGCGAAGCCGCCACTGTGAGGTTATTAAAATTCTGCGTACCGGAACCGCTTACCGCTGCTCCGGCACCGGTGAACGTGACAGTGCCGGTGTTACCGTTAAAAATGCCGCTGTTATCCCAGTTGCCGGCGATAGTATGTGAGTAGCTACTTCCATTAAAAGTCGTCGATGCACCAATAGAAACGTTTCCATTAACCGTTATATTAGCGCCGGCTGTATATGACACCGCCGTTCCGGCGCCTGACACACTGCTAAGGTTACCTGCTATGGTAAGTGCTGTTGCAGGAAAAGTTTTTACTGCTGCTCCGCTGGCACTGCTCAATTTAAGATTTCCGTAGAGTTGATTG
This sequence comes from Chitinophaga sp. 10T418, assembly GCF_056394125.1. NCBI lineage: Bacteria > Pseudomonadati > Bacteroidota > Chitinophagia > Chitinophagales > Chitinophagaceae > Chitinophaga > Chitinophaga sp. 10T418. The sequence goes on from NZ_JBFTHG010000006.1 coordinate 315,812, forward strand.
GCTACCGTTTGATTAGTACCGCTATACTCCACGGTGCTGGCTACTACCAGGGTATTGGTGGTATAGTTTGCGGGAAATGTATTGGTGCCTCCTATCCTCAGTGTGGCATTATTGGCAACTGTTAGTTGTCCTCCTGCACTGCTGCGGTTAGCAGTAAACGAGCCCAGGTCAAACGTTCCATTTGATACGGAAAGATTACCAGCAATGTTGGTGTTTACATTCAACGTCACTGTACTGGCAGTATCTGCAATGGTGAGATGATTAAAAGAAGTCGCAAAAGTTCCTCCTATTGTTTGCGCCGTGGTACCGTTAAAGGTTACGGTAGCTGTTCCGCCAGTAAAAGCGGTGGTGGATACGTTGTTCACCCAGTTACCCTTTACGGTGATATTAAAGTTGTTGGCATTCAGCGTTCCTGCCGTCAGTGTAAGATTATTATTTACGGCGATGGCTGCCGGTATGAGCAATCCCGCGCTGTTATTAAGTGTTAAATTATAAAATGCCGGCACCCCTGAAAAAGTTTGTTGCCCGGTAGTACCGTTAAAATTCACCGTACCGCTATTGATAAAAGCACCGTTGTTGGTGAGGGTACCTGCAATATTCAGGGTACCAGCGCTGTTAAGCGTTACGGTAGCGCCGTTGGCGATGGTAAGATCAGCGCAGTTGACGCTGCTGTTGATCGCGGGCATCCGTATCGCGCCGGAAGAAATGGTAACGTTGGTAGTGGATGCCGGCACAACGCCATTACACCAGTTGCTTGCGGTAGCCCAGTCGGTGCTGGTGTTGCCGGTCCATTGCCCGGTTGTACCTGTAGCTGTAACATTTACATAAGCCACAGAAGGTGTACTGCAACCCGCTCTTGTGGCCTGTACTGTATAAACACCTGCATAGGCAGCGGAAAAAGTCAGACTTGGATTTTGCAGCGTGGAGGAGAATCCATTGGGCCCGGTCCAGGAATAAGTGGTGCTGGCTGCTGTTGTAGCGGTAAGATTCAGGGTGCTGCCGGCACAAACCGGCGCATTACTGGCTGCTCCATCCGGCGAACTAAATAAGGTAGTTACTTCTGTGCTATTCAATTCTCGATGATATACAATCGCATCATCCAGGGTTCCCTGGAAAAAGAAGCTCGATGGTGCAGCCGGCCAGGTGGCGATATCATCGTACCCGATCCGCCAATAACCGCTATAGCTTTCTGCAGCAGTAACGGTAGCATCGCTGGCGATCAGGCTGCCATCCACATATAATTTTAATCCGCCAGCTCCAAGTGTACCTATGGCCTGGTGCCAGTTCCCGTCGTTATAAACGTTGGTAGTGCTTACATATTTCTTCACCGCACCTGGCGCTACACCAAGGTATAAAGCGCCCGTTGCAGTCATATAAATCACGCGATCGCGGTTACCTCCGCCACCTGTTTGTGCACTCGAAAAACCAATCAGCACCCCACCTACTGTAGTAGTTGTTTTAAACCATATAGCCACGCTTATTGCCGCCGGATTTACATAGGCATTGGTCGTTGTAATTTCATTAATGCTGCCGTCAAATGTATAGGCCTTATTGCTGATATTAAAACGATCGGTGGTTAGAATGGGTACTGCTCCCAGGAATATTCCATTGTCATTACCGGTAGCATCATTTGCATTTCCTTCAAATTTATAATAGCCAATGAGGTTGGTAACTGGTAATTGTGAAATCACCGGGCCCAAACAGGACGTAGCCAGGCTGCCACTGAGCGCAGTGCTTAATCCACCTTCTGTAACAGCGTATACTTTCCAAAAATAGGTAGTTCCTGGTGTTAACCCCGATTGTAAGGAAGAAGTAGCACCAGCCGCTGTTTGGGTTACGAAGGAATAGTTTACCCCATCGGTGGAACTATAAATAACAAATCCCCTTTCATTGGAAGAAAGGTCTGTCCAGTTCAGGGTCATTGCAGTGCTGCTTACATTAGTAAATGATAAACTTCCGGGCGCAATGGGCACCGGTGGTGTGAAATCGTAGGTCCTTCCCGTTGTGCGTTTGGTAGTCACATTGGCTTCAGTTGTAGAACTTACGCTGGTACTGCCATTATTTACTGACAGGAAATTGCCGGATCCTGTTGCGGCCGCGGTAATACCAATAGAGGCGCTGGGAGTAATGTTTGAAAATGCATCTGACCTGTAAACGAATTCAACTTTACCGGTGCTTTCAAACAATTTCATCTGGAAAGAACATACCGCACCCAGTGCCAGGTAGTTCCACTTCATGTTCAGAAATTCTAAAGTAAATATCCTGCTACCAGCCGTGCCGGTTGTTTTATAGGTAGCATTTGTAAACGCCACCAGGTCAATATCATCCCATAGCGGGGCGATCACCGGTCTGGGAGAACCACCGGTCGTTAACTTATTAAGCGCTACGCTGTTTGTCGCAATGGCGCCCAGGGTGATCCAGCCATTGGTAGAGGCGCCAATACTGGTATACCTCACGCCCATGTACCAAAAATCAAATCCAATAGGTATAAGGGCAGAAACGCCATCATCGGTAGTTCCCGTCCAGCTGGTTGCGTTGGGGCTTGAAAGCGGGGTAAAAGTACCATTGGAGGCAACAAACGCGTAGTTGGTGACAGACTGCGCTGAAAGCCGAAAAAGGGGGAATAAAAGTATGAGGCCAATCCATATACTTTTACCGGTAAGCACGTAGAGGGAAAATTTTTTCATGCTTTTCCAGAATTAAATCGCAAGGCTATGTATAGCCATTGCAACCACTTCAGATCAATGCAATGCTATTTCTGTCTCTGCTAACTTTACTGATTTAGCATCAGCAGGCGTAGTATACATAACATGGAGCTTACCTGCTTTGTAATCAATAGCCGCATCTTTGCTAAGTTTTAGTACCATTTTACGACTGGTCGTTGGTGTATACACCGCAATTCCATTTACAACACCTACTTGTTTAACCGTTCCCTGGGGTGAAATATAATCGACTGTAAGATCCCCGTAAACAGAGGAGTTTCCAGATCGGTTGAATACCAAAGAAAGTAATGGTTCCATGTTGTCACCCGGTATTATCGATAAATCAGTAAGAGTTACATTTGCCGAAGTTTCTCCAATCCGTATAATAACAGGTACCGTCAATCCAAAAATGGGCGTCAGTTTTACAGATATCCCAATTGAATCATTCGCCGGTGATTTTTCCCCAAGCGGTTTTAAGTCCGGTACTGCCCGGAAGTAAATATGCGACCTGTATTCTCCCGGTGCCAGTTCATTTGTTTTTACTACCTGTATTTTCACCAATTGTGCTTCATTCGGGGCCAGTGTTACGGTACGGGGAAAAAGACGCAGATAGCTACTTGCAAAATGCTGACCGGAATCGGGTGTGTTAATCGGCTCAAATGTACCATCACTTTTCATTCTGATTTCCATGAACGATATCAGGTATTTTGCAGTGTCTTTACCAGCATTAGCCAGGTTGAGTTCCTGCATTCTTTTCTGTCCATCAAAAACAATCCTTCGGGGGGTAACCAGGAGATTCCCCTGCCCCACAACATTTGTTGAAAAAAATGCTGTTGTAAAAAAGATGATAAAAAATATCCACCTTTCGTAAACAGAGGCAGGGTGTTCCTTTTTTACAATAACGTTCATGGATAGTAGTTTAATTAGTGATGTCAATTGATGCAGAACCAACACATCAGACTCATTCGATAGCAATAAACAGGAACTCTTAATTATAGTTCACAGTAACATCAAACGGTGTGGTAGAGGTATAAGTTCCGGCAGGTTCTGCGGCGGCTACGTTGAGGGTGGCTCCTACTGTTAGTGTTTGTGTACCGGCAGTCAATGTACCAATGGCAGATGGGCTACTGGTGAAAGCATCCACTGTCATTGTATTGGCGCCGCTTGTAATAATAAGCGGTGAAGAGGGCAATGTAATACTATAAGTGTAATTACCAGATCCATTTATAGTAAACGATGCTGCTGTTACCGTTCCGTTATTGACGGGTAATGTAACGCCTCCACTCGCAATACGCACACCACCGGGTGACAATTCCACTGTACCTCCGGTGCTGGCCTGCACGGCAATGTTACCGAAATTCATGTCTACGTTCTTGGTAATACTGATAGGTGTTACAATCGTAGCGGTGGCAGTGGCGGAAGCGGTTGCCTGCGCTGAAACATTAGTCGAAATTCCGCCCAAAACGAGCGCCATTGAAATAATTAATACTTTTTTCATGTTTAATGGTTTTTTGAATTCACCTTAGAAGGATGGGGGATGGTTCTTAACGTGTATTGGTTGGATCGTAAATTACGCTGATGCTTCATCGTATTTGTGCTGATGTTTCATTTGTAAAAGTACAGGGTGATTTCCCGGTAATAAATGACCTCCGTCACGTTTTATTATGATACGAATCAGTAAACTAAGCTTTGGGGTATTCTCTATCAAAGATAAGTAACATTATCAACACCTTGTTATACAAATACATCATTATGAGAAAGAATAATAAATTATAGTGATCATACTTTTGTATCAATATGATTATTTTTTTTCAAATGTATAATAATAGTTATTTCATATATTTCATATTCGTGCAGAGAACACCCTATCCACCAAGAGAAAAAGAGACCACCTCCGTCTAACCCCTTCTCAAATAGTTCGACTTCCTAACCTGACAAAAAACACTCATCATTCCCATCATCCAAATACCTGGTCTGCACACTTCTTCTCCTCGTCAGGCCCAACACCGCTATTAGCATAAAACCATTTCCGGCGTTCGGCTAATGTGCTGACATTTTAGAGAAAACATTAATGATCACTACACCCGCAATAATCAATAGCATCCCAATGATCGCCGGTAAATCCAGTTTTTGTTTGTATAGTAAAGCACCTACCACACTTATCATCACTATTCCCACACCGGACCAAATGGCATAGGCAATGCCAACAGGCAACGTTTTTAAAGTCAGGCTTAAGAAATAGAACGCAATCGTGTAACCTAAAACCACAATAACAGAAGGCCACAGTTTCGTAAAAGAAAGGGATTGTTTCAATGCACTTGTTGCGATGATTTCGGCGATGATAGCAATTCCGAGATACACATATTTCATGACTTGTTCGTTTACACACGAATTTAACCAATGCTGACTTAAGACAGTCTTACCATCTTCTTTGGAGATCCGGATGCCCCGTATACTGTTATTTCTATGTTTGATATCAGCGTGTTTAGATTCCCATCTTTCCCTTATTTTAGCGGTTTGGCGGTAACGGATGATATCGTTTCACCGCTATAAAACAACCTTTTATCACAGATACCTATATTTTGTTTGTATGAAAAAAACGCGTAATCATCCAACGGCACTGCCTTTCCTGTTTCTGTCTGAGATGTGGGAACGATTTGGATTTTACCTGATCCTCGGTATTTTCCAGTTGTACCTGACAGACACTTCAAAAGGCGGCTGGGGCATGGACCGTGCTACTGCGGCGGATATCTTCGGCACCTTTATCGCTTTTGTGTACCTCACGCCCTTCCTGGGTGGTTTAATAGCCGACCGCAAACTCGGCTACAGTAAGTCGATTATCATCGGAGGCATTTTAATGGGTATCGGATATATAGGTTTGTCTGTACATAACCTTACCGTTTTTTACCTGTCGCTGGCGCTGATCTGTGTGGGTAACGGGTTCTTTAAACCTAACATTTCCACTTTGCTGGGGAATGTGTATAATGATGAAAGATACCGCAGCCGTAAAGATACCGGGTACAATATTTTTTACATGGGTATTAATATCGGCGCTTTTATCTGTAACTTTTTTGCTGCCTTCCTGCGCAATACCATTGGCTGGGGTGCAGCATTCATTGCTGCCGGTATAGGCATGTTCCTGGGTGTGCTGATTTTTGTTATCGGGATGAAACATTACCGGCATGCAGATGTACGCAAACCAGAGCAGGAGGGCGATATGCCGCTGAGCAGAATTTTCTCGGTGGTATTCCTGCCGGCAATTGTAGTAGGACTCGGCGCCTGGTTTATTCCCGGCAACATCTTCGGCTCTGACTCCACCGATGCATTCATCTTCGCCTGTGTACCAATAGTATTCTTTTTTGTATCCCTGCTGATGAAAGCGGATGCAAAGGATCGTAAACCTATATCAGCACTGTTGGCCATCTTTGCGGTCTCTATCGTTTTCTGGGCGGTATTTAAACAGAATGGTACGGCACTGACTACCTGGGCACAATATTATACCGACAGGGAAATTCCTGCGGCTATTGAGCAACCGGCGCAGCGCCTTTACCTGGTAGAAACGGTGCAGAACAAACCGGATTCTGTCACTGCTTATGATAAAGAATTCAGGGTGCTGCGTGATGCCGCTGGCAAACCGGAGAAAGTATGGGGTAACGTAGCTTACTTCAAAAATGTGGCGCCGGAGAAGATGCCCGCAGAAGGAAAAAGTGTCAGCTTATATAATACAGAGTTGTTTCAATCCATCAATCCATTTTTTGTAATTACATTGACGCCCCTGCTGGTAGCCTTCTTTGCATTACTGCGGAGACGAAACAGGGAGCCTTCTACCCCGTCAAAAATAGCATGGGGATTGTTGATATCGGCAATGTCAACGCTGATGATGGTAGGTGCGGTATATGTATGCAGCAATGGCGCAATAAAAGCATCCCCATGGTGGCTGATAGGCTGTTACGGCGTCATCACCGTAGGAGAATTGTTTCTGAGCCCGATGGGATTATCACTGGTGTCCAAACTTAGTCCGGCGCGTATTACCTCACTGATGATGGGAGGCTGGTTCCTGGCCACTTCTATCGGCAATAAGCTCTCAGGTATTCTGGCAACGTTATGGGATACGTATGATAACAAGGCGAACTATTTCCTTGTAAACTTCCTGCTGCTGGGAGGAGCCGCAGCCGTGATATTCTTGATGCTGCGCTGGCTGAACGGGATTTTCAAAGAGTATGTGAAGTAATGATAAATAACCATCCTATCTTACCGGCAACTGATTAATTTCCGGTAAGATAGGATGATATTCCCTTTACCTACAATCACATAAAGTCCCTCAATATTGCTTTACCAATTCCATCAACGCCTCCTTTTTTCTGCTTAAATATGCTTTATTTTTTTCCAGCCAGGCAGACTTAGCAGCAACATCTTTCTGGCCATTGGAAATCATCTCCATCACTGAAGACATCGCCGGCATCCCCGGTCCTGTTTTATGCGCTACGCTTTGAACAGGATCAAGTGCGGCCCGTAATTGCTTTTCAGAGATGGTCAGCTCATGCCCTAATCTCTCTTTCGCGGCAGCCTGGACCATCGCTACGGTAATCTGATCAGCCGTTTTCTTTTCCGCTACCGCATTATTAACAACCGATGCAATCACTTCATGCGCATCCCTGAAATCAAGGTAGGCGCTCTTCACCAATACATCCGCCAGATCTGTCATGGTAGAGAAGTTTTCCCGGGCGTACCTGGCCATCGTTTCTTTATTGACATGTAAGGTGCTGACTACGCCGGTCATCGTATGCGTGGCTGCCAGAAGGGCATCAAGACTCTTCGGTTCCAGCATCACCCTTACGCCGCTATGCTGATATTCGATACTGTTTAAGGAGGTCAGCACAGACATGAGTTGCCCGGTGGTGATTGCTGCTGCCTTGCGTGTTCTTTCAAGGGCATCGGGATTCTTTTTTTGCGGCATCATGCTACTGATACCGGCATATGAATTATCCAGTTCTGCCGAGTTATATTCATCCGTACTCCAGAGCTGCAACTCCGAAGCCAGGCGGCTAAGGTCACTCATGAAGATGGCATTATCCGATGCAAATTCAGCGATATGATCCCAGCCAGCCGCACCTTCTATCGTATTCACAACAAGCTGGTTAAAGCCCAACAGGTCAGCCACCCTGTACCGGTCTAACGCCCAACTGGTGCCACCGCTGGCGCCTGATCCCAGCGGGCATTGATCGATACGTTCATACAACTGAAGATAACGCGCTAAACTCTTCGCCAGGCTTTCATCAATAGCCGTTAAATAATGAGCCAGTGTACCTGGCTGCGCCTCTTTTCGGTGCGTGTAAATTACCATCACCGTCTGCAGGTGATCCAATGCTTTGGTTTGGATGGCCGTACGCAGTCGTATCACCCCTTCGATCACCTCCAGCAGCTGATCCCGTAAGAACATCCGGTTAGTCGTATTGTCGAGGTCATTACGACTGCGACCAATATGCATTTTTCCACCCACACTGCCTACTTCTTTGATCAGCTGCGCTTCATAAGGAAGATATACCTGCAGGGAGGGATTTTCCACGGCCAACTTATCTACTTTAACAAGACCATTCAATATACTTTTAGCTTCCTCATGGCTGATGATCTTTTGTTCGGCCAGCATGATCACATATGCCCTATGCAATAAGCTTTGATAAGGAAATGTAGCGCCGACCAGGTTCTTTGCACTGACTTCATAATCATACAGCTCCTGGAATTCCAGCGCCTTGGATCCCGAAGTACGACCAATCCGGCTGGCATCCTGTAAATTCTTACTCAAGGCGTTGTTTGAACTTTCCATTGTCCTGCCTTTTTCAGTTATTAATTGTGCTTTCAGGTTTAATGGAAAAAGCAAGTGTATTACCGCTGCCAGGGCGAGCGGATAGTATATTTTACATGTCATAATGGTTGCAAAGTAAGGAAAAACAATAATAAATGAAACATTGTTGCATTTTTAGAATTGAGAATATACATCTGGGAGAATATCTTTTTTCAATATTTATCTAAATGCCCATACTCTCGCATTTGCCATTGTCAAATCCCTACTACACTAGCTTTGAATATTATACAATACGCCATACACTCCCTTTAGATAATCTTCAATTTGTCCCGGAAACAGGTTCCCCGGATTGTGTTATATTTATAGTAATCAAAATAATCTCCCATGGCAAAACAAATGTCTATCATTTCTTTTACGGGAAAACTCGGCAATCTCATTGGGTATAAGCGCAATGGCAACTACTTCCTGCGCAGCATGCCCCAAAGCGTGCAGCAAACGGCTGCTACCCGCCGCGCCTCCCGGCGCTTTGGCATCGCCAGCAGGAAAGGCGCTTTTATCCGTCATGCGCTCTACCCCCACCTGGATATCCATTGTGACGGCGCCCACATCAATCGGCTGAACAAGCTGCTCATTGCTGCCGGCGATCATCATGAAGCACTAACAAGCTTCCGCTTCAATCAGCATACTGGTGTAGATCATTTTTTTCCGGTGGCTCCCCGGCTGTTCAGTAACGGAATATTAAATATTCCCGCACAAACCATCGCCGGGTATCAAGGTATTGCTGCGTTGGAAGTAAAAGTGATCGCAACACGTATTGATTTTATATCACGCCAGGTGGCGGGTAGCGAAACGGTGACGCTCATGATAGATACGGATACCACTTTCCAGGAAACAAACGTTTCGCTCGATGTACCCGGGGAGGGTTCACTGGTAGTCGTTTTCCAGGTAAGAGCGATGTATAAAGATGGCCCATCACGCAGCAGACAATACATGGCCGCCGATATTATTGCGGTGGCAGCGCCACAGGTACCCAAATATGCGCATAAACGTACTTATCCAAAGCGGAAGATATTGCTTCCCAAACTTACCTATACACACGCATATCCAGCGGTCATTCAACTGGAATAAAGCCATCTTGCCTCCGGAGATATTTTGATAAATAAACCCTTTATACCCGCTTCTTTTCAATAGTATATTTCTTTCCGCAGCTACAGCCTAACACTGAAGCAGCCCTGCTATGGCCAGTGCTTACCTCTATCCTTCTTCTAATTCAATTTCACCCCGGTTATACATCCGAACGTCATCCCCGCATCAAGTCCACCTCTCCTGCGCTGCTTCTATATGCACTTAGCGGGTGCTAAGCATAGCCTGGACAGCGTCTACATAATAAAAAGGTAATGTTGACTATAATAAAGGGTGATCTTAATGCACTATATCTTAAAAGAGTATTTAGAGATAACGAAGATAAAATTCCTTCCAAATTTACCGGAGAAGAGGCTTAACACCCTGCATCGCTTTCTGATAAGCGGCATCTATATCCTCCCACTTGCCTCCGCTAAAGTGATAGCTAACACCATCCATCAATTCTAATTGGATGGCCCTTTTATACAAAAGGTATTTAGTGGCTCTAAAACTGGTAATAGTGGCTAATGGAAATGATAAATTCTTTTCTTTCCGTCCGAACAGTCGACCAATCATGTCAAACAAGCTAAACATAGGCCTTCTTTCAAATACAATTCTTTCACTGGTAATGTATAAGCGACCCTGTTTGGCACTGTATTTACCTGTGAGATAAAGAGCATTTCCTTGATACAACAACGTTTCCTGTGGGTTAAGGGGCCACTTGACCTGAATATTATTCATGCTAACTAATGTATGGCTAGCCACAAAAGTATCTTTTTATCCGGAGCTTAAGGAGCAGATAACGGTTTTATTTATCATTAAGCGTTGCCGGTGGAGTCACGCCACACATCCTCAGATAAATCGCCATCTGACCATAATGCTCATTCGCATGCGTAAGCGCATAAAACGCGAGGTCCAGCCTGGGGAGCTTTCTCCATCTGAAGTCAATCATGTCCATTGCATTTTGATCTGTCAATGTTGAAATTGCTTTACGTCCAATTGAGAAAGAGCTTTTGAGGTATTCGATCACCTCCTTTTTGGTTTTAATACTTTTAGGGCCATTTACATCCTCAATGTCAGCACGTATGGAATCGCCGGTAATAACACTCCAGATAAGAATATTGTCGGTGGCCAGATGCATGATTTGCCCGGCAAATGTTCGGACACCACCTAAATTGGCATTTTTTATATGGAGGCTCTCGGGAGTGAAATTAAACTTGCTCTCGGGCATTGCTTCGGCAGCCGCCAGAATATCATTTTCAATCTTATTAAATTGCCTTTCTATTGCTGATGACAGCGACTTTTGCCCAAAACACGGGGCTATCATGATAAGATTGAACGCCAAAAAAATGGTAGCTTTTTTAAGAGATCCCATATGATAACTATTAATTGAGTTATTAATAAGGCATAGTTAAGGAATGATCGTTTTGYGCGGAAGGATAAATCCAATATTTTCAAAAATACTATCTCAAATATATAAAATCGTGGTGCTAAAAAGTTAAAACTTCGGAAAACTGAAAGAAGCTGTCGTGTTTATTTACGAGACAGCTTCTTTTAGTTTTCGCTATGATAAAACCCGCTTAGGAAATGTTTTCGAGGTAATTCAGCACCTCTTCTTTTTTCCTGCTGGAAACGGGCACCTGTTCATTGTTCTGCATTTTTAAATACCCCTCCCGGTAATATTTTTCCACGTAGTGGAAATTAACCAGGTACGACTGATGGCACCTCAAAAAGCCAGCCGGTACCAGTAAACTCTCATAGTCTTTCAGGCCTTTAGAGACAAGGATTTCACGTTTATTCTTCAGGTAGAAGGTGGTGTACCCCTTATCACTCTTGCAATACATAATATCTTCTACAGAAACGATTTCTATATATTCAAGGCTTTTCAATGCAATCCGTTTAGGAGCCGTTCCCCCCTGGGCCATATAATGTTGCCGGGCTATTTCCAGTTGTTGCTGGCCTACATGCTCCTGTTTCCGTTGGTGGAAACATTTGTTCAGCATTTCCGTTAACGCAACTTCATCTATCGGTTTCAGCAGGTATCCGAAAGCCCCCATATTAAGCGCCTGTATGGCGTACTGGTCATAAGCGGTAAGGAAAATAACCTGGAAACCTTCACTACCTATTTCATGAAATAACCGGAAACTGTCGCCGTCTTTCAACCTGATGTCCGCTAAAATAATATCTGGTTTCAATGCCGGTATTTCCCTGGCGGCCTGCGCTACTTCGGGAGAATTTCCAACCACTTGTACAAAAGGAATACTTTGAACAACCTGTAAAAGGTGCTTCAGTATGAGCGTTTCATCTTCGAGGATATAAAGCTTCATGTATAGTTGCTTTCTGGTTAATCTTTAATTTCTGGTATTACAATACGCACGGTAACTCCGTGGGCGCCGTTATTCTCTTTGTTCTCAATTTCAAATTTTGCTTCCTGTCCGGTGGACTTAAAAAGTGCCTCCAGTCTTTCTTTAAGGATAATTCCGGCCAGGGATCTTTTCTTCTGCTGCCCTTCTTTCTTACTGGTAATGCCTGTACCGTTGTCATCTACCACAATAAGCACCTGACCGTTTTCAGCGCGGAATGATACTGTTAAAATACCTTTGTACTGAATATTCCTGAAACCATGTTCTATTGAATTTTCAATAAAAGGTTGCACTAACATAGGAGGTATCAGTATATTTTCAGGATAAAGATCATCGGCTACTGTTACCTGGTAATCGAAAATCCCTGCAAAACGCATCCGCTGCAGCTGAAGATAATTTTTCAACGAGGTGACTTCTTCCTCCAGGCTGATAAAATCCCTCCTGCTTTGTTCGAGTACACTGCGTAGCAGCCCGGAAAATGCGGACAGGTAACGGACAGATTCTTTTGTGTCGCCGGAGGCAACAAGGCTTTGCAGGTTCGCAATGGAATTAAATATAAAATGCGGATTTAACTGCGCCTGCAGTAATTTTTGCTCCATGTTCAGGCGGCTGTTCTCTGATTGCAGCAGTTTGTTTTTTTCTTTCAGGCGATATTGTCTGTGTAGAATGTAGAAGAATAAAAGTATGCCTATGAATACCAGGGATGCCAGTGCCAGCGTCCATCTTTGCTGCCGGATCACTTTTTCGTTCAAMGCATTGCGGCTGCTCAGCTCAGCGATATTCCGGTCTTTTTTCTCTGTTTCATATTTTGCATGTACCTCCTCTACCTTAACTGCTTCTATCTTCCTGAGATTATCCAATTCTAAGGCGAAGGCATAATCTGCCGCTTTCATGGCTTCAGCGTATGCACCTTTCTTTTTATAGGCCTCTATAAGTCCCTTGTAATAACTGGGTTCTTCTCTACCCTCTTTGTTTCTCCTGGCAAGGGCAATAGCTTCCCTGTAGTAGTGGATCGCAGAGTCCAGTTGATTATTACGAATAAAACTGGTGGCTAAATTATTATATGCATACGGCATCAGGCTATTGCTCTTCTTCAAATAATCAACGAAAACCCTGCTGGCTTCAACGGCTTTTTCAGGCTTGCCCTGCCGGGCGTATACCTGGCATAAGTTATCGTAAGACCGTGCAATGGCCATGCTATCACCAATACTTTTCGCGAGATTACGTGCCTTTACATTATACAACATCATCTTTTCATAATCATCTGCCCTGGAAGCCAGCATGAAAGAAATATCGTAATACCGTTGCCGGATCACCGGGTGCGACTTGTAGGGATGATTTTTATAGTATCGCTCGGCGTATTCCAATGACTCTTTTCCATTATGGTTCTGATAGTAGGCTTTGGCCATCAGGTCATAAAAGCGGTAAGTTAGCCTGCTATGGGTGCTTTCCGCTTTTTTCAGGGCAGAAAGCAGGCCATTCATCACTACTCCGTCTACTGTGCCATTGCTGGTCATATTATCCAGGATGCTGTAGGTCTTCAGCATGTCCACTTCCACATCACTCTTCTTCCCGGCCATTTTCCTGTATTCGGCCATTGCGCTGTCCCGCTTTTTCTCCAGGTTGTACCGCCTTGCGCTGAAATAATGATAATAAGCCTGAAGCGTGCTATCAGAAGCATACCGGAGCAGGCTGTCTTCCCGGTAAATAACTTCTTTGTATCCGGCAGATAATAACGTATCCAGGGAAATGACCAGGGACAAATAATCTTTTCCGGATGTTGTATCAAGGGTATTTTCGGGATGATGTTGTTGCTTCTTGTCATTCTTGCAGGAGACAACAATAAGCAGGGTCAAAACACAAAAGAAAGCAAATGAAGTTCTCACATTCATCAATGAAATAAATTTAGCTGCGCAAAAAAACGTAAATATATAAACTGATCCCCTTTTATCCCCTGGTTTTATGATCCTAATTATTTTTTAAATATCTGATTTAAAAAAATACTGCACGCGACCGGGTAAATATCCAATGGTTTCCATCCCTTATCCGTAGCATCTTACCCTATATCTGCACCCGATTCCATTCAGATAAAGGATAATATATTGCAGATATGGACTCATAGGCGGCGAATACCAGTCGCTGGATCCTATCTCCGGGTATGCTGCCTATACTTGTATCCTTAATTTCCCTCTACAGCGTATTTCTGAAACAGTGTTGAAGACTTATCACCAGATCGAAATGCCCTGGCGGAAAGCTGTTTAAATGAAAAGATGCTGAAGGTGGTATCACAATAAAAAGAAAATTATGGAATATAATCACCCAAGTTCACTAAACAAAAGTAAATCCGGGCAAAAATATTTACTCCTCATTACTGCAATAGTAATAACAATTATCTTATCCTGCTATTTGCTACTAAGCCATACAGGCGAAAAGAACAGACCACAGGAGTCGGCTTCACTCGCACCAGCTATCCCCGACAGTACCAATATGAAGCCAGCGAACATCGACTTCTCCCACTCCCCTTTTAGTAGTCTGGATACAAAAACAAAAAAACTGTTACGCTCCCAAAATTATAATGATGGTACAGCGTATTCGATAACCCGGCATGCGGAAAGAGCCCAATCCACCATTTGTTATGGAGATTTTGATGCCGATGGCTACAAAGATGTGGCCATTGTGATGGATAACGAGGATAAACAATGCAGCCGCCTGTTGATCATCTGCACAAATACCGCCACCAAAGAAAAGTTCCTGGCTTTCTCTGAAAACTATCCAGACAAAATAAAAATCAATGCTTTTCCGAAGGGATCAAAGATCATCATGAATAGTGAATCTCCTGAAACATCGGCCATTGACGGCATTATAGCCATCGGGGAAGATGTAAAAATCGCGGTTATGTATGATACACATCTGCAAAAATTCAACACCTTTTACCAGGAATAATTTTCAATAAAATCTAAATATGAAAACAATCAAAACAATCCTTTTGTCGGTGGCTGTAATAGCCACTATACTATTTTCAGCCTGTGGAGATAACGCACCTTCCAAAAACTACTTTTCCGAATCGGGGCTCACGCTGGAAACTTTCAGCAACCAGGAGCTGAATAATCAACTTAAAAAAATAGAACCCTTATACAACGAAATGGCTTTTGCTGTTGAGAAAAAAGACAAGGGTGCAGACGCCAGGCTAAGCGCCTCTTTTTCAGACTGGCTACTGCAGGCGTTGTCATTTAAAGATTCACTACCAATCGAAGAGCAAAAAAAATTTGACGATATGCTTGAAAAGATCAACAGCAAATGGGTAGAGAAAAAGAACAAATTATTGTAAGCAAACATACTGACCAGAAAAGTACAATACGGCCCTTTCATTTATTCCGCTGTGTTACCACCAAAAACAAAAAAACCTTGCAGCGCCATATGCTGCAAGGTTTTAATTATGTAAGAAGGTTGAACAGCTACTCATACCGCAACAGCCTTCTGAGCTGATAAAAGAATCTTTCGATCAACCGCAGGTCTTGTGTAACCACTTCTGCATTGCCTTTTAATTCCTTATCAAAGGGAAGCGTTTTGTGAAAAGATGTCTGAAGGCCATTAGGAAGAATGATATTCACATAATAATTACCATCTTTATCGGGTGCATTGGCAATATTCTTTACCCGACCTTCCACCATACCAAATTCCTGGTAAGGGTAGTTATCCAGTTTCAACAGTACTTTCTGTCCCTCCTTTACCTTGCCTGAATTGGTGGCGGGTACCCGCAGTCCGCCGATGAGCATATCTTTATCATCCGGCATAACGGACAACAGTATATCTCCTGTCTTCACAAACTGGTTCTTGCCAATAAACTGCTGAAAGCCCACCACGCCAGCCACAGAGGAGGTGAGCAGGTAGTTCTGTTCCCAGGCGTTGAGTGATTTTCTCAGTTGCTCGAAAAGTTGCCCGGTCTGCGAACTTAAGTTGATCTTGTCTTTCTCCGCATTGATGGTAGCTCCACTCCTGGTCTTTTCAATGCTGAGTATACCTTCCTGCAACTGCGATATCGTAATATTGATGCTTTCCAGGTTCTGTCCTGCCTGCAGAAACTTCATTCTTTCCTGGCTTAATTCCGCTGCGGACACTACTTTTTCTTTAAAAAGTTCCTGGTACCTGTCGAACTCCCTTTTAGAAAGTTCATACTTCGTTTCCTCCAGACTCTTTTGTTGTTGCAGGGTATGTATCCTGTTGCGTGACTCGGCCAGGCTCTTGTTTGCCGCCGCATAGTCCGGGGAATAAGGTTGCAGCCTGGCATACAGTTGCTCATCTGTCAACGCTTTGGCGAAGGCGTTATAATCTCCCTGGATCTCTCCCAGTTTAAATCCCGCTACTTCACTAAGCGGGAAATACACCAGTCCCTTGTTGCCCAACGAATCAATGATGCCCCTCAGGCGGATCACATCCCGGTAGTCAGCCGTGGATTGTAATACCATGAGTATCTTGCCCCGGGAAACTGCCTGATGGTCTGCCACAAATATTTCCTCTACTTTGGTATTGATTCTGGCTTCCAGCTTCTCCGGCGGATTCCGGGACGAAATGATCACCGTGGAAGGAACAAACTCCGGATACTTTATCAGGCAACTCATCAGTAAAATGAGCAAAATTATCAGCAATATGGTGGTATTACCCCAGCGGACCATCCAATGCGGCGGCTGCGTAAGAATATCCTGCACACCTTCCGAATGCAGTTGAATAGTGTCTAGTATATCTTTTTTAGTTTCCAAGTTCCAACTGATTTTTTACGAGTCTGTAATACTCTTTCCTGAGTGATACCAGTTCATCATGACTTCCTTCTTCCACTACTTTTCCTTTATCCAGTACAATGATCTTATCTGCATTTTTAACCGTTGATAGCCGGTGTGCGATGATGACTGCCGTTTTTCCTTTTAAGAATTGTTCGAGGTTGCCCATGATCGCCTTCTCCGTATTGGCATCCAGCGCACTGGTGGCCTCGTCAAAAAATATATACTCCGGTGATTTGTATACTGCCCTGGCAATAAAAAGCCGCTGCTTCTGCCCTCCGCTGATCCCGATACCTTCATTGCCGATCTTTGAATTATAGCTTAGTGGCAAACTTTCAACAAAATCCCTGATGCACGCTACATCTACGGCCTTCCTGAGCTGTTGCCGGTTGATATCGTCTATTCCTATGGCAATATTTTTAGCGATGGTATCATTGAATACATATCCTTCCTGCATCACCACCCCACATTGATCCCGCCAGTACCGCGCCGAAATATGCTGCAGTTGTACATTTCCGATCTTAATCTCTCCTTCACCGGGCTCGTAGAATTTCATCAGCAGTTTCAACAGCGTGGTTTTACCGCTGCCGCTGGCGCCTACGATGGCGGTAGTTTTGCGGTAAGGTATGCGCAGGCTCAGTTGCTCAAACACGGGTGCTCCCGCACCTACGTACCTGAATGAAACATTATTCAGTGCGATATCCTGTTCTGGTATTTCCACCACCGTCTGCACATCGGCGGGCTCTTCATCTTCCTTGTCATGGATCTCCCCCAGTCTTTCCAGCGATATTTTTGCGTCCTGCATTTGTTTGACAAAGTCCATCAACTGGACCAGCGGGCCATTCAACTGGCCAATGATATACTGCACTGCCAGCATCATCCCCAATGTAAGATTGCCATCGAGTACCAGTTTTGCTGCCAGGAAACTGACAAAGATGTCTTTCATCTGGTTAATGAAATTTGAGCCTACGGTTTGCCATTGTTCCAGCGACAATGACCTGATCTGGATCTTAAACAGTTTCACCTGCATAAATTCCCAGCCCCAGCGCATCTGTTTTTCGGCATTGTGCATCTTGATTTCCTGCATACCATTCACCAGTTCAATCACCTTACTCTGCTCCTGCGATACCTGTGAAAAACGTTTATAGTCCAGTTCTTTTCTCTTCTTAAGAAAGAACGATATCCATCCTACCGACAAGCAGGCCCCCAACAGGTAGATCAGGAATAACCGGTAGTCATACAGCAACAGTACCACGCTGAAAATAACCAGGTTCACCAGGGAGAACAGCGTATTCAGCGAGGAATTGGTCAGCAATTGTTCTATCCGCTGGTGATCATTGATACGCTGCATAATATCGCCGGTCATGCGGGTATCAAAATAGCTGATAGGCAGTTTCATAAGTTTTATGAAGAAGTCAGATACAATAGAAATATTGATCCGGCTGGAGAGATGCAACAAAATCCAGCTGCGTACGATCTCTATTCCCATCCTCCCTAAAAACAACATCACCTGTGCCAGCAACACCAGGTAAATAAAGTTCAGATCATGGTTCTGAATGCCTATGTCTACTATGCTTTGCGTAAGAAAGGGAAAAATAAGTGACAGCAGGCTGCCGGCAAAGAGACCGATTGCCAGTTGCGCGATCAGTTTTTTGTACCTGAAAAAATAACTGAACAGGAAAGAGAAATCCTTCCTGCTACGCGGTGCTGCTGCATCAGCTTCATTAAATGCAGGGGTAGGATCCAGCAGCAGGGCAATGCCTTCCTCATCCCGCTCCTGCTTGCCCCGCCCTACCCAACCATCAATGAACTCCTGTTGAGTATATTTCAGCAGCCCGTAAGCTGGATCGGAAACATACACGAATGTTTGCCCACCGGTTTTTTTTATCTTGTAAACAACAACGAAATGTTGTTGCCCCCAATGACAAATGCAGGGCAACGGCGCCTCTTCCATCAGGGTAATGAAATCTATTTTAACCGCCAGCGATTTATACCCCAACCCCTCGGCCGCAGCAGACAATCCCAGCAAAGAACTTCCCTCCCGCGTGGTTTCTGCCAGCGACCGGATGGTCTGAATATCTATTAATCTGCCGTAATGCTTACTGATGATCTTTATACAGGTAGGACCACAATCCTTCCCGTCCGGCTGCATATAAAAAGGGAATGCTTTCAGCTTCATATTAATTGATTGTCTCGTCCAGCCCATACAAGGCGATGGCTGCATGCTTCAAAGGATTCTCTGCCCATTCCTCCCAATTATTGGTGTACGGATCGTACCCGCATTTAAGTGGCCTGGAATAAATATCCTGTGGATCTTCCAGGTAAGCCCTGCAATCAGTGCATACATGTCTGAACTCACAGTCTTTACAACCCGCTATTTCGTCTTTACGGATTTTTCCATACCGGTGAAACGCCTCATTGTCCAACACTTCCTGCAAGGTTGTTTCTTTCACATGCCCGAAGTGTTCCCGCATAGAAGGACAGTTCCTGATATATCCATTCAGGTCTATACTCAGTTTTCTGTTCAGGCAGGTGTTGTAATGCTGGCTCTCTGTGAACAGCTCCATATTTGAAGTGAAATAGTTCGTACGGATTTCACCACAGGCCAGGCAGGAATTGATTTTATTGCTGAAGAATACCACCGGCACGGAACCATCAAATATTTTTTCCGGCTTATCAGTCGGTGAGGAATGTATCAGCAGCGACTTTACCCGCGGGTATTGTTTCACAAGTTTATCCAGCGTCCGCAGCTCCAGCGCATCATCATATGGCAGCACCAGTTTGATGAATCTCAGGGTGGTGCCGTTAAATATCTCCAGCAATTCGCGGATCTTAGATAATGCCGTTTTCCTGTAACACCTGATCTCCAGCCCCTGTACATGCAAGTCGAACAACTGACGGAAAAAAGTTGCGGTGTAGTTGATTTCTTCATTGTACTCGATGATTACATTGGTAATATCCGAGTACCGGTCCCAGCTGAGGTCCAGTGGTGTCAGTTCCTGCAGCAGCTGATGATCTGTAAACCCCAGTTCCTTGCTGATCAGGAAATCAATGTAACCAGTAATGGCCTCCCGGTTATCTTCTCCGTAATGCGTCATACATTCTTCAATGGAATGATGTTGTAAAAAAATGAGCACATCGGCAGTATCGTTGGGGATATGGTAAAACCTGCGCATCTGCAGATCACAGAGTAGCGACATACGGGCGCCCTTCACGAGCCGGCAGTTTGCGTATAGATTAAAGTATTGCATCATCAGAATTTGGAAATCACTTTATAGAAATTAAAAAGCTCGAACCCTTCGGATTTTATTTTCGGGGCTTTTTCAAATTTGAGAATGGACCTGGTTGTCTGCTGCTGATCTTTTTCCAGGAAATACAGTGACAACGGCAGTCCTTTCTTCTCTTTCAGGTTACTGATGAATTTCTTTTTCATGGGAGCTATTTTTATGGAGCCATTGTGCTAATTTCTTTTCCAGGTAATAGTTGCAGGGATAAGACACCATGCCGAACTGGCCTACCGGGTTAATTTCGAGGAAATGATAGTTCCCCTGCATGTCTACCATCAGGTCAATGGAACCGGTCTTGAAGCGCAGCGATTTCATTAACTGGTCCAGCTTAAGTTCCAGGTCAGCCGGGAGTTTGTAAGGCACTGTTCTGTTGGGCCGCTGGTTGTCGTAGTTCCGGAAATCATCTTTTGTCTTCCGGTTATTCTGGGAAAAAATAGCCATAGAATGGCACTCGCCATCGAGGTAAAAAGTACGTATCTCAAACTTCTTGATAATTTTTTCCTGTATCAGCGAGGGGAAGAATTTTTCAGGTACCTGGTGCAGATTGGCTTTGTTAATGGTTTTGGTAAGCATCTTGTATTGCCCGCCTTCGGCGTCTTCCAGGAAAATGCATTCACTGACAGGTTTTACAATTAGTTCGGGGTGGCTTTCCAGCAGGTGTATAATGGCCGCTTTGGATGTCACCACATCTGTCAAGGGTGTATTGATGCCGCATTTGCGGGCAAGGTTCAATACGTGTATTTTGTTCAGGTTATCTTCTGTCACGGGGTCATTCAACCACTTCTGCCGGTCAATAGTATAAAACAGCAATGAATGAATTCCGCTGAACTCATCCACCAGGAATCGTTTCAGGGTATACTGTGTAGGAAAGTCTTCTTGTTTAAGACTGTATTTTACAGGAAAGTTGCTAATCTTCCTCCGGTACCAAACGGTAGCTATTTCGGTGTTGCCGGGCAGATCACTCAGGTGTTGAATATGGAATAAGTCTTCCCCATTCACCCGCAGGTAGGGTATCCGCAAATGGTTCAACCACTGGCAAACATGATCCGTAGTGCCTTCCAGGTGCGATTGACTTAATATGAGGATTTGCTTGGACATGGTATCTAGTTGATTACTGGTAGTAAGGACTGCCGGCAATAGCCGGCAGTCCTGGGGTTCCGGTCACAACAATGGCCGAAGATGATGTTTATTATTTACCATCAGGTCTGTGGTCGCACAGGTAAACATCCGGACCTGAATAATGCGTAGGCGTGTGAACAGTGGTGCCACAGCTTTCACCGGCATCAGAAAAATCGTTGGAGATAGAAGCAGCCCTGCCTCCTTTGATTGTTTCCAGGGATTCTACTTTCTTTGCATTCAGTTTTGTTAACTTTTCCATAGTTTTTAATTTTTTAAAGGTTTACGTTTGGGGGAGATTACTTAGGGTCTTTACGGGTATCGGTTACCCA
This sequence comes from Chitinophaga sp. 10T418, assembly GCF_056394125.1. Taxonomy (NCBI): domain Bacteria; kingdom Pseudomonadati; phylum Bacteroidota; class Chitinophagia; order Chitinophagales; family Chitinophagaceae; genus Chitinophaga; species Chitinophaga sp. 10T418. The sequence goes on from NZ_JBFTHG010000006.1 coordinate 337,312, forward strand.
ATGCTGACCATTCCACGAAGCATAATTTTCTGTGGTTATTTCCTGATCGTCTACTGAAAACTCTGGTAAAAATGCGTATCTACCGCCTTTTACAGTTTCCGGAGTTGTTACCTTTTTGGTAACCAATTTTTCTAACTGTTTCATGTGATTTGATTTAAATTCTGGTTTAAAATTACGCGGCCAGCGTAACTCCACCGATGCTGAAAACATATCTGGATGGTTGCGACCCATATTCGTAGTACTTTGCGAAATAATTGCAGTGGCAGGCAATCCACATTTGAGAAATGGACCTATTAAATACCCGGGAGTCATTGGCTAAAATAAAAAAGCGCGTTACCATTCGAAAAAGGCATCACGCTTTCTGACCCTGATAACACACTTAGCATGTCTTATTTATTACAGCGACTTTTCTTCGTCAGGAAGGAAAGCCGCTTGCACATCATGTATTTCCAACACACTTTACCTGCTACCGCAGAGAAAAAACATATGCACTGTAACTCAATAGCAGCAATGGTTACAGGAACATTATATTTCTCCGGTTTTTAAAAAAATATAATATACTCCTGCCATAGATTTAGTAGGAATAAATATATATTTGAGCGAGTTTTAAACCCTCACTACTATTTTATGAAACGCACCAAAATCCATGTTAACTCAACCCTCGCCCTGCTGTTAGCAATTGTTACCATTACAAGCTGTAAAAAGGAAAACCTGAGCAAAAGTCCTGTAGCACCGGAAAACACTGTAGCGGTACAAGCCGTAGAAGATCACCTTACTATCACGCCCGAKAGACAAAAGGTGATCGATTTTTTCAACAAGAACAAAAATGCCCGTGGTGAAGCCTCGGGTGCGGTAGCAGCTGCCAGTTACCGTTCTTTTACAATCAACTATTCAGGTAGTGTTCCTAATGACATCAAAGCTTTGGTAAATGGAGAAATTGACCAGCTCTACAACACCAGCATTACCAGCACCACCAAATCACGCATGACCGGCGCCCCTATCAATGTATATTCCAGCCCTGGTAGTGGTGATTTGTTTTACACTAACGGTAACGTATACATTGTAAATTTTGCTACTTACCGTAGTGTACATACAGGTCCGGGTAATGTTATCTTTCACGAATTATTCCACTATCTGCATGACCGGTGGGTTTCTGGTGGATTTAACAATTCTACTATTTACAACCTTTACAGTGATGCCTACTACGCAGGTATTTACCCTTCCTCCGCTTATGTGCTGAGTAATCAGGCAGAATACCTGGCGGTTTCATCGGAAGCTAATTACTGTAACACCAACAGGCCTCCGTACAATTCGGCTACACTTGGTTCGCTGGATCCTAACTGTAAAAGTTACCTCACCACCAATTTCTGATCTGTTTCACATTTTTTTCAAGAACCGGTTGCTCCCTGGCAGAGAGCAACCGGTTTTTTTTACAACGTTCACAGATCACTAAAATGGATATTAAAAATGTGATGTAGGTCACACGGTTGCCTGAAATTTCCTGCCGTACTTTGTTGGGTGCTTTCAAAGCAACATCAGTCTGGTTGATCAACAGAAGAGCGCACTTAATATTATAAAAAATGAAGACAACAAATAATACCATCCATATGCCGCTGCTCGGGTTTGGCACCCTGATTTCTGATCCAGCAGAAACCATCACTGCTACCCGGAACGCGCTGGGAGCAGGATTCCGCCACTTCGATTGTGCAGAACGATACCGGAACGAGCGAGAGGTAGGTGAAGCGTTGCAGGCTGGACTTACTGCCGGAGGTATTGCCCGCGAAGACATCTTTGTCACCACAAAGTTGTGGAACACAAATCACCGGCCCGACCGCGTTGAACCGGCATTCGAGGCGAGTTTGAACAGACTCGGACTGGAGTACCTCGATCTCTACCTCATTCACACACCGTTTGCATTTCAACCGGGAGATGAGCAGGATCCGCGGGATCAAAACGGGCAGGTCATTTACGACCGCAACGTAACTTTGTCCGACACCTGGACGGCGATGGAGCGTCTCGTGGATGGTGGTAAATGCAAGGCTATCGGATTGTCTGACATCAGCCTGAACGAACTGTTGCCGCTCTACGAATCAGCAAGAATCAAACCCGCTGTAGTCCAGGTCGAATCACATCCGTATCTGCCGGAAACAGTGTTGCTGGAGTTCTGCAGGGAGAAGGATATCGTGTTTCTGGCATTTGCACCGTTGGGTCACGGAATAAAGCCCGGACCACTCGAAGATCCGGTCATTTTGTCGATTGCTGCACGGGTTGGAAAAACACCAGCGCAGGTATTGCTGGCCTGGGCGCTCCAACGCGGCACGGCTTTGCTGACCACACCCAGAACTGCTGCCCGGGCAAGAGAAAATTTTGATATCTCCACCTTGCCGGAAGACGCATTTGATGAAATCAATCGCATTCAAACCAGGCAGCGATTCAACGAAGTAGTGAAGACAGGCGTGCCAGGTTTCATTGCACGCGTTAATTGAACGAAAAACCAAACAACTGATTCGGTATATGGAAGAAGCACAAATACGCGAAGCCCTGAATACGCACTGGCGCGCATCGGCAGCTGGCGATGTAAACGCCGAACATGATATTTATGATGATGAGGTTACCTGTGATTATCCCCAGTCAGGAGAGCGAATCCTTGGACGATATAATTTGCAGGCGTTGCGGAGTCATCATCCCGGTAAGCCTTCCGGCTTCCATGTCAGGCGGATTGTTGGTGCCGGTGATCTCTGGATTACAGAATATACTATCAACTACCAGGGGCAATCAGCATTCACCGTGAGTATTATGGAATTCCGCAACGGGAAGGTTGTACACGAAACGCAATATTTCGCAGATCCTTTCGGGGCCCCAGCCTGGCGAAGTCAATGGGTTCAATCAGGCACTTAGTGCGTAATCGAAATTCAACTAAAAAAAGCCACATAAATAGCGTGATTTATGCGGCTTTTGATGGTGATATATAATAGAGGGATGATAGTATTATTTCTTTCCCAGCTTAAGTAACCAACTGGCAAATCTTCCGATTTTTTTTACCCTGCAATTGTGAAAAGCAGTAAGCTGCCAGTCGCCCGAAGCATTTCTAACCCACACCGTTGTGTTAATGGATTGGCGGCTTTCCGGGGCCTGTTTCTGCCAGCGAAAACGGATGGCCCCTGTGGCAATTACAATAGCTGTTGTTTCATTTAAAAAACGTACCTGTTTAATTTCCCCTTCCAGTTTTGCACCTCTGAACATAAAATTATTCATCAGTTCTTCATGTACCCGTACGTATTCCTCTCTGCCTTTCAGATGTGTTCCATTAAAGGTGATATAGTCGCAGTCTTCAGTCAGATAGCGGCTTGCGGCGCTGAAATCCAATGTATCAAAGGAGTTACAAATTTCAAGGTTGGCCCTGTGTATGGCCTCGATGCTGGCTTGGTTGTCCATGGTTTATTTTTTAATCTGAAACAAAGTTAGCAGGCCAACTTTTCGTTTGACAGTGCATTTAGGTGAGTTTCCATCTGGCACCGGTAAAAACGGGGTTATTGCCGGTAATGCATTATTGCTTGTCATCATCAGCCACCTCAAAAAAGCGTTCACCTGATAAAAACAGCAGTTCACAACCACCTTTACTTACAAGACATATTTCCAGGTTAGATAAATTAGAATTTGCTTAACTTAACTTGTATAAAATTGATTTATCTATCCCTCAAGGATAAATTAACTACCTCATGAAACCCTCATTTTATCTATGACACTACCATTAACAGATCCCACGGGCATTACAGGCCCGACAGGCCCCACAGGGCCACAAGGTCCCACGGGCCCACAGGGAGTTACCGGCATACAAGGTGAACCTGGCAAACAGGGATATCAAGGTCCTACTGGAATTATGGGTGTTACCGGACCGCTTGGCGCCACTGGCGTGCAGGGAGCCACGGGCATTCAGGGCGTTACCGGCGTACAGGGCGTTACCGGTTATCCTGGCAATACCTGGAGTTATGCCATCATGAATGGACTGACCGGACCGGAAGGACCACGGGGCCTCACCGGTGTACAAGGCGCAACCGGTGTGCAAGGTATGACCGGTGTGGGTGCTACAGGTGTACAAGGCTTCACCGGTATCCAGGGAGTTACGGGCGTACAGGGCATGACAGGTATTCAGGGTATGACCGGTACAGGTGCTACCGGAGTAGACGGTGCCACCGGCCCACAAGGCTTCACTGGTGTACAGGGAGTTACGGGCGTACAGGGTATGACAGGTGTTCAGGGTATGACCGGTGTAGGTGCTACCGGAGTAGATGGCGCCACCGGCCCACAGGGCTTCACTGGTGTACAGGGTACAACAGGCTTAAACGGGGCAACAGGCGCACAAGGTACCACCGGTGTAGGTGCTACCGGAGTAGATGGCGCCACCGGCCCGCAGGGCTTCACCGGTCTACAGGGAGTAACAGGGTTAAACGGCGCAACAGGCGCACAGGGCTTCACTGGCGTACAAGGTGCAACGGGTTTAAACGGTACAGGTGCAACCGGCCCACAAGGCTTTACCGGTGTACAAGGTACTACCGGATTAAACGGCGCAACAGGTGCACAAGGTTTCACAGGTGTACAAGGTGCTACCGGATTAAGCCTCCCTGGCAGCACCGGCCCACAAGGCTTCACCGGCTTACAGGGTATAACCGGACTACGCGGCCCTACCGGACCTTCAGGAGGTGGTAGCGGCAACTTTACACTGGGAGATCTGGCAGAAGAACAATATGCCCGCGACCTCATGCTCTACAGAGTATCCTATAGCATCCTATGGATGGGGGCCTGGCGTTACCAGGTCCATACCATCCTGGTAAAAGGCGTACCTCACTTCCTCAAACGTGGTATCCTGGATACAGATGCCTCTACGAACGTGCAGTTCATGAACAGGTACCAGAGCTTCGATTATTACATCTATCAACTGCTTATTAAATACTATACCTGCCTGAAGACACCCGGCTGCCAGCCAGGTAACCTTCCATCCCTTATTACCGTCTTCGATCAGTTTTACAAACTACGAACGATACCACTCCATGAGGATCCTGCTGCGCTCAGCAACCTCAATGAGGCCATGGGTGGACCAGGAAAGATGGATACATTCCTACCGGGGAAGATCGGCGATCCTTTTCCTACTGTTGATCCTGCGTACACAATGGACTCCTCGTTTATGGATGCCCTCGCGGCAAACATTCTCCGGAAAGGACAAGACTCGCCTGTCATGCAACTGTTGAAGTTATTCTTTGTTAGTCGTTAATTTCATAACATGTACACCCCCTTTCAGCCAGACAGCAACCTGTATCTTCCTGACCCAATTCCGGATCAGATCAGTTGTTGCTATTTCCTGCCCGGCACAGAGAAGCCGGCGCAGCTTTCCCTGGAAGACAGCTGGAGTAAATACAAAGGATATTACATCTTTCTGTATAACCCTATCGACCATACGAAAACAGATCTGCTGACGGCACTGGAAAAACAGTTGTCAGCAACCACTGTTCTCAAACAACCGGCCCATACAGGTGCTGCCTGGTGGATGAACACGGATCAGAACTCCGGTCTGCAAAGTGTACTCCAGGCAAAGATGACGGACAATGGCATCCTGGTGCAGGAAGAAGTACAACTGGGCTTCGGCACTTACCAGTTTCCCCTTTTCCGTGATGCGCCGCTCCTGCTCAATGCCGATGGCCATCTTCAGGCCGGATACCCCAATGTAACCGGCGCGCAAACTACCGCTGTTGAAAAAAGTATGTCCATTGCCGTTAGTGGTGATATGGCCGGCGTACTTACCGGTCAGGTAATGATCAACGACTTCTCTTCTGCCGAATATACCGGCTGGTCCGCCGGCTTCCGGTACAGCATGACAGACATGGATACCGGCAACCTGTGCAGCCAGTACTATCCGCTGTTTGCGCCCACGCAAACGACCTACTGGCAGTTTAATGTACATTGGGACCCACTCCATCCGCTGGACGATTCCCGCTCCTATCTTACATTCACCGGCATATCCTTCGGACTGGAAAAAATTGCAGGCACGGACGACCGTTTCCAGATTGTTTCAGGGGGTGATGGCACTATGTCGTCTTATCTGCGTACGATATACGGGCTGCCCATTTCCCTGCAACCTGTTACCACCGGCCCTTCAACGGCACAACTTGTGTTTCAGACATATGCCGATCCGGCAACACCCACCGCTTATTACCTGGCACCCAAAGGAGCATTTACCCTCGGCGTACAACAGGAAAGTGCCGCTGCCTGTCAGCTATTACCAGGACTTGCCGGCACAGAAGCTATTTCCTTTACCTCCGGTGATCAGATCATTTTTTATCCGGGTAACGCAGCTTATGCCAGCGCAGGACTTAGCAGTGAAGAACTGGATACCACCTACACTGTATCCTGGGCCTTTATTAAAGCAACCGGCAATAATGCACCGGTGATATACGCTGCAGCACCTACCGTAGCCAGCTTATATCAATCATCTGACACAGCTGGTTTGCTGGATGCTTTCTATAATACCACTGCACAGTTGCCTGCTGAAGGTACTGCTGCCCTCAGCTTCCCGCTGGCGCCATATGCAGGCCTAGGTGCCTCAAAAGGAACGCCTTTTCCTCCCGACAAGATTGCTCCTTTTGAAACCAAACTAATAGCCCCTGCACGAAAAAAACAGATGGATACAATGCCGCTTCCGAGGCTATCCCCTGCGGATGCACCTTCTGTTGTAACCACCACCCCGCAAGGGTTATTGGCTACCGTTGCAGGTTTAGACTGGCAGGAAGTGCTGCTGGCACATAACACGGAAATACCTACGGACCTGCGGTTCGTAAACCTGCCGGCACCGCTGCGGAATGCATTACAGACAAATAATCTTTTCCTTGTTATCTCTGACAATAAAAATATTGGCACCTTTGATAACGCACTTTCCATAGAAGGCTGGCAGTTTAATATCAACATACCGGCGCGCAATCCCGCAAATGATCCGGACCAGCGAAATATCCTGATCATGAAATTCCGCCCCGGCGCACTGTTTGACCTGATCGCTGATCTTACCGCCTGGACAGATCCCATATCATTCAACTATGACAATAACCAGTTGCAGGGCACGCAAACCTGGTTACTCAATTACTGTATTGATGCTCAGTCGCAACAAGACGAACCGCAGTACGCCAATTTCCTGAACATCATACAAGACCCTCAATGGTATGGCATCCTGGCGCTGAAGGTAGACATCAACCTGGGCAACTTCCCGAAAGATCTCCGTGGGCTGCTGGGCGCTATGGACCTGAAACGCTTTTATGCACACCATGTAGGTGTACAGGTAAATTTTGTTACACAGGATGCCCAAAACCTGGACAAACCCATTGCGATAAAACGCAGTAATATGTTCGGGCTGATCAACTATACAGATCCTTCCTATAAACGGGTACAACAAAGCAGCGGCAATAACGGCAACGGCAATACGCAAATGATCAGTGATACCAACAACAGTATGCAGGATGCCACATACAGCTATAAGGTGCTCTTTCTCCAGATTATTTTTGCCAATACCATCATCACTAATTTCGACAGCAAACTGGAACTCACGGCCCGTAAGTGGTTTGAAGAAGCCGCATCACTGAATCCACCTGGCACCAAGACAGATGATACACCGCCTCCTGCCAACTACTCCATGATCTTTGATGGCCATTATGAAAACCATGACGGCCACCGGACCTATACTTTCCTTACCCGCAAGGGGCTCTCCTATCAGTATTTCCTGAGCAGTGCAGTATTGAATTATACGGACTTCATAAAAGCACAGTTTCAGACGGTAAACTCCGTCCCTGAAAAAGCCGTTCCCACCACGGAACTGGTGACTTCCAAGTTCACTTTCTATGGTTATCTCAATTTCCGTGACCTGGAAAATTTTGATTGCTTTTCTTTCGGCGCGCCCAAAGGACAGGAACTCGTACCTGCGCGGGGGTTATACTTCTCTAATCTTGCATTGGATGTAAGTTTCAAACTGGATACGAAGCAGAACACCACCAGTGGCTTATCTATCTCCCCAAACATCTCCAATACTGCTTTTGATCAATCGCTCAGTACCGTGCGCGACAAAAGTTTTGCCGCCGCATTCCCGATAAGTCCGAACGACATCCTGCAAGGCAGCGGGGATAATACGCCCAAGAAGCTGAACTACCTGCAGGTAGTGCCTCCGGTTAATTTCACCACCGGCGGTTTGCAGGACACCTGGTACGCTGTCAACTTCGACGTGCATTGGGGCGGACCCGGCGCGCTGGCAAGTGAAACAGGCTTCATACCACAGCTGCTGCTGGCATGGAGTCCTGGCGCTGACGCAGTTAATGTAGGTATCTTCCTGCGGCTGCCCGGCTCCGGTGGTGGCAATACCTTCAGCATCCAGAATGTGCTGAAGTTGTCTGCCGGACCTTTCCAGCTGAAGAAGGTGGTGCATGACGGCGATAAAGTGAGTTATAATTTATTTCTGATAAACCTCTCTCTGAGTTTGTTTGGCCTGAAGCTGCCGCCTGCGGGGAATGTAAACCTCGTATTGCTCGGTGATCAGGAACAACCCGGCTCCCTGGGATGGTATGGTGCATATATAAACTTATAAACAATGAGACCTGTTTCTTTTGATCCTAATCCAGATTACGGTATACCTAAGTATATGCGAACCAACACGCAGGCTATCCGTAATGGACTTGCCGTTAACGGTATCAAGCCCGCTGTTGGAAAAAGTTCTTACCTCACGCAACGGGTGCTTGCCCTGCTCCAAACGCTCACATTTTCTAATGATGGTGAAGACAATTGGACGAATTTAAGTCAGGTGAACCAGGGCCTGGTTATTTCCCTGATTAATTACTTCAGTAAGAATGATGGCGTAAACTATGGAAATGCGCGTGGTTCATTGATTCAAAACTACGGACAGTACTGTAATTACTGTGGTATGAATGTACAGGATTCTTCCCTGGCAGTGGAACACCGGCTTCCTAAAGCAGAATTTCCTGGATTGATGCTGGAGTATAAGAACTTCTTCCTGGCATGCCCTATGTGTAACTCCTACAAGGGCTCAAAGCCAGCTTTTACCACCTGTAAAAACTGGGCTATACAGAAACAGGGAATTCCAGCCCCCAACATGGTACAGGTGGGCGATGGCGGATACAACAGCCAGGTCTGGCCAAATCGTCCAACAGCCTACACCGGGTTTACCCCTGTCCTGTATAACGAAACCACTGATGCCGCGGTGCCGCTGCAATATGCACTCAACATCAATAATGATGTAGCAAATACCGACAACAATACCGTACAGGCTATACTCCCGGGATATCAAAACGGACAGGAAGTAACAGTGTCTGTCAGGTTCGAATCTGTTAGCGGCGGGATACCGGGGCAACGGGAAGACAATTTTATCAACATTGTCAACCTTAATTTCACGGAGGCGGATAATTATTCAGACAGGCGCGTTACCAACAGAACTGTTGCGTGGATGAATGCGCTGCTGACCATGTACAGGCTTCAGGGTTTTCAGCCTGGCTCAAATGAATACGACTACATGGTTAAACAAATTATTTCCACCGCACAGGCGGCTGGTTACTACAGCATCTGGGCATATGTTTTTTATCAGAAATCCCCTCCCACCGTACAGGATTCAGTATATACCATGTTCAAAATAAATACAGCAAATCCTGCACTTCCGCAAGCCTATTTTCCAGGCACCGATATTAACAATATGCCTTAAAATAAAATCCATGAGACCAGTCAATAAAATATCTCCTCCTATACAGCAATTACAACAGCGAAGCGGTACTGTAAAACCGGGTACTGTTACAAATGCATTGATAGATACCATCGGCAATTATTGCTCCTTTTGTGAAATGCAGCTGAGCGGCTATCATGTGGAACACCTGCGATATTATGCTGCCTGGCCAGAAAGCGTGGACATATCCATGTGGGAGGATCTGTTGCTGATCTGCAACGACTGCCGGAACAACATCCGCGTACCAGCCCTCAACAAACTCAGTGCCGATGCCCTGCTGTGGCCCGACAGGGATCTCTCCTTCAACCTGTATAATAGTCCCCTGCACTATGAATTGCGCCCGGTAAAATATGTGGTCGTTAATGCAGATGGTGATCGGATACTGGAAAAGAATATGGAACTGGTATTTGTGGTGGCCAATCCCGCGGCTGCAGAAACGTTGTACGAAAAAGCTTTCAACACCATCCACCATTTCCAGCTGAATATGAAACTGGAATATTACGATGCTGCCACCAATGAACTACGTATACCCGAGACCGTACATCTTCAACATGCCGACAACCGGATGTTCAAACGTACAGAGGCATGGCATAAAGCCATGCATGCGCTGGAGGGGTTACGGGGCATGGACAGTATACCCGATAAATCAGAAAATCACTCCTTACTCCGACAGATGCTGGTAGACCAGATTGCCATGACAGCCTGGTATTCCGGTAATTGGTCCGTGTGGATGACCGTACTGCACCAGCAAACAAATGACACGGCACTTACCCAATCTGTATTACTGAGTACCGCCCATCCTTTCCCGGGAACGAGAAATGAAAACAACCGTTTATTCACGGCAGAATAAACAGCCTCAACACCATGAAGACAAACATAGCTATAGCACCGGTGGCTAATCCACGGATTCAGCAGTTGCAGCAGAAAATCACCTCTCTGCAGGCGTTTAGCGAGGCATCCATTGAGTCCCCCGATATTATCAAACTGCTGAAGCAGCTGATAAAGACAGATAATATCCCGCTCACCAGCACTACATTCAGTAACCCAAACGACAACGCGCTGCAGGTAACTGCTACTGCTACCCTGTTTAGTCTGCAGATAAAAATCAACACGGTTTTTACAGTAGATGACAGCAGTAAGCTGTCCATGACGATGAACAGCTATGCGGATCTGTCCATGACATTGAGCGCCATATACGAAGCGGGACTGGTACCTGCGAGCAAGACACCGGGCCTCGTGCCTGCAGTTCCCATCGATGGACTCTCTTTTGTATTCGATTCCGCTGCAGGCGCTTTCACCCTCACAGGCACCGGGGAAAAATGGTCCTTCCTCGGTTATACAGATCTTTACGTAGATGCACCTACACTTCGTGTAGTCAATACCGTAGGCAAGGAAGGCAGTGCATACCAGTGTATCGCCGGCGGTTCACTGGTCAACTCCAAGGGTACCGTAAACGTAGCCATAGAAATAGGCCTGCCGATAGGCGTCAGCGGCTGGTATCTCTCCCTGCCAAAACCTACTCCGCTGAGCAACGGCGTGGCTATCCTGGATGAACTGACCGGCATCTCCATATCAGGTATCCTGCCGGAACAGTTTATATCTGTGCTGGAAAAAATTGAACTGGATGCATTTTATATCGGATTTGATCCGCAAACCAAATCCCTCAGCGTGGTGCAGGTAATGGTTAGTTCAAAAGCTCCCTGGGAGATTGTAAAAGACAAACTCAGGATTGAAGAAGGCATCACCTTAACGTTGACGGGCCAACGATATAAAGCAACAGATCCACTCGCCTTTTCGGGCAGCATCAAAGGCACCGCCGCCGTTAATTATGCCAACCCGGATGAGAAAGTACAGGCATCTGCCACCATTCCCATCCCACTCACAGATGATTGGGATATTACACTGGCGAACGATAAAGAACCACTGGGCATCGGAAAACTGATTGCCATTGTTCCCGGTGTAAAAGGGTTCTTACCGAAAGGGCTATACGAAAAACTAAATGAAATCGTATTGGAATACCTGACCATACGCTTCAGGTTTCAAAACGGTTTCTCTTTTACCAAAGTAGCATTTGCCATCCATTCCGCTAACGAATGGACACTGCCTATGCTGCAACAGGCCATTTACCTGGACAAAAATTTCCGGCTTGCCCTGGACATACCTTTACCCTACACGGCTGAAGGCACCAGCGGCGAGCTCGCAGGCGTACTACAGCTGGACGATGGCAATGTATCCATTCCAGTGAGACTGGCTAAAACACCGGAACAAACCAATTGGGTACTGAACGTTACCAGTGAAGAAATTCCGCTGCCTTCTATCAGCTCCCTTAGCGGTATCCTGGGCAACAATGCACTTACTTCAGCATCTCCTCCAGGCCTGATGCAAATTGGTGATTTTGTCATCAGTGATCTTGACCTTTCCTGGCAGTTCGGAGAAGTATCTAAACTACTCTGGTTTGCTTTTACCATAGCATCCACACCAGGCTCTCCCGCCTGGAACCTGGTACCAGGATACTTTGAGCTGACGGACCTGCTGGTGAGTCTCGCCATTAACAATACTTCTGTCAGCGAAAAAGATATTTCCGGTAATATAGAAGCTACTGTTACCTGGATACTCAATAAAGCAACAGAAAAGAAACTGGTGCTGGGCATGTCCGCCACCAAGCCTTCTTCCAACGATCCCTGGAAATTTGCAGGTACATTGGAAGAAGAACTGGATCTGAAAGAACTCCTGCTGGCACTGCATATGCCGCAGTCTGTAGTAGACATTCTTCCCGGCCTGAAGATCACGCAGTTTGATCTTTCCATTGAACCGTCTTCCGGTTCCTTCTCCGTTGCTATGGCCATTGCGCCTACCAATACCTGGACCATCCTCACCATTGGCGGCATGAACCTGCAGATGGATAATATAGGTTTTTCTGTAGAGAAGTATGATGAATACCTGGATATGGCGGCCAACGGGTCGTTTAATTTCGGGACCGATAGCCGCAAAGTAATCATCGCGCTGGCTGCTGCTTATAGCCAAAAAAACTGGAGCTTCTCCGGCAGCCTTGATAATACGGGCGCTGACGGCATTACCGTCAATGAAATACTGGCCAAATATATTCCGGGTATTGAAGACAAAAGTATTCCGCAGGTAAAAATCAGCCAGATTGATGTGGCCATGGTGAAAGGCACTACAGAAACTAATACCCCCTACAATACACTCGACTTCACGCTTGCCGGCAGTCTTACGCTATTCGACAAACTGACCTTTAATGCCAGTGTAGATGTCCAATATGATTCCAGGATATCTGCCAGTCCATATAACGGTACCAAAGTACAGGGTACTGTACTTTTCGGAGGCCTTACCTTTGACGCAGTAGCCACTTATAACAACGGCGCTTTCAGTCAATTCAGCTTCCTCCTGACCTTCAAAAACATTATCGCCAAAGCGGATGTCACCAACAACGAAAAGGAACTCCGATTTGAATTCGGTCTGCAATCCACTAATCCTAATCAACCGCTGTCGCTGGGCGATGTGATCTCCAGCCTCGTGGAAGCCGCTACGGGAGAGGTAGCAGTCATTCCATCGCCATGGAATTTTATCAACAATATTCCTGTTAACAACATCAATTTTGTTTTCCAGCAGGATAAAGTCACCAATCAAAAAACAATAGGACTGGTGTGGCCGGCCAACATCAACCTGGTATTTATAAACATCCAGGAACTGAGCCTGCTCTATTCTCCTGACCCTGGCACCAATAACGGTCCGGTGATGTTCAAAGTCACCAAAGGGACTTTCCTGGGTATGCCTATTGATCAGTTGCAGCCGGCGCAACGCCCGGACTGGGACCTGCGCGATCCCGCACAGGCACCGGCTGTTCCGGGATTCGGCAACAGCACCTTCAAGTTGCAGTTCCTGGGAATCGGTAACCAGGTCGGCATTATTCAACCTAAACCCCCTACCTCTGTATCACAGGCTATTACCAACCTCGCCGATGCATTCAAGGAAGACGGCAGCAGCGGTAAACTTCCGCCATCCCTGTATTTTGATAAGAACAACAGCATACTGTTTGGCGCGAAGTTCCTGATCGTGGAATACATACAATTCAACATCGTATTTTATGACCCGGTAATGTATGGTATATCCATTGGCGTTACAGATGGTAAATTCAAGAACCTTTACTTCGAAATTCTCTACAAAAAAATAAACGACAACGTTGGTGTATATCAGATAGACCTGGTACTTCCTGACTTTGTCCGTCAGCAGCAGTTTGGTGCCGTATCCGTTACATTGCCTGCGATCACACTTTCTATCTATACCAACGGCGATTTTATTATAGATATGGGCTTTCCGAAGAACGGCGACTTCTCCCGCTCATTCGGACTGGAGCTGTCTATATTCACCGGCTCGGGAGGATTCTATTTCGGTAAACTCAGTAATGATACCGCTACCATGCTTCCCAAAGCAGACGGGCAATTCAATCCGGTTATCATCTTCGGTATAGGCATCCGCGCCGGCATCGGCAAAAGTATTAACAAAGGCATTCTGAAAGCGGAGCTGAGTCTTACTATCCAGGTAATACTGGAAGGCATTCTGGCCTGGTACAAAGCCAATCCTACTGCAGTTGTAAAGGCATCGCAGGAAGAGCTGTACTATCGTATACAGGCACAAGCTGCGTTGGTTGGAAGGATTTACGGAGAGATAGATTTCGCTATCATCAGCGCCACCCTGGAAGTCATGGTGCGCATTGCTGCCCAGCTGGTGCTGGAAGCATACCGGCAATCACTGGTTACCTTCACCGCAGAAGTATATGCCGCAGTTAAAGTGCGCATCAACCTCGGCCTGTTCAGCATCAGTATCAGCTGCTCTTTCCGCACTACCATTTCAGACAGCTTTACCATCGGCTCCAATGGCACAGCGCCATGGGACTCCGGAAAGATGCTGGATCGCAGCGCTTACTTCACACCGCTGGATATGATAAGAGATATAGACATTCCAAAAATGGATTGGGTAGCGCCGATGACCTACCCGAAAGAAAAACTCAACCTGCTGTTCATACCGCAGCTATCTGTAAAATACAGCGACAGTGAAGCATCAGGCAAAGTACCAGTGGGCATATCGCTGCTGTATATTGCCAATCAGCCTAAATCAGCCAGTAATACAGATTTCACCGTATTAAGCCGTGCTTTCCTTGCGTGGGTATTCAATGCCTATTTCAGCGCCAAACCCGAACGGGAACTGAATATCCTGGACCAACCGGTGGCCATCGATGATGTCAATGCTATCTTCGCCTACTTCTCACAGGAGCAATTTTCCAACGGAAGCGCTGATGCCATCAACCTGGAAGATATGTATGAGCATTTCTTCCCGCAGGCATTTAAAGAAGTAGCTATCACCACCCAGCAAGCGAATCAGTCATCCACCTTCAGTGAAACAGACCTGGAGGTAGGATACTTCCCAATGATTCCTTTCCTTGAAATGACTGTGAGCGGGCAGCCCAAGGTGAAATTCAGTGAAATGGGCGCCTGCGATCCGGCATACCTGCAATATATCAAACAGTACTTCACCGATATGCAGGTGCAGGCTAAAGCGCGTAATGCGCAAGCGCTTGTGAGAGAAGATGATATTGTTACCATGGCAGAATTCCTGTTTAGCGACTATTTCACCATGATGGCAAAATCAGCACTGCAGGATGTCATTAACGGATTCAAACAAACTACACTGCATGTGGCCACAGGTGATACTTTGGCGATGATCGCAAAACGTTATCGGCATTATGGCGTTACCGCGGAAGAATTGGCATTCTCCAACCGTCATCAACCTCTGTATGCCGGCGCTAAAGTACGTATCCCCGGCTTCAGACATCGCCTGCGCGATAATGAGCAGCTGGCAGATTTGCTGAAAGTGCTACCCGGTGCAGACAATGTAAGTGTGACCGCGCAGGGTATGGTAGACGTGCCATCGTTCGTTTACAGTATACCGGAAACGGATACGCATACACTCTGGACAGTAGCAGGCAGGTATAATATACCATTCCATACCTTCCTCAGCCACAACATTGATCAACCGGGCCTCTTCCGCACAGGAACGGGACTGCTGCATGCTTTTGTGGCGACAAAAACAGTAAAGGAAATACTGGATGAATTACAGGTGGGACCACAGTTTAGTCTTTCCAACCTGGGAGGCACTGTATCGCGGTTTTTCCTGCATGGCCTGCGCATTCCCAAAGCTATTAATGATAAGTCACGTATAGGGTTATACGAAGCTTCCTGGCAGCAGTTTAACCTGACAGCCCCCGTGCTGGGTCAGACCGTAAAGCTGGAACCAGATAAGGCGCGCCTCTGGCTGAACCTCGGCATTACAGGCTCGCTGCTATTTGAATTCAACCAGGCGATGTCAGATGCTGCAACAGCGCTTCTGAAATCGCAATGGGTACCCGGCATTACGCTGGATGCACAACCCGATGTACGCCGTTACCGCCTGCACCCCAAAACATTTGCACTGCCTAACAGCTTCACCTGGCAAAATCCGAACGCACAGCAGCGCGCCAATACTTCCGGCGACAGCTACATCTGGATGTTCCCCGCACAGCTGCAACAATATCTCAGCGTGCATCCCGGTATTCCTTACCAAATGCTTATACAGTCTGCCAGCACCGCTTTCAGCCTGGAAAATGAAACGTCATTGAAGCCACTGTTTTGGAGTACATCCGTTACCGTTAGCATCCGCCAGGTACCTGTAGCAGCCATGCCCGGCAGTTACCTGGATAATGTATATGTAGTGGAAGGATGCGGAGAAGCCGATGGTCAGCTACTGCAACAACTGTTGTTAGCGACCACCCCTCCCATCGTCAACCTGGACATTCTCTTTACCGACAACACTGCAAAAAACAACGATGGTGAACCGGTAAATGGCCTTGTATCGAATGCACTCAGTAAGTATAAGACCTTCCTGTTACAAACCAACTTCTCCACCGTTTCCAACCCGGGTCTGCTTGCCACAACGCAAACAGCAGCCGCCGCAGGTAACCTGTTGGGCATGGATGCCCCCACCTTCCTGCGCTTCCTGTGGGAATGCTCTATCGTACGCTCGGGCGGTTATTATCTGCACTATACCAATGCTACCGGTGGTGGATTGCCAGGATATATTTTTGATGAAGAAGGTAAGGGTAACATCACCATACTTGTATCTTACAATATCCCGGCAGACAGTGCCAGCAGCGGATTTATTCTTCCGAAATATGTGAACAGCGTAGTAATAGATACTAAAACAGATCCTGCACAGGATTCTGTTTATGCAGGCATCGCTCTCACCAAAGCACAAGCGGATACTTTTGATCCGGTACTGCAAACTATACAGGCTACCATTCTGCCGGGAACAGGCATGTTCAAAGGGCAGCGGGCCAATCCGGCCACACTGCGCGCCAACAGCCTGGCTGATAGCGCTGACCAGCAACTCAGTGAATTATTCCAACTGATGGAATACCGTATTGACGCTACTTCCGGCGTATTCCGCCAAACAGATTATGCACTGCCCGCCGGTCCGCTGGATCAGAAAGATGATGTAAAGAACGCCGTAGGCGCCGTATCCATACAGCCGGATAATGATACCATCTGGAATTACGGCGGCGTATTACCCATCTACCCCTTTGCGGAACCAGTATCCGCAAACGGCAGGCAGACGGACCCCTACGGGGCCAATGGCAAAATAGCTACCATCCGTTTCAACTTCCTGGATGTATTTGGCAACACGCTCATTAAGGACGATACCGGGAAGATACAGCAGCAGATCACACCTGGTTATACAGATCCGGTGATCGGGATAGATCAGTGGATTAACATCGCCAGGAATTATAGTATCGCCATTGATACCACTACAAAGAAACCAACACTGAATATACACCTGGTGCTGGGTGCGGACCGGTATAAAGATGCGAAGCAGCCCTTTGCCCTCGCACAACAGGACCTGAAGCGGTATCGTCAGATAGCTTATCAGCTTGCACAACCCGGCATAGCGGTAAATGTAACCACCAGCCTGGGCACGCTGGAAGCCCCGGCTACAACAGCATTGGCCGCGTTGCAGGAATATGTTACCCAGATCATTGGTTTCCTGGAAATGATTAACGGGATACCTATCAACGACCTGCAGCCGGTAAAAACCGTCTTAAGCTACGGTATCGACCCTACGAAACTGAATGCGGCATTTATTTTCCACCTGACGGTAGCCATCAGCATAGAACGTACCCTATACATCGATCCTCAGTTTACGCAGGAACCAGGCATCCGCAGAGCTGATACCACTATTGCACCGGACCTCTACGATGGAAAAGAAAGTGATACCACCGCCCTGAGCATCTTTGCCAAAGCACTGGAACTGGCATTGCCGGTGATGAAAGTAGCGGTTGGACAGTCGGGCAGTATTGCACCCGGCGCTGCGGAAGACGCAGCAGAAGAGGCAGCAGAAAATTCCACCGGCAAAGAAATATGGCTGCTAAGGTTTGCCCGCGGCACCATGCCTGGCATCAGTTACCAGGTAAACCCGACCCCGGTTTATTTTGCGATCGCGCCGCTTTCCACCTCGCTGATTTCCAGGCCCAGTACAGACATCAACAGACCAGTACCCATTCGCACGTACACCCCCGGAACCTTCCTCGGTAACGCAACGGCGGAAAATAAATCCTATGCCGGTATTGATATTGAAGTGCTGGCCAGAACATTTGTAGATGCAGCAGATAATTTCCTTTCCCCTGCGGCCTCAGCTACCGCATGGATAGTAGAACAATCAGGTACGGCAACGTTCCTGAAAACACCGTTCCGGGTAATTGAACAATCCAAACGGGCCATTGCCGCGGCCGTGGCAGACAATCAGCTCACCAATATCCTGAAAAACGGCAGTACACAACAACTCGCGGTAGCCAGGGAAGCGACGAAACAACAACTGCTTACGCTACTGGGTAACATGTACCGCACCGATGCTATTGTGCAGACCGAGGTTACCGTTCAGCAAGGGTTCACATCTCCCCCACCTAATCTCTATGGCAACCTGGTATTTGCCTCCAAAGATATTCCGCAGAATGCGTACAGCTTCTCTCCAGTGAAGATTCCTTTACCGGCCGGTAAAGATGCTGGTGGTCAGAGTAACATCACTACCCTGTTCTCCGTACGTCCGGAAGGCGGCACAGGCGCCAACCAGAGCGTAGATCTTATCGATGCATTCCAGGCAGGGCTGAACTTTCAGCTGACCGCACTCGAACACAATTTCGGTACGCCTATCAACGGCTATACGCCCTCATCCTGGCTGACACTTGCTATTCCGTTGTTGCAAACCGGCGCGGATAATACGGCACTTATCCAGGCAGATATTCCCATTCCGCTGAAAGCCTATCCTACCGCACCTTCGCTGGTGGTGCAAACCGGTACAGCCACCCCGCCACCGGAGTCGGAAAATAATGCGCGCGAAGCCCTGGAAGCCGCGTTACAATGGGACTACACGTTTAGCTACAATTACGTCATTGCCCGCCAGGACCTGATTTACCTGGAAATCAGATTAAATGTAGTGGATAACAACGATGACGTGGATCTCAGCGCCACACCACCGGACCTGTTCGAAGCCCTCCTGCAGTTCAGCGTAGCCTACGAACCCATCATGTCGGACATTACCGCCAACAACGAAAACAGCCTGATAGCGCTGCAATCGTACGCATGGATGGTGAAACAGGTAGCTGATGCATGGCCTGCCTGGTTCAAAAAAAATCAGGACGACAGCAATCTGCTGAAACCCAAAACGCTGAAATATATTATCACAGAATACGAAGACAAAAATACCGGCAACCTGCTGATCAGTGTGCGGCCCGCAGAACCGGTACTGGTGGAGAAAATAATCCCGCTGATTACCATCGATGGCTATACAACGAAACCATATGCGTACGATGGAGAAACACAGATTTACGCCTTCGTGCAGGTGACCAACGATGCAGAAACACCGTTATCTTATGCTGGCAGGAAACAATACAGCGAACGTGGTGTGACCATTCAGCGGAACAATGTGCTGATAGATGAAAATGCCTGGGCAGGTGTGGCGATTCACCGCAACGAAGTACTCGCTGGCCAGCCTACCAACGAAGCATTCCGCTACATTACACCATACATCCGGTTTGCGGGCCCCTGCTATCCGAACCTTAACAGTCAGACTGCTATCAATATTGCGGAGTTCACCCCGGATGCTTCCTCCCTGCAGAAGGTGAAACTGCAAACTTTGCTGGACAACTTCTTCGAGGTATTGTTTAAAGCGGCGCCAGACAGGGAGATCATGTTGCAGCTCCAGGCTGGCTACAGCTTTACCTTGCAGACCAGCCCTGATGCCCCTGCAATGCTGGGACCTACCTTGCCTATTGTGTTGGCGACACCTGCCAGCGTGAATGGCAAGAACATCGTCACATTCACAGCGCCGTTTGCCAATGCCATTACAGGATGGTTCAAAAACAACCAGGTGGCAGGAAAAGAGACCACCGGCAAAGTAAGCATGGTGCTGTCCTTATTTGCCGCCACCAACGGCGACATGCACCACCCGCTGTTAACACTGGACGGCTTGTACCTCCCTACCAGCATAGTGGATTTCAGCTGAGTGATTAAAAAGATGTATCCACTGACGGGCAATGGAAGACCATGACTGTTGTATTGCCCATGCTTCGGCACGGTCCAGCAGCATGGTTTTCCGGAGGGTATCCCGCTGAATAGCGGTTATTACGGCTATAACATGTTCATCAAATCCTGCATCACCGGGGCTTACTTCCAGGAAAATACCTCTGTCTGCAACTGTAGACAACAGCCCCGCCAATGGCGTGCATATACACAAAGTACGTGCGGCCTGGGCTTCCAGGGCCGTGATGCAGAATGTTTCTGTAAAGCTGGTAGGATACAACCAGATGTCACTTTCCAGGAATGCTGCTGCCAATGTTTGTTGATCCACACGGCCATGATAAAATACCCCCGTTTGTTGCATGCCTGATCTGATTTCATCACGCAATGCCAGTTGAGCCGCATTACCCATGTGCTCCAGGCTTTTCTCCCAGTTATCAAAACCATAATAAATATGCAGGGTAGCATCCGGCAACACTTGTCGTATAGCCGGGAACAAGCGCAATAGCCTGTCCAGCGACCGGTCAGGGCTGGAAGAATAAATAAATCTGTCCGGCGTTTTTTCCCGCGTTTGCCGGAAGCGGGACACATCGATGCCATTGCCGATAATAAATATTTTCTCTGGAGAGATCTGGTAGTAGTTAGCCACCAACTCGCGGTGCCAGGGACTCAGGCAGCATATGCCGTCAAGAGAGGGAAGCTGATGCTGTAATGTGGCGGCGTCATTTCCTCCCGGCATCGCAATCACATCATGAAGCCAGAAGTATTTTTTACGGGCACGCACACGATATTGAAGTGTGGATAGATAACGGGAGACGATCAGTATCTCCATAAAATTACGATCAGCAAAATATTGGAATGTCTCCAGCGGAATATATTCTACTCCGTCTATAATACCGGATTTTCCTTCACAGGCACAGCACACCACCACTCTGTATCCCTCCGATACAAATGCGGCAGCCAGCGCAGCTACTGCTGTTTCGGAACCACCAATGCCGCATTCCAGTATGGTGTGGGCATTCCAGTTTTCATAAGCCCATCCGGCGTGTATGCATAACAGTGGTGCGCGATACTTATGCCGATACAACTGATGTGTAGCATCTTTTTCTGCCGGGTGTTCCGTTACATAGGGGATAGTGCTGGTTCCTCCGAAATGAAACACGAAGCTGTTTTCATTGACAACAGACGTGTAGCCCAGCGCCGAGGCACGCCGGCAGAGATCTACATCTTCACAGCCATTGTTAAATCCATCGTCCAGCAGGCCCACCTGTTCCATCAGCGATCTGCCGGTAAGGGTGCAGAAAAACGGTACCCAGTCCCGGTAATAATGCCGCGGCTGCACGCCCGGCTTATAGCTCCAGATAGCCGAAGGGTCAACACCAGCCTCCGGTTGCGCACGATGCACAATCTGTTCATTATGCAGCATATTCGTACCAGCGCCCAACCGCACTGACTTTATTTCCAGGCGATAGTCGTGCAGGAAACCTTCATCACAGTTGGACAAAGGATTACTGAAGCCAGCGCCCTGACGAATATCTTCCAGCAACGGTTGCAGCCAGCCATCGGACACAATCACATCGTCGTTCATCATGCAGATGTATGGCGCACTGCTATGGGCTATACCAAGATTAATAGCTGCTGCATAGTTGAGCGAGCCGGCCGGGATAACCCTTACTTCCTGCGGCAGCGACAGCGGATGCGTGCCGCTATGCACCACTATGATATGGAAAGGTATATTTGTACAGGCCAGTATACTGTTGATGCAGTGATACAGGTGCGGGGTGTCGTAGATCGTTGGAATGATAATATCTACCGCGGACTGTTGGTAGGTTTCAGGAGATATTGTCCGCCACCATTTCAATGCAATATTGACGGGCCTGAATGACATGGCCGTATGATGGCCATACTCCCGGAGTTGCAGCCTTCGCAACGGATCCTGTAAGTGGCTGATAGCAGCCTGCCATGCCGCCGTTGTATCTGCAATAAAACCGTTCACACCGTGGCGGATGATGCGCGTATACGCATCCAGCGGAGCGGCAACCACGGGCAGTCCCATGGCCATGGCAGTAGTTACCTTGTTATTGGACTTGCAGGGCTGTGCTGCTACATCCTGCGGAGCAATCACAAACTCGCATTGCGCCAGGTGATACTGCCAAGTATCGGTGGTCCAGTATTTATCGTAACCGGTACCGTTGTGTATCGTCACCAGGCGGCATCCCTGCTGTTCCAGCAAAGGGCGCAGTGCCTCTGCATGGCGGGCATTCTCCGGCATGCCAAACCATCCGGCCGTCAGCATACGGGAAGGAGATACCTGGTGTTGATGTGTCACTTTTTCCACCGCATCTTCAATCACTACTACTGCCTGGTTCCAGGGAGCCAACCGTTCTGCCAGGGCATGGGAGCAACAGATCACCGTGTCCGCCAGTTGTATCATGGGCAGATAGTACGGAAAATCGGCCGTATGCGCCAGGAGATCTTCTGTAACGTCCAGGAATATACGTTTTCCCAGTTGTTTCATCTGTAGCATCACCTCATACTCTTCTTCTGCAAAAGACTTAAAAAAAATGAGGTGACTATATCTCTGTAATACCAGCGGGGAATCCGTCATAATGTTATCCACTCCCAGGCGTTGTAACTCCGCATGTACCTGCAATGCACGGATACGATAGGAAGGGAACTGCGGAGAAACGGATTCCCCGTACCAGGCAACACTATTTTGTTTTGTCAGTTGCCGGGCCAGGTACTCACGATTATAGAGAAGTCCGGTGTCATGCTGTTTGACCGTCAGTGCTTTTTCATTGTATTCCCAGGCGGATTCATATTGCCGTAGTTGATCGTAGCAAAGCACGAGGTAAACGCAGGGTCTCAGCAGATACACTTCCCTGCTTACAGGACTGAGTACCGGAGGCAGTTCCCGCAGGCATTGCCGGAACCAGTAAATGGCTTCATCGTAATGTTTTTCCAGATAGGCCAGTTCCCCCATCACAAAAAAAGGTTCGGCCCACCGTTCATCCAGCGCAATGGCTTTCCGCGCATATTCCCTTGCCGTATATGCGTAAGCGTTATCAGCAGTACTGAGGAAAGCGTAGCATTGTGCGATGCGGAAAGTAGCCATCATGCGTTCTTCCTGCCAGCCATCCGGAAATAAGAGGAAGTGGCTGAAAGCAGAAATAGCTTCCGCCCAGCGGTGATGGTCGTGTAGCTCGCGGCCAAGGTAATACCATATCCTGGGGTCAGACCGGTATTCATCCAGAAGAACAGCCTGTTGCAGTATGGCAAGGTTGCGGCCCTGGTCCGCAGCAGCACCATCGGCTGTTCTGGCATGGCGGATAACGATCTGTTCATAGGAAGCGGTTCTACCCAAGGTACCATCAATCACTTCATGCACGGGATATTTCCAGCGGAAGGTGCCGTCGTTTCTGACAATACGCTCACGGAACAACGTGCAGACAGATTCCCCGTATTCATCCTGGGCGTAGTCATAAGGCAGAAAATAAACATCCGCGGAGAGCCGTTCTTTCAGGGCCAATAGCAGCTGCAGTTGGTCCGGTGCTATCAGGTCGTCCGCATCCAGCCAGAGGATATAGTCGCATGTAGCCTGCGCAAAAGCATAGTTGCGTGCGGCGGCAAAATCCTGTTGCCAGATATACGGCAACACACGGAGTGTGTATTTATAACAGGCGGCAACGGTATTATCAGTAGAACCGGTATCTACAATAATGATTTCATCAACGAGCGGGTATACGGCGGCCAGGCAGCGATCAATTACTTCTTCTTCATTGCGGACAATCATGCAGAGGGATAGCGTGGGCATGCGGATAGTATTTGATAGCGTGAAAATAGCGGATTTGGGTGGGAAGAAAACAATTAAAAAGCTAAATTCACAAGATGAAAGAAAAAGTGCTGCATGCGTTTCATTTTTTGTCCGGACTGCAGCGGCTGTCAGACTCACCAAAGCCTGTCAGATACCGGAATTCAGACGATCTTTAACTAATAACTGGTATGAAAAAACTTAGTATACTCCTGCTGTTCTGCGTGGCGCCGCTGTTTCTCTTATCCGTACAAGCCCAGTCACTGGCCAATCGGACATTTATGTTCAAAACCAGTGATAGCACTGATTTATATGTGAAAGTGTCCGGAAAGGGGCCTGTCTGTTTTTTCATTCATGGTGGTCCCGGGCAGGGTTGTCGTTCCTTCGAGCTGCTGAAAGGTAATGAGCTGGAAAAATGTTTCACCATGGTATACCTGGATCAACGGGGCTCAGGTAAATCGCAGAATGCCGCCAACTATCATCTTCCCCGCATGCTACAGGACATAGAAGAGTTACGGCAGCAGCTGGGGTTGAAAAACATCTACCTGCTGGCCCATTCATTCGGCGGTATCATCGCCTTCAATTATGCAAAGCAATTCCCTGAAAGCGTAAAAGGACTAATACTGGCAAACTCAACGCTCCACGCCAACGGCTATAATGCCATGTTGGAGCGGGTGCAGTACCAGTTGCAACTGCTGGGCAGGGATACCGCACTTCCAGCCGGGATAACAAAGGATAGTCTTAGCCGGCTGGAACAAAATACTTTTTCAGCTTTACGTAAGCAGGGAATGGGATATAAGATGCTGACCGATGATACGGCTACCATCGACAAACAAATGAGCGTTGACAACTATGAACGCACGATCGATTTTGGTATGAGCATATTGAGCAAACAATCCCTATACCCCGAATATTTCCAGGATTATACCCCTGCAACGCGGGAGCTGAAAGTGCCTGTGCTCATCATTGCGGGCACTGACGATCACGCCATCGGCACAAAAACGCATAAGGCCTTTGCATTCCCCAATGCTACTGTAAAAGTGATACATGGAGGGCACATGTTGTATTATGAAAACAGCCCGGCCTTTGTGGAAGCAGTCTGCGGATTTGTGAAGTGATAAAGGATCTCTGAGATCCATCTGCCTGCTTTTCTTCCCTGATTATTTATTTACCCGAAAGCCCTGCACTCGGCGTGAACCCGGGAGGGTTTGCTGAATGCAGGGCTGTTAACAGGCTTTGTCCCGTTTAATTTTTTATAAAGATAACAGCACTATTCCTGTTGCTGCCATCACCACTGATCTGAAGTATCCAGGAGCCGGCCGGAAGACGGCTTACATCCAGCTGTACCGTATGGGAGCCATCATGAGAAGCTGCATAGTTCACCTGTTGCATCAGCTGCAATGTAGTGCTATGGAGAATTGACAGATAGTACTTCCCTCCTGACGGTGTGGTGAATTTTACATTCAGCACATTACCGACAACAGGATTGGGGAAAACCGTTGCATTGTTGACTATTTGACTCGTTGCTGCGGTGCTGCCACAATCCCGTACGTATGCCCATGGCTGTCCAGCTCCACTGTTCTGGTCGGGTTGGTTGTTTTGAGTCCACCAGTTAGCCTTATAGATTTTGCTTTTATAAGCGGCCTGGTTGCCGGCAGAATAGGCTTTAGATGGTATCCATTCGGCAACACCACCACAGCCGGTATCCGTCCGTGGACCATTGGTACAGGCGCCCAGCAGTTCCCATGTATCGCTGCTGCCTGGCACGCTGGCACTGCCCGCCCACCACTTATTACGGTAAATATTGTTGTTGTAAAGCACAATATTTCCTGCCGTGGTGTAGTTCTGGGAGGCTTGCCACTGCGGGAGATTGACGCAACCTTCAAACGTAATACTGTTCCATACGGCAAAACTTACAGTAGTGGTCACTGTATCCAGTCCATTTCGTATGCCCCTGGCCGTAGCAGTATATTTACTGTATGCTGGTGGTGTCCATTGTATAACAGAATCATTGAAAAGCTGGTTATTTACAGTGATCTGGATTTTACTGATCTCATGGCGGGGATCATTTTTGGTAACGGCCAGGGTAACCGAACCCAATGATGTAGTGGAAAGGATGCCATTGGCGGGTTGCAGGAAACGGATGGATGTAAGGCTGGCACATTCTCCGTTGTCGACGGTGAATCTGGACATGTTGGCGCATCCGCAGTTGACAGTATTATTACCACCATTAAGTTCCAGGCTTACCTGCTTAACGGTAGCATAGCGCTGGTAGTGTGCAATGCGGCTCAGCGCTTTGGTGTTTTCCTGTCCGCTGCCGCATTCGATACCACCATTAATGATATTGATAGTAGCACCAAATCCTGGCTTGATGCCGGCAGCCTGTTGGGCTGGTGTGGGTGTCCATTTCCCCGGAATCATTACATCATGGCATGAGGGTTTGGGATACTGAGGAGCCATCCAGAACCAGATACCGGTTTCGAAGGCTATAATGCCATCCTGTATTACTTTTTCCGGGTTGGCCAGCAATACGTTTTTGTCGCCGAATATCAGCTCACTGGCCTGCCCATAGTTATAGTTGTAGCTGAGCTGAATAGGGCCCCTGCCGTGATACGATTTTCCCGGTGCCGGAGGATATATGGTATTGGTTTCATCCCGGTAACCGATGTTGCTGGTTCCTTCGTAACCCTGTTCTTCGCGGAAATACAACCCCCAGGCGTATTGACCGCCCGGGGCTGTGGGCCAGCCTCCGGTTGTTTCCTGGGATATATTGGCCAGGAAGGCTACCAGCTCCCTTTTCCGGGCATTGACATCGCCTTCTCCGGCAAATGTGCCGTAGTCCAGCACCTGTGTAATAATGGCAAGCCCATTCCAGGTAGGATCATTGAAACCGGGATCGGTCCTGATCACCGTGGTAACACCTGTGGTTTTATCAGTACGGGTGATCCGGTAATAATCAGTTCCACAGCGTCTTTCCAGCAGCACTTTAATATTGGACATGCGCCGTACCGCTTCCACGAAGTTGCTATACGAATAGAAATCCTTAGCAGGGCTCGTGGGCAACGTCCCGGCGCCGGTGCGGTCGTCCGGATTAAAACGGTGAGGAAACAGTACATCCCATTCCGCACTGCTGATCAGTGAGGAAAGGGAAGTGTCGGCGGCAGGCAGTGCGCTCGTTGGATTTGCTGGCTTGCAGCTGGCCTGAGTACGCGACCAGCATAACAGGCATAGTAATACAGTGGTAATCAGAGGATAGATTTTCATAACTAGCTAAGTTTGTAGCGTGGGAAAATGGTCCTTAAACTACAACCACTCATTGCTACAATACAGCAGCCACCCTCTGAAAGGTTTAACTGTTACTGGTATACTGAAAATTATACAGACTACTGCAGCGCAAAGGCTATTGCATTATTACAGCCACAAAATGCAACCGATAAACATTTGTTGCTGGCAAAAAAAGGCAAAGAAAAATATTCTCTCAGCACAAAGGTTTTCAAGCGTTTTGGCGTATAAAAGGTTTCCCTGCAGGAATCAGATAGTAATCATGTTTATTACTGTATTCAAAGTGACTGTTAAATCCGCCATGAGAGCAGATAACTTTTACCCTCCCGTCACCTGGATCTAGCTGTTTTTTTAAATAACTGTCACCTTTGACAGCTCCATAACCCCTAGTCCTTTAAGTGCAGCATAAGTCAGCTTATCCATTGTGGCCCCATCAAAGCAGATGGTTTTCATAGCAAGGTATGACTTGTTTGTTACGGAAAAAAGTAGTGTGAATGACACATTGCTGAGTGTCGCTCCCCTAAACGAAACATCGTTCAGCGAACACTTGTTAAACCTGACACCGATGAAAGTCTGCCCGTCAAAACCAAACCCTCGAAGGTCGCAATTATTGAAATCAACGTTGTTAAAGATACAGTTCTCAAAGACTGCTTTTCTAAGGTCCGACTTGCTAAACTTGACATCGATGAGATTTACCTCTGTGAACTTCGCACCTTGTCCAGACATGCTCAGGGTAGTGCGTACAAGGATGGATTTACGGAAGCTTGCATTTGTAAGGTCTGCGACAGAAAAGTGGCAGTCTGTCAGATTTGCGCCATCAAAACTGGCTTCGCTCGCATCGATGATCTCAAATGAGCTACCGGTCAAATCGGCGCCGGCAAAATTGGCGCCACACAATGGACTCGCTTTGAATTTTCCTTTGTGTAAGATAACGCCGGCAAAGTCACTCTCCTGCAAATTGACGGCAGTAAGGTCTATCCTCACCTGACGCTCCGGAGAACCTGACACATTGCCGACTTCCTGGATCGGGTGCTTAACCAGGGATTCATTAGGCGACACTTGATTGGCTACAGGCTGTATGCCTTCTGAAAAATGGTTAAGGTCAACACCCAGGATCTCCGCTAGACGGTTAAAAGTAGTGATATCCGGCATTGATTCCCCACGTTCCCATTTTCCTACTGCCTGGGGGCTGATAAATAAATGTTGAGCAAGTTTCGCTTGAGACATATTCAGCGACTTTCGCGCCTGGGCAATTTTGCCACCAATTACCTTAGTATCCATACAGTATGTTTTTATTTTTTCGACGCTTCAAAGATATTCAGGTCAAATCCAAAATCAATAAAAACGCAGAACTTAGTAGTTGTAATTACACTATTTATGGTTGTTATTTAACAACGGGTAGTTGTATATGTTGAAACTCCCTCTGCATTCAGGCCCTGGGTGCAGGAAATGGTAAAAATGAAAATTACCATACCACCAGTGATTTATGCGATTTTAGCGTTCAGACAAAAATCACTCCAAGCGGAGGTTTTGAAGAAATCCATCATACATAGTTCTGTTTTTAGAAAGCCCGGTAAACGCTATCGCCCAAAAGAATCATTATAGCGCAAAAGAAAAGCCCGCGACTAGCGCAGGCTTTGAAACTCTCCGGTGACCCGTATAATATAAATATCGAACTTTTTACCTTTTAACTATAAAGAGCACAAGCACACTTTACATCTGCTATTGTTTAATAAACTTAATCAACTCAGCATTGGTCTTATCCTTTTCTTCCACGAAAGCAGCATGACCGCTTTTCTCAAAAGGCACTAATGTAGCATTTTTTATACCAGCTTTCATCTGTTCGGCCAAGGCATATGAAACAATACTATCTTGCCTGGCATGTAAGATAAGTGTTGGTACTTTAATCTTCGGTAAATCTGACCTCAGATCTTCGTCCCTTAGTGCGATCAATGCCTGCTCAGTAGCATATGGAGACGATTGTGCTTCAATTCCACCCAGCCAGTTACCCAGACCCGGTGTCAGCGAATTCGGAGACAATGTGAATTTTGCTGCCACTGCATCAAATAGTGCCGGACGATTATTATTATGTAATTCAATCCAACTGGAAATCTGGTCTTTGGTGAAAAGAGGATAAGGATAGTCGGGTTTCTTCGTGTGACAAGGAGCGGCCGCATCAAACAACACCAGTTTTTTAACATGCGCCGCATCAAATTTGGCTACATAATGGAGTGCTATTGCCCCGCCCATAGAATGGCCACCGAGTATGGCGTCTTTAATACCAAGTTTGTCAAGTACGGCTTTGATATCTGTTGCAAATTGGTCGTAGTTGTACTTACCATAAGGTTTATCGGACAACCCGAATCCCCGCAGGGTAATACCAATCACCCGGTAGCCTTCTTTCAAAAGGGCATGATACTGATATTCCCAGCAGGCATCACTTAAGGGATATCCGTGAATGAGCACAACAGGTATTCCTTCTCCAAGATCAGTAACATGCAATCTTACATTAGGTTCCACTTCGATGTATTCGGCCCTGGCCACCGTTTTGGCTTTACCTTTTACTGCAGGATTATTTTGACCGGTACTAACCGTTACTATCAGCGAAAGAATGAGGATGGTAAATCCTGATAAAATTTGTTTCATTGTTTTATTTGATTGATTAAAAAAACTTTTCGCCTGACTACCTGAGCATAGCAGCAGCTATAATGACGTCAACAATTTCTGCGGGATGTGTCATGAATAAAGTGTGACCACCTTTCATCTCCGAAATCTTACAACCCGCTCTGTTATACATACTTCTTTCCAGACTCGGGTTAATAGTCCCATCGTCAGTAGCAAGAATGGCATAAGAAGGTTTGTTTTTCCATGCAGCAATCGTCACTTTGTCTGTGAAAGCTGTGACGGTTAGAGGGATTTGCGAATCAAACATGAAATTGGATTTTTCAATACTTTGTCCAGTGGCGAATGTCTGGTTAAATTTACCCTTATCCAGGTATACCCTCCCTTTGTCATCCGGAGGAAGAATACCATTTACTTCCAGGATGGGAGCAGATTGAACGAGATCCAGTGTGGATTCATTCACATCAGGAACAAAAGCTGCTACATAAACCAGACTTGCCACCTTACTGTGGTTACCCGCCTGGGTGATGACGGTACCTCCCCAGGAATGACCAACAAGCACAGTTGGTCCATCCTGCTTGTCCAATGCAATATTGGTTGCCTGCACATCATCTGCTAATGTAGAAGTAGGGTTTTGCACCAGTGTGACGCTATATCCCTTTGATTTCAGCATATGGTAAGCTGCTTCCCAGCCGGAAGCATCAGCGAAAGCGCCATGAACAATAACGATATTTTTTATGGAAGTTGAACTCATTGGTTAGATTTTACCCGGTATAATTAAAATGAAATGAATGAGAGACCTGCGAAATCTGTTATTTCAGATATTTTCTCAACTCAGCAGCAGCCTGGATAAAAAGTGATTTGGTTTGGGGAGTTTCTGCCAATGCATTCAGCAGACCAAAATCATGGATCGTTCCGGTGTACAGCACAGTCGTTACGGCTACACCTGCTTCGTCAAGTTTACGGCCATATGCCAAACCTCCATCGCGGAGTATATCTGCTTCTGCCACCTGAATTAAGGCTGGTGGTAGTCCTTTCAACTGTTCGATGGTTGCATTAATAGGAGATGCATATACTTCCTCCCGCTGTAATGGATCTGTGGTGTATTGATCATACATCCATTTCATCAAAGGCGTAGTTAAAAAGCGATCCTTACCAAATCGTTTATAAGAATCATGTTCAAAATTGGCATCTACGATCGGCCAGAACATCACCTGCAGGCGGATAGCCGGTCCGTTGTTTTCTTTCGCTTTGATAGCAGTAACAGCTGTCATATTGCCGCCCACACTATTGCCAACAACAGCAAGACGGCTGCCATCCACCCCAATTTCAGCCCCATGCTCAGCCACCCATTTCGTAGCGGCATAAATTTCATTGACGGCCTGTGGATAACGCGCTTCCGGCGATGGCGTATAATTAACAAAAACACCTGCTGCTCCGGATAATACCACCAGGTCTCTTACCATTCTCTTATGGGTGGGATAATCGCCCAGTACCCATCCGCCACCATGTATGAAAATAAAAACAGGAAGGATGTCCTGACTGCCCAGTGGTTTTACGATGTTTAATTTGATAGAAAAACCATCGGCGCTAATTATTTTTTCACTTTCCTCAATGCCTGAATAATCAACATTTACGGAAGCTTGTGCATTCACCAGTACTTCACGTGCATCTTTTACAGGAAGTGTTTCAAGCCCCGCTCCTCCTGGTTGATTTAAAATGGCTAAAAAAGCTTTCGTGTCTTTTGAAATGAAAGGATCACTGGCCACCGGCGGTACGTCTTGCGTTGTTACTTTTGTGTTCATAGTTTTTATTTTAATTTGCGGGAAGTATCCAAACCACATGCCCTTTTATAAATAATTAAAAATCAAAACCTTACAACATTTCACCCTTACTACTGAATTACGATATACCGTTAAATTATGATACCGGTTATTTTGCCGGGCTCTCCTAAATTTTGTAATTTTGGACATGAAAAAAAATGACCATGCCTTGCTAACCGGTACCTCTCAAAGCCAACATACCGACACCGAAAAAAACGCGATATTTAAAAGTCAACTCAATCAAAAAGAAAATKAACAGGCAATTCTACTCTGTGTGGCAGGCAGGATTGCTGCCGCACGGAATCGTGCGGATCTCTGGAACATCATCAATAACGACATACTTGATTTGTTTGGCAGTCAATACTATACTTTGTGTTTATTAGATGAGCCTGCGGATACCCACTATCCTTTTTTACACAGCAAGGACGAAAACCTGATGGAGCAACAGGCAGATAGCCCTTTTGCGCACTCACCACTACCGGTCAACGATGGCATTTTTAACATCGCCCTTTCGGCGGCTCAACCGATGGTTTTCCCACTCGAACAGCTCATCCGGCAGGAAGGCATTGCTCCTTATGTTAACTATTGGTTCAAACTCGGCGTAAAGGAAATGATGGCGGCCAAAATAACAAATGGCAATGAAGCCAAGGGAGTACTATATCTCTATACAAACAAAACAAGTGGATCCCCAGTCGAAAAAATCAGCCTGTTATCTGGTATTGCAGATCTTTTGGGAACAGGTATCTGCAATATATTGGCAAATGAAAAAATAGAACAACAAATCGAAGAAATAAATCAGTACAAACAAAAGCTGGAAGACGAAAAAGCTTATCTGCTGGAGGAACAGCAATCAGGCAACCGGTTTTCAGGTTTCATTGGCCGTTCACCCGAAATACAAAAAACGTTTCACCTGATTTCCCAGGTTGCCTCTTCAGAAGCAACCGTACTTTTGCTTGGCGAAACCGGCACTGGTAAAGAATTAGTAGCCCGCGCAATACATGAAGCCTCCTCCCGTCGGGGAAAGCTAATGATCAAGGTGAATTGTGCTGCCCTTCCCGCAAATCTCATCGAAAGTGAATTGTTTGGGCATGAGAAAGGAAGCTTTACCGGGGCATCAGACCGCCGCCTCGGCAAGTTTGAATTGGCCAATAACAGTACGTTGTTCCTGGATGAAATCGGAGAACTGCCACTTGAACTCCAGGTGAAATTGCTAAGGGTGTTGCAGGAAAAAGAAATCGAGCGGGTAGGTGGCAAAAATACGATCAAAGTAAATGTCAGGATCATAGCTGCCACCAACAGAAACCTGGAAAAAGAGGTGTCGCAGGGCCGCTTCAGGAGTGATTTATACTACCGGCTCAATGTATTCCCTATCACCTTACCACCCTTACGGAAACGTAAAGATGATATTCCGGCGCTGACGTCTTATTTTATTGAAAAGTTTGCCAGGAATTCTGGTAAAAAAATAACAGGTATTTCGCAGAAGGCCATGACAAAGTTAATGTCGTATTCCTGGCCTGGTAATATCCGTGAGCTGGAACATCTCATTGAACGAGCAGTTTTGCTGACCAATAAGAACATCATTAAAATGGTTCAGCTTCCGGAACAAATCGGAATAGCCGGGAGCATAAACGACAAAGCTTTCCAGATTCGCCCACTGGAAGAAATTGAACGGGAATATATTCTGAAGGTGCTTAAAATATGCAGGGGGCGGGTTTCCGGGCCTAACGGCGCCGCAGCAAAATTGAAAATGCCACCCACCACCCTCACGTCTAAAATGCAAAAGCTTGGAATTACGAAAGAACATTTTGTTGCCCGCAAAGAGGATATGGAAGCCTGATACCACTTCCCACTGGACAACAATAACCGGATTTTATTTATAACCAGATACAATTCCCAGTTTTTTGATCCTGGAATAAAGCGTCTGCGCGGGTAGCCCCAACATTTCGGCAGCACCACCACTGCCGGCCACCCTCCCTTTGCACAATTTCAACGCCCTCATGATATGGGTTCTCTCCATCTGTTCCATGGTTTCAAATGAATCAGCAGTGCCCATTTTGTCCAGATGTACCGGCAGATCAAAATCAGTAATTCCGCTACTACCAGCCATGATCACCTGTCGTTCTATGGTATGCTCCAGCTCCCGGATATTACCTGGCCAGCGATACTCCAACAGCGATTGCATCGCTTCATCGCTGATAGGAGGAACCGGTTTCCTCAATGCCTGGGAAAACTTTTTTAGAAAATAAGCCACCAGTGGAGCAATGTCTTCTTTTCTTTCACGTAAAGGTGGCAACTCAATAGGAAAAACATTCAGCCTGTAATATAAGTCCAGCCGGAACCTTCCTTCGGCTACTTCTTTTTCTAAGTTACGGTTGGTAGCAGTGATGACGCGGATATCTACAGGAACAAGCTGCCCACCACCCAGGCGTTCAATTTCTTTTTCCTGTAATACACGCAATAGTTTCACCTGCGCCTCCAGTGGCAATTCACCAATTTCATCCAGAAAAATAGTTCCTCCGGCAGCCAGCTCAAACTTGCCTGCCCTTTTCTGATTGGCACCGGTAAAAGCGCCCCGTTCATGACCAAATAATTCTGATTCCAAAATAGATAAGGGCAGTGCCGCGCAATTGACGGTGACAAGTGGTTTATTTTTCCGGTTGGAAAACTTATGTATTGCCTGTGCAAACTTTTCTTTACCGGTGCCGCTTTCTCCCAGCAGCAACACCGAGCTGTTACTGCCGGCAACGGCACGGATCTTTTCCTGGACTTTTTTCAATACCGGGCTGCTGCCAATAATTTCGTCAAAGCCATCTTCATTCGCACTTACATCTGCAAGGAGATTTTCAGCGGCCCCTGTTTCCACTCCATAGCGGTACCGGGCAATATCCAGCATCACCAGGAGATCACGTTCACGGAAAGGTTTCACCAGGAAGCCATAAGGCTGCGTAGTTTTTGCCGCTTCTAACGTGGATTGATTGGTATTGGCAGAAATATATAAAAATGGTTTCTTTTGCAGCGACAGTTCTTTGGCCAATTCTATACCTGACACCGGCGTTTTCAATATAATGTCGAGCAATACCCAATCAGGGTTCTTTTGTATAATGAGCTCACGGGCCTGCTCTACGGAGGCAGCAATACCACACACAGTATAACCGGCTTTTACCAGCATTATACGCAAATCATTGGCAACGATGAACTCATCTTCAACGATCAATATTTTTTCTTTTAACATCATCCTTCCGATGTTTTAACTGTTTTTGGATTAAAGACGTTGTATGGGAAGGACAACCTKATTTTCACCCCTGCACCAATGACAGCGGATATATTAAAGTTGCCATCCAGCTGAGAGGAAAGTCCATGCATAAGACTCATGCCGAGCGACTGGCCTTCCTGTGTATCTACTTCCTCCAGGAAACCAATGCCATCGTCTGAAATCAGTAGCAGACAATTATCATCAGCGGTCTTTTTCAAGGAAACCGATATAGTACCTTTGTGCGCAGTTGGAAACGCATATTTTATAGAATTGCTCACTGCCTCATTAATGATCAATCCAATGGGTACGGCCTGAATTACATCAAGTGCCACCTGGTCGATCTGCGTCACAAAAGAAATTCTATCGGTACTTTCAAACGATTCCTTCATATAACCAATCAACTCACTAATATACCATTTCATATCGATCGTCCCGAGATTTTCTACCTGGTAAAGCCGCTGATGAATAAGGGACATCGCATACATCCGGTGCTGGCTGTTACGTATTGCAGCAATGGCATCAGCGTTGTTGAGATATTCGGATTGTGTATTCAGCAAACTGATAACGATCTGCAGGTTATTTTTTACCCGGTGATGTACTTCTTTCAGTAACCATTCCTTTTCTTCCACCACTTTCTTCAACACTTCATTCTGCTTGTTGATTTCCCTTTGTTTACATTCCAGTTCCAGGTTAGAAAGTTGCTTTATCCGGTAACGGTTATACATCAATGCAGATAAGAGCACCAACATCCCCACCCCTGCAATGAAAACATTTCTGAAAAACTTTTCATTCCGCAGGGATACCTCCTGCAACTTACTTTTCTGGGTAAGCAATTCTATATTTTTATCCTTTCGTTCCGTTTCGAATTGCAATTGCAGCACCGCCATTTGCCTGGCCAGTGTGGTACTGGTTAAAGAGTCTGAAAGCGCTTTATATTGTATATAGTGAGCCATGGCCATCGGGAAATTTCCCAGCGCCGAATCCGTTCTAAAGGACAGGTATTCGCCATCCGCTCTGCGAATCTTGGATAGTGGCAAACTATCTTTGTATTGTGCATAGCTTTTAAGATAGGGAATCGTTTCAGTAAAGCGCCCGACCACCTGCAGGTAGTGAATAAGGCTCAGTCGCAAAACCTGGCTGGCAATATCGTTTTGCCTGCGGTGCTGGTACATGCTGTTCAGCTTTATAAAATCAGTTTCGGCTTTCCGCCAGTCATTTAATAAAATGTAATCTCTCAGGTAAAGCATTTGTACCTGTATCCTTTCATTCTCGCTTTCAAAAGGCCCGTACCGGGATGCTATCAGCACTGTATCAAGGCTGGCCTGGTATCTGCCTTTATTACGCAAGGCATCAGCCACATTGGTCAGCATCATTTGAATATTGGGAGTATCCTGGTTATTTTGTGCCACGACCAGTCCTTTATTAAAATAGTCAAGGGCCTGATCATAATATTCGAGGCTAAAGTAATTTAACGCAACACGGTTGTAAACAGTGATCATCAGCGGCCCGGTATCTTTCAGCTTCTCCCCTGCTTCTACGGCCAGCAGGTTATAACGAAGAGATTGGGAAAAGTTATTGAGGCCGTGGTGGACCTCTCCCAGCACCGAATAGATACCCTGCGTTTTCTGATAGCCGGTTTGCTGATAAACGGACAGGCTTTCCATCAAAATCTGCAGTGCCCTGGGAAACTGATTGTTAAGCAGGTATAGCTCTCCCACAAACTCGTTGAGTTTGGCCACTGAAAGAGTATCTCCCAAACTTTTATAAATACTCACGCCCTGTTCATATAGCCTGATTTTCATGGGAAGATCTTCCGCCGAATTGGAATAAGATCCTCCAAGCTCCAGCAGCGCTTCTCCTTTCAACCTGATTGTCTTACTGGTATTCAGCAACTGAACGGCTTCTTCACTTGCACTGCGGCCATCCAGTGAATGGCCGGATTCCCGGTAGGCCTTTGCTTGTAGCAATTTACTCATGCCAATTCCAACCGGGTAATTCAGCTTACGGCTTACAGTTTCCATTTCGCCGGCAATGCGAAACACCATTCGGATGTCGGCGTCGTGCGATCCTGGCTTTTCCAGTAGCGCGTCGCCAATTGTCTTCAATGCGGCGATGTGGGAGGTATCTCCTTTACCGTTTTGGATCAACCACTCTATTTCTTCAAGCCCTTTCACGTGTTGCGCTTTTACCTCAGCGGGTACTACAGATAATATTGCTAACAGTCCGAGGCCAATCCAGGTAAATATCTTTCTGATCATAATGTTGCTTATGCTGCTTTTTGCCGGGCAGCTTCCCCCTGTAGATAACAAATCACGATGGCCACTCCCGGCAGCAAGATAGCACCGAGGCCTATCCATTTAGCCAAAACAGCTCCCAGTACGCAACCTACTAAAAATCCGCCGATAGTAACGAATTGCCGTCTGAAATCGGTCCATGATACATCATCTCCACTGCGTCCTTTACGTATCATATTTCCCAGGTCCAGTGCGGCCTGCGTCACGTTCCCGGTCATCATTGTTGTTGGTCCGTGCGTTGCTTTAGCAAATAATTTTCCGAATGCGTTTTGCAATCCCATCGCAGCAGCCGTACCCATCACGATAGCATAAATCAGTACCTTGTCCTCCCCTCCGATTACCATAGGCAACAGGATGGCGTTAATTCCGCAAATCAGTAAAATTCCTCCTTCTACCAGGAGTATGGAGTATTTCTCAAATGTTTTTTCTATCATCCAGCCACCCAGCATTACGGCAAGTACAAAAACCGGGAAAGTTAGTAGTTTGATCCAGGTACCAATACTCCCCCCCCCGGAGGAGACCTGTGCTGCGAACACAATAAAATTGCCGGTCACATGTGCTGAAAAAATAGCATCGCCCGATACGTAGGTGGCAGTATCACAAAAGCCGGCCACCCATGCGAGGAGAAATGTTACCCAGTTAATATTATGTTGTTGCTCCGTCATCATTTAGTTTTTAATGCAAACAGCTTTTTTAAACAGCATCATTTATTCAAGGTGTGCTCTCAGCATCCACGCCATCTTTTCATGCGTTTCCATCAATCCGGTGATATAATCACTTGTACCTGCATCGTGGAATGCCGTTACATATCCATCGATATTTTCCCGCAGGTGGATTAATATACTTTCATGGTCAGAGAGTAATTCCTTGATGTATCCTGTTGCGTCATTTTTTTCTCTCGACTGTTCCGTAAGGTGGGTTAAGTGTAAAAATTCTTTAAGCGTTGCCGGAGGGAAATGTCCCAAAGATCTGATCCGTTCTGCAACACCGTCCACAATTTCCTGTATTTGTTGATACTGGGATTCGAAGAACACATGTTTACTGTGAAAATCAAGCCCTGTCACGCACCAATGAGCTTTAAGGGTTTTAGTATATAAAATAAATTCATCCGCCATAATTTTCCCGAGTGAATGAGCTACGTTAGCCAGATTTTCCGGCTTAATACCAATGTGTGCGATCATTTGTTTTATTTAAATAGTTGACAAAAAAGGATATTATCCAATGAATTAGTACCAGCACCCAGTGCCAGTAGAAAAAGCAGGGAAAGAGTGTACATATAAGGCACATCACGTACTTCGAGGTTGTCTTTGCGGTGTACCACAAAATACCCGATGGCTGTAACCCCAATGGCAGGCAGGATAAATACCCTGGTACCAAGGCCGAGCATGACCAGGAAGGGCACAACAGTATCTGCAAAGGTGGCTACCAGTGTGTTAATGCCCTGCGGTAAATGGAGTGGATTCGGTACCTGCTCCCTTTGTCCGTCCACAACACGGAATTTCTTCATCCCATGTACCCGGAAGAGTTCCAGTGCCAGCAGGCAACGGAACAACAGCATCGCAGCATTATTCCAGCTGCTGCCCAGATCGGAGTAAAGAATCCATTTGATTATTTCATTCATGATAACAACGTTAAAATGCAAAACAGGAACAGCCGAAAGCGCCCCAGAATGCGGTGTAATTATTAACCGGGATATGACTATTGCGGGCGAAGTCATGTTGATGTGCATGAACATCACAACTACCTTTACAACTGTGTATCTGACGGGAAACAGCTATTGCAGCTACCCCTGTTGTTTTAGACCTGATGGACGCGCCATTGTAGTAACCCGGATAATTTTTTATGGGAGACCAGTCAGGCAAAACAGGTATGGATGGCGGAGCATGCACGGCAAAATCATCTTTGGCATATACCACTTTGCCCCCAACAATGGTAAGAATAGATTCTATGGATTTGATCTGTTCGTCATCCACCTCAAAAAAATCGCGGTCCAATACGGCAAGATCTGCCAGCTGGTCTACTTTAATGCTCCCTTTTTTTTGTTGCTCGCCCGAAAACCATGCACTTCCTTTTGTATAAAGTTCCAGGGCTGTTTGCCTGCTCAGTTTATTGGCGTCTCCGTAGAGCTGCAGACCACCTGCTGTTTTACCGGCTGTTAACCAGTACAAGGCCACCCAGGGATTGTAACTGCTAACCCTGGTGGCATCTGTTCCTCCGCCCACAGGCACCCCTGCCTGAAGCATTTGTTGAACAGGTGGTGTATGTGCTGCTGCAACGGCGCCATAGCGCGCTGAGAAATATTCTCCCTGAAAAGCCATGCGACTCTGGATCGCAATGCCACCACCGAGTTCCCTTACACGATCAATATTACGTTGATCAATAGTTTCCGCGTGGTCAAATATCCAGGGAAGACCGTTAAAAGGAATCTCACGGTTTACTTTCTCAAATACATTTAAAAACCGTGTGATGCTTTCGTTATACGTGGCATGTAAACGGAAAGGCCAGCGCTTCTCTACCAGTAATTTCACTACCTGTTCCAGTTCTTCTTCCATCGTATCAGACAGTTCCGGCCGGGGCTGAAGAAAATCCTCGAAGTCGGCGGCAGAAAACACCAACATCTCTCCGGCGCCGTTGTGCCGGTACATGTCGTCACCCTGGTGAAGCGTCACTGAATTTGTCCAGTTTTCAAAATCCTCCTTCTCACTTTTCGGTCTTTGTGTGAAAAGGTTATAGGCGATACGCACGGTTAGTTGCTGGTCATTGTTGAGGTCTGCAATGACTTTATAATCATCCGGATAATTCTGGAAGCCACCACCTGCATCTATTACGCTGGTGATACCAAAACGGTTTAACTCCCTCATAAAGTGCCGGGTGGAATTTACCTGGTGTTCATACGACAGCTTTGGCCCTTTCGCCAGTGTAGCATACAGGATCATGGCGTTGGGTGCTGCCATCAGGAGCCCGGTAGGGTTGCCGCCGGCATCTCTTTCAATCTGGCTTCCGGGAGGTGCAGGTGTATCTTTGGTAAATCCAACGGCTCGCAGTGCTGCCCCGTTTAACAGCGCCCTGTCATAGAGATGCATGATAAACACCGGTGTATCGGGCGCTATCTTATTGATCTCTTCCAGGGTTGGCATCCTCTTTTCTGCGAATTGAAATTCCGTCCATCCTCCTACAACTCTCACCCACTGTGGTGATGGTGTCAACGCTACTTGTACTTTCAGCATACGAAGGGCATCAGCAAGAGACGGCACACCATCCCATCTTAATTCAAGATTATAATTTAATCCGCCCCGGATTAAATGTATGTGCGAATCATTTATTCCTGGAATGACCCTTTTATTTTTGAGGTTGATCAACACTGTATCTTCCTGCTGAAAGTCATTCAGGATAGTGGCGTCATCTCCTACAGCAATGAATTTCCCGTCACTGATAGCAACAGCTGTAGCAGTAGGATTATCCTGGTCCACAGAATGGATCTTTCCATTATAAAGAATTAAACTTGCTTTTTTCATCAAGATGCATTTAGTTATGAAATGAAGCAATGGCTTCTCTTATCCCTTCGCCTGCTGTCACAAAAAATGCCGGGCCGGCTAGTAGTATTACCTTTGTCACCTTTACAGGGGCAGATAATTTTTTGTGCTGCAGGTATAGCTGGGTACGTAAAGCTTCAATAATTCCTTTAGTAACATTGCCAGCTACCAGTGCTGTCGGAGAATCGATCCCGGCGTCTTTTATATCACTGGCAAAAGAAAAACCGGTAACACCTAACTTCATTGCTTCGCGCATGGCAACAGATCCTACAACAGTCATCAGTTCCGGATTGAAATTGTTGCGATTCCCCATACCAATCAATAATAACCGTGGGGCCTTCAATGTGCCTTCAGGAGGGGTAATCAGTATGGTTTCCAGTGAATGGCCGGTAAATTTTCCGGTTTTGCGCAGCTCCGTAATTCGTCCATGCAATGCTTCATCGAGATGAATCATTCCATTCAACGCTGCAGGCAATGCAGGAGGATTAAATATATCACCATCGGTATATTCGAAGACACAAGCCACCTGTAAGGGTGCTACTGCCGCCGAAGGCCCTTGTACCAAGCCTTCAATGGTAATCCCATCTATCTTTCCCCAGACTTTTGCAGTACCAACTGGTGTTACCTTCATCGTGCTGTCTGCCATCACTGCTTGCTGCGCATAACCTGATATTCCGGAGAGTAACATAGCAAGCAATAGCAACACATTTCTTACTTTTATTGCCCGAAGGGCTGGATTGTACTTATAGTTTTTCATGATAAATAGTTTCTGCTAAAATTTAATGGCTATCCTGGTGTTAATAAATACCCCATCCTTTGAATCATTGATTAGGTCATCTATAAATCCCCCTGTTTTAAAATATTGTATGCCGGTATTAAGCGATATAAACTTGTTAACCGTGTATACCGCACTTGCCAGATAAGCGGTTCCTATGTATCTTTTTTTAGAGGCAGCTCCTGCCAGGTTAAAGTTGCCGCTGGGCCGGTATATGCCATCCTGCAGGGAATAACGCCAGTTGAAAACCACATCTGCCTGTAGCAATAGTTTAGGAGCTGGATTGATGGTAGCATAAGGATGTATATCAATAAGGTTGACCGGACCTATTTGCGGACTGAATCCAAAATATCCACCTTTGGGATAGATTGGATTGAAGGTTCCCAGTTTACCATCTCCTTTGGCAGCGTCTCCGGAGATATAGTCATTCCGTAAGTTAACCGATGGTTTGACTTTGAGAGATTCAAACAGGTAACCTATATCAGCAGAGGCGGTCCAGGCGCCGATATTTCTATTACCAAATTTTCCAAACTGCCACGCCGCTTCGAAATTATAGATGAAGCCACCACCGTATTTCCAATACCTGCCGCCCACTGTATGTCTTCGCTCATTTGCAGTACCTTCTTCGAAAACTGCCGCATCACGTCGAATACCCAGGTAATAAAAATCGAGATTGCCTGCTTCCCTAAAAATTCGTTTGGCATAAATTCCCCACAGGTTCACCTGTTTACTGACTTTATTATCAAATGCTCCTGTGTTGACGGTATCAGCCATCATCACCAATGCATCCACAGTAAAACCTGGCGCTGCATACATCAGTTTAACGCCATCGAAGTAAAGGCGCAGGTTAGGCCCTTCCCTCACAGAGATCAGTCGCCCGCTGCCGTAGTCCAGCTCCTGACGGCCGACACGGATCGCCAGACTTTTTGCATTACTTTTATACAACTGTGCATCAATAAAGAGATTCTGAATGTTCAGGTGATCTTCATCAATTGGCCTGGGGCCGTTTTTGCGGCCACCTTCCCAGGCACTTCTAATCTGAGTGAACAACCTGATTTTTTCACCCAGGTGAACGTCTGCATGCAAATCGTAGCGCTGTAAGAGGAAATTATTATGACCGATTCCCAGTCG
This sequence comes from Chitinophaga sp. 10T418, assembly GCF_056394125.1. Classification (NCBI taxonomy): domain Bacteria; kingdom Pseudomonadati; phylum Bacteroidota; class Chitinophagia; order Chitinophagales; family Chitinophagaceae; genus Chitinophaga; species Chitinophaga sp. 10T418. The sequence continues at coordinate 380,215 of NZ_JBFTHG010000006.1, forward strand.
CCCCCAATCTTCATTGTTAAAATCAACATATTCTAACCTTACCGATCCACCAAAAGAAACGTAGGCATCACTTTTAGGTGATAATGATGTATACTTTAGCTGCTGATAAAAAGATGAAGCCGAATCACGTAAATAAGTATAGTCCTCGTCAAATCGCATCAGTTTAAAAGACTGCGTGTAGCCTGCGTGGCAAGTCAATAAAAGCACAAACAGGATCGCTGTATTATGCATATAAGAGAAATAGGAAATCCGCAAAACTGGCAAGTGATGTTGTTTTAAAAATTAGTGTTTCAGCATATGGTGGGCGTAGTGAATACCCAGGCCATAGGAGCCACCGTATTTTTTCATCAGATCAGTAACGGCCGCATAGGTTTCCTGTCTTGCCCAATCTCTTTGCAATTCCAGCAAGTATTGGATAGATGTAATTGGTTTGATACCTGCATGCACCATGCGTTGTACAGATCTTTCATGTGCTTCCGCACTTACGTCTCCGCAGGCATCTGTAATAACATAAACCGTGTAACCCTCTTCGATTGCCGACAATGCGGGGCCAACAATGCAAACGCCTGTCCACAAGCCTGCAAGTACCAGTTTCTTTTTCCCGGTACCAGTAATGGCTTTATAGGCAGCTTCATCTTCCCAGGTATTCATGGTTGTACGATCAATATAGCCTGATGTAGCCTGCGGGTAAAATTCTTCAACTTCGGGAAAGACAGGCCCGGAAAAAGCTTCCTCCGCTACTGTGGTTACAATCGTTGGCACTTTAAAAATTTTTGAAGTGCCGGCAACAATTGCAGTATTGGTGCGTAGTTCACTGATAGCAATACTCTTAGTGGCAAAAGCCATTTGCCCTTCAAAATCAATTAATACCAATGCATGGTTGTCGGGAGATAGGAGATTTGGTGATGGTTTCATAAATCAAAATAGTTTGCGCCATGAAGGCAACAAAAATGCCATCATTTAACTAATTGAATACCAATTAATTAAAACAATATTTTTGATTTAGAATTTACGATATATCATAATTTTATGACCATTCATAATGATGAAAGAGCACTTCATAACCGAATATGATGATTCATCCAACGCCAAAGGTTAGCTATAGCATTCACCATATTTACTGAATGATGATGTTACCCAACATCTGATTGTTGAAGTTCAGTATTTCGTTCATCTCCTTCAATGGATCGTAGTTACCGCCAAATTGCGCCCGGTAAACATCAGCATATACAAACACATGCGCCTGCCCTATTTTCTTATATCTAAGACAAAAAACAGAACGAATGATGGCCTTTTGTTTACCGGCATCATAATCAAGCTCATACCCTATCACACCATTGCTATCATCTTTAAAAATCAACCGGTTTGGGCGCTCCTTTTTCCAACTGCCCAGGTCAAAATCCGCCTGATCTGTAGAGACCCAAATGGCCAGTTGCTTTAATCCGTAATCCTTTTGGGAATGCCGGATATCATACACAACAGCATTTTTAACAAATGTGCCGATTTTGATAGCTCCAAACTGCTCAGTTTTAATCTGTCCGGTTTTTTTAAGATCAATATCCTTTGGAATCAGTAAGTTGATCTTTTCCCCTTTGTCATCCTCAATAACCTGACTTTTTTGGGGCAACTTCTCCAAAGGATCCAATAAGATCCGGGGGCTTGAAGTCAATTGCTGCTTCAGTGCATTTATTTTGTCGGCAACAGCTTTCTGCCGGGCAATTTCCTTATTGATATCATCTTCGTATGCTGCTTTCGACATCCGGGTAAATTCCATTACTGTATTTTGGGATTCAGTCATCGTCGCAAGATCCTTGAACATCACTCTAAAAATATCCCCATCAAAAGATTGACTGTACATTTTGTAATATTCATGGTTCCTGATCTGGAGCTGAGAAAGACTGTTGAAATCGGAAAGGTCTACGCTGAATTTAGCAGGTAATTCAAAATGCAAACGATCTGCCTTTCTGATAAAATGAAAATTATAATCGAGCATTTCCTGCATGGCGTCGACCGTTAATCCTTTAAAGGGGGTCTTGTCCTCCCTGTAGATGGTGCTTAGCTTCCAATACGTTTCGCCGTCCTGAGATTTACAGTTTAAGCTAGCTATCATGACCATGATCCAAACAGTCGTAATTCTTATATTTATGAGCATCTGGTTATTATTTCACGGATATCTTTTGTTAAAGCATTATACTTTCCCAATAAGCTTCTTCCATTGTGGCAACTGTGCCGGTGCTTCGGCCGCCACTTCTTTCAAAAACTGTTCGGTAACTTTCTGATAACCTTTTTTCAGATCAGAAAGTGGAAAGGTTTTGTTGCGCCATTTTTTGCCGCCGCCGCTACCTGAGATAACCGAATCAACAATGGAAAAGGCTACCTCATTCGGTTTGATCAACACAAATTGAAACGCCGGTTGCCCCTGCTCCCCCTCATCATAGGTGTATTCAGTCTCTTTTCCTGATTCGAAGTTGCGGATTATCGTGCCCAATACATCGAACCAGTGATTCAGGCACACATCTTCCTCTCCAAAATAGCCCATGGCAGGTACCACCTTCTCATCGATCACGATCTGTAAGTGGCCGTGTACATGCGAGAAATCATTGGTGTTTCGAACGGGCTTACAGATGCCCAATCCCATTCTTAATTGTCCCATAGCGGTAAAAATAAATATTTATCCCGATCTCCAAAACAACAAAAGTGATTCCGGTGAGGATTGTTTTCAGTTTTGCAGAGGTTATACGTTATTCCTGGCAGGTATAGGTAAACTTCAGTTATCAGGCTTTCCAAAGAGCGCTACTTTTACCYAAAAGGTTGTTGACCTGGATCGCGTTACGCGAAATATGAGGCTAGTTTACCAGACCAGTCAGCAGATTATCATCTCCCTAAAAACTTCTCCCCGGAAAAAATCAATATCCTTACTTATTTTCGCGAAATGAACTAAAGTATGTTTTGATGATCTATGTAAGTGAGTCGAAAACCACTGCTCCGGCTGTATTTAAAACAGCTTTACAGGAAATGGTTTACCAGACATTGCAAAAACTGTCCGTGCCTTTTGAGCGGGTAGATACCGATGAAGCCATTACTATGGAAGATTGTATCCGGATTAACGAGCAATTGCATATGAAAACAGTGAAGACATTGTTTCTGTGTAACCGCCAGCAAACTGATTTTTACCTGTTCATCACTACGGCGGATAAACCTTTCAAAACGAAAGACCTGAGCGCCGTATTGAATATTTCCCGGCTATCATTTGCGCCGGTGACATTGCTGGAAAGCATGCTGGGGACGTCAGTAGGCGCTGCCACTATTTTTGGCATCATGCTGGACAAAGAGAATAAGATACAGGTAGTTATTGACAAAGATATTCTTTCAGAAGAATGGTATGGTTGCAGTGATGGTACTACTACAGGTTATATGAAAGTACCTATGAACTGGATGATGCCGCATTTTCTCGATTATGCCGGGCATGTACCGAGGGTGATTGGATTAAGCAGTTAGCTTTTAGCTTTTAGTAAATGTAGCGAAAATTACATTTACTAAAAGCTAAAAGCCAAAGCTCCCTAGTATCCCGGGTTAGGCACCAGGTTAGGATTGAGGGCCAGCTCTATAGCAGGAATAGGGAATATACGGCGGAACATATTGTTATCAGCTGGCTTAAAGCCCCACTTACTTTCAAATTTGCCAAAGCGGATCAGGTCATTTCTTCTCCAGGCTTCCCAGGCAAATTCGCGGGCGCGTTCTTCCAGGAGCATCGGCAACGTAGTACCCACCCATGGCGTGGTGCCGGCACGTGCGCGGATCTTATTCACCAGCACGTCCGCTGTTTGCAGCTCTCCTTTTACAACAGTTGGTGTTGCGCCGCGAAGGATGGCTTCTGCCTTCATCATGATCACATCTGCCAGACGGAGTACCGGTAAATCGGTATTCTGGAAGCGGGTAGAAGTATTTACGTTTTTGTCAGGATAGTACTTGATGGAACGTACACCTTTCAGTTGTCCTTTGAGGTCGTTGCCTACGTCCAGTTTCGCTTCACCACCGGGTTTCAGGGTGAGATCGGGGAATATTTCCACCCACCAGTCGATCGGTGTATCGGAACCGGTAGAAGAAGCATCCAGGGTTTTGGTAGTGGTATGTACGATGTTTTGCGTGCCGTCTTTGTTATACTGTTTACCAGCCAGCCAGGTGCCGTTGCGTACATCATTAGGTTGATTAAAGTAGGCATAAAAATCAGGTATAGTACTCAAAGCCACGCTGGGGCCAAATGCATCCGGCAGGTCGAAACGCGCCTTCAGGAAGGGATGCAGGCAGAAACGTGTAAAGTGGCAACCTGGAATCAGGTTGGCGTCGTAAGGAATGGCGAAGATCGTTTCCTTGATCTGCGGACCATTATCCGGTTTGAAGATGGAAGAATAGTCGGCATCGAGTGAATAAGGAGCGTTGATGAGGACACTGTCTGCCATTGCTACTGCGTCGGCATAACGCGGTGTACCAGTATAGTACTCCGCATTGAGATACATTTTTTCCAGCAGGGCAAATGCCAACCATTTGGTTGCGCGGCCATAAGTGCTTCCATCTACTTTGGTCGTGAGATCGGGCAATGCTGATTTCAACGTGTTTTCAATAAATGCAAATACTTCCTTACGCTGTTTGGTGGCTGGTGGCGTAGTTACCGGAAAGGTATCCAGCACCGGGATATTGCCATACAGGTCCATCATAAAGAAATAGAACAGAGAGCGCATGGCTTTCAGCTCTGCTACTGACGAAGTTTTATAAGCGCCCGCAGGTAAGGCCTTCATTAAGTTGATGGTGTTATTCGCAATATTAATACCTCCAAATCCCCACTGCCAGGCACTGATTACATAGGGATGGCTGCTACCCCAGGTATGCAGATGCATAAAGCGGTATTTACCCCCATCGTCATAGTTACCATCGCGGGCAGGGATGATGGCTTCATCTGTAGAAAATTCCTGCAACATCCAGTAGTCCACTCCATAGCTAAATCCGGTACCATTCATCCAGTAGGTAGCGTCGCCTGATTTGGTGTTGGCCAGCTGTGCATATACGGCGCCGATGGCGGCGGCATAGGAGCTGTTATTAGAAGGAAAGTTTGAAGGCGTATATTTTGATTCCACACCTACATCCAGCTTGCTGCATGCTGCCAGCGCCGTTACGGCAAGCAGGAAAATGCAAAGGATTTTTTTAGCTCTCATATCTTGATATTTAAACAAACTGATTGATTAGAAAATAGCATTCAGACCAAAGATGAAAGACCGGGTTTTAGGATAATAATTCCGGGCGTCAATACCTGGTGTAAGGCCGCCGAGGTCCATTTCAGGGTCTATACCGGTGTATTTGGTGATAGTAAATACGTTATTCACGTTGCCGTATATACGTAATTTGCTGATGTAATTACTCCTGGTTTTGAACGTATATCCCAGGGTGAGGTTATCCATACGCAGGTAGGAACCGTTTTCCAGGAACCTGTCAGAGATCATGAAGGAGTTCTTATCGTTGTAAGACTCACCAGCAGTGAACTTCAGGATGTTAGTCATCTTGGCATCTGTTGGGGTATTCAATGCTGCCTTGGTAGCATTCAGGATTTTATTACCGGTTACGCCGCGGATAAATACATTCAGGTCAAATCCTTTCCAGGTGAAGGTATTGCTCCATCCATAGGTAAGCGTAGGTTGTGCGTTACCAGCGCGCATCAGGTCACCGATCGCGGGAGAGGTAGTTACAGTACCATCAGCTTTCTGGTAAGTGGAAACACCGTCTTTGTCTTTACCCAGGTAATGGAACAGGGTGAAAGTACCAATAGGCTGGCCTTCCAGTACTTTCTGGCTCCAGTTACCGGATTGGCCTTTGCCGCCGAGGATAGCAGTAGGGATATCTTTCAGTGTAAAGCGGCCGTTGGACAAAGAGCTGATGCTATTGGTATTGTGAGAAACGTTAGCCGATGTTTTCCAGGAAAAGTTTTTGGTGTGTACCGGTTCTGCATTCAGTACTACTTCCACTCCTTTGTTACTCACTTTTCCTACGTTAGCCAGCAAGGTAGTAGTGATATATTGCGTAGTGGTTACCGGGTAGTTCCAGATGAGGTCAGAAGTTTGCTTGTCGTAATAGTCTACCGCACCGCTCAGTCGCCCGTTGAATATAGCGAAGTCAATACCGGCGTTCAGCATACCGGTACGTTCCCATTTCAGGTCGGGGTTGGCATTCTGTACAGGTGCGATGGCATTAATCAGGTTCCCATTATCGTAGTAACGGCCGGTGGTGCTGTATTGCAACTGTGCAGCCAGTGGATCGAAGCCGAGTGAGTTACCGGAACTTCCGTAGCTGACACGCAGCTTCAGGTCGTCGAAGAAGCCATTTGCCTTCATGAAAGGCTCCTGGCTGATGCGCCAGCCGGCTGATACAGCAGGGAAATAACCCCAGCGGTTATTTTTACCAAATGCGGAAGAACCATCATTACGCAGCGACACCAGGAAATAATATTTATCTGCATACTGGTAGTTGATTCTGCCGTAGTAAGAGATGAGGCGCAACGTGGTGAGGGTAGTAGAAGCGGAGTTATCAAATACCACGGTACCAGGAGGTGGGTTGCTCAGCGCCAGGTTATTCCAGGTGAGGGCGTCGCTACCGAAACCTTGAGTAGTAACACCAAAGCCATCGCCATTGTGGTCTTCCTGCCAGGAGTACCCGGCCAGCACTTTGAAGTTATGTTTACCTACTGTTTTGTCGTAGTTAAAATAAGATTCAATGATATTGCGGGCATTGGTCCAGGCAAGGCGGGTAGCTTTACCGTTCAATCCTTTTGCCAGCACGGACAGACTGTTATAGTATACGTTCCTGGTTACCTGGTCCCGCTGGGTGGTAAGACTCAGTGTATAAGTGAGGCCAGGCAGGATTTTTACTTCTGCCAGTCCGTTGGCGAGGAACTTATTGATTTTCGTTTCGTCGTTGTTGTTGGCAATCAGCGAAACAGGGTTATTACTTCCGCGGATATTACCGGCATAATCTTCTGTGTAGGTACCGTCAGGACGGGTAACCAGCACGGTTGGCAGGTAGTTGAGCATGTTGCCGAATACCGCATCGGGTACATTGTTTTGTGTAGTAGACGTATTAAAGAGATTTAAAGAGAGGCGGAGGCGGTCATCAAACGCACGTTGATCGATATTAGCCCTCACTCCCAGCCTGTTCAGCGATGAAGTTTTGATGATACCGGGGTTATTGAGATAATTTACGCTGAAGCCATAGGTAGTATTTTTGGCGCCGCCCATTAACGAGAGGTTATGATTATGGGAAACGGCATCGCGCTGTACTTCTTTCTGCCAGTCGGTGTTTACGGGCGTGGTAGTACCCGGATATACATCGTTGTTGGCGGCGGCCAATACCTGGCCGTTGTCAGCGAGGTATTTACGTAATTCGTCGCCGGTGAGTACTTCCAGGCGGTTCGCTACTTTTTCCAGTCCTACGTATGCATTGTAAGCGATACGCAGTTGATCTGCTTTAGGGCGGCGGGTGGTTACCATGATTACGCCGTTCGCTGCCCTGGCGCCATAGATAGCAGTGGAAGCACCATCTTTAAGTACGTCGATGCTGGCAATATCATCCGGCGCCACCATATCGATGGGTGCACCGGGAACGCCGTCGACCACGTAAAATGGCTCCTGGGCGCCACTACGCAAGGTAGAAGGTCCTCTTAATATTACTGTTGGATTTTGGTTGGGGTTACCACTTTTAGTGATGGTTAAACCGGGTACCTTGCCCTGCAGCAGCATAGAAGGGGAAGCGATAACGCCTTGCGTAAATTCACCGGAATTTACGGAGCTGATGGCACCAATGACATTCTTTTTACTGGTTTTACCATATCCGGTGATCACCACGTCGTTGAGTTGTTTCAGCTGCGGGAACAGTGATATGTTAAGCGTATGGGAGCCGTTTACGGAAATTTCTTTGCTTTCATAACCCACAAATGCGATGTGCAATGTGCTGTTACTACCGGCAACGTCTAAACGATATTTACCTTCTGCATCAGTTACTACACCGCTACGGGTGCCGGCTTCGGAGATACTGACGCCGGGGATTGGTTGATTTTTGTCGTCGGTAATTTTGCCCTCGATCCTGAATTTATTCTGCGCCTGCACTGGCGACAGGGCCAGACAAAGGCAGACAATCCAGCACAGGAAGGCTGGCAGCAGTTTTACAGGTAACCGCAATAAAAACCTACATTGATAGATTTTGTTCATAAAGCAATCTTTAAGTGGCTTGTTTGTTTTAAATGTTAATGGCTGTTGTTCTTGAATGGAAGATGCATTAGCTTACAATTCGCCAGGCGTAAAACATTCGGTGCAGTTTTAATGAATACATTCATGTTTGATCGATAAGAAGTATTTACGCCATAAAACTAAATATGATGCTGTTGAATTAATAACAGATGGTGTTATCAGATTATTATCTTAATATCATTTGGTTGAATTTGCTTACCTGTAGTGCTTTTCAGACAAACCTATGCCGCACTGCGGACTTGCCGGTACACACTGACGACATACGTACGACTTATTTCTGAGGCAGGAATCATTGGCTACATTCCACCACAGCAATAAATTCCATCGAAACAGATGGTTATTGAATTTCATTTCTCAAAAAAACTAACTGTAACTGCTGGTTATTATTGTCGATAAGGGTGTTCCAAATGCACAATGCCGGATATAGAAATTGGTGTTGATGTACAGCTGGTTACATTGATATTGCACACGGCAGAAAGTGCCTGTCAGCCATCACCTCAGCCTAAGCTTCGACTGATCATTACCTATTCTATACCTCGCCGCCAGTTGACCAATACTATGAAAAGATGTTAACTCCTCATAAAGCAAATATGATTTCTTTTTGAAGAAAAGGTACGTGGAACCAACTACGACCAAATTAGTATTTCACTTGGAAGAAAGAAAAAAAAATTTGTTTTCTGAGAGATCCGAAAGCGTAAAATATTGCGCCTTTCGGCCATGCAGGCTCACGAAATCGGTTTCGTAATATGCAGTTAAGCGGTATGGCTATTGCTATTTCGTATAGCTATTTCCTGCTGGAAATAAATACTTGTGCCAACATGGATTTGAGAGGATTTCTTCTATACGAATTACTTTGGCGGGCATATCTTCCAGTGATCCCGATTGGACAATTCCGAAATTAAAAGTTGCAAATCTGAACGACACCCAAAGATATTGAACTGCGGCTAAAATACACACAGGAGGCCGGTATTAACCCAGCCTCCTGTGTTATAATTATTACTGTCAGGAGTGATCTACCCGCCTATTTTTGTAGCAATATTTGGCAATGATATACCTTTCCTGTGCGGGTGATCAACTTAATAATATACAACCCATTGTTGCCTTCAAGCCTGATTAAATTATTGGTTAGTATGCCCCGCTGTATTTCCCTGCCCTGAAGGTCAAATATGCTGAGTTGCGCACCAGCCATATCAAACTTGCCGTCTATCTTTATTTCACCTGTGGTAGGGTTAGGGTATATTTTAAGGTACATAGGTTGTTTCGCCGGGGAAGTGACGAAAACCATACGATTCTTAGACAAACAGTTAAGCACTTCTACTTTTACAGGTTGACGTTGAGGATATTCACAGTTGAATCCTGTAGTTACATAATAAATAGCAGTTGTGTCGGGGCTTACCGTAAAGTAGTCACTACTGGACAATAAGTTTCCACCAACAGGAGCATCATACCAGAGCATAACTTTCTGAGCCGGGAAACTAGGTGCGTAAGCGTGTAAAGTAACACTGTCCCCTGCGCATATACTTACGCTGTCTGCATCCACTGCCGGTTTTTCTGCGGAACCGCCAAAGATAAATGATTGAGTAATAATATCGGAGCGGCAACCGCTGACGGTATCTTTTGCCTGAACAGAAACGGTAGCAGTACCGTAATAGGTAGCAACTATATCAGGCGTGCTGATAACATTACTATTGAATACCACATAGCTGCTATCCATCAATAGGTTATTCAGAAAATCGACATATCTTATTCGTACGTAATAGTTAAATCCCGACTGATGGTTTTGCACGCCAAGTGTTTGGCTTCCACATGCAAATCCGTCAGGAATAGTATAAACAGGATTGGGTATTTGCTTCACAAATACCTTTACCGGTCTTCGTTTGGGGTTTTCACATGGAGCGCTACCGGTGACATAATAGGTAGTAGTTGAAGATGGGCTGACCTTGAAGTAATTACCTGTATGTAAAAGCGTACCTCCGACCGCTGTATCATACCATAGAATGACGGTAGGCGGAAAAGCGCTGTTATATGCGTGCAGGGTAGCACTGTCTCCTTTACAGATCGTTATACTGTCTGCGTCGGTATCAACGTAAGACGGTGTTGCTCCAATGCTATAGGAGCGATGTACACTGTCTGAACTACAATTGGTGAACGGGTTAACGGCCTGAACGTAAATATCTGCCTGTGGGGGCATAAAAATAAATGAAATATCAGGAGTAACGATCACATTACTGTTATATACAGTAAATGACGTGTCAGATACCGGCGTGGTAGGCGCACCGCCATATTTATACTTGATTCTTACCCGATAATAATTACCTGGTACATAATTCTGGATCGTGAGTACCTGGCTCCCACACGTTATTCCCTGCGGCACTGTATACACCGGGTTGGTGGGCTTACCGGAATTGCGGTAAGCATAATAAACCCGGAAACTACTTAATAAACCCAGTAAACTACTGGTCAGGGTTATCCTTACCCGGTCAAAGGATTGGGTAGGATGCAGGACGATCTCCGCCCGKGTATTGTTCTGTAACAAACGCAATACAGAAGAGTCCACCACACGCGCGTCGTTATTGGCGGTATTGCCATTAAAGGTTTGCACGGTAACACCGCCGAAAAGATTGGCAGATAATAATGCATCATTGCTGCCAATACCGATTACCAACGAATCACATCCGCTGTTGCTGACGGCTGGAAAAATCAATGTCTGGTACACCGTTATACCCAGCAAACCTACTGTTATGTTGAAGGTAGAATAATCGCCGGTATTGGAGTTAACAGCATTGTCCGGATCAGTAACACCACAAAGTAAACACAGGCCGGTTACACCGTTATTCTGCTGATTGGCATAAACCTGTGGATGCGCGGGCTTAGTCAACAGGCATAAAAGAGCCAGGATGAGCCATATCATCCTTTTAAGGGGGTAGCATTTAAAGTTCATAGATGGATCCTTTGAGGGTTAGGAATTGTTTTAGAAAAATAGAATGATCAAATATATTTGGGCGATTAATTTGTCAAAGTCTTCTGAAAGAAAATATGGTAAGATATATAGCAATTCCAGCAACAGCTATTCAGTACTAAAATACTGATTTTTATTGTCATTTTTACAATAAAAATATGCGGTGGGATGTCAGGATCAGCAATTATATCTCCTTTGCCTTGTCGAAAGACTGGGTAAGATGCAGCACTATCTGTGCCCGGGTATTGTTCTGCTAAAGGCCTTTACACCGAACTGATAAATGTTTACAAGGATTAATCCTGCTTGGGGCCTGCAATGCGGTTAACAATCTATGCTCTGCTGCAGTATAGCTGTCACCGATTATCAACGCTTCAGTAAGGGTACTCGCGCCCCAGTGTGGCCTGACCTTCAGACGAATGCACTACCAGATAATAAAACTCCTAAAAGAATCCTATTCGACTTCGCGATAGACAAACCTAAAATCGGAGCGCAATGGTATCCATATAAAAATCTTGCTTATTTTAACATTCCTTACATAAATGAACTGGGTATAACCAGGTATGTAATTATAATAAAGTATGATCTTATCAGTAAGGCAGGAAGGATAGGCTTACAAGTAAATTACTTAACGGGCGAACTGTGGTATTGTATTCCTGACTTATGTTCTGTGAATATCAATCATCTCACGGAGAAAGACTTTATAGAAAATACAATTGAGTTGACAAGATTTATTAATTCATTAGGTTATTCCAATTTTAGCCCCATAGAGGAAGTCATTTTAAAAATTGAGAAGGAGTTATTAAGTTATCACAGAACTAATAACCATTCATAATGAAATAGAACTGACTTATCTTGGTGTTTATATTGAAACATGAAAAATGGACCACACATAATTCATAATATGACTGATAAGAATTGACACCAAAACAGGCTGTAACCATACTAGCAAATGGAGGAATAACTGTATCAGAAGAAGATGCTGAAAAGATCCTTGAATTAGTTTATTACTTGGCCGAAATTTCCATTCAGCAAGTTCTAAATTCTGAAGACTTGGACTAAGCATGGGTAGCGGTTAGAAGTTCTACGTATCATTAATCACCCATTGGTACCCGAACCCAACAACCCTTATACATCAATAATTTGGGATAGTTTCAAAATTCATCGATCACATATCGAACCAAAAAAGACTTCAAAACCAATAAGCTCTGAAGCTTTTTCTATTCCAGTGACCCTCACGGGACTCGAACCCGTATTCCCCTTGCAGGGCAGTATGGCTGTAAATACGCTTCCCTACTCCGTGTTACCTTTTCGGTGCATCTGTAAATTGTGATCATTGCAAAGCATGTCTGCAACGATATGTTTCCATACACTCCGCGGTGCCGTAATTTTACCGCAGCTTTGTCCATTTTAAGCTAGAAGGCCTGCTTGTTTTTACAAAGAGATAACACTACTACGCAACCCATCTGCGCACATAAATAAAAAATAAATTTTTATTTATGTAGTCAACTACGTAGTTTTATACCATAAATCTATGCAAATGAATACGGCACCTACTATAAGAATGATTGACAACCAGTTTTGCAAGCAGGTAATTGATATTATACTGCCCATACAACAAATAGAATTTAACGTTCCCATCACCATCGAAGACCAACCCGATCTGCATGATATTGAAACCAATTATCATCAGACAGGCGGCGGATTCTGGGGAGCCATGGTAAACGGCGAACTGGTTGGTACGATTGCCCTGATAGCCACCGGCCACCAGGCTGGGGCCATCCGCAAAATGTTTGTAAAAAAAGACTTCCGGGGCAAGGAATTAGGCCTGGCACAACAGCTGCTGGATCAACTGATCGCCTATTCCAGATCAGCAGAGATAACGGATCTTTACCTGGGCACGGTAGATAAACTGGCGGCCGCCATCCGTTTTTATGAACGCAATCATTTTAAACAGATAAAAAAGACGGAATTACCATCGTACTTTCCGGTGATGAATGCAGACAACGTATTCTATCACTTACATCTTAACGATTAAAGGATATGACAAATGTGATTGACGAATCGGGTATACTGGCCATTTCTACCCGGTTGCAAAGACTCAGTGATCAGCTGCGCAAAGATGGGCAGCTGATCTATAAAGCCAACGGCATTGAGTTTGAACCTAAATGGTTTCCCGTTATTTATACCCTGCATCTTAAGCCCCTATTATCTGTAGTAGAAATTGCGGTGGAAATAGGGTACTCCCACCCTTCTACTATCAGTTTGCTCAAAGAGCTGGAGAAACAAAAACTCATCCGCTCTAAAAAAGATAAGGCAGATGAACGGAAACGACTCATACAACTGACGGAAAAAGGGAAAGCACTCGTTACAGATATGCAACCGGTATGGAAAAGAATGGTCGTTGCACTCACTGCACTAACGGATACTAAAAATAACCTGATGAAAGCGATTGAAGAAGTGGAGTTACAAATGAAAACACTAAGCTTTCTGGAAAGGGAACAACAACTGTAGTTGATAACCTGGAAAAAATCAGGAAAGATAGCTGCCGGAGGCTCATTCCAACAATCCCTTCACCAGCGCCTTCCACTGCAGCTTAGAGATACCAATGGCGCCGGTGGAACCAACCACGGCATTCCTGATCTTATCTCCTACGTCAGCAGTTTGCGTATTTGGCACTTCATTACGTCCGTATACGGTAGCGGTAATGGTGGCCCCGTTCCTGACCAATACAAACGAACTACTGGCTTCTTTACGCAGAAAATGGGCAATACCGGCGCTTTTCTGAATGGGATGCTCCGTAGGCCGCGCCCGGATAAAAAACACTTCCTGGTGCTCATTGAGCATCACATGCTCCTTCTGTTCAATCTTTACCCAGTCAAACCCCTTCCCGGCATTGGTACCCGGGCCTGGAATATCTATTCGTATATACATCCCCGTTTCAGCCGGCCCTTCAGCCAGTTTGCCGGCCAGATCCGTCAACTGAAATTCAGAAGAGAAACTTCCACTCATTCCGGCCCATTTATTTACATCAGACAGCCTTGCTACCGCCACCTTAAAAAAAGTCACAGCCGCGGTTTCATGTACCAGCTCCTTCGTCTCAGACGTAGTTGTGGCTTCTCCAATGTATTGTGCAGGTATAAACGGCGCTGCAATATTATCTGCCATAACACAACTTTTTGCTGGTAAAATAATAGGCGAAAAGATTAAAATTGTTGCCGGCCGTTTATTATTGCTCACTCCGATTGTAGTACATTTGGGCTACGAAGTTGAGATGCACCTCTGATCATCAGCGCGGCAAAAGACGATTTGTTCAATCTAAAGATACGAAATATGAATAGCTTGTATATGCTTTTCTTAACCTGTTTCCTGCACCTCGGCTGCGGCAACATCCCTAATATCCCGGCTAATCAGACAAATGGCAGAATCACCGGTAAATGGCTCCCCGTGAAATCTATCATGAGTGCCACCGAAAATAAAGAAAAAGCATTCGAAAAAATAGATACCAACTTCACGCCATTGGATGTAATGCTTTTTAAGGAAAATGGCAACATCGTAGACGGCGGCCAACGCTACGAATCCTATGTGCTGGACCGGGAAGCCAAAGAACTCACCCTGCAGGAAGCCAACGGCGACGCCATCACCTTCAGGATACGCGTACTCACCCCACAACAACTCATCATTTTCCGGGAGGATGAAGAAGTCTATAACAATAAGCACCGGCAGATGAAACTGGAAATCCATTTCAAACGACCGTAATCATTTCAACACCGGCAAAATGATACCGGAAGGGTGATCCTTATCATGATAAATACGGATCGTTTCTTTTACAAAGTCCTTTTCCGTGGCTTCGTATATATTCACGAACTGCTGCGGATTCCTGTCTGCCAAAGGAAACCAGGTACTCTGCACCTGGATCATGAGCCGGTGACCCTTCTGAAAAGTATGGGCCACATCCGGTAAAGCAAACTTCACCTGCTCAATTTTACCGGGTTCAAACGCCTGCGGCTCCTCAAAGCTATGCCGGAAACGTCCCCGGAAAATATCGCCCCTTACCAGCATCTGGTAACCACCCAACGGATAAGGCCCCCCGGCATCACGCGTTCTGTTGGGAGGAGGTGTATTGGGATAGCGGAAATCATCCGGAAACACATCTATTACTTTCACCACAAAATCTGCATCACTACCTGTCAGGCTTACACGCAGATCTGCCGTAACGGTGCCGCCTATGGTTAAATCTGCTGTCAGCGTATCTGTTTCGAAAGTCAGTACATCTGCCCGCCGTGACGCAAACCGCTGGTCATCCGTCATATAATCACGGGTGCGGATATAATGTACATCCTGCGTATATGGCACCGGATGCGCCGGGTCACTTACGTATTCACAGAAACCTGTCTCGCTTTTGTGCCATGCCAGCTCCCCGTTTTCCTGTAAAAAAATCTCCTTTTCCTCGGCTACCGGCGGCCATTTATCGTATTGATGCCATTTGTTTTCACCACTAAAAAACACGTTAGCTTCTGCGATGGCAGACAAATTGCCTTTTCCTTTGAGATGATAATTAAAAAACGGTACTTCTATATGCTCCTGGTACCAGGCGGCGGTGTTATCGCCAAACTGAATATTGCCCAGGTGCGTACCATCTGTAGAAGCCCATTGCCCATGGTACCAGGGGCCCATCACCAGCCGGTTGAAATGAGTCCCCGGATTATGTTGTTCTACTGCCTTATATAAATTCCAGGCGCCATAACAATCTTCTGCATCAAACAAGCCACCCACTACCAACACGGCAGGTTTTATACTGTCCACATAATTACGCGGATCGCGCGCTTTCCACCAGTCGTCGTAGTGCGGATGCGCAATGATTTCTTTCCAGAAAGCCAGACTGTCGCCTGTTAGTTTCGTGAAGTTTTTGATGGTCCCTATTTTCAGAAAAGTATTGTAGTTATCGGTACATGGTAACTTTAATGCCTGTACCGGCGCTACCGATATAGGATTGGGATGAGGATACCCAAATCCTTTGGTATAAAAGCCGAAACAGTCCATCAGGAAAAAAGCGCCGTTGTGATGAAAATCATCTCCACGAAACCAGTCGGTCACCGGCGCCTGCGGACTTACCGCCTTCAATGCCGGATGTCCGCTCAACGCAGCCATGGTAGTATAAAATCCTGGATAGGAAATCCCAAAAGCGCCTACATTACCATTGTTACCCGGTATATTTTTCAGCAACCAGTCGATGGTATCATAGGTATCGCTGGCTTCATCAATGTCGTTGCCCTCCTTATGCGGATTAAACGGACGTACATCTTTAAATGCTCCTTCGCTCATCCAGCGACCACGCACGTCCTGCACCACAATAATATAGTGTTCGTGTGCATAGCTGTTCCAGTATATATTCCAGAGATTGGGGCTGAGATATTGTTCCCCGTAAGGTGCTGCCGAGTAAGGCGTACGCGTGATGAGTATCGGGTGTTTCTCTGTGTTGTCTTTCGGCAGGTAAATAGCCGTGAACAACTGCACACCGTCCCGCATTCGGATTTGACGCTCCTGTTTATAATAATTTTTCTTTACCCATATTGAGTCACTGGCATGCTGCCCCCAGGCCGGGAGCACATATAGTGCTCCCAGCAATATAAAAATAAAACGATTCATACTACGCTATTTAATTCAACCCGCCTGCCATCATGGATTCTGAGGAAAATTGGTCGGATCGTTGTGAATATCTATCTCGCTTTGCGGAATAGGAAACAGCAACCTGGCCGGCGTCAATACCGGGGTAGCCAGGTTGTACTCTTTCTGCAAATGTGCCTGCATTATCGCTAATCCTTTAGAATAACGGATCAGGTCAAACCAACGATTATTTTCAAAGGCCAGTTCTACCCTTCTTTCTGCAAAAATGGCATCGCGGAAACTACCCTGATCAGGGAGGTCTGCAGCAGTTTTCGCTATCAGGCCAGCTCTTCTTCTCACCTGGTTCAGGTAATCAAAAGCACTACCAGGCCCGTTAGCAGCGCTATATCCCTGCTCATTCAGTGCTTCTGCTTGTAACAACAATACATCCGCATATCGTAATACCGGGAAACTGTTTCCACCATCACCGGTAGCACCAGGTATATCCAGGTATTTCTTTACATAATTCCCTTTCTGTGTGGTGGTGGCATTTTTAAAGGAAACCGTGTCCAGTGAAGCGATCAGGCGCTTATCATCTTTCTCGTAAGCAGACACGATATCATTGGTAGGCCGGTTATTATTGGATCCCCCATAGGCGACACCGTTATAGTAGAAAGAAAACGGCACCATGTCCGTGAAATAAGTATTGCCTTCAGATGGGCTCAGCCCTTTCTTAAACCGCACGGTGAATAACACTTCACTGTTGACTGCATTGGCCGGGTTATACAAACTGGCATAATCCGTTAACAACGTATAGCCGGTAACGTTTTTAAGCACCGCAGTCGCAGCAGACCATTTTTTCTCTGTCACATATACTTTACCCAACAGCCCATTTGCTGTACCGGCAGTTGCCCTGCCATAATCACCGGCGTTGGAGTATGCCACAGGAAGTAAGGTGGCAGCAGATTGCAGGTCTTTCTCAATCTGTGCATACACATCCGCTACTTCATTTCTTTTATCGTTCTGTGCTTCTGAAGTAGTTTCTGTTTTAATCACCAGCGGTACTTTTCCATACAAACGTACCAGGTCAAAATATACAAATGCTCTCAGGAACTGTGCTTCTCCCTTGAATTGTTTTTTGGAAGAATCCGGAATGGCAGCCGCATCTATCTGATCCAGCACGGCGTTGGCGCGTGATATCGTTACATAAGCCCCGGCGTATACGTCTGTCAGGAAGGGATTGGTAGTGGTTTCCGTGAACAGGTCTATCTGGGAAGCTACACCACCCAGCGCACCACGATCAAGAATATCTGTATTATCACTTCTTACTTCCATCAGGTAATAGCTGGATTTGCCGTAAGAACGCGCACTCTGCAATCCATCGTACACCGCATTTACACCTTGCTGGAAGTCATTGGCTGTTTTAAAAAAGGTAGCCGTAGTTTGATTGGATACCGGTGCCAGGTTAATAAAATCTTTACTGCAGGAAGATATAACCGTTACCAGCGACAAGCCTGCTATTGCTTTTGTGATATTTAACTTCATAAGTTCCTGTTTTTAGAATGAAAGATTGATACCTGCGGTGAATGTTCTCGGTAAAGGATAAGTACCGTAGTCCTCTCCCTGCGACAGCGGGCTATCCGGCCTGGCATTCACTTCCGGGTTGTAGCCGGTGTAGTTGGTCCAGGTATAGATGTTCTGACCAGATACATAAATCCGCAGTCCCTGGATCTTATTCTTCAGCAACCGCTGATCAAAAGTATAACCGATGGTAAGGTTACGTAAACGCACATACGAACCATCTTCTACAAAGAAGGAACTGGGTTGCGCACTGTTACCGGTGGTTACACGGTTGGGGCGGATGGTGTTGCCATCACCCGGATCCGTAGGCGATTTCCAGTAACCTGTCTCTTCAATCATCTGGTTGGCATTACCTTCCCCATTATACAGGAAGCGGCGTTGCAGGTTCATTATTTTATTACCGTTTGACGCCTGCAGCGCAACTGTGAGGTCAAATCCTTTATAACGGAATTCGTTAGAGAGGCCCCATATAAACTTAGGGAAGTAGCTGCCTATATCTGTTCTGTCGCTGGCATCAATTTTTTTATTATCGTCTACGTCGATAAACTTACGATCGCCGGGTTTCGTGGTAGCATAGTGCGGATACGCATCTATGGCCGCCTGATCTTTAAATGAACCACCATTTACATAACCATAATAACTGCCTATAGGCAATCCCACTTTAGTGATGTAAAGCTGTGAAATGGTACCATTACCACCATCTGAGATGATAGGTGCATTGTTGGCGCCGAGTTGTAATACTTCATTTTTATTTGCAGAGATGTTGAAGCTGGTATTCCATACAAAAGCCCCGGTCAGATTGCGGGTATTCAAACCAAACTCCACCCCTGTATTGCGCACTTTACCTATATTCTTCAACGCAGTGCCAAAGCCGGAGCTCAGTGCTACGGGCACATTCAGCAGCAGGTTAGAGGTAGTGGCGCGGTAATAATCTGCGCTGAGATAAATCCTGTTGGAAAATAAACCGATGTCTAAACCAGCGTTCAGTTGCACCGTTTTTTCCCAGGTAAGATCCGGATTGGCCGGCTGGGATAATCCTACGCCATTCACCGCTGTGCCGTTACCACTACCCAGTATATAGCCATTAGACGATAACAGGTCATAGGAGGCGTAGTTGGCAATCTGGAAATTACCGGAAGTACCATAGCTCACCCGCGCCTTCAGTTCTGAAATGGCTTTCACTTTAAAGAAGGATTCATTGCTGATAAGCCATCCACCGGAAACGGCAGGGAAATAACCCCATTTGTTATTGGCACCGAAGCGGGAAGATCCATCGCTACGGATGCTGGCAGATATAAAGTATTTATCATCGTAGTTGTAGTTTACCCTGCCGAGGTACGACAACAACGACCATTGTGATTCTGTAGAAGTACCGCTGGTGATGGTGGCTGCATTCAACGTTTGTACGGCATCGTTAGGGAAACCCGTACCATCCGTTTCATTGGCTTTGGTTACATTTTTCTGAGAAGTATAACCTGCCAGTACATCAAAGCGGTGTTTTTCGTGTATGCTAAAGTGGTAGTTCAGGGTATTTTCCCAGAGCCAGTTCGTAGATAAGGCCGTTTGAGCGGATCCCTTGGGGATGGTGGGAGCAGCCTGCTGCACTGGTTTATAGCTTCCGAGCGTAGATGGCCGGAAATAATTGCGGCTGAAATGATTGATATCGGAGCCGAAGAATGTTTTAAACTTCAGTCCTTTAATGATTTCATATTCTGCCCAGGCACTACCCAGGTTGCGCACATGATCCATTTTATCTTTTATCTGTGTGGCCAGTGCTACGGGGTTTTCACCTCCGGAATAACCATAGGCCCATACATTTTGGCGATTGGTAGCCAGCGACCCGTCAGGATTGTATACCGGGAATACGGGTGATGCTTTCAGGGCATTGCTGAGGATACCATCGAATGTCCAGGGACCTTCACTGTTGATCAGGT
Organism: Chitinophaga sp. 10T418; assembly: GCF_056394125.1. Classification (NCBI taxonomy): domain Bacteria; kingdom Pseudomonadati; phylum Bacteroidota; class Chitinophagia; order Chitinophagales; family Chitinophagaceae; genus Chitinophaga; species Chitinophaga sp. 10T418. The sequence continues at coordinate 400,581 of NZ_JBFTHG010000006.1, forward strand.
CATAGTGATCAAAGGTAGGGTTCACGGATACGCTTATCCGCAGTTTCTGTGTAAGTTCTGCGGTCAGGTTGGCTCTCAATCCATATCTTTTATAGCCGGAGCCCAGGATGATTCCTTTTTGATCAAGGTAGTTACCGGACACATAATACTGGAACTTATCACTACCGCCGGAAACATACAGGGTATGATTCTGGATGGGGGCTGTTCTGAACAGAGCATCCTGCCAGTCGGTATTGGTGAGTCCCTGATTACCTGCCAGATAAGGCAGTATTTCGGGTGCAATCTGGTAATTGGAATTACCTCTGGTGGCGTTATCGTCTGTAATTTTACCGGATGGTTTGAAATCCAGGTAGGCATTGTTCTTTGCATCAAAGCTGAACTTCGACCACTCATAGGCATCCATCAGTTTTATTTTTTTGCTGGCTTGTTGAAAACCGGCATACATGTTATACCCGAAAGAAGGAGGTCCGGATGTTTTGCCTTTTTTGGTGGTGATGAGCACCACGCCGTTAGACGCCCTGGAGCCATATATAGATGCAGAGGAAGCGTCTTTCAGGATATCGATGGAAGCAATATCATCACTATTCAGCGTACTGAGTGGATCCGGAGATTTCTGGAAAGAGGCCTGCCCGGTGATGTTCACCACATCTGTTGATCCCTGCAGGTTTTTCAGATCGTTGGAGAGCGGAATTCCATCCACCACGTATAAAGGATCGATGCCTGCGGAGATAGAATTCAGTCCCCTGATGCGCACACTGATGCTGCCACCGGGTGCGCCGGTATTCTGGAGTACCTGTACACCAGGTACTTTACCTGCAATAGCCTGTTCGAAGCTGGTCACCGGCTGATCTTTCAGATCAGCGGCACGTACCGAAGCTACTGCTCCAGTAATTTCTTTGCGGCGTTGTACACCGTATCCTACCACTACTACCTGGTTAAGGGAAGAAGTAGATTCTTTGAGTGTAATGTTTACCTGCTGAGGTTGTCCTTCTGACAAAGTAAGACTCGCTACCAGAGCAGGTTCATAGCCAATAGAAGTAAACTGTACACTATAAGGACCGCCAACACTGAGGTTAGTGAAGCGAAAAGCGCCGCTGCCATTGGTTTGTGTGGATGCCGTGGCGCCGGTGGTTTCATTTTTCACCACTACAGATACGCCAGGCACTCCCTGGTGACGTTCATTCTGAACGATACCGGTAACGCCTGCACGTTTTTCCTGCGCCAGCAGGTATAAAGGCGTCAGTAAGGTTATGAGCAAAAATGCGCTCCGCCATTTTTCTTTAAAAGACCGAAAGTAAAAAGAATCCATAGGTAATTTTTGAGGCCCCGCCCAGGCTGTTGCCATGCCTGTGAAAAGAGAAAGCACGCTTCTAAATGCTCACCGATGTACGAGGGCCGGTTGATAAAACTGTTTTAAACCGACTACGGCTGAATCGCGATATCTGATTTCAATTCAGCGTTAAAAGTACCAACAAGTTTTTAGTCTACCAAATTAATAGACTAATGTAAAGGAGTTATTTTTGTGGTAGATAAATTTACTTTGCAGCAGAGGAAATACCGTCATTAATTACACAGCCGGTAAATTTCAGGGAAAGTTCAGGATAGGGTAATCTTCAAAGACGCCCATTATGAGAGTGTCCGATAATGAACATCCACCGTTAAAACCGGACAGCTGGCAAAGGAAATTTCAAACATTACGTATTGATAATCAGCATCAATGAAGTTGGCATTTACTTAGCCATCGCAAGTCTGCAACATCACACACTATGTTTAAAAGTCAACTAAAAATCGCGTGGCGGAATTTCCGGAAAAATATCACACATAGTCTGTTGAACCTCGTCGGGCTTACGATGGGACTTACGGCTTGTTTCTTTATTGCGATCTATGTGACGGATGAATACAGCTACGACAAGTGGATCCCTCAGCAACAGGAGGTATACAGGATTGCCGAGGAAGTGAAGACTCAAACCAACGATGCTCTTCGCTTCTCCTCCACACCAGGTAACCTAAAGCAGGCCGTGCTCGCCTATCCACAGGTGGCATCGGCCACACGCATTTTTGATTATATAAAGAACTCAGTAGTCAGTACCGGCACGCAAAAACAGATTCCTGAAACAGCGGTTTACCTGGCAGACAGCAATCTGCTCGAAGTACTTCCCTATCCTTTGCTGGCGGGAAATCCACGTACAGCCATGAATGAGATGGATGCTATTTTGCTGACAGCTGCTAAAGCAGAAAAATATTTTGGAAAAGAAAATAATGCCAGTAACTATCTCAATAAAATATTAACAATTAATCAAAAGCACTATCGGGTAACCGGTGTACTGAGAGACATTCCTTTCAACACTTATTTCAGGCCGGACTTTATCGTCTCCGCGGTGTCTTTCCGTAACCAGGAATGGTTCAAACGCAACAATGATAACTGGCATGGTACCGTGGTACAAACATTTATCAAACTAAAGCCGGGTACATCAGTTGCGGCATTCGACAAACAGATCAGGTATCTTGCTTATCAATATGTAGGTGATGAAATAAAGGCCAACGGACAAGTATATACGTACTTTTTACAGCCACTGGCAAGCATCCACCTGCATTCGAATCTTCGCTATGAACTCAGTAAAAACGGGGACGCCTACTATGTACATATCTTATCTTTCGTAGCATTATTTATCCTTTTGATTGCAGGCATCAATTTCGTCAACCTGGCTACTGCCAGGGCCACTACGCGGGCTAAAGAAGTAGGTGTAAGAAAGGTAATAGGCGCCAGACGTTCCCAGCTCTTCTTACAGTTTATGACAGAAGCAGGCATGATGAGTACGATGGCTTTCCTGCTATCGCTGTTACTCGTAGTGTTGTTCCTTCCCTCTTTCAATCATATTGCGGATAAGAATTTTACAATAGTGGCCTTGTTGCAACCAGGTATAATATGTGCCGGGTTTGGCATTAGTTTATTGATTGGATTGCTTGCCGGTATTTACCCGGCTATTGTCCTGTCCGGGTTTAATCCTTCCCGTATGGTACAGCGGAGCGGACTGCAAATGAAAACTCATTTCCTCCGGAATGCGCTGGTGGTAACACAGTTTTCTATTTCCATCCTGCTCATCATCGCCACTATTGTTGTATACAAGCAGCTCCAATACATGAAAAACTACGACCTGGGTTTTGATCAGTCGCAGGTATTGGTGATACCTGCCAATGGTGGCGAAGCAGGCAAAAATATCAAAGCACTGGTGGAAAAATTTAAGGAACAGGCAGGTGTGTTGTCTATTACGACTTCAGGTAACGTACCCGGGCAAGAGTTCGGGAATAACCTGCTCCGGCTTAAAAATGATCCTACTAAAAAAACAGATACACGGTTGCTGTCTGCAGATGATCAGTTTTTCCAGACCTATAACATCAAATTGCTGGCAGGCCGGCAGTGCAGCATGGTAAAAGATACCTCCCGGAAATCCGGCGATATTATGATCAACGAAGCGGCACTTCCCTTCTTCGGCTGGAAAAAACCGGAAGACGCACTGGGACAGGAATTCGACTGGGGCTGGGGAACCATATGCGGTGTGTACAAAGATTTTCATTTCAACTCCCTGCAACGTGGAGTAACGCCCATGGCTATATTTTATAATCCCAACTGGCTGAATTATATCAGCATAAAAATAAATACAGGTAATGCCGCAGCTACTGTTGCTGGTCTGGGTAAAACCTGGCAGGCAATTGTTCCAGCTATGTCATTCGATTACTTCTTCCAGGACGAAGCCTTTAACCGTCAATACCGTGAAGAACAACGACTGGGTGAGCTCTTCATGCTGTTCTCCATCTTTGCCATTGGGATTGCCTGTCTGGGGCTGTTTGGACTCGTTTCTTTCACCGCAGCACAGCGAACCAAGGAAATAGGCATCAGGAAAGTATTAGGTGCCAGTATCAGCGGTATTGTTCAGCTATTATCGAAAGATTACCTGAAGCTGGTCATCCTCTCTGCCACGATCGCTTTCCCATTGGCATGGTGGGCGATGAGTAGCTGGCTGCAGGATTTTGCATACCGTGTTCCACTAAGTGTATGGGTATTCATCATAGCAGGAGGAGGCGCATTGCTGGTAGCTTTGCTCACGGTGAGCTTCCAGGCGGTGAAAGCTGCGCTGGCGAATCCTGTAACTAGTTTGAAGTCAGAATAATTATTACCCGCGTCAGCAAAGAACGCTGCTGACGCGGGTATTAAGCAAAAGGCGTGACACTGCTGGTTGCTGCTGTGACTGGATTTACTTCGTAAAGAAGATTACGTCCTCTCCTCCCGGTTCTATGTCTGTCAGTTCTTCTTCCCAACCGGGCGACAACTTAAAGATATTATGCAATCCACCCAGGAGCTCCAGCCAGCCGCTCATTTCATCGGATACCTCCAATGTTTCGCCGTCAGCAGCTTCAAATACCAGGAAAGTAGCTTCTCCCGGATACGCATATACTTTATAGCCTGAAATACGGACCACATCTCCCCAGGAAAGGGTATCGTCAATGTCCTCATCATATTTCACAGCAAGTCCTGATTCATCAAATTCTATATCCATATTGCGAAGGTATTAATTTTACAGAAATCACACTTTACGTCTGTAATGAAAAGGCCACTTTAAACAACCGGCTCTCTCCGCCATCATTATCGGATACCAGGTGAAGAATCAGCTCCTCTTCCATGATGTGCTCCACACAAATGCCTTCTATCTTTTCCGTTTTAAACACGGGATCTGCTTCCGCCAGGTTCAGCCATCCATCCATGGCCACTGACGTATGGGTCAGTTTTTGGGAGATATCCGCTATCCATCCAATATAACTGTCGCCGATGGCGCCATCGTCATAGGCATTGGTAGTGGCCTCTGATGACAAAGTGCAAAGCAGCAGATCTTTGCCCGGTACGTAACACAGTTCAGATACTCCCGCAAATACAGGCATCGGCGTTAGTAACGTTAACGGCAGTACGGAAAATGCAGGAACGCATTCCTGCTCCCAAAAGCCATTGGGAACAAGGATCAGTTGATTAACCGGATAAGACTCATTGCCCCGGTTGCTGAGCAGCAGTGTATTTCCGATCACGGTAGCGCCCTCTATGTTTAGTTCGCTGATGCCACTTGTTGTCAGTTGCGAGATGAAAGCATCGGGGTAATTGATTCGTTGTATGTTGGTGGCGGCCTGCGCATCCCGGGGTTGCATACCTGTTGTTCCCGGCCCCTCTACTGCGCCTGGCAAAGGTAGCAGCAGCAGCTGACGACGCTTTTCCGTAGCCAATGAGCCGGATGCCAGCAAATACGTTTGTCCATGCAGCGTAATGAGCGCTGAAGCCTCATAATCCGGCTTCTCCGCTTTAGCGATTCTTTTACCGGGGGCATCTGCTACCGGCACACTTTTAATAACGTGATAATCGCGATCCAGCACCAAAATGCAGGTCGCATCATCGCCTATCAGGTATAATTTTCCGTCCAGGTATTCCACTGCCGAGGCAGAAGGAAAATCCGGCAGTAGTAAGGTATGTAATAATGTAATTCCCGCTTTCATACAATAGCCAGTTATTTATGTTGCTGCAGCAACCAGGTGTAAATCTCCGGCTTTTTTTCATACAAAAACTGTATGCCATGCCCTTCATTTGTCAGGGGCGTAAATTTCATATGTCCCTGGCAGGTACGCAGTTTATCAGCGATCCTGATAGTCTCCTTTATATCTACCTGGTCATCGGCTGTACCATGGAAGGCCCAGATAGGAATATGTTGCAGGTTGCAGATCCGGCTGGTATCACTGTCATTACAGCCACCACATAAAGGCAACAAAGCCGCAAATTTATCCGGGAAGTCCATGGCGGTAATGTAAGTGCCATAGCCACCCATGCTTACCCCGGTCAGGTACACCCGGTTAGTGTCGATCAGATATTTGGTAGTCAGTTCGGCATATAGTGGTTCAAACCAGTTCTCGGTAGACCAGTACCTATTATCCGGACACTGCGGAGCAGCAATGATAAAATCAAATTGCCGGCCCCTGGCCACGAGATAAGGCAGGCCATATACTTTAAGCTTTTCCAGGTCATTGCCTTTCTGGGATCCACCATGCAGATAGATGACCAGTGGATATTGCTGCTGCGGATTGTATTGCGCAGGCAAATATAACAGGTAGTGATAACCTGCCTTCGTTTTGGTATTCACCTGTGCCCCGCTGCTGAAGCCTATCAGCAGACATATCAAAAGCCATCCTCCACGCATATTTTTACTTTAACCTGGTGACTACTGACTTTATCGCCTTTGCCCAGAAAACACCCAGTTGTGCGGCTCCCTGCTCATTGGGATGCAATTGGAAGATGCCCACTTTACCTTGTTCCTGTATGAATAGTTCCGGATGTTTTTCAAAGTATTTAAATCCGCCGGTGTAACCGGTATATACCTGTTTAGGATGACTGGTACGGTACTCGGCCACAATGGTATTTAATACCGGGAAGTAAGATTGCAATCTCGCCAATCCTTCTGCAAGGTAGCGGGAACTGTTTTGGGTATTGGGACTATACCATGTAGGATGATGCAAAATGATGATACAACCGGGATAATCTTTTAACAGGCGGTCCAGGATCGTCTTTACATTGACTTTATAATTTGCCGGAGATACGGGTGAGCCATTAGGACCTTCTATAGCGCTATCGTTAGTACCAAGTACCATAGAAAATACCAGTGTAGCGTCTTTATCGCTTTTAAAGGCATCTGCTGCTTTTATAACGTTGTTGAATAAACGATTGGTGGCGGGCAGAAAATCAACGGTAGTAGAACCACTCACGCCCTGGTTGCTATAATTGATCACTGCATCCGGCATGGCTTGTTTCAGCCATTCCCAGGCTTTTACCGGTGGCGCGTCCTGCTGCGGATGTGCCAGGCCCCCACCCTGTGTGATACTGTTTCCAATAAAAACAATGTTCAGTTTTTTTGACTGCGACATAGCTGTAATGCCCGACAGCAGGAAAAAGAAGCAAAGGGCAAAAGATAGTTTGTTCATCATGTGGATAAGCATTGAATCGTGTAAAATAATATGTTCAGCGGATAATTATGCATTTTTTATAAGAAGCTGTCTTTTGAAAAAAAATTTTTGCGTAACCAAATGGTTACCTATATTTGTAACCGAAAGGTTACACAATTTAAAACCAAACAACTTGAGAAGAGATGTATTTCAGGCAATAGCAGATCCCACCCGGCGGCAGATCATTGGTTTACTGGCAAACGCCTCTTTAAACCTCAACAGCATCGCGGATAATTTTGATATCAGCCGTCCCGCCATCTCCAAGCATATCCGGATTCTGACGGAATGTGGACTGGTGACGATTAAACAGGAAGGCAGGGAGCGCTATTGCAGCGCCGATTTAAAACAATTGAAAACCGTGGCAGACTGGACAGCGCAGTACCATGCTTTCTGGTCAGGTAAACTGGATGACCTGGAAACTTTTCTGGCTAAATCGCCCCGTCCCCGCAGGAAAAAACAGTCGGAATAAGCTGTCGGTATCAAACACCCGTCAATATCTATTCATCTATAAAATATAGTACTCCATGAGTAACAATCCACTCGTTGTTGAACGGACACTGAATGCGCCTGTAAAAGCAGTATGGGAAGCCATTACAGACAATGAAAAACTACAGCAATGGTATTTTAAGCTCCCTGCCTTTGAAGCCAGAGTAGGTTTTGAATTTACCTTCAGTGCCGGAAAAGATGGTGAGCAGAAAGAATATCTGCATCGCTGCAAAGTAACGGCAGTAGAATCGCTTAAAAAACTCAGCTACACCTGGAGATATGAAGGTTATGCAGGCGATTCAGAAGTAACCTGGGAACTATTCCCGGAAGGCAACAAAACAAAATTGAAATTAACGCATACCGGACTGCATACATTCCCGGTTACTGCGGATGCTGCATTTGCAGTGGAAAGTTTTACATCAGGCTGGAATCATATTCTGGGTACATCCCTGCCTGATTTCCTGGCGAAATAAAAAAAGAATTACGAATCAGGAATTACGAATTACAGGATAGAAAGCGAATACCAATTGCGTAAATCCCGTAATTCGTAATTCTTTATTCCTTCACCGTTACCAGCAATGGTGATTCAAACATGCTTACCGGTGAAATTATTTTTTCGTCTAACGGAATGTGATCGCCATAAATAGCTTTCATCTGCTGTTTTACCGCAGTGCTGCTCAGATCAAATTCCTTCAGGGTTTGCAGGCTCCCTATCTCCAATCCTGTAGCGGATTTATAAATTTTCCATACCAGTTCAGAACAGTAAATCCGTTCATCTGACCAGCCAAAATAAAAATCATAATCTTTCCCATTGAATAGTTTACCAGCGGCCTTCATTTTCGTGATCACTGCCGGTGTAATCGCAGTGGCGGCATCTTTGAGCCGCTTAACCACATAGTAGCCCTTCTTTCCCCGGGCTATCCATTGGCGCAGTGGCGTATATCTCACTGGTTGTAATGCCTCATATACGTACCATTGATCATCATCTCCCTTAAAAATTATTCCGCAATGACTATATTTGGAATGCGTTGCTAACTGAATGGCCGTACTTAAGCCTGATTGCGATATCTGAAAAATAATATCGCCTTCCCGTACATCCGGTATGGTAGACATTTTCTTCGTAAAAAGATGGCCGGAAATGAAAGTACGTGCAGCCATTAAGGACCCTGCGACAACAAGTAGCAGCAGAATAGTGAAAATCGTTTTTCTGAACATAGACATACACGGAAATTTAAAGTAAAAATAAATTGTATTATTAATAAGCTAAAAAGAAATGAATACTATACTTATCGTGCCCGCCATCACTGCGGAGGTGGAACTGTTACAACAAATTGCCAGACAAACATTCCAGGAGAGCTTTGCTGCTGACAATACCCCGGAAAATATGAAGCATTACCTGCAGGAAAATCTCAGTATCGCTAAATTGTCGTCCGAAATGAGCAACCCGGATTCTGAGTTTTTCTTTGCTATGCTGAAAAACCAGCCGATCGGTTATATGAAACTGAATTACAAGGGAGCACAAACCGAAGTCTTCAACAGCAGAGCGGTAGAACTGGAACGCATATACGTATTAAAATCTCACCAGGGTCAGAAAATCGGGCAACTGTTGTTCAGTCATGCACTCAATGCAGCCAATGAGATTAAAGCTCCATTCCTCTGGCTGGGTGTATGGGAACATAATACCAAGGCAATTGCGTTCTATGAAAAAAATGGATTTTTCGAATTCAATAAGCACCCTTTCATGCTGGGTGATGAAAAACAAACAGATATTCTGATGCGGTTAGACTTACCACTTCCTAAAGCGCAATAAGAAATACTTGTTTACCTTGGCGCCCCTTTTCACTTTAAGCGTACCCCATGAATCATTTTCCGGTTTCCAATTCCCAACTTTCGGCTGCTCACCTGGCCCCGTTGCTGCAGTCGCAGTATGATCTGGTGCCAGGTGTTGACTGCCACCTGATCAAAGCAGGTATCAATGATACCTACCGGGTAACAACCGCTTCGGATAAATATGTTTTCCGCGTATACAGTCTGAACTGGAGAACACCGGAAGAGATCATGGAAGAAATCCGGCTACTCCAGTACCTGAAAGATCATGGTATACCCGTTTCTTCCGCGGTGGCAGATAAGAACGGACATTATCTGCAAGCGCTCAATGCCCCGGAAGGTGAGCGTTTCGGCGTGCTGTTCACTTTTGCGGCAGGGGAAAAACTGCATTCCTATGCGGATGAAATTCATTTCAAAACCGGTGCCGTCATGGCCCGCATGCACCAGCTTACGCAAAACTTTCCGCTAAACAGGATCACTTATACCACCACCACCCTGCTCGAGGATCCGATGCCTTATATCAACAAATTCCTCGAAGCAGATACACCGGAAATGGTATTTATGCGCAGTACCCAACAATACCTGCTGAAGGAATTGCAGGGCGCAGATACCTCCGCTATCAGGCTGGGCGTGGTTCACATGGATATCTGGTTTGATAATATGAATATCAATAAGCAGGGAGATATCACCCTTTTTGATTTCGACTTTTGTGGGAACGGCTGGCAATGCCTGGACATTGCCTACTACATTTTGCAGCTGCATAGCGTGCTCCGGGAAATGCCGGAATGCCAGGTAAAAATGGATGCTTTCCTGGATGGTTATACCTCGGTGATGCCCATCAGTGCAGAAGAAAAGCGCTTATTACCGGTGTTGGGTGTATGCCTGTATGTCTTTTACCTCGGCATACAATGTAAACGTTATGATAACTGGTCTAACTCCTTCCTGAATGAAGCCTATCTGAAAAGATTTATCAATGTGCTGGTGAAACGTTATTATGATTTGTACCTGCCGGCAGCATCAGCGGTAAATCCATAACAGTATGGGGCGGGAAGCTTTATCCAGGTAGGGTTCCAGGGTAGCAAAATAATCCGGATTCAACATCGGGCAACCATCACTGCGTACAATACCTTCATTTTGTGCGGTGAGTGGAACACTGGGATAACTATGCAACACCACAAACCGGTTAAACGCATTACTGTTACTGCTATCCAGCCCGTATAATTTATATGCCGTTCCAAAGCGGCCACTATACTTGCCGCCTATACGATATTTACCCAGTGAAGAACAACGACTACCAACAACATTGGAAAAGACGGGCTTCTCTGCCCTGAAATCGGGTCCTTGCCCGTGTGACACTAAGCCTGTGCTGATTATTTGATGATGCAGAAGATCGTAGCAAACAAATCTTTTGCCACCGGAAAATACTTTAAAGTCTGCCAGAAAAGCGTAACGTGTATTATAACCATGCGCCGCTGCATATTGCTGCAGCTGGTCTGCTTTGTGGCGCAGTATGGCCGGATCAGGTACCATCACTGGCAATGGCGGGGTGGCCACTACGGAAGCATTACTCCGATCTCTTTTTTTATCGTTACAGGCAACCAAACAACCTGCAAGCAGCCATGCCAGCCACCATGAGTTGCCTCCTTTTGTGAATACCATATTTTACAGATGCAGCCAGCTGTATTTTCCATATGCCTCCGCAAAATATTTGCAGAGGCATCATGATTATTCCCAGATCTCTTTAATATGAATGAGGATAGAGTAACGGCCCGTGGCAGGATAATTTTCGATGTTCAGTTGTGCTGCATCAAAGGGCTGCGGCAGTTTATCGGCATATTGCAGGTAGAGTTCCTGCACCACGGCAATAGCTTCTTCTTTATTTTCTACCACCCATGATTTAGCGGTTTTCTGATTATCAAACAGTTGGTTAAATGCCTTCCTGCTTGCTTCAGTATGCTCAAACGGCACCACTTTCAGAGTCCACACCTCTCCTATCTTTTCCGGTTGCACGGGTGTATCCAGGTTAATTTTAAACCTTTCCAAACCTGCAGGGTCCAGGGCACGCATGATATCCATCGCAACTGACATAATCTTGTTTTTAGTTTCAAAACGCAATATTACAACTTCCCGTAAAATTAAAGACCGCTATTCCCCTCCTTTTACTTTCATCTTCAGCATATATAGTCCTTTGCCGGCTGTAATAAACAGGATATTATTATCTTTTCCACCAAAGCAGGCATTGGCCGTCCAGCCTTCGGGGATGGGAATATGACCTGTTTGCTGCCCCTCTTTATTAATCACCGTAATGCCGCTACCGCATAGATACAGATTGCCTTCACTGTCAAGTGCCAGGCCATCTGTTGTTTTGGAAGCCATTAAATACTGCCCGGACAGGGTGCCGTCTTTATTGACATCGTAGCGGTACACCTTACCTCCGTTTATATCTGCTACATACACCAGTTTACCATCGCGGGTACCAATGATCCCATTAGGTTTTACAAAACCGGCAGCGGCTATCACGGGTATTTTAGTGCCTGGCGCCAGGTAGTATACTCTCTCTTCCTTTATATCCGGTTGTTTGCGATCCCAGTAATCACGCTGATAGTAAGGGTCTGTAAAATAAATGCCGCCATTGGGCGCTACCCAAACATCATTGGGTCCGTTGAGCCGGTGTCCCCCGAAATTATTTACCAGTATTTTTATTTTCCCTTTGGGAGAGATGGATAATAACTCATCTTTCTCATCTGCGCAGGCAATGATATTGCCTTTGGGATCCATATACAGTCCGTTGGAGCGACCCGATTTTTCCAGGAACACAGAGAATTGTCCGCGGGTATTGTACTTCCAGATCTTATCATTGGGCTGATCTGTAAAATAAAGGTTCCCTTTTTTATCCGTTACCGGACCTTCTGTAAAGGCAAATTGTTTTGAAATCAGCTCAGGGCGGKCATTATCAGCTACAGTGGGAGGAAGAGAATCCTGGGCCATAGCATGGATACCACCCATACAAAGTAATAACGTGGAATAAAATCTCACTCGCATAATGATTCTTCAATTTCCACAATTGTAATAATTATGGCGGAGAATTTTTACTAAAAAAAATCCGGCTCCTCACAGGTGTCAAAAAAAGGATAAACGTATTGCTACGTTTATCCTACAAAGTAATCGGCCACGAATCAACGCAGCCAGTTTACCGGCCATGAAAATAACCAGCCTCAAGAAGCAAAATATAAAATAATGTAGTCTGATAATAAGTGAACCGTTGACATTAATTGTGAAGACAGCCTGGAAATATTTTGGGGTAAACAATGCTGGATGATTTGTTACCCGATTTTAGAATGGCGTTCCAGTCAGGTGTTTTTGATGTGCTAACAGTTTTCCAGCTGATTACGGGGCAAAGTTATCCAGAGAAGTAATGGCTACATAGTACAAAAACGACATCTTTTTTCTGCTTACCTCATTAATTTATGTAGTCTTATGGTATTTTTCAGTTCTTCCTCGTCAATAAATGACGGGGTAATGCCTGCAAATTTTTTGAAGTCCCTGATAAAATGCATCTGGTCATAATAGCCATTGCTGTAAGCTATTTCAGTCCATGTTTTCTCGGGAAACTGTTCTTTCAGCTGATAGGCCTTGCAGAACCGGATCAGGCTGGCATATTGCTTGGGCGGCATGCCCAGGCGTTCTATACACTTTCGTTCAAACTGTCTCAGGCTGAGACAAGCTACAGAAGCCAGCTCTTCCATCGTCACATTGCCGGAAGTGCTTACCAGCGCAGCCATGGCCTGGTCTACCGGCAACAAAGGCTTCAATTGGGTGACTTTTTTCAGCAAATAAAACTCTGTGATACTTACCATGTGATCCCAGTTATCCGCTTCTTTCAGTCGTTCTGTGATTTCCGCTATTTCCTGATTACCCAGCAACAAACGGGTATCAAAGTCCTCCCCGTAAAGTTCGGACATCGGCACCTTTAAGAGCCGGTGTAAACCACCGGGTTGAAAGGCGATACATACGGCCAGGTGATGATTTCCCATGTCGAGTGTTACTGTCTGATCCTGGGGACCAATAGTCACACAGGTAGCCTTGGTAATAAAATCATCATCGCCTGACTTGAGTACTTTAATCGGGTCTTCCAGGTAGAAAATGATATAACGCTGATAAGCAGGCACAAATCTGTAGATATTTGTGAAGGCCTGTTTTTGGGTGAAGTCTACCCCATAAATACTTATACAATTGACCAGATCCTGCAAAGCCGGATGTGGCTTGTAAACTTTTGATTTCATTGTTATGCTCAGCTATAGGCTTTGCTGCTAATATATTAAAAAAGGCGACCAATGCTACCGATTTGCGTTATCTTTTACGGATTAAACCCATTTGATATTTAAGATGAAAATTGCAATAACAGGCGCATCTGGCTATATAGGTACTGTACTGACTCCTTTATTGCTATCCCACGCACATACACTACGTGTACTTACCCGTAAGCAACCACCTGCAAATCCGCCCGATGGCATTGAATTCGTATATGGGCACCTGTTAGATGGCGAAAGCCTGCAGGAACTGGTAGCAGATGTGGATGTGGTAATACATCTGGCGGCTATGATTTCAGTAGATGATAAACCGGATGAAAATCTTTTCCTGGTCAATACCAGTGGTACGCGCCTTCTTGCGTCAGCAGCCATGCAGGCAGGCGTTAAAAGGTTTATTCATCTCAGTTCTGTGACGGCGTTTAACCAGGCGCCGTATGACGAACGGATGGATGAAAGCCGCGGCCCCGCATCAGATGTGCAGCACAGCTATGACCATTCAAAAGCGGTATCTCAGGCCATTGCATTGGAGTATAACGGCAATGGCATGGAAGTGATTGTACTGGCGCCCACCGCCGTGATGGGACCATATGATCAACAGCCCTCCCTGATAGGCAAAGCAGTAGTCAACATTTATAACGGAAAAATACCGGCCCTGTTTCCCGGCGGTGTTGATTTTGTGGATGTGAGAGATGTGGCAGGCGCCATTGTTAATGCTATCACCCAGGGTACTGCCGGTAAAGTATACCTGTTGAGCGGCACATGGGCCTCATTGGTAACCCTCAGCAAAGAAACAGGCCGGATAAAAGGTAAAAGCATATCCCTGCCGGTAGTACCTTTGTGGCTCGTATTCGGTATGCTGCCCCTGGTGAGAATGCTGGCTGCCCTCCGTGGCGGACCTCCTTTTTATACGAGACAGTCTGTGTACAACCTTATTTACAGTAATAAAAAAATAGACCATTCAAAAGCACAGGCGGAGCTTCAGTTCCAGCCCCGTGCATTTACGGAAACCTTACAGGATACCATTGACTGGTTTAAACAAACAGGTGCTATCAAATGATTGACTATTTACCACTAAAAGGATATGTTGCTTTTATTTGCTGCTGGGCAGCAACCGGCATTGGCGCCGGGTTATACCTGTTACGCAAAGAAGCGCCTTATGGCCGCTATAGCAGTGAACAATGGGGACCCATGATCAGCAACAAAATCGGATGGCTGCTCATGGAAGCCACAGTATTGGTTTCCTTTTTTACCTGGATACCTGTTAAAACCTTCAACTGGCACAGTCCCGCCGGCGTTATGATTTTTTTATTCCTGCTGCATTACCTGCACCGCAGTTTCGTATATCCGTTCATGATACGTACCAAAGGTAAAAAGATGCCAGTGGTGATTATGTTATCTGCCATGCTGTTTAATACGGTCAATGGCTCCCTGCTGGGCATCTGGTTTGCGGCCTTCGGGCATTATCCGGATGACTGGTATACCGCGCCTGCATTCATCGCGGGGATACTGCTTTTTTTCACCGGTATGTTCATTAACTGGAATGCAGATTACCAGCTGATACAGTTGCGAAAAAAAACGGAGACAGGTTACAAAATACCGCCTGGTCGTCTTTTTAAATATATATCCTCTCCCAACCTCGCGGGTGAAATCCTGGAATGGGGTGGTTATGCCTTGCTCACCTGGAGTTTACCGGCGCTGGCATTTTTTATCTGGACCTGTGCCAATCTTATCCCCCGTGCGCTGGCGAATCACCGCTGGTACCGGCAACAGTTCCCTGAATATCCGGCGAACCGTAAAGCATTATTACCTTTTATCTGGTAACTTTAAAGAAGTGTATGTCAAAAAAATATAGTCAGTTTAAAGCGGCACTGGTATTGTCAAAAGCGAGTCTTATTGCCACCTTGCGCAGTCCTACCTCCATTGTATTTGCCCTGTTATTTCCTATCATTTTCGTCACGGTGTTTGGGGCTATGGTGGACAATACAGCCGTGAAAGTAAAAATTGTATTGTCACCTCACAGCGATAGCAGCAGCCCGATGTATGCTGCCATCAAATCCATTGCTATATTTGATCTTTCTTTTGGTAAAGATTCTGCCGCTATGCTGGCCGATTTAAAGAAAGGCAGAATAGCGGGCATCTTATACCTGCATCCGCCGGCGTTGGTAAACGGGATACCACATTTTGGCACTGATCTGTTGGGCAGCAGTGCCGTGGCCGATAAGCTGCCACTGATAAAGGCGGCGTTACAGGAAGCCGCTACCGATGTAAACCGGAAGGTATTACCGGATCAACCTGTAGCAGCCAGTATCCAAACGGTAAATATACCGGGCCGGGTGTACCGGCAAATCGATTTTATTTTACCGGGGCAACTGGGTTTCTCCCTATTGATGGCAGGTGTTTTCGGCTCCGCCTTCCTGCTGTTTAATTTACGGAATACTCTAGTACTGAAACGCATATACGTAACGCCGATCAAACGTTCCTTTTTGTTGCTGGGTGAGATGATCAGCCGCCTGTTATTTCAAATCATTTGCTTTATCATTATTACTGCCCTGGGATATTATGCATTTCATTTCACGCTGGTCAATGGCTTCATTACCTTCCTGGAAATGTTGCTGCTATCGGTTTTCGGACTGATCATCTTTATGGGCATCGGTTTTATTATCAGTGGCCTGATCCGTAATGAAAGTTCTATTGCGCCCGTAGCCAATACGCTGACCGTGCCACGGATCCTGTTATGCGGATTATTTTTTCCGATAGATAACTACCCGATGTGGCTGCGCACTTTCTGCGAAATGCTGCCCCTCACTTTCTTTGTAGACGGATTGCGCAAAATAGCGTTTGAAGGCCTGCATATCTGGCAAATACCCATGCAGCTGCTGGGACTGATTATCTGGGCTACCGTTGTGGCCATTCTTTCGGTGAGGTTATTCAAATGGGAGTAAGTATGTCGCAATTGCCCCTATGATTGTCCTAACCAACCTCCTTGTATATGCAGGGAGGATAATACCTTTGAAGCATTAACAGTAATTCCCAAAAAATAATTTATCATGGCAGCAGTCAATCCTTATTTAACTTTCGGCAACAATTGTGAGACAGCTTTCAATCACTACAAGGCTGCATTCGGTGGTGAATTCCTGACGCTCGTCCGTTTTGGTGAAGGTGCTCCGGACCAAAGCGCGCCGGCCGAAAAGGACAAAATTATGCATGTAGCATTACCGATTGGAAAAAACACCATTTTAATGGGCAGCGACAGCATGGAAAGTATGGGGCCGATAGCAGCAGGCAACCAGTTTTCCGTAGCCATCCAGGCGGATAGCGAAGCGGAAGCAGACCACCTCTTTAATAGTTTATCCGCCGGCGGCCAGGTGCATATGCCCATGGGTAAAGCTCCCTGGGGCGCCTATTTCGGCATGTTTGCTGATCAATTCGGCATACAATGGCTGATCAATTTTGATTACGCTCAACAAGGCTGATCCACTTTCCCCATTCACTTTTTTTAAAGCCGAAAGCTATCTCCGGGGAGATGGCTTTCGGCTTTTTTACTGCTCTCTACCCTTGCTGCTCCTGGCTTTAACAGTGTTTAACTATTGTGGTAATAAACCCATCAGCATCCTGGCTGTCTAAACGATACTATTTCTGGTAACCATGAACACAAGTACCGGGATCACTGTTACTGTATAACAAAAGAATGGATCTTCTTAAACGAACCGTAATGCTATGAGTAAATTTACTATCGCACTTGTCCTCTTTTTTGTACTGGGTGCCTGTAAAAACAATAAGGGTGGCGGCAAACAAGCCACTGTAAAGCCTTACCCCGTCATCGTTCTTCAACCACAAAGTGCGGTCATCAATTCCGATTATCCTGCTACCATC
The DNA here is from genome assembly GCF_056394125.1 of Chitinophaga sp. 10T418. Lineage (NCBI taxonomy): Bacteria > Pseudomonadati > Bacteroidota > Chitinophagia > Chitinophagales > Chitinophagaceae > Chitinophaga > Chitinophaga sp. 10T418. Next base: position 418,106 of record NZ_JBFTHG010000006.1, read on the forward strand.
ATGGGTGTGCAGAATATTGAGATCCGGCCTAAGATCGATGGTTATGTAGATGCCATTTACATTGATGAGGGAGCAACTGTAAAAAAAGGACAGTTGCTGTTCCGGATCAACGCCCCGCAGTATGAACAGAATGTAAATACGGCAGCAGCCAATATAAAAATTGCGGTAGCCGATGTAAATGCGGCGCAGATGCAGGTTAACAAGGTAAAACCACTGGTAGAAAAAGATATTGTGAGCGCCTATGAACTGGAAGCCGCGGCATATAATCTGCAGTCCAAACAGGCGGCGCTGGCCCAGGCGAATGCAGCGTTCAATAATGCTAAAACCAATTTAAGCTATACCATCATCAACAGCCCTGCTGACGGGGTGATAGGCATACTTCCTTATAAAATAGGCAGCCTGGTTAATAGTACCACCACTAATCCGCTGACTACTGTTTCCAATATCTCTACTATCTACGCTTACTTTTCTATCAATGAAAGACAGGGACTGGATTTCTTCCTTTCGTCCAAAGGGGTTACCATGCAGGATAAGCTGGCCACCATGCCGCCGGTAACGCTGGTGCTGGCCAACGGCATTGTGCTGCCCCGCAAAGGTCGGGTAGAAACTGCCAGCGGATTAATTAACCCTTCCACCGGTGCCCTGAATATGCGGGCCACCTTTGCTAATCCTGACGGACTGGTACGCAGCGGCAGCAGCGCCATTGTACGCATTCCGCAAACCATAGACACTGCTTTGCTGGTGCCTCAGAAGGCCACCTATCAGATACAGGGCAAACTGTTTGTGTATGTGCTGGATGCCGACAATAAAGTGAAGTCCGTAGACATAGGTTCCAATGCCGCTGCGGCCGGACAATCCTTCGTTGTACAGCACGGTGTAAAAAAAGGCGATAAAATTGTGATCGATGGCATCAGCAACCTGCGGGAAGACCAGGTGATTAATCCCCGTATGGTGAATGCAGACAGCGTGTATAACAGTCTCTGAGCAATAGGATCATTACCCGATCCATTAAAATAATAACATGTTAAGAAGATTTATAGAGCGGCCGGTATTGTCAACAGTTGTATCCATCATTATTGTCACCCTGGGGATACTGGGGCTGGTATCACTCCCCATCTCCCAATATCCTGACATTGCCCCACCTACCATCCAGGTGCAAACCTCCTACAGTGGCGCCAATGCAGATGTGGTACTGAAAAGTGTGGTGATTCCGCTGGAACAGCAGATCAATGGCGTGGAAAACATGGACTATATCACCTCCACTGCCGGCAATGACGGTTCCGCCAATATTACGGTGAGCTTTAAGATTGGCAGCGATCCCAATATGGCCGCGGTGAACGTACAGAACGCAGTAGCCAGGGCAACACCTTTACTCCCGCAGGAGGTCACCCGTTCAGGCGTTACCGTGCAGAAAAAACAAACCAGTAACCTGCTTATCTTTTCTGTATACAGTACCAATCCTTCGTTTGACCAAACCTTTCTACAGAACTTTACAGATATCAATATCACCCCGGTGATCAAACGTATTCCTGGTGTAGGCGATGCTTCCGCTTCGGGATCTATGGACTATTCCATGCGCATATGGCTGAATACCCAGGCCATGGCCAGTTATGGACTGATACCGGCAGATATTACCGCGGCATTATCTGAGCAGAATATTCAGGCAGCTCCCGGGCAGTTCGGCGAAAGTGGTGGCCAGGCTTTCCAGTATGTTATCAAATACCCTGGTACGCTGGTAGATACTACCCAGTTTGGCAACATTGTGTTGCGATCGAATCTGCGTAGCCGTTTGCTGCGGCTGAAAGATGTGGCGCGTATAGAGCTGGGTGCGCTTAGCTATTTCAATAGCACCCGTACCAACGGCTATCCGGCCGTATCCGTGAGTGTGGCGCAGGTGGCCGGTTCCAATGCACGTGATGTGATCACACAAACACTGAAAGTAATGGAAGCCGCTTCCAAAACATTCCCCAAAGGTGTGAAGTATGTGATACTGCAAAACGTAGATGACTTCCTGACCGCCTCTATCGACAAGGTATTGCATACACTGTTCGAAGCATTTATACTGGTGTTTGTAGTGGTATTTATTTTCCTGCAGGACTTTCGCTCTACGTTGATACCGGCCATCTCTGTTCCGGTAGCGATTATAGGTACTTTCTTTTTCCTGAAGCTGTTTGGCTTCACCATTAACCTGCTCACTTTGTTCGCGCTGATCCTGGCTATCGGGATTGTGGTGGATGATGCGATTGTGATCGTGGAAGCGGTGCATGCAAGGCTGGATACGGGGTATAAGTCGGCCCGCAAAGCCAGTATAGACGCCCTGGATGAGATATCCGGTGCCATCGTATCTATTACGCTGGTGATGTCTGCCGTATTTATTCCGGTGAGTTTTATCGGTGGCTCCTCTGGTATTTTCTATAAGCAGTTCGGTCTTACGCTGGCCATTGCCATTGTGTTGTCGGCTATCAATGCGCTGACCCTGAGCCCTGCACTTTGTGCCATTTTCCTGCGACCTCACGGAGACGACCATACGAAGAAAACGAACTTCCTGCAGCGTTTTTACCAGGCATTCAATGTGGCGTTTGAAAGACTCACCAAACGATATACCAGCACTCTTACTTTTTTCAGCAGGCGGAAATGGATACCACTCGGGGTGCTTGTACTATTTACAGCTGGACTGATTATACTGGCCAAGATGACGCCTACCGCCTTTGTGCCGGAAGAGGATCTGGGTACGATTAACTGTAACATCAGTTTACCACCGGATGCATCTTTGCAGCGGACAGATATCGTAACACGTAAAATAGAAAAGCTGGCAGCCACTATACCTGAAATCAATAATGTGCTGGCCGTTACTGGTCGCGGACAGTTGTCCGGCACAGGTAGTAACTATGCCATGGTGGTAATGCGACTGATACCCTGGGATCAGCGGAAGAGAAGCATACAGGATATCATCAAAGAACTAAACAAGAAGTCTGCTGATATGACCGAAGCAGAGATAAAGTTCTTTGCACCAGCAACCATACAGGGTTTTGGCGCCTCCAACGGATTTGCTTTCCAGCTGCAGGATAAAACCGGTGGCGATATTGCACACTTTTATAAAGTGAACAAAGATTTTCTCAGCGTGCTGACGCAGCGCCCTGAAATACAGTTTGCCACCACTTCCTTTAATCCCAACTTTCCGCAGTACCTGATGAATGTGAATGTACCAAAGATCAAGGATGCGGGACTGAATGTAACAGATATTACCAATGCGATGCAGGGATATTATGGCGGTATCTATGCGTCTAACTTCAATCAGTTCGGGCAGCAATACCGGGTAATGGTGCAGGCTTCCCCTGAATACCGGTTGACGCAGGAAAGCTTGAATGCAGTATTTGTGCGCACCGGAGATGGCGTGATGGTGCCGATTACTGAGTTTGTTACGTTGTCGCAAACGTATGGCCCGCAAGCCATCACGCGTTTTAACCTGTTCAATTCTATCAGTATCAGCGGCACGCCGAATCCGTCTTACAGCTCCGGACAGGCCATTGCGGCCATACAGGAGTCGGGCGCAGAAACGTTGCCGGCGGGTTTCGGATTTGAATTTTCCGGCATTACGAGAGAGGAGCTGGCAGGTAGTAGTCAAACCATCTTTATCTTCCTGCTATGTCTCATATTCGTATACCTGCTGCTGAGTGCCCAGTATGAAAGCTACCTGTTGCCGTTTGCCATCTTACTGGCTATTCCAGTGGGTATTTTCGGCGCCTTCCTGTTTGCGTTACTGTTTGGTATCAGTAATAATATTTACGTGCAGATCACGCTGATTATGCTGATTGGGTTGCTCGCAAAAAATGCAATCCTGATCGTAGAATATGCGGTAGAGCGAAGACGTAATGGAATGAGTATAGCCGAAGCAGCCGTCAGCGGTGCGCAGGCCAGGTTACGGCCTATCCTGATGACGTCCTTTGCATTCATACTGGGACTGGTACCGCTTATGATAGCCAGTGGTGCGGGTGCCAACGGTAACCGTTCTATCGGAACAGGGGCAGTAGGTGGTATGCTGGTGGGAACGGTTTTCGGTATATTCATTACCCCTACTTTGTTTATCGTCTTCCAGACACTGCAGGAAAAAATACAACGTGCACCGGAAAAGGAAGAAGAAGAAAATGATGTTCCTCCGCATACGGAGCAAACTGCATCTTAAAAAACTATCCTGTTCGCAGACAGGTATATCAAAAATATCAGCGCATGCATTTTCGTGTTTCAAATATTATTTTTTTTATTGGCGGCCTGGCAATCATGCTATCGGCCTGTCATATTGTACGGCCGTATCAGTCGCCCGGCATCGCGGATAAAAATCTTTATCGCGATGTAACGACCACCGACACCAACACCATTGCTACCCTTCACTGGAAAGATATCTTTACAGATACCTTACTGCAACAACTCATCACAGAAGGTATTCGTAATAACCTGGATCTGCAGGTGGCCTGGTCACGTATGCGGCAGGCGGCGGCCAGCTATTCACAAAGCAGACAGGCGCTGTATCCTGCTGTGAATGCAGATGCCAGCGCGGCTTTTAACGGCGCATCCAATCAAAAGAATACCGGTAGAACAGTTACCCCACAACAATACGGCGTAGAACTCACCGCCGCCTGGGAAGCCGATATCTGGGGAAAGCTCCGCAGCAGCCGAAGGGCAGCACTAGCCTCCCTGTTACAGGCCACCGCAAATGCACAAGCGGTGCAAACGGCGCTGATAGCCAACATTGCCAACAACTACTATAACCTCATGGCACTGGATCAGCAGCTGAAGATTACCCAGCAAACGGTGGTCAACTGGCAAGCTACCGTAGAGGTGATGAAAGAATTGAAAAAGGCGGATGTTGTTACCGGGGCAGCAGTAGTACAAAGTGAAGCCAGCAGATATGCAGCAGAAGTAACGATCCCTGATCTGAAGCAATCGATCCGGGAAACAGAAAACACGCTGAACCTGCTGCTGGGGCGTATTGGAGGACCTGTTGTCCGCAGCAGCATCGACAATCAGCAGCCCATTATGTTACTGAAAACAGGTGTGCCTGCGCAACTGCTGGCTAACCGGCCGGATGTACAGGCAGCAGAATATAACCTTCGATATTATTTTGAATTAACGAATGTAGCACGCACCTACTTCTATCCTGCCCTCACCATATCCGCGTCCGGTGGTTTTACCAGCTATGTTTCGCTTACCGGCCCGGGTTCCTGGCTGAGTAACCTGACAGCAGGATTAGCGCAGCCGCTCTTCAACCAGGGTATCAACAGAACCAGGTTAAAGGTAGCACAGGAACAACAGCAACAGGCAGCGCTGGGCTTCCGCACCGCCGTGCTGACGGCAGGTCAGGAAGTATCCAATGCCTTATTTTCTTATCAAACGGCGCAGGAAAAAACCAACTCACGGCGGCTGCAATTGCAAAACCTGCAACTGTCGGTGGATTATACACAGGAACTGGTACGATACGGATTTGCAAATTATACCGAGGTGCTGAATGCACAACAGAGCCTCTTGTCGGCCCAACTGAATAAAATAAACGACCACCTGCAACAGCTGCAGTCCATCGTTTTCTTATACCGCGCTTTAGGCGGCGGGTGGAAATAATTATTTCACCATTACCAGCACCAGCCGGAAACCATCCGGATCCAACAACGTAATACCGTGTTCGTTCCAGTATGGATTTTTTGCTTTTACTTCCGGTGTTCCCGCTCTGCGGGCCTTTTGCAGCATTTTGGTAAAGACTTCTTTTGTCTCGGGGTATAATACCAGCAGGTCATCTTCGTCTGGCTGATGCTGCGGTGCATCTTTGGAAACGGTGAACTCCAGGTGCCAGTTTTCTCCGGGCAGGCCCAGGAACACGCCATCATACTGACTGTGATCCTGAAAAGATCCTAATTGCCGGAAGCCTAATACATCCTGATAAAAACTAATGATCTGATCCAGTGAAGTGGTATGCCTGGCGACTCTTAATCTCATAACAATACGGTGCTTTTGTGCTGAAGTAGTCACTGAATTTACTAAAAAATGGGGTTGCTACTACATTGCACCGGCAAGATAATAGTAAATTGCGAAAGAATAGTTTATCCAAACCATCCACTTGCTATGCGCATTGCTATCGTTATCACCTGTGCCACCATTATGAGCATTGCCTGCCACACGGCTCCGGCGAGTACAGAAACCGGACAACCTGTTATGGATACTGTTGTAGCCGGGCAGGCCCAACCACCCGATACCGTGGCACCTGCTTTATTGAAAAATAAAACACTGGAAGAAGCCATTGCCATCGCCGGGCCATCGGATGAAGCCACGGAGTTTTACATGTCCGATTCCTTATCTGAATTCAGGATTGGGTTGCTGAACTTCTATAAGCGCCGTGACTATCTGCACAAGCGTATACCCATCAAAGAAGTGACCTGGTATAATGGAGAAAAAAATATCACGGTATGGTACCAGGAAGAAAATCTTACCTGGCATTTTGTGACGATGGCGGTATGGGATAAGGATGCTGTTTTTTAGGATCCGATAAGTAATTCCTGGCGGAATGGCAGTGCGGGCAATGCTTCCGTAGTATTGAGTACTTCATCTACCAGTCCGAATGCTTTCGCTTCTTCTGCCGTCATGAAGTGATCATTATTGAAAGCAGCCGCCACTTCTTCTACGCTGCGCCCGGCGTGTTTGGCGATCACCTGGAACGTTTTATCCTGTAGTCTTTGTTGCTCGCGGAAAGCGATGCGTACGTCTTCTGTATACCCTTTGGCGCCGCCACTGGATGGGTGCATGTGGATGGTGGCATTGGGTAATGCATAGCGTTGCCCTGTGGCCCCAGCCGTGAGGATAATAGTGCCCATGCTGCCGGTAAAACCAACCGCCATCGTAGACACCGGCGACTTCAGCATTTTCATGGTATCATAAATGGCCAGGCCGGCATAAATCACACCACCGGGACTGTTGATGTACATATTGATAGGCCGGTGATTTTCGCTGTCGAGGTACAGCAGTTGCGCCACCATGAGGTTGGCCACCTGGTCATCGATCGCTGTGCCGAGAAAAACGATTCTTTCTTTCAGCAGCAGGCTGTATATATCAAAGGCGCCGCGGCTGTCGCCGTCGATCACCGTAGGAATTAAAAATGCCATGTTATTTAAAAATTGAAGTGATGGATTTGTTGAATAGTTCGTCCTGCATGAGTCGTTGAAAAACGGTATCCAGTTGTGCGCGTTTTTCTTCCCGGACCAGCCAAACCAGCAGTTGCAGGGCTTTGCGCTGATGGCGTACTTTATCGCGCAGGATGGGATCTACCAGCATACGGGCCTGAAATACAAGCCGGGAAGATGCGCTCATTTCCCGCTGCAGGTATTGGTCTATTTCCTGTATTTCAGCTAACGGTTTCCGCATAATCTGATTGTTTAATCTGTTCCCTTACTTTTTCAAGGCACTTGTATTTCTGTACGCTGGCGGAGTGGCCGGTTTTGAAATTAAAATCTGTGGCAATTTCTTCTATGGAATGTTGCTCGTAATAAAAGGCTTGTAGTAGTTGCAGACAACGTTTGCCCGCGGCCTTTAAGTAGTCCAGTAATGGTTTGGCTACCGGCGGCGGCGCATAATAATCTGCCGGCACTGCTATATCGGTATTTATATGATCGAGAGAGGTATACCTCCCTGTTTGTTTCATTTTCCGGATACAGCAGATCCTGGCGATCCCGGAAATATAAGCTGCCGGCGACACGTTGGCAGGCAGCGTATGATTTTTTTGTTTTTCGAGATAGATAATCACGGCGTCCTGGAAAATATCTTTGGCCATCTCCAGGTTGCCCCCCATCTGATAAACGATGCTTGCTACCCGTGGCAAGGTATTACGGTATATTTCTTCCAACCACTGATCTTCATGATGACGCATAGAGCCTGGTTTTATATACTAGTGTCTGTAACCAACCAAATATCACCCAGAATTTAAGAATTTTTTTTTTACCTTTGCCCCATCATGAAATTATAATCCACATACACAAAACAGGCTGATCCTGTAAACATGCCGTCCGGCGTGTTTTAATCCACCTATCAATATATTTATTTAACGTCTATCACAGATATGCTGCTGCATATGCTGATTTGCTTCACCTAAATTTTACTGACATGAAAATGATGACCATCATTTCCCGCCCTTGCCAACGGACCACGTCCGGAAACTTTCATTTCCAAACGATTTTATATGCTAATCAGCGCACAACATATCAGCTACCAGCTTCCCTCCGGAGCAATGCTATTCCAGGATATTCACTTTACGCTTAACAAAGGAGACAAAGCAGCGATTGCCGGTCATAACGGTGCCGGTAAATCTACTTTATTAAAGATCATTGCCGGACAGGAAAGGCCGTTTTCCGGCACGGTAAACGCCAGTGACGCCTTGTACTATGTACCACAGCATTTCGGGCATTTTAATCACCTTACTGTTGCAGAAGCGTGTGGTATTGCAGAGAAGCTCCATGCCCTCGGGGCGATTACCGCCGGCGATGCCAGTCAACATTGGTTTGATATCATCGGTGACGACTGGGATATCCCTGCCCGTTACCAGGCGGCAATAGAAAAATGGGGCATCCCGCAGGTGACACCCCATCAGCCTTTAGCGGCCCTCAGCGGCGGCGAAAAGACAAGGCTGTTTCTTTCCGGCATCGACATATTCGATCCACCGGTGGTATTGCTGGATGAACCTACCAACCACCTCGACTATGCAGCCCGGGAACAACTCTATGCCTGGGTAGCCGCCACTAACTGCACGTTGCTGATCGTTAGCCACGACCGGGAGCTGCTGCGTTTATGCCAGCCCATCTGGGAATTACAGGCCGATGGCATCAAAGCTTATGGGGGCAACTATGATTTTTATGCTGCCCAGAAAGAGGTGGAAACAAATGCCCTGCAACAACGTATTGCCAACCAGGAAAAAACCTGGAAGGAAGCGAAGAAGCAACGGCAGATAGCCATAGAACGTAAACAGCATGCGGATGCACAAGCGCGGAAAAAGGCTAAAACCGGTGGCATCCCGAAAATTCTGATCAACGGCCGAAGAAACGCCGCCGAAGTATCTACCGCAAAATTAGAACAGGTGCATACCGAAAAAGTGAGCGACCTGGCGGCAGAACTGCAGGAAGTAGCCGCGATGGCCCAGTTACAGCGTATCATGAAAGGGTACTTTGAACAGTCGGCCCTGCATCGTGGTAAAATACTGGCGCAGGCTACGGACCTTAACTATAGCTGGACACCTGGCAGCATGCTCTGGGAAAAGCCATTATCGTTTACCCTCCGCAGCGGCGACCGCCTCGCCATCACAGGAGCCAATGGCAGTGGTAAATCCACCTTGCTGCAATTACTTCTGGGTAACCTTGCACCAGCCACCGGTGAACTCTATGTGGCCAACACCCGCAGTCTGTTGCTCGATCAGGATTACAGTCTCATTGACCGTAGTAAAACCATTCTCGAACAGGCTGTGGCATTTAATGAAACCCGTCAGGAGATTTCTATGGTTAAAACGGTGCTGGTGAATTTTCTCTTTGGCCCCGACACCTGGGACAAATCCTGCGCGGTATTGAGCGGTGGTGAAATGCTGCGACTGGCACTCTGCAGTATGACCCTGCAAAATAAAGCACCGGATATGATTATGCTGGATGAACCCACTAATAACCTGGATCTGCCTAATATCAAAATACTGACGCAGATTTTTTCGGAGTATAAAGGAACATTGCTATTGATATCTCACGATAAAACTTTTATAACAGAAGCTGGAATTACCGGTGACCTGGAATTAAAGAAAGCGTAAAGCAGAAAGCGCAAAGCAAAAAGCTATTGAAGCGGATGCAAATAATATTATTATTCGGTTCAATAGCTTTTTGCTTTATGCTTTATGCTCACACCAGCAGATATTTCATAATCTCCTGGTAAATTTCTTTTTCCCGGAAAGGCTTCAGCAGCCAGCCATTAAAGCCTGCGGCTCTGAAGGCTGCTTCATCATCTGCAGTAATATTGGCGGTCAATGCCAATGATACTACGCGTGCTTTTTCCGGGTCTTTATCCTTGCGGATTTGCTCCATCACTTCTATCCCACTCATACCTGGCATATGCAGGTCAAGCAATACGAGGTCATAATTATACTGGTTAAACAGCTCCATGGCACTGTTACCATCTGTGGCCATATCAAAACGGCATTTCCATCGGGTCAGTATAAGCTTCAGCAACAGCAGGTTCATCTCCTGGTCGTCAGCAATGAGTACGTAACGACCTTCCATAAAAGCTCCGGTCAGCTCCTGGATGTCTTTGGGGCTTTGGGTTATCATCAGCGGCACAGATACTTTTTCATAAGGGATCTCGCAAATAAAGCTGGAACCTTTATGCAGTTCACTCTTCACTAAAATCTCCCCACCCTGTAAATTGATCAGGCGTTTGGTGATGGCCAGTCCCAGCCCGGTGCCCTTGGTGCTGCTCCGCGCATTGCCTGCCTGAAAGAAGCGCTCAAACAAATGTTGCCGTGCCTCCGGACTGATACCTTCTCCGGTATCAGTTACAGTAAAGCTGAACAGCGATTGCGTATCATTTTGTGGACTCAGTGTAGCCATTACAGTGATGCTGCCCTTATCGGTGTATTTAACAGCATTGCTGAGGAGGTTGACCAGGATTTGCTTCAGGCGAAAAACATCGCCATTCACCTGTCCGTTTTTATCTCCTTCAAAACTTACCTGGAATTCCAGGTGCTTCTTTACTGCCTGTACCCGCATCATATCTACCACTTCGTTATATACCTGGTATAATACAAAAGGCTGTGGCGTGAAGGAAATATAATCGTTCTCCAGCTTGGAAAAATCCAGTACATCATTCACCACCTGTATCAGCATATTGGTAGCGGATGTTATAGAAGACACCATACCTTTTTGCGCGGGGCTCAACGGCGTATATTCCAGTTGCTCCGTAAAGCCGGCTACAGAGGTCAACGGCGTCCGCATTTCATGACTCATATTATTCAGGAAGTCCGTGCGCACCCTTGTTTGTTCCTCTGCCACCTGTTTAGCGAGTTTGAGTTGCTGATTCTTTTTCCGCATCACCCAGGCTCCTGCTATAATGATAACAGTAAAAAGCAACAGTGCAATCAGGCCTTTCGCCGTCATGCTCTTCATGTCGGATGTACTATTGGTAACCACCTGCTGAGCCGACTGTTTGGTGAGCAGGTGCTGCTTTGCGGCATTTTCCCGCAGAGATATCAACAATGCCTTTAGCTGTTCCATCATGATGATGTTATTGCCTGCCAGCGAAGATTCCTGGTCATTCAGTTTTAACCGGTTCGTGAGTTGCTTCTTTAGAATATCTTTATAGTAACCGTTTACATCTGTCACCACTTTTTTCAACTGCATGGCATCATAGGTTTCCTTATCTATTACGTGGCCATCTTTTGTTCTCACGCGGATATTGATCTGTGCTTTTACCGTATCTTTTTTGTTGGCAAAGGCATTTCCCAATCTTTTAAAGAACCCTTTCTTCCCTGTTTTGGGTTCCTGTACATTATTCACCGTATCGATAGTGACTTTTTCTTTTTTAATCTGCTTTACATTATATACCGGGATGCTGCTGAGCAGCTTATCGATCATATCGTTTTTGAGTGAGCCGGTTAACATGGAGTCGGTAGCCTTTTTCAGCGCGGCAATGTTGCCGGAAACCGTTTCTTTTTCTTTAATGAGGTCTTTAAACTGCTGATCGTTACTACTGCTGCTCAACGAATGGCTGATGGTATCTACCATCGATAACACGTTGCCCAGCTCTGATGAAAAGGTCTGCAGGTATTTTCGTTCATACAGAACCGTATACAGGCGGAAATTATTCTCTGCATCATTCAGGGTAAAAAGTGCGGAGTCCATTAAGTGAACAGAGGGGTCATCTATCATCAGCGTATCCGTTGCCAGCAACAGCTTTGCCGCGCTTTGACTATGGATCCGGTAGCCAGAAAAAAACGATATTACCAGCAATACGAAAATGAGTGCCAATGACACTATGAACAATAAAAGCGACTTACGCATATGGCCAGAGCGATTACAGGGTAACTAACTTCCTACTTTTTATTATACGACAACCAGGGGATGATGGTACTTTTCTTGTGCAACTCCTATGAAAACGTCTATTTATTATCTATTACATGACAATATTCTATGACTAAAAATAACGAATCCCTGGTTAAATAAATCAGTAGTGTTTATATTTCCCTGCCCGACTGGCTACAATGCAGGAATACCGTACATTTCGGAGGGTGAAAATGTAATGACCTCCGTTATTTTCAGGGGCAGTAATTTTCCATCTTCTCCCATATACCGGTATTGCTCTCCTTCCCTGCACAGCAATGGGAAACTATACACAACACTGTTGCCTCCATAATGCACCGGTTCGCCTGGCATCACATCATCAAAAGTTTGTGGGTTCAATGGTTGTCCCGCCCTGTTCAGCACGGTGAACTTCCTTCCTTTTTGCACCAGGAATCCCAGCCCACTCCTTTCAGACAGTACCCTATCGTATATGGGTGGCACCACAATAACGCCCCCGGTCGAAGCCAGCCCCTGCTTAATGTCCCCGTCTTCATTATCCTTCTTCGTGAGCAGCAGGTAAGCGGTATCTTCACTACTTCCAACACCGTAACTATCCTCCGCATATGTCAGTGGCACTATTAGTTTACCATTGCTATCAGCATATCCCAACACGGACTGGCCGGCGTCTCCCTTTTTAACCAACTGTACGCAATTGTTTTTTAAGTACGTGAGCTTTTCATAACTAACAGGAATGACTATATGCCCGTGTGCATCGATTATACCTGTGTTACCTGCATGGGTAACGATTAGTCTTCCTGTTTGCGGGACTACCCTTACATAGTCATACAGCAACGGTGTTTTCTGTTTGGTTTTACTGTTGAACATACTATACTGCTGCTTCCCCTCTTTTTCAATGCTGAGGAGATACTGATCATCTCCCGCCAGCTCAATGCTATTATATACAGGAGGCAGTACCACCAAACCTTTACTGTCGTACAGGCCTTTGTTGTAATTGTCATTCGTATATTTTGTTACCAGCAGCAGACTGCTGTCGCCATCCAATAATGCTACGCTGTACCAGGTAGCGGGTAGCAGGAGACGCTTACTTTTGATGTCATATACACCAATGCCACCCTGCTGTTTTACCCATAACAGGTTGGTAGTTAAAGCCGCATAATCCTGGTAGGCCGCCGGTAACAGCTGTTCTCCGGCTACATTATACAACCCTTTCTTTTCCTGGTAGCTGACCTCCAGCAAACCATTTAATGGCCAGTCGCTGCCGGTAGGATCTATCTCAAAAAAAGCAGGCGCCACTGTTTTTTTGCTCGACGGGCTATAGAAACCATACAGGGCTTTTTGTTTCAACTTAAACAACGGCTCCCCTGTTTCTATGTCGAAAGTGGTGTTCATGCCCGTGATTTCCGTATAGTCTTTGGGCAATAATTTCTTGCCGGTAGTGTCCAGCAAATTATAATTCCCGTTAACCGGTACAATAAAGCAATCGGCAAAACAGGTGATGCCGCCACCATATGCCGGCGGAATAATCTCTTTACCATCTTCCCGGAGGATACCCGTTTTCCTTTTTTTGGTGATGGCAAAATACGGTCCTCCTCCTGTTTCTCCATAAGGACTGTTTATGTCTTCATACACAAAATCTGCTACCATAGTACCATCTTCATTGATAAGGCCATAAAAGCCATTCTTCTTTGCTTTCAGCAAACCGTTTCCGATGAGTTCCATCTTAGTATACTCCGGCGCCAGGTATTCTTTTTTCGTTCCCATGTTGAGTACCACTTCCTGTCCTTTCTTTTTAAAACAAAGTACCCAGTTATCACTGCGCATGAAGGAGTGTTCGTGTTCGTATTCAAAAGGAACCAGTATTTCGTTGTTGAAGGTAACCACGCCCCATAACCCGTTTTGCTGTGCAAATACGTAATCACCTTTCCTGCCGCAGCCACCACAAAAATCGAAGCCTTCGTATATGGCAGGTATCACCAGTTTATTTTGCGACACACTGAATATGCCCCATTTACCATTGACTTTTACGTCAAAATGATCATCATCCAGGATGCCCACCTCCTGGAATTGCATGGGCAGCAATAGTTTGCCGTGCGTATCTGCATAAGCCATTTTATCACCCTGACGTAGCTCCAGGTAGGATTTCCATCTCAGATCGATGGTATCGTATACCGGCTGCAGCAGCCAGTTTCCCTGGTCGTTGACAACGCCCATTTTACCATTGCTGCTTACCAGCATCATGGTTTCTTTGTCATTGATTAATTGGTGGTTACTGTTCTTATCCGCATTGCTATCTACCGGATGATAGGTTGCTATAGCCTGGTCAAAGGCTTTTTCACCTTTTGTATTGATAAACCAGCTTTTGCCATTGTCTTCGATGCGGGCAAAGCCATATACAAAAACGGAACCTTTTTGTGCTGTAACCGCCTGTGCTCCCAGCAGGAAGCCGGCGACCAGTAACAAACGTATGTTCATATTCCAGGGCATTTTAATCTTCATAACTTTTTTTCTTTTCTGAACGGTAAGGTAATGGCCGGCCATTTTTATCCAGGTAGAAATACCACTTCCCTTGTTTTACCAGCAGTGGAAAAATGGTGTCATCCCCCTGGTTTACTTCCAATTCCTCATAGATAGCCGGGATGATTATTTTTCCATTCATATCTGCGATGCCGGATTTCCCGGCTTTGGTCACCTTGAATAATTTCGCTCTTTCCTGGTAATAGATCTCATCGAATTCCGCCGGCAAAATTATTTTTCCACCTGTATCTGCCAGGCCGCATAGCTGGCCTTCATATACCTGGTAATAGGGGATACTGTAGCTTTTATCTATGCGCTGGTATTTAATGGGCAACACGGAGCTCCCATCTTTTTTAATGATTCCTTTTAAATCTCCTTTCCGGACCATCAGCACATTATCTTCAAAGGCGGTGATATCATCCATTTCAATCGGTAAGATCACCTGTTGCTGACGGTTAATAATACCGTAGACGGTATGTTCCGGCGACCCGTTCCTGCCGGCAAGCGCCAGCCCGTTCCAGAAGTCCCCCACAAAGCTGTAGCCATTAAACACGACTTCTTTTCCCTCGCTGTCTACAAAAACGTTTTCGCGTGGATCACCCCATAATTTCAGCAGCCCATTGTTGTATTGGGCATGACCGTTCTTCAGGCTATCGGGCATCAGCGACCTGGAAAACCTGTCTTCCTTAAATTCCCAACGCGGATTGCTATATATTTTATTGCCGCCGATATCGGTGAGTATGCAAACGGTGCTGCCATCATCCGCATAAGTTGTTTCTACAATGCGGTTGGTATCTACCGCAGTATAAAACCCGTACTGTTTACCTCCCCTGATAATTTTACCGGTCTTTGTCGCCAGTGAAGTAGTGTCGCCATTTCTCAGGTACATAATTTCGGGGTTCTGCCATTGGATCCAATTGTATATGGGTGGCAGCAACTCCTTGCCGGTGCTGGTATTAAACAAGCCGAAACTGTTGCCTTTTATGACAGGCAGATAAATTCCTTTATCCGGGCCTGCTGCATCATCCTGGTAAAAATAGCTATCCATGTATCCCAAACGAATGGCGTCGTATGCTGGAGGAAAGATCGTTTTCCCCTGCAAATCCAGCAGGCCGCTACGGTTATCTTTAACTACTTCCAGGTAAGGAATATCGTGGTAAAAACTGATAGCGATGCGTTCATATTCGAAAGGCAGCAACTGTTTTCCATCCTTATCAAACAAACTAACGTTCTTGCCCTTTGTAACCATAAAATAAGCGGGGCCACTGATCGCTTTTCCATAGCCATCTATTACAGCGCTGCCGTAAATGTCCTCTCCGTTGGCATTCACTGCTTTAATCTCATCATATTGTGGTGGAATAATTTCTTTACCGGCTTCATTGATCACGCCACATTTATTGCCCATCCAAACTTTCATTGTGTTGACCGCAGCTTCTGTTTGGGTATACTGCAAGGGCTGTACGTTCACTCCAGCGGCATTCACGAAACCTGTTTTCCCGTTTACGGTCACTGCAAAGAGCTCCGGAGATGGGCCACGATCGCATTTATCGTATATCGCTTTTGTGATTGGCTTCCCTGTTTTATCCATGATCCCACTTTTGTCATGGGTAGTATAACCAAAAAATGTAGTGCCCTCATAGCCGAGGTAGTCAAAAGAAGTATATTCAGGTGCTACGATGATGCTGCCGTCTTCTGCCGCCAGTCCTACTTTCCCGGCTTGCTCTATTTGTACGGCATTTTCCAGCACGTAGCTTTTATCTACTTCCTGGTATTTGGGAGATTGCAATACTTTGCCTGTTTTTATATCCACCCATCCCCACAAACCATCTTTTTTAATTTTCACCAAATGAGGTGTCAGTGTACCTACTTCATTGTAAATGGGGGCACAGATAACATTACCGAGTGTATCTATGGCGCCATATTTTCCATTGAGCCGGATAATGACAAAGCAATAGTTTTTCTCAGGGAACACTTTATCTTTTTCATCCTGGAGCGTGACTTCATCATACTTAAACGGGGCAATAATTTTACCGGCATCATTGATAGCGCCATAGGCATTATGCTTTATCCCGATGATGGTATTGTAGTAGCCGATGTTTTCCAGCTTATCGATTAACACCGCGCCGGAATAATGCAGCATTTGTTTTTGCTGGCGGATCTTCACGGGCGCCAGCTCTCCTTCAAACTTACCAAGATAATCGGCGATAACGGGTTGCTGTGCCTGTGTAGTGAAGCAGGCAAGTAAGGATACGGCGGTGAATAAATATTTCGTTTTCATTTTGGTTCCGGCTTTTTAATCACTATTAATTGACCTTCGCTGGTAACCGCAATAGCGCGGCCTTCGCTGAAGGGGGTTACTTCATTAAATTGCGGTGCAATCACCATTTTGCCGGCGGCATCCATAAAGCCCCAGCCGGACCTGGTGTCGCCGGCTACTTTCACCGCAATAAGTCCTTCTGAAAAAGCCAGCTGAGAATCGTAGATACAATTGCCGGCGGTATCACAGAGTGGTACTTTGCTGATGATGTTACCGCCCGTATCGAGGATAAAAAGTTGTCCGTCTTTATTACGCTCCGCTTTTCCATTCACCTGCACCATGGATAATCCGCTGGCAAAGGCATAAGGTGCTTCTGCAAATTGTGGCATAAATACGGGTAGTCCATTTTTATTCATAAAGCCCCAGGCATCATTTTTATAGAAGAGGGCCAGGCCGTTGGAAAAATCTTCTATTCTCTCAGCATCCGCCTTAAACAATACTTTACCGCTGCTGTCTATTACCAACCAGCTGAGCTCAGGGGGGCCGTCCGGCAAGCTGTTATACAAGCCGGATAGTTCATCTTTGCCTTTCATCGTATCGCCCGACGGGGCAGGTATAGCCACCAGCGCCACCCCATCAGCAAAAGCATGCGCCGCTATATAGGTGGGAGGAATCACCCAGTGACCACTGGTATCTACATAACCATACAATTTATTTTTCCGTACCAGCAACCGGCCATTGGAAAATTGCCTCGGCCGGGATACCAGCTCCTTGTAAGTGCCCTGATGTATTTCATCAAAGAGCGTATCTGTTTCTACAAAGGCAGGGCCCAGGATGGTCTTACCGGCTTTATCGATATACTGCCAGCGGCCTTTCTTTTTGACGGCGGCTCTGTTGTCGGAAAATTCTTTTACTTCTTCAAACTGGTATGGGATCAGGATTTGTCCGGCAGCACCGGCAAAGCCATATAACAGGTGTCCGGCAATGGTTTTACCGACTGCTGCCAGGCCGTTGCGGAAACCTTCTGCTTCTTCAAACTGTGGCTTAATCACCTGGTTGCCCATGGTATCGATATAGCCGTAGCCGTTGGTGCCGTACATCTTTACTACTGCCCGGCCTTCTGAAAAATTAGCGATGTAGGAAAGTTTACGGCCGGTTGTTTCGAAGGCTTGTGGTGGTTCCTGCGCCAGGGTAACAAAGGGCGGGAACAAAAATGGCAACATCAATATCAATTGCTTCATCAGGATATGATCTGTTTATACTGTAGCCGGGGTAAATTTCCACCCCGTATTTCTGCGTACAAAGATGCCGCTCTTCCCTGGTAATCTCCAAATTTAAATACCTACATCATATATACAGGTATATCTACAAATATACTACAACGAGCCCAAAAACCTTGCTGCTGCTCAGTTTATAAAAATATAGTATAAGGTGGGATGAATACCTGGCAATGGGTGGCGCATGGCCGGGGCCTATTGACGACAAGATATTACCACAGCTGTTTATAGTAGATTATGTAAGGATATATGAGCAAAAGCGTTAACACTGCTTAACACTCGTTCCTGTAAAAGTGATGGGCATTTATTGATTTTTTCACTACGTTTGCCGATTCCCATTTTGGGGTGTGAACCAAAAAATGAAAAAATCTGCATTATGAATGGATTGACAAAATCAATGGCTACCGCTATTCTCGGCGTATTTACAGCGCTTCAGGGAGTAACGGCAGTTGCCCAAACCAATGAAAAACCCCGGTTGATTGTAGGTATTGTAGTAGACCAGATGCGTTGGGATTATTTATACCGTTATTATGACCGTTACGAAGCAGGTGGTTTCAAACGTATGCTGGGCGAGGGATTTTCCTGTGAGAACACATTTATCAGTCACCTTCCATCCTTTACCGCTGTTGGACACAGCACCATATATACCGGCAGCATACCCGCTATTCACGGCATCACCGGCAATGACTGGCCAGACCAGGTAACCGGCAGAAAATGGTATTGCACAGAAGATACCACTGTACAACCTGTTGGCAGCACCAGTTCCGCTGGTAAAATGTCGCCTCGCAATCTGCTGGCATCCACCATTACAGATGAATTAAGACTGGCCACTAACTTCCGTTCCAAAGTAGTAGGCGTATCGTTGAAAGACCGTGCTTCCATTCTGCCTGCAGGGCATACCCCTAACGGTGCCTTCTGGCTCGACGACAGCAATGGCAGCTTTATTACCAGCACCTATTACATGAATGAACTGCCTTCCTGGGTAAAAAACTTCAACCACCGCAAAGAGCCGCAACAGTTGATGTCTAAACCCTGGGAAACATTATATCCTCTTGACACCTACACCCAGAGCACKGAAGATAATGTAGCCTGGGAAGGGACTTTCCCGGGTGAAAAAGCACCTGTATTTCCACATCAGCTGAAAGATGTGTACAAGAAAGATCCGGGCAATCTGCGGTCTACCCCTTCCGGTAATACGCTGACACTGGATTTTGCAAAAGCTGCTGTAGATGGTTATGACCTGGGCAACGGCACAGCTACCGACTTCCTCACCATCAACTGCGCCTCTACTGATTACGTAGGACATAAGTATGGTCCTAACTCCATTGAAGTAGAAGACACTTATCTGCGTCTGGATAAAGATCTTTCTTCTTTCTTTACCTACCTGGATCAGAAAGTAGGTAAAGGTAATTACCTCGTATTCCTGACAGCCGATCATGGTGCTGCACATGCCGTTAAATTTATGCAGGAACATCATCTGCCTGCAGGTCTGGTAGAAGGACGTAAATTGATTGCTGGTCTGGATAGTACGCTGGCAAAGCGTTTTGGCGTCAGCAAACTAGTCACTTCCTTCATGAACTACCATGTGAGCTATGATAAAGCGAAGATTACCGCAGCTAAACTGGATTACGATGCAGTAAAGAAAGCATCTGTTGAATACTTCGAGGCACAACCGGGTATACAGTTTGCGGCAGATATGGATAATATCGGTGCTAACCCGCTGCCAGAGCCTATCAAGACGATGGCCATCAATGGTTACAATCGTAAACGTACCGGTTCCGTAATCGTTATTCCTGAGCCAGGATGGTTTGAAGGTTCATTAAAAGGAACTACCCATGGTAACTGGAATCCGTTCGATATCCATATTCCATTGGTATTTATGGGCTGGCATGTAAAACATGGCGCCAGCAATGAAACCACACATATGACAGACATTGCTGCTACCCTGGCCGCCATGCTGCATATACAGATGCCGAGTGGATGTGTGGGCGTTCCGGTGAAAGAAATATTGCAGTAAGCCGAAGGCGTAAAGCAAAAAGCTATTGTCGCGACTCATCATTCGCGACAATAGCTTTTTGCTTTATGCTTTACACTTTATGCTCTCCCCATAAAAGGGTCTGTAATTCCTTCCGCTCCTGTTTCTACCCTGCCGGCATAACGTTGACTAAACGTATCAAAGCCTGTTGCATGCACGGTAAAATCATACCAGCCCTGGCTTTTCTGCAAAGACAGTATCACTTCCAGGCTTTCGCCAGCCGCTACTTTCCGTTGAATCATCTTTCCATTATAGGCATTATCTGTGATGGTGAAATCCCGGGCGGCACTACCGGTATTGGTTACACGAAACGCCAGGTTGCCAGTCGCTTTCTTTTTTAATTTGCCTGCACTTTCATAGCTGAGTTGTATATCGAGTTGCGGATGTTGGGCACTTCCTTTGAATTCCCTGTAAAAACCGTTGGGCCCATGCAGGTGCAGGTGATAACGCCCGGCCACAAAGGATTTTACCGGCCACTCATACTGAAGTGTATCGCCGGCAGCCACCGCAAATGCCCAGCTTCTGCCAGCGGCAGTGGCACCGTCTTTTTCATCCCGGTAAGGAAGGTTGGTGTAAACGGTGAAAGGCGCGCCGGAAGCACGGTCCCCAAAGAGATCTTTAGCCGCCTGCATTTTCAGCGTCAGCTGCTGCTGTTGGGGTTGCCATTGCGCATCCGCTGATAATTCATACGTTAAAGCGCAGGAAGGGCGGGTACCTTTTTCCTGCTGTAAGGACAACGGTCTTTTGCGGTTATTAAAGGCTACAACATCTTCTCCCGTTATTTTGCGGAAGCCTGTTGGCACTTCTTTGAAACGCGCGTTATTGATATTTTCCACTACGCGCTGCTGGTTCAGGAAAATTTGTTTGGCAGGCACAGTGGTGTTAAAAGGACTAAAGGCTGCCGTCAGATCCCCGCTGATAGTACGTCTCCACTGACTGATATTTTCGAAGTGCAGGTTTTTATTCAGCTTCTTATTAAAAAATGTTTCGAGGAACTGTAAAGTAGAGGTGTGTTCAAACAGTTGCGAACAAACTTTTCCACCTCTGCTCCAGGGAGAAGCAATGAGCATAGGCACCCGGAACCCCAGTCCTACCGGGGCTTCCCTCGCCTGCTTTTCACTCACCCCCTGTTTCAGCTCATGCGCCAGTCTTACCTGTTCTATTTCCGTATCAATCCCCGCAGAGCATTTACCGGTACCGGGAATATTATTATCACAAATGGAGAAAGGCACTACGTGGTCAAAATAACCATCGTTTTCATCGTAGGTAACAATGAAGATGGTTTTCTTCCATACTTCCGGGCGTTGCGTGAGGATGTCGAGGATTTCCGATACGTACCAGGCGCCATACCAGGGCGCGCTGGGATGATCAGAAAAGTTCTGCGGGCCTGCGAGCCAGGATACATAAGGCAATCCGCCTTCATTCACATCTTTTCTGAACTGATGCAATACGTCCCCTGCCGGCACGGTGATTTCACGTGCTGTTTGTCCTTCGTTGTAGGCTACTTTGGTAACGCTCCTGTAGGAAGGATCATTACTGTTTATTACAAAGGCGCGTTGATACAGGGCTTTCTGTTGTGGCGTCAATTGTTCATAGCTCTTCTTGTTCCATTTCAGTAATTCTTTGGTAGCGTTATCCAGTACGTCCTGCTTTTTGGAGATGTCGGTACGGATTTTTGCTGCTGCATCTTCAGAGGAAGGACTGGCTTCCTGCAGCTTATTGATTTCATCCGGGAGTGTTTCCACTTGCTTCATTAAACTRTTGATATAACGATCAGAGAACTTCACGTTATAGGCAGCAAAAAACTCCAGCAGGTTACAGCCGAAGTTGGCAAGCCAGGCTCTTTCTTCGCCTTTAAATCCTCCGCCACAGCTAATTTCGTTCTGATAAAACTTCCAGGAGATACCATTTTCTTCCAGCAGTTCAGGGAATGTTTTCCAGGGTAATTTCGCGTAGCTATAGTCATCATTGCGAATATGTGCTTTAGGTATGCCGTCTACCTCATCCACTATTTTTCCGGTCCAGAAAAAAGAGCGGTTAGGTGTGGTACTGGTCATAGCCGAACAAAAATTCTGGTCACAAACGGTGAAAGCATCTGCCATGGCGTAGTTAAAGGGCAGATCTTCCCGGGTATAATAGCCTAGTGTTAAAGGCATGGCAGCGTATTCTTTGTTGCCGGGGCGTTTTGCTATCAGCCATTTATCGTAGCGGCCTTTGTTGTATGCATCTACCTGGCTGGGGCGTGAATGAGGCAGATCGCCCATCCAGGTGGCTTTGGTGTCTTTTATATTCAGGCGAAACGGTGCATAGGTATCGCCGTGTTCATTGGTTTGAAACCATACCGGCTTTTCATCCGGCAACCATACTGCTCTTGGGTCATTAAATCCGCGTACCCCCTGCAATGTTCCAAAGCAGTGATCAAAGGAGCGGTTTTCCTGCATGAGGATCACAATATGTTCTGCATCCAGGAAAGTACTGCCTGCCGCAGGATCTATTGCCAGTGCCTTTTGTATGGAGGCTGGCATCATAGTAGACAAGCCCGCTGCTCCAGATAACAGTAATGATTTTTTCAGGAATTCTCTCCGTGAGTCCATAGTATATTTGCGTAGTTTTTTACATTGTCCGGCTAAACAAAATAAAAAACATTCTCAAGGATTACAATGGCCCAGTCCATTAATTAACCCAAGTTGCCAGTTAAGATATTTTGTTGAGAGTTGTTGCGAAGATGAACAGAGTCAATTTCAGCATTTACAATGCTCTTTTTTATTCTTTAACTGGGAACTTGGGTTATTTACTTAATTTTGCGTCCGAATATACAGAGCATATGACAACACAGGAATTCATTGCCGCCGCATTCCTCGAAGACGTGGGCAGCGGCGATTACTCTACACTGGCATCCATATCAGCCGATGCGAAAGGTAAGGCGGTACTTAAAATAAAGGAAGAAGGCATACTGGCTGGCATACAGCTGGCGCAGGATATTTTCCATCATCTGGAAGAAGATGCAAAATTCACCCTCTATAAAAAAGATGGCGATGCTGTAAATAATGGCGAAACCGCGTTTACCGTTGAAGCCAGCGTACATACCATATTAAAAGCAGAAAGACTGGTGCTTAACTGCATGCAGCGCATGAGCGGCATCGCAACGCTTACCAATAAGTACGCCGATAAAATAAAAAACTACAAAACCAAAATACTCGATACCCGCAAAACCACGCCGCTGTTCCGCGAATACGAAAAGCAGGCAGTGCGCATTGGCGGCGGTTACAACCTTCGCATGGGCTTGTACGATATGATCATGCTGAAGGACAACCATATCGATTTCTGTGGCGGCATAGAACAGGCCATACTGAAAACCAACAAGTACCTTGAGGCCAACGACCTCAACCTGAAAATAGAGATCGAGACCCGTAACCTCGATGATGTGCGCCGTGTGCTTGCTGTAGGCAATGTACACCGCATAATGCTCGATAACTGCTCGCCGGAACTATTGGAAGAAGCAATTGAGCTGATTGGCGGTAAGTACGAGACCGAGGCGTCGGGCGGTATCAATCTCGATAACATTATTTCGTATGCCCGTACTGGTGTCGATTACGTCTCATGCGGTGCTATCACAAATCATGCTGTGAGCATGGACCTTAGTTTAAAAGCGCATAAAATATAGAGCAGATATTATCGCTGTTGTTATATCTCGCTGTCACTAACCCTGATACGGATGTTCTCCTTATGACACATGCCTTTAGCATGTCATCAACAATACAGAAAATTGATATAATTTTAGCCTCACTGAGCATTGTATGATAGTTTTTTGTGTGGTAACTTAAAACTATCAATATTTACAATGCTCTTTTTTATTCTTTAACTGGCAACCTGGGTTAATTATCTGTTATCTTGTTTCCTGAAACTTTCCGGCGACATTCCCGTATGCTTCTTAAAAAAAGTGGCAAAATAAGACGCGCTTTCAAACCCCAGCTGATCTGCAATTTCTCCCACAGACAAACCAGTGTGATACAACAGCCGCTGTGCTTCAATCGTGACTCTTTTGCGTATCAGTTCCCCACTGGAAATATGTCGGAACTCCTTACATAATTTATTCAGATAGTTGGTAGTGATATGCAATTGCGTAGCGTAGAAAGAAGGCGTTTTATGGCTATTGTAATGTTCTTCCAGCAGTGTTTCAAACCGTCTTATTTTTTCATCCCTGTTGCTGGTTCTTTCCGGGTGGCTGCTTCCGCTGAAAGACTGATCCAGGCTACAAAGGAGGATATTAAGATAAGAACGCAGTATCCGGTCGCTGCATTTGTGTTGACTATGAAACTCCTGCAGCATCAACCCTGACAAGAGTTGCCACTTTTGAAAAAGCGTTTCTTCCAGCGGCACATAATTACCGGATTGCTTTGCCAGGAAAGAAAACTGGTACAGCACGTTGCTGTTATAGCGCAGGGAGAAAAAATCTTCCGTAAAACAAATCACCTGTCCCTGCTGTAAGTCCATACTGCATACACTATTGGGCTTGATGCAGATGATGCCCGGTTGTTCTATAAGCACGCTTTTGTCGTCTATCATAACGGTACCTCCCGTAGCATCGGTGCATAACAACAGGTAGCAGGACAGCCGGTGAGACTGTTCCTGCAACGCGTATTGTTTCGTCATTTCCGCCAGACTGCCTGTCCAGAAAAAATTATTGCTGCCCATCGTTACGAGGGCAATGTCATCCCATTTCATACTCAGAACAAATAAGTGACGTGTACCATGGCCCTGTTGCCCGCTTTCACGCGCATATCCGCCATTTGCTGGGAAATAACCGGTTGAAAGTTCACTCCTGCCGCTACATTGCCAAAAGTGGCTTCTACACCGGTGGTGGCCAGTAAGGAATATCCGCCGGAGATATCTACCTTAAACTTTGCAGCTTCCCGGTCTTTGTCGGCGGCTTCATATAAAACGCCTGCATTAGGCGCCACACTTATCTTTGGCGCCAGCCTGATTTTATAATACGCGAGGACGTTGGCAGTAAACTTATTACCGTAGCGGTAGTCGTATTTATTGCTGCTGTTGATCTTGTAGCTTACATTGGTGTTGATGCCCATATCCATTAAGCGTACATCGTAGGCAGCATTTAAGGTGAAGTCGAGACTGGCAGTGCCCAGCTGAAAATTATTAGGTGCATCTTCATTTTCTTTCCGCTCTGCGGGCTCATACCTGCCCGTAGGCAGTTTTACACCTCCTCCTATCCAGAGTGATTGTACCAGTAATTTGTTGTTGCCGGTAGTATGCTGTTTATCCAACAGCTGATAATAGCCTACAGCGGCGATATCACCCAAACCGGATTTGCGCATCGTGCTGCCCTGGTTTTCACGGCTGTTGATATTCAGCGGCACAAAGGCCAGCACGCGAAAACGGCGGCCAATGTTCCAGCCTCCCCACAATTCTGCTGTCTGGTAGGTTTCATCCGTAGTCAGGTAAGAAGTAGTACCACCCGGCCCCAGGTGGGAGCGCATGGTTTTATACTGGTATCGCAGCCCAACAAATCGTTTTTTAAAATCCGGCAGGAGGCCGATGTAATAACTGCCTACACCACAGCCACAGATATCACAAGCCCGGCTTTCGTAAAAGCCGGTGAGCAGGCATACCAGGAGTATTATTATTTTTTTCATGGGTCGTCAATTATTGTGCTTCCTCAGAGAATCTTCTATCGTTAATAAATGAAGGGTCGTTCAGCGTTTGCAGAAAAGCCAGGAGTTGCTCCTGCTCTGCTGCCGTGAACGAAAAGCCGGTATGCCCGTTTTGCTTCAGCAACGGATCAAGCGTAGGCATGTCCTGTACTTCTGACGTATAATGACGCAATACGGCAGGCAAGGTATAAAAGCGGCCATCGTGCATATAAGGCGCTGTATAGGCCAGGTTACGCAGACTCGGCACTTTGAATGTATACTTGTCGGCCGGATTAAGTGTAATAGCATAGCGGCCTTCATCGTTGTTGGGTCCTATCCCCAGACCATTGTTGCGAAACGACTGGTCCGTAAACAGAGGTTCGCGGTGGCAGTTACTGCAATGTTGCTGGTACAGGGTATATCCCTGTTGCTCTGGCACCGTAAAGTGTACGCCCTGCTGCCGCCTTACGCTGTCGTATTTCGATTGATCGCTGACCAGCATCACCATAAACTGCGACAATGCTTTCATCATGCGTGCCGTGGTAATGTCTGTGCTGCCAAAAGCTTTCTGAAACAGC
Source organism: Chitinophaga sp. 10T418 (assembly GCF_056394125.1). Classification (NCBI taxonomy): domain Bacteria; kingdom Pseudomonadati; phylum Bacteroidota; class Chitinophagia; order Chitinophagales; family Chitinophagaceae; genus Chitinophaga; species Chitinophaga sp. 10T418. The sequence continues at coordinate 444,498 of NZ_JBFTHG010000006.1, forward strand.
GCCGGGTAAGGAGGTGTGTTGCGTAACTTCTGCAGCACATTGTCCATGGTTTCATCCATTTCCACCGGGTTGGTAATGGGCACAATGGGTTGCAGGTCCATATCAAATACGCCCCCATCCCACATGAAGCTGGTATTCCAGGCCAGGTTCATAATGGGCGGGGAATTGCGGCTGCCAAGCCGGTCATCTATGCCGTGGCTCACATCATGTCCGTGATGCGTAAAAGCGGATGTTTGCAAATGACAGAAGCCGCAGGAAATGGTATTGTTGCGGGAAAGCCTGGATTCATAAAACAATTTCCTGCCCAGCTCAAAGCCTTCTTTGGTAACGGGGTTATTTTCGAATTTATACACCGTAGCCGGAAACCCGGCAGGCTGCCGGAATCCGATGAAGGCGATGAGCTGTTCACTTTTACTACAGGCAAAGAGGAAGATGACCATGCCTGTGAGTATCATCCATTGTAACTTACTCATACCGCTTAGTTTTCCGTATGATCGTGATGAAACATCTGCACGTAGTTATTGGCGATGTTGGTGCTGAAGTCACTGAACATCACTGTAGGATTGGCAGCGATGCTGATATTTTTAGTGCCGTTAAACATTTTCAGGATGTCTACCATCAGGTGGATATTGGCTTCGCGGCCTTGTCTTACTTTGGCGATGCCGCCGGCAGAAAGATCTACCGTAATAGTTTTGATATTATTGAGTGTAACGGCATTGTACCCACCGAAGCCACCAATATGATAACGGAATTTATGCTGACCGCTGGGATCCAGTGGTGCTGCAGCCGCCTCTCCTTCCATCTTGAAAAAGATATAGCCGCTATTCCAGCCCCAGTACATACCATCCATGCCACCGGCAGGATTCAGTACACCGGTTCTTTTGCTGATATCCATGGTACTTCGTAAGCTGTCTACTCCCAGTACAAAAGTGAGGGAGCTATAGTCGCCTTCAGGTACTTTTACTTTTACGAACTGTGAAGCAGCGTTGGCCTCAGATACCAGGAAATAGCTGCTGTCTGCTGGTACCGTATAGACCTTACCGTTGCTGTTTTTCACCTGTATGTTGCTGATAAAATACTGTAGCAGGGATACTTTAAAAGGTTCGCCTGCGGCGTTGGTGTATATACCGGTATTCAGCTGGAGGTTTTTATCTCCGGCGATGTTATCAAACTGTACAGACAAAGTGGCTTTGGCACTGTCATCTGCCGCAGGCGCAGTATCATCTTTTTTACAGGCAGTGAAAGTGGTTAACAGCAGGATAGCGCTGTATATAGTGTGTTTAAAACGTTGCATGATAGTGTTTTTTTCGKGCAGGCAATAGCAAGCCTCCCGCCTGCATATGAGCAGGTGGTGTAAAGGCAATAAGGTGGCTGTAGTACAGCCGGTGTACATTCAGTGATGATCTAAATAAGTGGAAATGCCTATGCCATGGGGGGACGAAATACGCCAGTAGGTTGATCGATGGGGGTGCCTATGCAATAGGGATGCAGATAGTTCTTATGGGAAGGTGTGGCCACTGGTTTCAGCGTGGTTGGCTGTAGCCAGGCGGCGTAGAATATTTCGCTCCGGTGATCCTTACGCTCGGGATTGTCCTGATCACGTTTGTCTTCCTCTTTTAATTTTTTGCTGAGGTGACATTTACCATTACAATGCATGGCAGGCTTATTCCGGTTCTCACATAAATTAGCGGCAATATATTCCTGGTTGAGATAGAAGTCGAGCATCACGAAATAACGGCCTGAGAGCTGGCAAAGCCAGATCAGCATTAAAAATACCGTTATAAATAGTTTCCGCATGCTACGAGTAGATGTTAGCTTTTTTGCAAAGTTATTACTAAAATCGATTGATGCGCAAAAGTACGTATAAACAACGCTATGATTGTATGAAAAACGGGACTATTATTTAATTTTTCATGCTTTTGTTTTCAGTGTATGCCATTCGTGCGCTGTTTTGGTCATGAGCAGGGCATTATCAAATTGCACGGTTCCTTTTTCAAACAGGTTAGTATTTTCAAAGAAGCTGGAAGATACCTGCATCATACGCAGCGGGCTGAGTTCCCATGTATAGGTATCCAGGCGCAGGCCATCCAGTGTTTGTTTATTGTTGGGAGAATAGCCGGTAGCTCCTTTTGCAAAGAAGTCAGACGCATTCGCCAGTGTTTCAAAGATGGAGTCACGGGGAAATTCGCCGGAGGTTCTGGCATCAATAGAAATGCGGGTAGCATCTGAGCTGGTGAAATCGATATGATAATGACCATTTTCTTCTTTCACATTAAACAGGGCGTGATGATGTTTCCCGGGAAAAAACCGGCCACCGGCAAAAACATTCCACCTGGAAGAGGTATCGCGGCGGGGAATGTACACGCCTTCTTTTGTGACGCCATCTTCCTCCCATTCCACCGCAATGCGGTGCGCACCGTTTTCGGACGACAGTCCCATGAAGTCCGGCCAGCCTTTGGGTTTGATATGCTTCAGTCTTATCAGGCAAATGCCGGCAATGGCTTTGCCCTTGTATATTTTAGGCCGGAAAGGAGCAGGCAGTAGTTGTTGTATCGCTGCTGGTTCTACAGTAAAATTCACCAGAATGCGCCGGTCTATATAGCCATGTATAACAGGTAATTGGATCATAAGTACAAGGATGTACTCTAAGATACAGCATTATCACACTACCAGTAGGTTAAATATGCGTCCTGATCACTTGAAGTGCTGCAACCGGCGGCATTCATCAAAAAACATGTTACTTATTCAGCCATGCAGCAGCGCGGATAACGGTGGAATCCTGTTTCGGATTTTCAAAATTTTCCTGTCCGCTGATCACTTCATCCGGGCTAACATTTACTTTATATACCTTCTTATTTCTGTCGGTGTAATATCCGATGGAGATGACCAACATGCCCTGGTTACCCAGCGGGAAAACGTTGGTACAGGTAATCTGACCAAAGCTGGAGGAGCCAAAGTACCTGGTATGCTGCCGCCCTTCGAGGGCCACCGCTATGGCTTCGCCGGCGCTGGCGGTAACCGGACCGGTTAATATGGCTAATTTATTACCCACCATTGTGGTAGCGGGCGTATTCATCACACTATCACCCTGGCAGAAAACGCCCTGACGCATTCCCCAAAACCGTATAAATTGACCTTTATCATCGGTGAAACCACCCATGGCGGCATCTTCCAGCAAACCACTGGTACCATTCAACATGGGCGTCATATTACCGCCTCCGCATACACGCAGATCCAGCACCCATTTTTGTAGCTGTGGAGTGGATACGCGGGTTATTTCTTCCTTTATTTTCTGCGCCGCTTCCGCCGCCGCCACAGGATCAATAGCATTAATCATGGGCATACGGATATAGCCTGTTTTATTATCCAGCGCCATTACGTGCAACTCTCTGGCGTACTGATTCACGGCCTGCATTAATGGCGCTGATATCCTTGACATGCCATTCGTGTCTCCGCCAGTCATGAATTTACCCCCATATATCCAGGAGGCATGATTATCATGTACGCGTTTAAAAATATGCTGTACGGCTTTAGCTAACTGCTGCAGGTCCGTACTTTTATCTGCTATCAGATAGGCTGAATCCCTGATCGCATTCCAGTTAGCCGACTCACGGTGCAATGAATACGTTTTACAATAACCCAGGAAAACATCTACGTTAGCGTGGGTGATCGTCGTTTTGGGTATGCGGTGAATGATCATTGGAATGGATGCACTGCCTTGCGTCCACACGCCGGCAATACTGTCGGAAGAAATCTTACCGGCAAATTGCGCACGCAGCACATTGTCGTTAAGTGAAAAAGTAACATTGTCTTTATCATGAACTACCTGCGTAATGTCGTGCCGGAAGATTCCCTGTGATGGAATGAAAATAGCACCGGTAGTATCCTGCATATCGAAATATACAGTCAACTCCATTTTGCCGGCTTTCAGAACGCCTTCCCAGGCGCCATCACTGGCTGCGCTATTTTGTCTGTAGGAAAAGGAGAAGGCTGGGATGAAGAAAGTCAGTAATAGGGTCGACAAAATTATTCTTTTCAAGGTCATTGAGTTTAAAATAAAAATAAGGTTTAATAACAACATCAACCGCTAAAAAATAAAAATTGAACAATTGTTTTGAAAAGTTGTTCAATTTTGTATATTTGCTCAAGTAATCAACTCATACACCTCGTTATGCCGGTTAGTGAAAAGAAAGTAAAAATGGATGATTCTACGGAAGAGCGCATTAAAGCCGCCGCCAGGATTGTGTTTACCAAAAAGGGATATCAGGCTACCAAAGTGCGGGACATCGCAGCAGAAGCGGATATCAACCTTTCGCTGGTCAATTACTACTTCCGCAGCAAAGAAAAACTGTTCCAGTTTGTGATGGCAGAGGTAGTGGAGAAACTCATTACTGCTGTTACTGCTGTATTAAATAACCAGCAACTGAGTTTGCAGCAGAAGATAGAACAGGTAGCAGATCATTACATTAACCTGTTGCTGAACAACCCGGATTTCCCGTTGTTTATGGTGAATGAAATATTTGCCGGCAGCGATGAGCTGTTAAAGGACAATCGGAAAAATGCCATCTTCCATTCTCACTTCTTTCAGCAATTAAATGCGCTGCAAAAAGAAGGCAAGCTACAGGTCAACCCACTTCACCTGATGATGAACCTCATAGGATTTGTGGTGATGCCCTTCCTCGCCAGACCGCTGCTGGAAAGAAATAAAGTAGTTAAAACGGGTGAGTTTAAGATACTGATGGAAGAAAGAAGGAAGCTAATTCCTGTGTGGATGAAAGGTATGTTGAAGTAAAATTTTTTTGCCCGGAAATTGAACAACTTTTCAAAACAATTATTCAAACTGAATATAGCGCTATGAACTTATTCAAAGCAATGTGCTGCTGTTTATTATTCGGTGTGTTACAGGAAAAGGCGTTGGCACAAGTCCTTACTATTGAGGAGTGCTTTACACTGGCCCGGCAAAACTATCCGCTGATCAAACAATACGACCTGATTGTACGCAGCAGCAGGTACTCTGTAGAAAATGCCGGTAAACTATACCTGCCGCAGCTAACCATAAGCGGACAAGCCAGCTACCAATCGCAAACCATCAATTTCGGAGATGTATTGCCTTCCCTGCCCGGACTCACACCACCAGACCTCAGTAAGGATCAGTACAAAATACAGGCGGAAATTACCCAGCAAATCTATGACGGAGGCGTTAGCAGGTACCAGAAAGAAAGCAGCAAAGCCAATGAAGCAATTCAGCAGCAACAGCTGGAAGTAAATTTGTATGCCATCAAAGACCGGTTAACACAACTATACTTTGCTGTTTTACTGATGGATGCGCAGCTGAAACAAAACAGCCTCAGAAGAACAGACCTGCAAAGTGCGGCCGATAAAGTACAGGCTGCCCTGGCCAATGGCGTTGCCTTCCGCAGCAACGTGGATGAACTTAAAGCAGAAATCATTAATACCGACATGGCGGCCACGGAATTCAGCGCTAACCGTAAAGCCTATATGAAAATGCTGGCGGTATTTATTAACCAGCCCATATCAGACAGCACCACACTCACCTACCCCGCCCCGGTAGCCCCGCAGGAAGGCATTCGCCGGCCGGAAATTACGTACTACGATATACAAAAGAAAGCATTTGACGTACAGGAGAAACAACTCAGCTCCAACTATCTGCCTAAACTCAATGCCTTTCTGCAAGGCGCCTATGGCCGCCCTACCCTGAATATAGTAGACAATAAATTTGGTCCCTGGTGGATAGGCGGCGTACGCCTGAACTGGTCGCTCGGTAGTTTATACTCCCTGAAAAACAACCGGCAGCAACTGGATATTAACCGGCAAAACCTCGATATCAGCAAAGAAACTTTCCTGTTTAATACCAACCTGAGCTTGCGGCAACAAAACCAGGACATCCAAAAGTATGCGGCACTAATGGAACAGGACGATGACGCCATCACCCTGCGGTCATCTGTGCGAAAGTCGGCGCAGGCGCAACTGGACAATGGCGTGATTACCGTACATGAATACATTTCACAGCTCAACGCAGAAAATCTGGCCAAACAATCGCGGATACTGCATAGCATACAATTATTACAGGCACAATACAATTATAAAAACACTTCCGGGAACTGATTAATTATTGCATATGAAATACAACATAATACTCGGTCTGGCTGCTGTGATGTTGATAAATGCCTGTGGCAACGGCAAACCCGACTATGATGCCTCCGGCAACTTTGAAGCAGATGAAGTCATCGTATCTGCCCAGCAAACCGGCGTGCTGCTCGACTTCTCCGTACAGGAAGGCGACAAATTAACTGCCGGACAAAACGTAGGACAAATTGATGTGACCATCCCTACCCTGCAAAGGGAACAGGTGCTGGCATCCATCAACGCCCTGAAAGATAAAACCCATGACCCTTTTCCGCAAACAGAACTGGTAAAACGGCAACTGCTGGTGCAGGAAGCCCAGCTGGAGCAGCAATACCGGGAAAGAAAAAGAACGGAGAACCTGGTAAAAAGCGACGCTGCCACCCAGAAACAACTGGATGATATCAATGCGCTGATTGAACAACTGGAACGACAACTGGCCGTAACGCGGCAACAGATAAAGCTGAACGACTCGAATACCTCCACACAAAACCGGACCATCCTCAGCGAAAAAGCACCGTTGGAAAAATCGCTTGCCCAATATGCAGAGCAGATACATAAAGGACAAATCATTAATCCCGTTACCGGCGTGGTACTCACCAGGTACGCCCTGAAAGGAGAAATGGCCGCTACCGGAAAAGCCCTGTATAAGATTGCCAACATTGACACCTTATACCTCAAAGCTTATATCACCGGCGACAAACTGCCGGCCATTAAACTGGGACAAACCGTACAGGCCCGCATTGACCAGGGAGAAAAGAACTATAAAACATATACCGGTGATATCACCTGGATATCAGATAAATCTGAGTTTACCCCTAAAACCATTCAGACAAAAAACGAACGGGCCAACCTCGTGTATGCGATCAAGGTAAGGGTGAAAAATGATGGCTATCTGAAAATAGGCATGTATGGCGAAATGCTGATTAAAACCGATAAAAAATGAGCGCTGTCGTACTGGATCATATTACAAAGACTTACGACAAGGGCAAAGTGCTGGCGGTAGATGATATATCGCTGCAGGTGGCCGAAGGTGAACTGTTTGGGCTGATCGGCCCTGATGGTGCCGGCAAAACCTCTCTCTTCCGCATACTCACTACCCTATTGTTGCCGGACAAAGGTACTGCCAGCGTGCAGGGCTATGACTGTGTGAAAGACTATAAAAAGATCCGGAGCAGAATAGGTTATATGCCCGGTAAATTCTCGCTATACCAGGACCTTACCGTAAAAGAAAACCTGGATTTTTTTGCCACACTCTTCGGCAGCAGCATAGCAGACAACTATGAGCTGATCAAAGATATTTACGAACAGATCAAGCCATTCAGCAACCGCCGCGCCGGCAAACTCTCCGGTGGCATGAAACAAAAACTGGCCCTCTGCTGCGCCCTGATACACAAGCCGGAAGTATTGTTTCTTGATGAACCTACCACCGGCGTAGATGTAGTGTCGCGTAAAGAGTTCTGGGAAATGCTGAAAAACCTGAAGCAACAGGGCATTACCATTGTGGTATCAACGCCTTATATGGACGAAGCCGTGCTTTGCGAAAGGATTGCACTGATACAGGCTGGCAAAATTATGTCGGTGGATACACCAGAACATATTATGGCGCAGTTCCCAGTAAAACTATATGCCATCAAGGCTGATATTATATATCAGCTGTTCACGGATCTGAGAAATGAGCCGGCTATTGAGAGCTGCTACGCTTTTGGGGAGTACATCCATATTACCCTGCGTGATGATGCAACAGACATTGCCTCCATACAGCAACTCATGGAGCAGAAAGGGCATACACATGTGGAAGCAAAATTAATTCGTCCCAGTATAGAAGATAGTTTCATCCGGTTAATGAACCAGGCCTAAATCATGTTGCCATGGAAGAAAAAGTGATCATCTGCAAGGACCTGACCAAACGTTTTGGCGACTTTTACGCCGTCAATAAAATTTCTTTTGATGTAAAAAAGGGAGAAATATTTGGTTTCCTGGGGGCTAACGGCGCCGGCAAAACAACCGCCATGCGGATCCTTTGCGGCCTCTCCCACCCTAGTTCCGGAGAAGCTACCGTAGCGGGTTTCAATGTATACAAGCAACCGGAATCCATTAAGAAGAATATTGGTTATATGAGCCAGAAATTTTCGCTCTACGAAAATCTGACCGTACTGGAAAACATTGAATTTTTTGGTGGCGTATATGGCGTACCGGCTGCGGAAATAAAGAAACGAAGCGATGAGCTGGTGCAACAACTCGGGCTTACCGCGGAAGCGAAAAAGTTCGTGGGGGCGCTGCCGTTAGGATGGAAACAGAAGCTCGCTTTTTCAGTAGCCATCTTTCACCGGCCTAAAATCGTGTTTCTCGATGAGCCTACCGGAGGCGTGKATCCGGTTACCCGCCGACAGTTCTGGGATATGATCTATGAAGCAGCAGCGTCGGGTATTACCATCTTCGTCACTACACATTATATGGATGAAGCCGAGTATTGTAACCGTGTGACCATTATGGTAGATGGTAAAGTGGAGGCGCTGGATTCTCCTGCCAACCTGAAAACGCAGTTCAAGGCAGAAAATATGAATGAAGTTTTTTATCAGCTTGCCCGTGGCGCCCAAAGATCCGGCGATTAAAATAACACTATGAAACAGTTCCTCGCATTTATCAGGAAAGAATTTTTCCATGTGTTCCGGGATAAGCGGACCTTACTCATCATGTTTGGTTTGCCGGTGGCGCAGATTGTGCTGTTTGGCTTTGCGCTGACCAGTGAAGTAAAGGACATTACCCTTACCATTATAGATAATTCCAGGGATATCAATACACAACAGTTGATCGGCAAAATAAAATCATCTTCCTATTTTGTTGTACAGGAATCCAATATCGACTATAACACCATCAGGGATTCATTTAAGAAAGGCAAGGCCAAATGTGCGCTCATTTTTCCGGCTGGTTTTGGCAATGACCTGCAACATGCCGGAAAGGCGCAGGTACAGATCATTACAGATGGCTCCGATCCTAATACCGCCAAAACAGTAGTGAATTATATTACCGCCATCATGACCGCCTATCAGCAAGAGATCAGCCCCTCGGCACGCCTTCCTTATATGATTATTCCGGAAGCAAGGATGTTATATAATGAAGAAGGCAATGGCTCTCTTAACTTTATCCCGGGAGTAATGGCGCTAGTACTGATGATTGTGTGTACGGCGCTCACCTCTGTATCAGTAGTACGGGAAAAGGAGCTGGGCACCATGGAAATACTGCTGGTATCTCCTTTCAAACCATTGATGGTACTGATTGCCAAAGCTATTCCATACCTGATATTATCGCTCGCCAATTTTATCCTGATCCTTGTACTCGCAGTGTTTGTGTTGAATGTAGGTATCAAAGGCAGCATAGGCTTACTTTTCCTTGAAAGTATGTTGTTTATCATTACCTGTTTATCACTGGGGTTGTTGATTTCCAATACCACCAACTCCCAGCAAACCGCGCTGCTGATATCGATGATGGGGATGATGATTCCTACGATGATCTTTACTGGTTTTATGTTTCCCCTGGAGAATATGCCAATACCGTTCCAGGTGATTGCCAATGTGGTTCCTTCCCGCTGGTATTTCCTGATTGTAAAGGCGGTGATGCTGAAGGGGCTTGGCATTGAATATGTGTGGAAAGAAACACTGGTGTTGCTGGGGATGACTACCGTAGCGCTGACTATTGCCCTCAGAAACTTTAAAACCCGGCTATCATGAAAGTGTTGCGTTATATTCTGAAGAAGGAGTTTAAGCAGATCTTCCGGGATAAAACCATCCTGGCCATGATGTTTGCGCTGCCTACCATACAGCTGATTATTCTTCCGCTGGCGATGAATTTTGATGTAAAAAATGTGAAGCTGGCTGTGGTGGATAATGACCACAGTCCATATTCCCGTCAGATGATTGCCAAAATAGCCTCTTCCGGTTATTTCAGGATAGTGGCGGCAGAATCGTCTTTTAAAGCAGCATTAAAATATATAGAGAAAGAAAAAGCAGACCTGGTGCTGGAAATACCCGCGGGTTTTGAAAGTAACCTGGTGAGAGAAGGCGTGCAGAAAGTGGGTGTTTCCGTAGATGCGATCAACGGCACCAAAGCAGCCATAGGCGGCAGTTATTTGCAGGCAGTGATCGCAGACTTCAATAAAGAAATTCCTGTTAATGCCGGCAGTCATGCACCAGAAGGAACCATAGACATCACTTATTCCAACTGGTTTAATCCATTGGCGGAATATCGCTTCTATGTGGTACCTGCCGTATTGGTATTGTTGCTGACACTGATCGGCGGCTTTATGTCGGCCCTGAATATTGTGAGAGAAAAAGAAGTCGGTACCATAGAACAGATCAATGTTACGCCGATTCAGAAATGGGAGTTTATACTGGGTAAGCTGATTCCGTTCTGGGTGGTAGGCATAATTGTATTTACGCTGGGACTCACCGTAGCGTGGGTGGTATATGGTATCTGGCCGGTAGGTAGTTTTGTTACATTGTACCTGTTTGCCGCTATGTATCTCGTAGCATTGCTGGGATTTGGACTGCTGATATCTACCTATACCAGTAACCAGTTGCAGGCCATGTTTGTTGCCTTCTTTTTTATCATGATTTTTATGCTCATGAGTGGTCTTTTTACTTCGGTAGATAGTATGCCTGCCTGGGCCAAAGTAATCGCCAATTTAACGCCGGTAACACATTTTATTAAGGTGATGCGGATGATTGTTCTGAAAGGCAGCGGCTTCGCGGATGTACAGCGGGAGTTTTTATACCTGGTGATATTTGCGGTAGTACTGAATGGCTGGGCTATATTTAATTACAGGAAGACAAGTTGAGAGGTATATAAATTTTGCACCCTGAAATTTTTAATTATCTTCGGCTACGAAATAATTCGTACACCTTCTGGAGGAAAGCCAGGAGGCACTTATCAACTAAACCCAGTGCAATGAAAAAAGCCCTTTTATTAATGCCTGTATCGCTGTATTTCTTGTTGACAGCCTGTTCCAGTCAGACCACCAATGTTCATATAGGCGGTGGGGTTAGTACTTTCGTAAAAGATTCTGCTGCCTTTAACCGGGAGTTTGAAAATGACCTGCTCATCTGTAATTTCAGTTTTAACGGGCAGAATGATTCCGGGGATAAATTTGATACCACGCTGATTACTGATGCCCGCTCAGCTGAATTTTCAAAGTTGATGGCGCATACAAAAAAAGAGGAACTGACAATGGCGATTATTACTACGCCGGCCAATACAGACAGTGTAAAACTGAAAGGGCTTTCTGATAAAGTGGTGGCCTACTTAAAAAAAGACTCCTTATTTACAGGTTTTAAAAAATATACGGTGAACATCGCTTCGGATGGTGCGCCAGTGGCTACGTTCAATTATTAATGACAGGATAATGATATTTTCGAGAGGGTGTCCCCAAAGGCACCCTCTTTTCTATTTGGGGGCTGTTATCAAATCAGGAGCAACGGCAAACCGGAATAACTTCTCCCAAAGGGCAGTAAAACAGCAAAACACATTATATTTATAACAACTATATATCTCCTATCCTCCTGACAGCACCGCGCTGCTGACAGGTACTACGGCATTGCCCTTCAGCATCCCGCAACCCAGAATAAGATACCAACCAACTCTCTTCTCAAAAAATTACATACTGCTGACTATCAGCCAAATACATAGTAAAATAGGCTCAAACGCTTGCTCCTGCTGCTTCTTTACTACCATTTCACAGGTATCCTTAGAAAAAATATTGAAATAAAATAGATTTTATGAATAAATTTGAACAATCAAGTAGCTACTTTTAAAAATTTAAAAAATGAGCAATAAACCCGCTACCTTATTTGACAAAGTATGGGATTCGCATGTTGTCAGGAAAATTGAAGATGGCCCGGATGTGTTTTTTATCGATCGCCACTTTATTCACGAAGTAACCAGTCCTGTTGCTTTTCTCGGTATGGAAAGCCGTGGACTGAAAGTGATGTTTGCTGAGAAAACCTTTGCCACAGCAGATCACAACACGCCAACGATTAACCAGCATTTACCGGTAAAAGACCCGCTTTCCGCCAATCAGCTGAAGGCGCTGGAAACTAACTCCAACAAATATGGGATCTCCCACTGGGGATTAGGTAATCCCAAGAATGGTATTGTGCACGTAGTAGGTCCGGAAAACGGTATTACCCTCCCAGGTATGACCATCGTTTGTGGCGACTCTCACACTTCTACCCATGGTGCTTTTGGAGCCATTGCATTTGGTATTGGTACCTCTGAAGTAGAGATGGTGCTTTCTTCCCAGTGTATTATGCAGCCGAAGCCGAAGAAGATGCGTATTAACGTAACTGGTAAGCTGGGTAAGGGTATTACACCAAAAGACGTTACACTCTATATTATATCCAGGCTCACCGCTGCAGGCGCTACCGGTTACTTTGTAGAATATGCGGGCGATGTGTTTGAAAACATGAGCATGGAAGGTCGTATGACCGTTTGCAACATGAGTATTGAAATGGGTGCCCGTGGCGGCATCATTGCACCAGACGAAACTACCTTCAATTATATCAAAGGACGTGAGAAAGCGCCTAAAGGAGAAGCATGGGATAAAGCCCTCGCCTACTGGAAAACGCTGAAAACAGAAGAAGGTGCCACCTTTGACATGGAATATACCTACGATGCTGCAGATATAGAACCCATGATCACCTACGGTACCAATCCGGGTATGGGTATGGGCATTACCAAACATATTCCTGCCGCACTGGTGGGTGACAGCAAATCCAGCTACGAAAAATCATTGCAGTACATGGGCTTCCATGAAGACGAAGCGATGCTGGGCAAAAAAGTAGACTACGTATTCATCGGCAGCTGCACCAACGGACGTATTGAAGATTTCCGTGCATTTGCCTCTATTGTAAAGGGAAGAAAGAAAGCAGAACATGTAACTGCCTGGATCGTTCCCGGTTCACATATCGTAGAACAACAGATCAAAGAAGAAGGTATCCTGGATATACTGACAGAAGCAGGTTTTCAGCTGCGTCAGCCCGGATGTTCTGCTTGCCTGGCGATGAACGATGACAAAGTACCTGCCGGCAAATACGCCGTAAGTACCAGCAACCGGAACTTTGAAGGCAGACAGGGACCAGGCTCCAGAACAATGCTGGCCAGTCCGCTGGTAGCGGCAGCAGCAGCAGTAACCGGTGTGGTAACTGATCCGAGAGAACTGATTGCTTAAACCCTTTCCTATTCAACAATAATCACGATACAACTCAAAAAATGGCTTACGATAAATTCACAATATTGAGGAGTTCCGCAGTACCCATGCCAATTGAAAATGTGGACACGGACCAGATCATTCCCGCACGTTTTTTAAAAGCCACAGAGCGTACAGGTTTCGGTGATAACCTGTTCCGCGACTGGCGCTATGAAACAGATGGCACACCGAAAAAAGATTTCGTTTTAAACAATCCTATCTACACCGGTAAAATCCTGGTAGGTGGTAAAAACTTCGGTAGCGGCAGTAGCCGTGAGCACGCTGCATGGGCCATCTACGACTACGGATTCCGTTGCGTAGTATCCAGCTTCTTTGCCGATATCTTCAAAAACAACTCTTTGAACGTAGGCTTATTACCTGTACAGGTAAGCCCTGAGTTCCTTGACAAGATCTTTACTGCCATTGAAGCAGATCCCAAAGCGGAAGTGGAAGTTAACCTGGAAGCACAAACGATCACCATCCCTGCCACCGGAGAAAGTGAATCTTTTGCCATCAACAGCTACAAAAAGCTGAACATGATGAATGGCTATGATGATATTGATTATCTGCAGGCCATGAAAGACGAAATAAAATTATTCGCCGACAAGAGTCTGTACTAAACATTCCATAAAAACGATTATGCCAGTGACCCAGCGCCACGTTGAAATAATGGACACCACACTCCGCGATGGTGAACAAACCAGCGGTGTTTCTTTTTCACCCTCTGAGAAGTTAACCATTGCACAGCTTTTACTGACAGAAGTAAAAGTTGACAGGATTGAAATTGCCTCAGCCCGTGTATCTGACGGTGAATTTGCGGCAGTTCAGGCAATTACCCAATGGGCAAAGGAAAATGGTTTTTTAAATAAAGTAGAGGTATTAACCTTTGTAGACGGCAATGTATCCGTAGAATGGATGCTGCAGGCCGGCGCCAAAGTAATGAACCTGCTCACCAAAGGCTCGCTGAATCATTTAACACACCAGTTAAAGAAAACACCAGCTGAGCATTTTGCAGAAGTAGCAGCCGTTATTAAACTGGCCAATGAAAAAGGGCTGGAATGCAATGTATACCTGGAAGACTGGAGCAATGGTATGCGACATTCCCGGGAATATGTATTCCAATACCTCGACTTCCTGCAACACCAGCCTGTAAAAAGGATCATGTTACCCGATACACTCGGGGTACTTACACCGGATGAAGTAAAAGAATTTGTGTCTTCCATTGTAACACGCTATCCGGAAATTCATTTCGATTTCCATGCACACAATGACTACGACCTGGGCACCGCCAATGTACTCGAAGGTGTAAAAGCCGGCGCCCATGGCATTCATTTAACGATTAACGGAATGGGAGAAAGAGCAGGCAACGCCTCGCTGGCCAGCGCCATCGCAGTGCTGCACGACTTTTTACCTTCTGTGAAAACATCTGTAGTAGAAACCTCTCTGTATACTGTCAGCAAACTGGTAGAAACATTTTCCGGTTTCCGCATAGCGGTGAACAAACCTATTGTAGGCGAAAATGTATTCACCCAAACTGCCGGCATCCATGCAGATGGTGATAAAAAGAATAAGCTTTACTTCAGCGACCTGATGCCGGAACGTTTTGGCCGTCAGCGTAAATATGCACTGGGTAAAACCAGCGGCAAAGCCAATATAGAAAACAACCTGCAACAGCTGGGCATTAAACTGTCGGACCCCGATCTGAAAAAGGTAACGCAGCGTATCATTGAACTGGGCGACCGGAAAGAAGTGCTGACGCAGGCGGACTTACCCTATATCATTTCCGATGTACTGGACAGTAACCGTATTGAGGAGCATGTGATCTTAGAAAACTATGTACTCACACACTCCAAAAACATGAACCCTTCTGTTACCATCAGGATTTCTATTAACGGCGAAGTCTTTGAAGAGCATTCACAGGGCGACGGACAATACGATGCGTTCATGAATGCCCTGAAAAAGGTGTATAAACAACTGAAGGTGGAACTCCCGCCACTGGCCGACTACGCCGTACGCATTCCTCCGGGCGGTAAAAGTGATGCGTTATGTGAAACCATCATTACCTGGGTAAGAAATGAAAAAGAATTCAAAACCAGGGGGCTGGATAGCGACCAAACCGTATCTGCTATCAAGGCAACACTGAAAATGCTGAACCTAATTTAAACTTTCCAACAATAACTGAATGGCAACCAAACATATATTAATCGTTCCCGGTGATGGAATCGGACAGGAAGTAACCGCAGTAGGAAAAAAAGTCCTGGATAAAATTGCTGCAAAGTTCGGACATACGTTTACCTATGATGAAGCACTGATCGGGCATGTAGCCATTGAAGCTACCGGCAATCCTTTACCGGATGAGTCGCTCGAAAAAATGAGAAACTCTGATGCGGTATTGTTCGGCGCGGTAGGTCATCCGAAATACGACAATGATCCTTCTGCTAAAGTAAGACCAGAACAAGGTTTGCTGAAAATGCGCAAGGAGCTGGGACTGTATGCCAACCTCCGTCCTATCAAATTGTTTGACGAATTATTAGGCGCTTCCAGCATCAAACCTGAAATATTAAAAGGTGCGGATATCCTGTTCTTCCGCGAGTTGACAGGTGATATATATTTTGGAGAGAAGGGAAGAAAAAACAATGGCGACACCGCTTACGACGTTGCTGAATACAGTCGTTATGAAGTGGAACGTATAGCCCGCAAAGCTTTTGAAGCCGCAAGAACCAGGAGAAAAAAGCTGTGTTCTGTAGATAAAGCTAACGTGATCGAAACTTCCCGTCTCTGGAGAGAAGTAGTACAAAAGGTAGCCCTTGAATATCCGGATATTGAAGTAGAACATCAGTTTGTAGATGCTACCGCCATGCTGCTGATAAAAGACCCACGCCGTTTTGATGTGGTGGTAACCGCTAACCTGTTTGGTGATATCCTGACCGATGAAGCCTCCCAGATAGCCGGTTCTATGGGCATGCTGGCCTCTGCCTCTATCGGCGATGGTACCGGCGTATACGAGCCTATACATGGCTCTGCGCACGACATTACCGGCAAAGGTGTAGCTAATCCGCTGGCCTCTATCCTATCTGCCGCCCTGCTGCTGGATATTTCCTTTGGCATGAAAGCAGAATCTGATGAAGTGATCAGTGCAGTAGATAAAGTATTGAAAGCCGGTTTCCGTACACGGGATATCGCTGACGCCCAAACGCCGGCAGATAAAATTCTTGGTACAGAGGCCATGGGTGCGGAAGTATTGAAGTTTTTGTAAGGAATTGGATATAAAACAAAGGCGGTCTCCTTAAAAAGAGACCGCCTTTTTGTTGCCTATAAGCACCGCTTTCTTTACGGCAGCGTAGTCAAATTCACCGTAGGTGTAAGACCGTTCGCCGTCCGCGTAAAGCTGGTATTATAATTTACATAATTGGCAAAGAAGCCGCCGTTCTTCAGATAGAAAGCGCCGGTAGTGCCATCGATGCCACCCGCATAATCCCTGCGCTGATCATTGGTAGCCGTAGCATCTGCGGTGAAGTAGCCGCCGGTGAGCTCTGTCCAGGTGCCGGAGGTAGATCGTACCCATTGATTGTTGAACAGTACTCTTCTGCCGTAGTAGCCATTGTTGTCGATAAAGTTTTCCAGGAAAGAATGGGCACCGGTATAATAGCTCACCGTATTAGGTCTTTTCCAGGTAGCCAGGAAGCGCCAGGTGCTTGTTTCCGGCGTAAAAATCCAGGAAGAATAATCCGTACCGCCGGAGCCATCGGGAACAATATGTGTCAGGAATTTATAGGTAGTTCCAGCCTGCCAGTTGAAGAGCAGGTAGCTTTGTCCGCCGGTACCTTCCCCGCCGAATGAGTTATCTACCACATTGGGACCTTTTCTTACCAGCGTAGTAGTGCCTACGGAGGGGTCCCATACAGAAAACAATACCCTTCTTTCAGTAGCGCTGTTTACCTGGATACCGCAATAGCCGCCGGAGAAACCATTACTCATAAAATAGGAGCCGATTTTATCTTCTCCGGTGGGCACCGTTAATTCGTTGTAAAACCATTCTGCCGTAGTACCGGAAGGGATGGTATAATTCATGTGCACGGAGGGGCCACGTCTGGACCAGTAGTAATTGGCGGCATCGTTGGCATATACCACATTGTTGGCAGTGGCTGCGCCGCTGATAACCACATGGGAAACATCGCCGAAATAGCTACCGGTTTTGGTAACGCCCTGTACATCTACTTTTACATAGCCGGCAGCAGTGATGTTTACCGATCCGATGCTATAAGTCGTATAGGCGTTGCCGGTAACTGTTTTGGTAAAGGCAGTACCATTTACAGTTACTTTGATGTTACTCGTACCGGAGGGTACTTTCATTTTAATGGATACATTCAGCGTACCGGTGAGGGCCAGTCTGAAATACGTGCTGGTGATGGCGCTGGCGCTGGTCCAGTTACCCAAACCATTGCTGGTGATCACCTCTGCCCCACCCGTTGCCGCGGTGGTTACAAAAGCATTTCCGGCCAATGGCACATCATAACTGGATGCGGCAGGTACAGAACGTGGCGTGACAAGCCCGGCTGCATTGGCGGCAGGTATGGTCTCTTTCAGGTTTTTGCTACAGGAAAAAAGTAAAAAAGTGGATATGGCAAATGCATACCACATACGGGAATTCATTTTCATTGTCAATGGATTTAATTGGTTTTGGATAGACAAAGAGTGCTTATAGACAAGGTTTTTCATGCAAATGAAAACACCATCTGAGATGGCTCATAATGACAGCGGGTTGATTTTTCATGTTCACGGAATTACGGCACTATTTATATGCCTTGTTCAGAATTTGGTTGTTTGCTCCTATTCACGTTGATATAATCAAGATAAGTTTTTTATTTTAAAAATCCTAGTGCGGTGCTTTTAGTAGTTCCGCAAACCCATCGGAGTCGGGGCTTTGATAAGTGATACCAGCAATATGTCCATCTGACATCTTTATAATCATGGGATAGATGGCTTTTGCTTTATCGGGGTAAACAATAATGTTTGCTGTATCCAGCAGTACCTTGCTGCTGTTTATTACTTCACTGCCTAATTTTATTTTCAATAGTTTTGCGGATTGTATGCGCGTAAAAATATACCGGATACCTTCACTCGTGGCATAATGCTTCTTTACAAAGTCTTCCGCCGTACTGATACAGCCTTCACATCCCTGGTTGGGAATAATAACGTAACTCCCTGTTGGCAGGGTTTGCGGATCTATCTTTTTAATGGCACTGGTCAGCGACCCGTACTGCTCCTTACAACTGTTGGCGAAAAGTATTAGCAGTAAAAATGCCAGTCCCTTACCTATCGGTTTTGCATTGAACATATTGAGCGATGTTTTGATTTTTATTACGCAGATTAAGAAAGTATACCCCCTCCCGGGTAACAAAAAAATTATCCAGTGCCAGCCCATCCGGTAGTTGTCCTTCTCCCAGGTATTTAAAATCATGGTCAAAAGCAATCAGGTAACATTGCTTTCCGGGTAATGGCATGGCGCCTGTTTTATCGGGTACCAGTGGCTTTTCCAGCAGGCGGTAATAACGATCCTGGTAGGGGTCGTAGATAATATTCCGGTACGATGGCGTACCCAGGTAGTATTGTAAAGCCACTTCCGCGTCCAGTACTTTCTCATTACCTTTTGCAAGGTTCATGGATGTAATGCAGATGCTATCTGCAGCACCGGCTACTACGGTCTTTACCTTCCAGTTGCTGTCAATGACGTAGAGATGATGATCAGCAGGGAGACTCAGCACCATTTCTTTCGTGTGTGCGTTGCAGGTAGTATAAGGCGTGCGCAGGTGGGATCCGCCCCAGTTGTGCTCCCGGTATACCTCAGAATAAGGAATGTGGTAGGATGGCCTGCCGGCGGCCCTGTCAATGGCAGCAAAAATCGTACGGCCGTTAAAGTTATCTTTCTCTTTTTCCCCCAGCAGGAATCCCGCGCCAATAATTTTATCTTCTTTAAAAAAGATAGGTGAAGAAGGATTCGCATAAGGAGGCGCCGCTTCTATGCCTTGTGGCATGCCGGCTACTTTATCCAGGAAGGTGAGCTCTTTATAAACTGCTGCTTTGGAGATATCGTAAAAAAATAATTTGGCTGATCCATAAGCATACAGGAGGAGGCTATCCGGGGAAATATAGTTAAAGTAGGTGACTTTCTCTTTCAGGTTCACCTGGCAAAGGATCTCCGGGTTAATAACCTGCCCCGGCGTATCTATTGTATACTTCAACAGGCGCTTGTTATAGGTATCCAATGAATACAGGATATGTCCCTGTTCATGATAATCGATGGGGGTAGATATGCCCATCACCATCATACTATCCAGGAACAGGTTAAGGGTATCGTTAAAGGATAAACGTAGTGGAATCACTTTCTCGCTTGTCTTACTACAGTTTGACCAGGTGTTAATATTTTCATTATTACAGGCGCTGATGGCTACCCAGCAAAGTAACAGGAACAATAATGATCGCATAGCATTTTTTAACAGGATAGTAGATATCAGCAGGTAAATAAACAAGCTATTTACCTGCTGATGAATGAGCTGTTACTGTACGTAGTAAGTACAGTCTGTTGTTAATGGATCTACAGGTGTCACACAATCATAATGGTATACACCATTTACAACGGTAATTCTGCATTTGCCGCGCAGGCCATGGTGGTCGTCCTGGCATGGTTTTCCGGAAGTGGCGCCGGATAAAAACAGCATAGCGGCTGAAATAGCCACGCAACAAAAAACAAGGGTCTTTTTCATATTATATAGTTTAAGTGTGAGGAAAAACTAACGTTGAGAAACAGGATGGTCAGGTGTATTGTCGGTTTTAAGGTTTTCATTGCTACATGTGCACGATGCATCCTACCAGATAACAAGCATGATAATGATCCCAACAGGTGAATATCAGCAGATAGATAAACGGGCTACTTACCTGCTGATACATCAGTTGTTACTGTACATACACGGAGCAGTCGGTGTCTAACGGATCTACTGGTGTTACGCAATCAAAATAATAAACGCCATCTATCACGGTCGTTCTGCATTTGCCACGCTTACCGTGGTGATCGTCCTGACAGGGTTTTCCGGAAGTAGTACCGGATAAAAACAGCATAGCGGTTGAAATAGCGAGGCAGCAAAGAATAAGGGTCTTTTTCATATTATATGTTTTTAGTTGACGGAAGGCAGCACGTGCCGAATTAACAGGTAACCGGGTTAACGGTCAGACAGTACATTAATTTAAGTATGTTGACTGCCATCAGGCTGCAGTGGAAATATTAAGCCTGGTAACCCATATTTACCAGGATGAAAAAGAAAGCCAGTAGCGGAGGAAATGCTAACCATGCATAAGTAATAGTAGGAACTTTCCTTTTACACATCTTCCCAATGCCAAAAAGCAGTAATGAAGAAAACAGCATATAGAGAGCAAACGGGATGATACGGCTTAAAAGATAGGTCTGCGGGTGCGCATGCACATAAATAGCTCCTTCTACGGCGGTGCCGTTGTAAAAGTTCATAGCCACAAAGGCTACGGGGACAGCCAGGATAAAAAGCAGTAATCGTAAGGCAGGAAAGATTTTTGTCTGGCGTGTGGTATCTGAAAGCATGTCCGGTGTTGAATAGTCTTAAAAGGAAACGTGATCCGCTTCGTGGGTGAAGATAATTATATTTAAATAGAAAGGCACTTTGGGGTCCTTTATCAGCTTTGACGTAATTGCCCCGCTAATTGTCCTGATTACACCTGTTCCAATTTACTTTTCCGCTGTAAGTTTGTTGTGTCATCTAAAAACAACGTATATGAACCCGGAAGTTACTCAGTATATTGAAAAGTTACAGCCCTGGCAAAAGGAAGCTGCCACCACCCTTCGTAAGATGGTCCTTAAAACGATTCCTGATGCCGAAGAGCGGCTCCAATACGGCAAGCCGCACTACCTGAAGAACGGGCAGTATGCCGCCGTTATTTCGGCCGCAAAAGACAAATTATCGTTTATGCTGTTTAATGCCACCGAACTGGCAGAAATAAAAGGTTACTTTCAGTCCACCACCGCCCCTGACCGGAAAACGGCTACTATTAAAGATGGTCAGGCGGTAGACTATAAGCAGTTGGGCGATTTCTTAAAACAAACCAGTAAATCACTCTAAATAATATATTACATGAGAAAGATTGTTTCGTTTATGCATGTTTCCCTGGACGGCTTTGTAGCCGGTCCTAATGGAGAAATGAACTGGATCAAGGTAGATGCCGACCTGTTTGACTATGCTTCTGACCGTACCAATGCGGCAGATACAGCCCTGTACGGTCGCGTCACCTATGATATGATGGATGCTTACTGGCCCACTGCCGCAGAACAACCGAATGCCAGCAAACATGATATTGAGCACGGCAATTGGTATAACCAGGTAGAAAAACTGGTTATATCCAAAACCCTGGAAGGGCAAAAAAAGGATAAAACCACGATCATCGGCCATGACATCAACAAACAGGTGAGTGAACTGAAAAATAAAGCAGGGAAGGAAATCATTATGTTTGGCAGCCCCGGCAYTACACAAACGCTGATGGCGGATAACCTGGTGGATGAATTCTGGTTATTTGTGAACCCGATATTACTGGGAGAAGGTATTCCTTTATTCAAAAATATTAAAACACCGGTATCATTGAAGCTCCTCAAGACAACTACCTTTGCCAGCGGAGTAGTGTGTTTGCACTATGAAACCGTAAAATGATATTGAATTGGATGAAACCCGAATAACGGCGTATGTGCTACGCCGTTATTCGGGTTTGTTATTGGTAGGGTTGTAAATCTTTCTCCATTGCTACAACAACTTCCTGCAGTACTCTTAATATCATGGCCCGTTCTGCGCTGCTTAGCGCATAAACGACTTTG
The DNA here is from genome assembly GCF_056394125.1 of Chitinophaga sp. 10T418. Classification (NCBI taxonomy): domain Bacteria; kingdom Pseudomonadati; phylum Bacteroidota; class Chitinophagia; order Chitinophagales; family Chitinophagaceae; genus Chitinophaga; species Chitinophaga sp. 10T418. The sequence goes on from NZ_JBFTHG010000006.1 coordinate 466,772, forward strand.
CCGTCTTTCTCCCTGATGTCCTTCAATCTTACTTTTCTATAGAAAGTGGGGACACTCCAGCTACATTCTTCACACACCTTTTCCCTGAAAGAAACCGGTAAGCGGGACAATAATGTGTGCAGGTTCAATAATACATTTTGCGCGTTACTCATCATAAATAATTTTAAATGATTGTTTGGATGTATGGAGGGCAACGCGATGGAAGCTTTATGCATTGATCAGGTATACTGCCTCGATCAGTTTTTCAACACTTTCATACATGGTAAAAATGGATCTGTTGTCTGCCGCCTCATCGGATAAGGAAGCGGCGTACCAGTCTTTCAACTTCGCTCTCACTTCAGCCGGGGAATATTGCCAGCAAAAGTTAGATAGTACCTGTGAGGGGTCTGAGATTTCTTCGGGGGTAAGATTGAATGGTTTTTCATACCATTCAGGGTAAATGGTGTTGTTCATAAAAGATCTGTTTTATGATGGTTATTTTACAATGGAAATATAACTACCATTTTATTACCAGCAATGGAAAAATCATAAAGTTGGTATCAGAAAATTCAACTCTGTATTCTCTTATAACAAAGCTGACATAAGGAGGTGTAATGTATGTGTTGTGAGCAATATTGTAGTCTTATGACGATAGCTCCCCAAATGGATCTAATGATGGTTTTTAAAAAATACTTACATTAGTCTCCTTAATTCAAGAAATGAAACAACTCTCCTTCTTCTTCCTGTTACTGGCCTTTCAAAGTCTAAAGGCGCAGGACAACCGGACCATCTCCATCACATTAGATGCCAGCAAAGCCAGCTACTTTACTACTGATCCCATCATCCGGAAACAGGTAGATAGTGCATTCAAAATGGCTACGGTGATATTCAACTCTGCCGAATTCCAGAAAGAAATTGGCAATATGACGTTTAACTGTAAAAGCTATTGTAAAGGATGCGCCAAAATACCCGCTGCCACTGAAGGACGGATATCAGGTAAGACAGTGCTCGATACATTATTTAAAGAGCGCGATGTGAAAATGGGATTTGAATTAAAAGAGAAAGATGGTCCGCTCGGGTTAACAAGTCCAGGCGCGTATTTTACGACCGCCTGGTACCGCCCAATCCAGGAAAACATGCCGGAGTTCCATTCTTTTGCCTATGCATTGACGGCCAACATATGTCATGAATACATGCACCAGGTAGGCTTTTGCCATTTGTATTGCATGGGCGGCTGGCTCTGCAATCCTAAAAAGAGACTCAATGAAAAAAATAATAAGCCCGATGAGAAATTTATTGGCGAAGATGTGACCTACAAAGTAGGATGGGCCGTTTATTACATCCTGATGGACTGGAAGAAAAATGGTATAGATCCGTTTAAAGGCAGATAGAAACCCGGGAATGGAGCGGGTATGCCCCTGCTCCATTCCCCCCTGTCACTATTCTTCCCTGGTAATTACTTCCTCCTCTACCGGTACTGCTGCCGCTTTCAACTCCAAAGCCTTCATCTTCCGATCGTAACCCCGTTTCAAAAACCGCATAATAAATGGAATAACGACTAAGAGCGTACGGCTCATGCTATGAAAGGGCAACAATAACCCCAGCAGGAACACACCTATAAAAACAGCAGGAACTGTCAGCGCTCTCTTTTGCTGATACTGCACAAACAAGCGGTTGTCCAGCCCTTCGCTCAACTGATACTTCGGATTGCTGATATATCTCCATAATACCACAATCATACTTCCTGAAAAAGTTATGTTCATCGTGTATATCAGGAACGGGCTGATGAAATTAGAACCCGCATACTCACTATCCAGCGCCGTACTGAATGGAAACAATACAATGGAAACCAAAAAGAGTAAGTTAAGCCATAACAGCCCCGGATTGTAGTTTACCAGGTAGCCCATCAACTGATGATGCACCGTCCAATACAATCCAATAAAGAAAAAGCTGACAAAAAAGCCGAGGAACTTGGGTGTTAGTTCCAGGTAAGTATCAATGACCTGCGCCGTGGTATACTCCGGCAGCAAATGAGGGATCTTTATTTCAATAATTAACAGCGTGATGGCAATGGCAAATACGGCATCACTGAAAAGAATCAGGCGTTCAAGCTGAAAGGCTGTTTTGGAATGAGACATAAGGTGGCTACAGTTAAGGTTGATTTTTATTGGTTAATTGGTTATTTATTTCGCCAAAAGTACAATTCATTTACTATTTATTCATTCACATATTTGTTGGACTTATGATTACACTGCAAAAGTGTATTGTGATTATGCAAGCTCCGTCTATGCGATGCTTAGCACCCGCTAAGTTCCTATAGAAGCCCTGCAGGAGAGGTGGACTTGATGCGGGGATGAGTTCCGGATGTATAACAGGGATGAAATTGCATCAGCAGACGGATGGAGGTCAGAACTGGCCATAGCAACGCTGCTTCAGTACCAGGGGGTAGTTGAGGGAAGATATATACTATTTAAAGGAAGCAGGTATAAAGGGGTTATTCATCAAAATATCTCCGGGGGCAAGGATTGCTTTATTCCAGTTGAATGATGGCTGGATATGCGTATGTATAGGCGAGGTTGGGAAGCAACATCTTCCGCTTTGGGTACCTGCGTTTATGAGCATATTTGAGTACCTGTGGTGCTGCCACCGCAATAATATCGGCGGCCATGTATTGGCTGCTGCGGGATGGGCCGTCTTTGTATAGGGCTCTTACCTGGAAAACCACTACCAGTGAACCCTGACCGGGTACGTCCAGCGAAACATTTGTTTCCTGGAATGTGGTATCCGGATCTATCATGAGCGTCACCGTTTCGCTACCCGTTACCTGGCGTGAAGTAAAATCAATACGCGTTGCGATCACTTTTACTTCCAGTGCAGTAATGCCTTTATGCCCTTCGATGGTTTGTGCGGGAATATTTAATACTCCGTTACTGCACAGCCGGGGAGCCACCGCAAAGAAACGATCTACTCCGGTATGCTGATTGAATCGGAAGCCTGTTATCGCTTCGTGATGATCGCCGGCAGTAATGAGCAGCCTGTTGAGCCGATTGATGTGGGCACCGTCACAATGGATATCCAGGTTGCCGTAAAAAGCATGACGGATAAAAGCACCTTTCCTGCTGGCGATGCCAAAGCGCCGGGATGCGCGACGGGTAGCAGCCGTTTGCTGCACGCTTTGAGGCATGCTGCGCAGGAAGTATTCGCCGTTGCGTTTATACCCAATGAGATTGCCGAGTTTTCCCGTAAAAGGAAGGATAGACATTTGTTTTGCCATGGGAGATTATTTTGATTACTATAAATATAACATAATTCAGGGAACCTCTTTTCGGAGCAAATTGAAGATTAGCTAAAGGGAGTGTAATGGATATTATATAATATTCAAAGACAGTTTAATAGGGATTTGAGAATGACAAATGCGAGTGTATGGGCCTTTAGAGAATATTGAAATTGGCATGCCCTGGCATTTAATGCTGAGTTAGTTCCCTCCTACCGCTCCTATTAAAAAAATACTCCGTAAGTCCTTACATTTACCGCAGGTGTAAATACATCCAATAAAACCATTAAACAGCCTACATTTAAGCATTAAATTATCCCAGAATGAAAAAGAAATACACCTGGCTATTTGCCCTTATAATTTCCGTAACAACTTACATAAATAAAAGCTATTCGCAGGCCAAAGTGCCGACTTTCAATATTAGCGGTCAGCTCACCTCCGCAGAAAACGCCCCGGTTAAAGAGGTAGTGATCCAGTTGCTGCATGCCGGAGATAAAAAGCTGGTGAAGATAGAGTATGCTGACAGTCTTGGTAAATTCAATTTTGAACACATACCCGCCGGTAATTACCTGCTGCTAACGCAAAGTATGTATTTCACCCCCTACCAGTCAGCCCCTTTTTTACATGATAAAAACACCCTGCTGGGCACCATTACCTTACAGGCCGGCAGCACCCGTTTGAAGGAAGCGACTATCGTAGCCAACAAGCCTTTTGTGCAACAGCAGTATGATAAAACCATACTGAATGTTTCCGGCTCCATTTCCTCCGCGGGCAGTACCGCCCTGGAAGTCCTGGAAAAAGCCCCGGGTATTACCATTGATCAGAATGATAATATTGCCATGCGGGGACGACAGGGCGTGCTGGTGATGATTGACGGTAAACAGGTACCCATGTCAGGACAGGACCTGGCCAATATGCTGAGAAATATGTCCGCTAACCAGATCGAGACCATCGATTTGATTACCAACCCCTCCGCCAAATACGATGCGGCGGGCAATGCCGGCATCATCGACATACGCCTGAAAAAAGGGAAAAAGGCCGGTACGAATGGGAATGTGTCGCTCAGCTATGGACAAGGGATGTATCCTAAATTAAATCCTTCTTTTAACTTCAACAGTAAACATAAAAACCTCAATGTATTCGGATCTTATAATTATAGCTGGCGGCAGGATCTGAATGACCTGACCATCTACAGGCAGTTCTATGATAACAAAGAGGTATATACTGGCGGTATTAATTATAATAACTTCTTCAAATACCAGAGTAATGTTCATAATGCCCGTTTAGGCGCCGACTACAACATCGGAAAAAATATTATTGTTGGAGTTGCTGCCAACGGCATATTCGTTGCCAACAAGATAGGCACTAACAGTGTGGCACATACGATCGATGCACAGCAGCAGCCTACCGGCTCATTTACTACCCTGGGCAATAATCTTCCTAACAGGAACAACGGGAGTATTAACCTGAACTACAAGCAAACACTGGATACCAGCGGCAGAGAGATCACCGCTGACCTGGATTACGCCCGCTTCAGCTCCGATGAAACACAACGTTATAATACGCACTACTTCGATGTAAATAATATAGAAAACAGGTCCGTCTATGCGCTTTTCGGTGATTTAAACGGCAACCTGAGTATCCGGTCTTTCAAAGTAGATTATACGCAGCCATTGAAAAACACCGGCGTTAAACTGGATGCAGGCATAAAAAGCAGTTGGGTAGAATCAGATAATGATGTGAAATTCTTCGACAGAAGTAATGGCGGTAATAAGCTGGATACCGGGAAGAGTAACCAGTTTATTTACAAAGAGAATATCAACGCGGCCTACGTAAATGCTTCAAAAAAATGGAAGCATTTAAGTCTGCAGTTGGGCCTGAGGATGGAAAATACCAATGCCAACGGCAAACAGGTCATCAACTCGGAAACATTTAACCGGAATTATACGCAGCTTTTTCCCAGTGGCTATGTGGGCTATGAATTCAATGAAAAGCATGACCTGGGGTTGTCCATGAGCCGCCGGATAGAACGCCCCTCTTACCGGCAGTTAAACCCGTTCCGGGTATTCCTGGACCCGCTGACATCTGCCACAGGCAATCCTTTCCTGCTACCCGAAATCACGAATTCATTTGAGCTGACGCATACTTTCAAGGAACAATACATTACCAAAATAGGCTACAGCAGAACAAAAGATAATATGCTTACCATTTTAGCGCCGGATGTGCAACCCGGTACTGTATTGCAAACCGATAAGAACCTCGCTAAATATGACTACTACAATTTCAGTTTTGGCTTCCCGGTAACGATCGGTAAATGGTTTAGCAGCACTAACACAGCATTGGTTTACTATGGCCGCTACAGCGGTAACCTGGCAAATACCAACCTGGATGTAAGCCGCGTAGCTTTCAATTTCAACTCCGTGAATACCATTACTGTTAACAGTGTTACTACACTGGAAATTACCGGCAACTACGAAAGCAGGACCTACTACGGCTTCCTTGATGTGGGCAGCTTCTGGTTCATCAATGCCGGCGCCCAGCGGCAGCTATGGAACCGGAAAGCATCTCTCAAAATAAATGTCAATGATATCTTTTTCACCAACCAAACCAATGCCGTTACCAGGCTGACCGGTTACGGAGAAACGTTTAAACAGAAAAGAGATACCAGGGTGGCCACGATTACGTTCAATTATAAATTTGGCGGCACTACTTCCGGTAATGCCAGAAGAAAAACCGGCGGTGCAGATGAAGAAAAGCGAAGGGCCGGATAAAAATTTATAAATTCACCCCATGAACTTAGTTAATGAACTGGAAGAACTGGCGCTCGCTACCCGTTTAAAACGGCTGAGCGAGCGCCTCTCTCAGGATGTAAGCCTGATATATAAAGAGTCCGATCTGGACTTTGAAGCGAAATGGTACCTGATACTGGAGCTCCTGAGCCGGCAGAAAGTAATGGCGGTAACGGAAATATCGGCAGCCTTGCAGTTAAGCCACCCTGCGGTAGTGCAGTTTGCCGATCAGATGCTGGAAAACGGCCTTATAAAAACCACTACCGATAGTAAAGATGCCCGGAGACGATTGATTTCGCTGACGCCGGCAGGAAAACAAATGCATAAAAAGATAGGACCTATTTTAAACGTCATCAAAGAAGAAAACAGGAAATGGCTGGCCACCGCCAGTGCAGACCTGTTACAGGTACTGACTGAACTGGAAAAATCTTTAGATGAACGCAGTATGTATAAGCGTATAAAAATTAGTCTCGTAGAAAATGCCTGAGGCTATACGATGCCCAGGTGAGTCATGACGTTGTTCACTATCCGGTCGCATCTGATGAGATGGAAAGGGAACACCAGGTCGTTTTTATAATAGTCGGATATTTTACCACGCAATATCAGCTTGGCCCTCAGCAGCCGTACTTTAACGTTGACCGGGGAAATATTCAGCACCTGGCTGGTTTCAGCAGTACTCAGCTGCTCGATTTCGCGCATCACAAACACCAGTCGGTATTTTTCCGGGACCTGCAACAGCGCCTGTTCTAACGCAGTACCTAATTCTTTGTTGATTACTTTCGTCACCGGAGATTCTTTTATTTCGGCCATGCTGACCGGATGATCATCTAATACAGATATCTCTTCACTCACCACTTTCTTTCTTTTCTTCAACTGCTGACTGCACTCGTTAATCAATATTCTTTTCAGCCAGGTGCCGAAAGCCGACTCTTGTCTGAAACTGGCCAGGTGCTGATAGGCATTGATATAAGTCGTCTGCATCACATCTTCTACATCGGCATCGTTATTCAGGATAGACATCCCCAACCTGAAAAGACTTGTATTGTGCCGGCGCATCAGCTGCTCAAATTGTCTTTTGTCTCCTGCCAGTATCTTATTGATAATCTCGTTGTCAATATCTGCTGGTGCTTGCGAAAGTGGGCTCATGATTTATTATTGGATGATCAATTGCCGGAAAAGTTACAAAAAAAAAGCTGACATTTTTGTAACCCTTTCCGCTTTTGGTACTCTAATATAGAGGAGACCTTGTCGGTGAAAATAAAAATTGATACCCGCATAGTACCTTTTAACCCATAATCAGTATTATTATTAACCGTTAAAACCTGTGCTTGCCAATGACCAGAAGTAAGATTTTCAACCTGCAAGGGATCAAAATGCCTGAACTGACCCATGAACGCATGCAGGAACTAAAACAAACACCCAAGGGAAAACTGATTACGGACACCGGTATCGATGCCTTTCCAGATTTATTGAAGCTGATGGAAACCTCGCTGCATGAACAACTGGCCAAATACGACCAGATGAAACGCACCGGGCAGGACAGTGCGAAAAGGAAGTTACTGCTGATGGAAATGCTGGAGGATCATTTGTATTGGGAGTTTGCTTACCATATAATGTTTATCAAATGGCGGGAGCAGAAGGTGAGTAAGGCTTCGTAAAAAGGGACAGGCCTGCAAAGCAGACCCGCCCTTGTCTCTATTTATTTCTTCAACTTTGAAATCTCTTCTTGTTGAGCATCTACCTTTTTGTTTAGTTGAATGATATAAAGGGTTAGCTCTTCTACTTTCTTTAGTAATAACCGGTTCATCTCACCCAGATCCTGGCCATCTGCCAACACTTCTTTTTCAGCCGGCATTTCCGGGAGATGTTTATTCACGTTGATAAACTGCTCCAGTGATTGCAAAGAAGGCAGCGCGTAATTATCGGAGAAAACGTAATCCGGCCAGGCATTGTATACTTTGACTTTTACCTGGGTAAATATACCGGAGCCATTTACCGCAAGTTTATAGCCTTTGGTATCGGCTGTACCAATGCCAACACTTCCATTGGCTTTCACCAGCAGCAGGTTCTTACCATAGCTATTCACTGCCAATACATTGTTATTCACGAGAGGGCCTACTGCCTTGCTTCGCCCATCCAGGATCACAGCCGCTAGTCCAATATCATCACCAGCCGGAACCAGATCTTCTGCTTCGCCTGTCAAAGATACGCCCAATGGACGTCCCGGGGTATAAGATCTACCTGTAATCGCTGCGAAAAAGTGGTTTCCAATACCGGTCCCATTTGCTATCGTGATCGAACCATCACCACCAGGAGTATCTGTTTCCGAAAACTTTGCGATTGGAACACCCCGATTGGTAGACACATGAAGCCGCGCCCCGGGCTTCGGTAATCCAATAGCAACATTCCCCATAAAATCAATCCTCATCCGCTCTGCCAGGTCTGACTGTACGAGCGCCGGAGAAGTGTAAAACGCCAGATCCATACCCTGGATGAGGGCAGAATTGGCAGCATGCTTGTTTATTCGTTCCGCACGTATCCTGGCGCCAATCTGATCCGGCGTCATGTCTCTCCAGGTATAAAAATCAAGATTATACCCGCCTGTTGCTGTACCTAGGGGAACGGCTATTTTACCAGCATCCCCTGCTTTTCCAATTCGGATAGCCGACACCGTATCTGTCGCTAACATACCAATCTGCAATTTGGCCTTTGGTGCAGTGGTTTCAATACCTGCAGGCCCCGTATTAGGAAATGTATTAGTTTGGGCGAAACCAACTTGTGTCAGCAATAAGCAAGCTGACAAAACAAAAAATCGCTGGGGGTTAACCACCATTAAAGGTTTGGACATAGAAAACATAGTATATAAGAGATTAAAAAATAAATGCCGGTTTCCCAAAAATGCTCAGTTCAAATTAATCAAGTGTTAACAAGGGCATTACAAATCACCATACGCAGCTGTCCCAAAATATGCCTAATCGGGTTTATCGCATCAACATTTTAGTTGCATTTCGCTACCGGTAGCTCAGTATATTATTCCGCTCCCGGCCCTGCCAACGCTATCAGAGGCTTACCGTGCCCGAAGTATCTCAGCATTTTATTTTACTGCTACAGTAATGCCTAAATATATACATTTGCAACCAAATGTAATGCATGGAGAACTACAGCATCGTCATCTTTATTCTGGCTATCATGATTGTGCTGTCGGCTGTGGCAGACAAGATAAGACTACCTTACCCGGTGCTATTGATTACCGCTGGTATTGGTATTGGCTTTATTCCTGCACTGCCTGACATCACGCTGAATCCGGAAGTAGTGTTCCTGCTGTTCCTTCCTCCCTTGTTATACGATGCTGCATTTAACATCTCGCCACAGGAATTCAAGACTAATTTTAATACGATTGGTACTTTGGCCATCGGGCTTGTTTTTATCACCGCTGCGGCTATTGCGGTAGCCGCACATTACCTGATACCTGGCATGAGCTGGCCACTATCTTTTGTTTTAGGTGCTATCTTATCAGCTACAGATGCGGTGGCTGCCATGAGCATCACCAAAGGTCTGGGCCTGTCACATAAAACTATTACCATCCTGGAAGGAGAAAGCCTGATCAACGATGCTTCTGCACTGGTAACTTATCACTTTGCTATCGCAGCAGCGATGGGGACTGCCTTTGTATTCTGGAAAGCTTCCCTGGAATTTATTATACTGATGGCAGGAGGTGTATTGGTGGGTCTTGTAGTCAGCAGACTGCTGGCAGTAACGCTGAAAATGGTACATAAAAATGATCTGGTCACCATCAGCTTTATGTTGCTGATGCCCTTTGTGACTTACCTGATGGCAGAAGAAATACATGTATCAGGCGTGATTGCAGTGGTGGTGCTGGGGATAATGATTGCCAGGGTAAGTAATACAGTTTTTCCCGAGAAGTTAAAGCAGCAATCCAGATCCATCTGGGATATTATCATCTTCCTGCTGAACGGACTTATCTTTATACTGATAGGATTACAGTTTCCTTATATCATCAAAAGCATTCCGGCCAATATGATATTTCCTTATATAGGATATGGATTTATCATCACCCTGATAGCGCTGCTCCTACGTATGGCCAGGGTATTTTCACAACAACTCAACTTACAGCAGGCCTTTAAAAAAGGTAAAGGACGCATTACAGAAAACGCCTTGCTGGATTTTAAAAACAGTTTAATCATCAGCTGGTCCGGTATGCGGGGCATCGTTTCCCTGGCTATTGCCATTGGCTTACCTTTAACGCTGGATGAAGGCCGCCCCTTTCCTGAGCGCAATCCGATTATATTTATTTCTGTGGTAGTGGTACTGATTACCCTGATAGGGCAAGGCGTTTCCCTGCCCTGGATTGTAAAAGCAGTGAAGCTTACGCCCGCGGTTAAAAAGGAAGCGGAGGTAAAACATCAGCATTCATAGTCATCATATAATTCTTACTGCTCTATTCTCCTTTGATTTTTTTTAGGGAGATTAAATACTCCTGATCGTATAATTTCCTGCGGGCAATTCAAACGATGCATATCCATTTTGCACCCCTTTCTTTTTCAGATGCCCGCTGGGTTCCTCCACGTGTTTGGCTTCCTGCTCCGGTAACTCCACAATTGCCGTGCAATTGGGTGGTATGGTTACCTGCAGTGTCAATCCTTTCCCATCACGATGCCAGGCCGTTTTAATCATACCAGCAGATGATTCATAGGATGCACGTGCCCAATCCATTTGGGAAGATGTTAGCAGCGGTGGCCTGATAATAAAATGCTGATAGCCTTTGGCAGACGAGGGATCGCGGCGTATACCCGCTACCCCGTTGATATACCAGGCGCCCGGATAGAGAAAAGAGCTGTGCAACAGGGAATGACCTGGCAGATTTTTCTCCCACATTTCCCAGATAGTGGTGGCATCATTGGCTTTCATGTAGCCCCAGCCGGGATAATCGGTTTGAGACGTCATGCTGTAAATCAGGTCATCGCGGCCTTCGTCACGCAGCAGTTTAAATAAGAGTGCACCACCGGTAATGCCAACATGAATATGTCCTTTACGGATCACGAGTATTTCTTTTTCGAGTCGGTGCATCACCGCCGCCCGTTGTGCAGGAGGCGGTACTTCCGCCAGCAAAGCTGCTGCCATATTGGCCATGGAACTATCTGAATAGCTGTTGTCGCCAGCATTGTAAAAACGGGCATTGATAGCACAACTCGATACCTCTGCCTGCTGTTCCCATTGCGTGGCTTCGGCTGTTTTACCCAGCACCCTGGCTATTTTTGCGGCCGTACGCAAATTAAATACGCGGTAGCTGTTATTCAAACACACGGTTTGTGGCTTATTGTTATTCATGCCTTCGGCGGTAGCACCCGGCCACAGCCAGTCTCCCAGGAAGTCCCAGGGGCCGCCAAATCTTTGCAGCAGGTTATCTTTGGTTTGTGTATCCAGGAAAGCCAGCCATTCTTTTATCATCCCGAAGTTCTTTTCCAATATCCTTTTATCTCCTTCCTGCTGATATATAAACCAGGGCAGCGTTACCACAATGCCTCCCCAGGAAGGGCCACCACCGCCCATATAAGTAGGTGCGGTATGCGGTAATATACCTTTGTGGAGATGACGACCACTCATGAGTCCTTTATGCGCCCAGGCCGTATCATACATGTTACCTACGATGGATTCTGTTCCCTGCACATCACGCCAGTCTTCCATCCACTTGGTATAAAAAGCACCCACATGATAGTTAAACATACCCGTTTCACAGGTAGCGTGTGCATCGCCGCCGTAGCCCAGTCTTTCGCGCTGTGGACAGTCCACGATATAACCACCGATGGATAAGTTTTCGTAGGTCCAGCGCACCCGGTCATAGATCCAGTTCTGCAAAGAATCAGAACAGGTAAAGGTGGTAGAAGGCTCATAGGCCGTACGTACCAGCCAGCCACGGATATCTTCCAGAGCTGGCGGTTCTTTCAATCCAACAATGGTAATCCATCTGCCGGAGCTGTAATTAAAATGATTACGGAAAACGCCTTCGCCTTCTTTACCTATAATGTAGGCGCTATGCAGTCCGAAGGTCATATTCACATGCTCCCGTTCTGAATACAAAAACGCTATTTTATCGCCTGGTTGACCGTGTACATGAACAGAAGTCCAGCCGRCAAAGTTTACCCCCATATCTACCAGGTAGTTGCCGTTGGAGAGACGGGTTACGGAGACGGGCTTAATTTCATTCCGTACTTTGTTAGGTTCCACCATCTGTGCAGATAAGAGCAGCGTGGGATGGTATACCGTCACCTTACGCCAGTTGCTTTCATCGCAGGCGGTGGTGTTCCAGTCTTTCACTTCCTTATTGGCATCCCATAGCTCTCCGCCCATATGGTTCGAGTCCCATACGCCCAGCAGTTTATTGGGGCTGGGATGGGTAAGCCAGGAATCATCTGTTTTAAGGAGCAATACAGGCGTTTCAGCGGCTTTGTCATACACGGCGCCCTGTGCTATCACGATCGGCGTTTGTGGCTTCCCTGGTGTGATATACGGACCAAATATTGACCAGGAAGTACCCAGCCAGATGGTGATCACATTTTTACCGGGGTGCAATTCACCGGCAATATCATAGGCTATGTACCGCGCTCTTTTTGTATGATTGGTAACGGCAGGCGCCATTACACCATCGCCGATTTTTTTGCCGTTGACATATAGTTCATGAAATCCTACAGACGCAATAAAGATGTTGGCTTTCTCCGGCACCGCTTTCAACTCAAATGTTTTCCTCAGCCAGGGATCTGAAATATTACAGTCTTTCTGATGCGGGTCAAACAGTTCATCCGTGCCGATCCATTTTGCTTTCCAGTCGGCCGCCTGTAATAAACCGGTAGTCCAGCGCGCTGGCGTACTCCAGGAAGATACCTGCCCTTTTTCATCTTTCACGGCAACCTTCCAGTAATACGCCTGATCGGATTGCAAGGGCTTCCCTTTGTAGTCAATATGCTGCATCTCATCTGAACTCACCCATCCGGACGACCATATCGTTCCTTTATTTTCGTCCAGTTCTTTTTTGGTAGCAGCTACCAGTATGCGATAAGCTGTTTGCCGCTGGGCGAAAGCACTCGTATCTGTAGCTTGCAGGGTCCAGCTTAAGCGGGGATGTAATTCGTCAATGCCCAGAGGGTTGACCAGGTATTCGCAGCGCAGATTGATTGGCAGTACGGAGCAGTGATCCGTGGCAAAGGCTGTGGTGGTGCAGAGAAGCAGCAACAGCCAGGTATAACAAATCCTTCTTGTCATGATAACGCGGAGCTTTAGGTAGGGAACAAAATACAAAATGGTTTTTAACTCTTTTTAATATTTATATGACGAACATGAAATTAGGAAAACAGGACGGCAGAACTGGACACCCTCGGGCAAAGCATTCAAACAAAATAACGTTATGAAAAAATATTCGTTGATAAAATAGTTAGCACTGCAAACATTTAAAATATATTCTAGAGCGGGTAAATGGATCACCACCCCGCCACTACCCTCAAAAAAATCACCCCGCCCCCATTTATTATCATCTAATTTCCATTAACTTTAGTAACGAATCCGGTTCCCCTATTTTACCATTCCCCGGTATAAACACCCTCATATATCCATGAACACAAACATAAATCCACAAGCATGCAACAAAAACCGTTTACAGTAGCGGACTACCTGTTGACCAGGTTGAAGCAACTGGATGTCACGGAGGTGTTTCAGATACCTGGTGACTATGTTAAGCATTTCACCCAAACCCTGGAACACTTCGATGGCGTAACTGCCATTGGCGCCATGAATGAACTGGATGCGGCCTATGCAGCAGATGCATATGGACGTACCCGCGGACTCGGCGCCGTATCGCTGCAATTCGGGGTGAGCACTTTCAGCGCGCTCAATGCCATTGCAGGCGCTTATGTAGAACGTAGCCCCGTGGTGGTGATCACGGCTACGCCCGGGTCAGACGACCGGCAGATGACCAAAATGTACGACGTGCTTTTTCATCATTCCACTGGCAACCTCAAAGCCGACCAGGAAGTATTTGAACACGTCACGGTGGCGGCCATCACACTCAGCACCTCCGCCGGTGCGCCGGAAAAAATAGATCAACTGCTGATAGCCGCTATCACCCACAAAAGGCCGGTATATATTGCCTGCTACGAGGAAGTATGGGGCGAAGTATGTACCCCGCCCAACAAGAAAGCCCTGCAACCCCTCGTGATCAAAAGTGAGCCACTGGCACTCGCAAACGCCGTGGCCCAGGCATGGACACAAATTACTGCTGCCAAACACCCGATGATCTTTGCAGGGGTGGAAATACTCCGCCATGGCTTATCAGACCTGCTACAGGAACTCATCGATGCCAGCGGCTTTCTTTATACCACTACCACCCTGGGAAAATCCGTGTTGCAGGAGAAAGGAGATAAATTCATCGGCACCTACTCCGACGCCGCATCTATCAAAAGCGTGATCAGCGAGGTGGATAAAGCAGATTGTTTCCTGACGCTGGGTACCATTCTTACAGATGACTACCTCTGGTTTGTACAAAACAAATACGCTGCCATGGTGCTGGCTGATACCGCACAGGTACGCGTTGGCTACTACACCTATCCGGATGTTACGATGAAAGATTTCATGGAAGCGCTGCTGGCCCTCTTCAAAAAGACTAAAGGCTATCCGCTGAAAACAATAGCACCTCCACAGCCCAAATACCCGGAACCCTGGATCTCTAATTCGGATCCCGACTGGGATGATAAACCGGATGTGATTACATACAACCGCTTCTTCCAGCATTCCATGAAATACCTCCATGACCAAAATATGCTGAAAGATATTGTGATGACCTTTGGGGTGAGCTCCGCGCTGTATGTGGCCACCAATGCCTATGGCCTGCATCGCAACAGCTTCATTTCCTCTGCCGCCTGGCAGGTGATCGGGTATGAAACCGGCGCCGCCTGCGGAGCACAACTGGGAAGTGGCAAAAGAGCCTGGACCATAGCCGGCGATGGTGGCTTCATGATGATTTGCCAGTCGTTGTCTACCCTCGCCAGGAATCAACTCAATGCCGTGATTTTTGTGATGAGCAACGCAGTATATGCTATAGAACAGGTGTACGTAAACCTCGACTCCTTTAAACCCGGCCCTAAACATGTGTTCGACACCTTCGACATCCTGCCGGAATGGGATTACCTCGCCCTGGCCAAAGCCTATGGCGCAGAAGGTTTCCGCGTTACTACCATTAAAGAGCTAAACGATGTGCTGGGGAAATTAAAAGGTATTACCCAAAAGCCGGTCCTGGTACAGGTGGTGATCCCGCAAAAAGATCTGCCGGAACAAATGCGTCGTCTCGGACTGGAAGGATAAACAACCCATCTTATTACACCTCAAAATAATAATCTCTATGGACAGCAAAACCTATTCTATTTTCGGTGCCGGTGCAGCCGGACTATATACTGCCTGGCGATTGCTGGACGGCAAACCCGCTGATGGCAAAAAGAACACAAAGCTCCTGGCCAAAGGCGATACCCTCGAATTATATGACTGGGGTAAATATGATTTCACCAAAAAAGATCCCGGCACCCGCGCAGCAGGCGCCCGCGTATGCACCTGGCATTACAAGGAAGATAAAAATAATTCTTACCTGGAAGTAGGCGGCATGCGCTACTCCCAATGGAATGGCAAACCTGAAAGCGAAGGACATCGTTTAGTCACCACCGTGATATCCCAACTGGGCCTCGACAAATATTCAGTGCCTTTTAACGAATCCGTTAATCCACTGTATTGTTTGCGTACCAAAAACATGTACCTGAACGACATTACATCCACTAACCCCGCTCCTTATTACGTCAACAATTTTGGCGCCACCGACTCACCGGATACCGGCTTCAATCTGGTGGAAAGCCTGGCTGTAACCAAAGACCACGGCCCTAAAACCCGCAGGGAATGGTGCGAATTTTATCAGAATGGACAAATAAATATTGACCTCCCCGAATCATCCGTATATAAAAAAGGAGATTATCTGAAAGATATCGGTTACTGGAACCTGATGTTCGATCAGCTGGGATCAGAAGGCTACAACTATACTTCTGACGGGAACGGCTACACGTCTAATGTTATCAACTGGAACGCTGCCATCGCTTTCCAGGCCAACAACGAATTCACACCAGGTACCGAATATAAAACGTTGACCACCGGCTATTCCAGCATGTTCAATGCTTTGTTTGATGCCATCGTGAAACTGGCTAAAGAAAAAGGCATCCACTTTAAATATTATCCAAACACCCGCCTGCACTCTATCCTGCAAAAAGGTAAAGTCATTCATTACACCATCGCTACCCGGGAAAACCCCAACAAGAAATCAGGCGCTAAAACAACCGATGCTGCCTGGCTGGCCATGCCACGCCATTCGATTGAACTGGTAGCACAGGCCACCCGTTACGAAAGTACGGATGCCTTAGATGTGCTTAATCATGAGAAAGTGCAACTATACCTGGAATCTGCCGTGATGCAGCCGTCCTATAAGGTGGGCATGTTTTTCCATACCCCCTGGTGGGCAGATAATTCCGATAATCCGCCGCCTTATCCCGCACAGATCAACAGCTACGAGGTAACCACCGCCGTACTGTCCACGCTTACCAAGCAGAAATTCCCGGCTGCCTATATTAAAGCCATCGGGAACGACAAAGACATTATGGAAACACCTTTTAATGTAGCCGCCGACCTGGTAAGTATGGTAGAAAAGCTCGTCAAAGAACGGTTAACCATTGTGCAGGAAGAACAACTGCTTAATGCCTCCCAACGCAATACCATAGGCCCAAGTGTAACGGACATGCCTATACGGCAGGTAGTGTATTTTGGTAACAACGCCCTCGACCAAAGCGGTGAAAAAATATACGGACTGCTGGCCAGCTATGATGATGAACAGTTCACCAGCTTCTGGTCAGAACTGGAACTGGGTCCGCACAAAGTGCGCAAAACACCGGTTTCAAGTGATTGCCAAACACTGGAAGGACCACGCAAAGCTCCGGAGATCATGGTAAAAATGCTGCGTCAGCAACTGGCTGCCGTACATTTTGGTCCCCAGGCCGATTATACCGCCGTACCGGAACCACTGGAAACAAAGTACATGGACTGGTCTAAACCGCCCTTTAATGCAGGCTACCATGCCTATGCAGGGCACTACAACATCTGCGATGTACAACAAAAAATCAGGAAACCATCACAACTGATAGATGGAGCAGACGCCAACATCTTTATTGTGGGTGAAGCCTACTCCAATGACCAGGCCTGGGTGGAAGGTGCTTACTGTACCGCGGAATCAGTACTGAACGACTTCTTCGGCATCGCTCCGATCATCGACCCTAAGTATTATCCTTTTATTTGTCCTCCTTGTAAATAAGACGTAAAATAAAAACAGTGGCTGCCAGTAGCAGCCACTGTTTTTCTATGCATCATGTCAGCTATGCCTTTATTGTAACCACACGACCTTTAGTGTCTCTGTTTTTCCAACACTCCTGATCACCCGCAGGAAATAAGTACCCGGTTTCACATTCCCCTTATTCAGCGTAACCCGGTGTATGCCGGCGTCCAGCACAGCCAGATCCTGCCGTTGTACCAGTTTCCCGTTACTGCTCCATAGTTCCAGTCGCACAGTCCCTTTCACCAATTGTTGTACCTGTACGGTTACATGGTCCATCGCAGGATTAGGATACACACTCACGGAAGTATTAGCGATGATCGGTTTTTCCGGTACCAACGCAGGGGCAGCAGCTCTCGCAAAACTATTACAGGCAAAAGTACTGCCGCAACCAGCCGGATTATAAACGCTGTCACCCAACGTAGAAGTAACATCCAGACAGGTATTGCTGACATACTGATGGAAGGTGGTATAAAACACATCTCCGATACCATCGCCCCCGCCATTATTGGATGTGGTGGTGTCTTTTATAAAGTACACACTACAAGGATTATTATGCAGCGTATGATAAATATTATAACGGAAGATGAGATTGGATTGTGAAAACAAAAACGCGGTCATAATATCCGAGTCGATGTTAATTTCATTTTCCTCGAAAGTCATGTAGCGTGTTCTGTTCACCACTATTTCCGCCCAGCGCTGGGAAGCACTGTCAATACCGTATACATAGTTGGCTTTTTTACGCAATGCCGGTGAGATGAAATAATTATGCTCAATGGTATTCCATTTCACAACTGTACTATCTACCCAGGAAGTATGATTATTGCTACCAATATAGATCCCGGCTCCCAGGTTATGATGCAGGGTATTGCTCCGGATCATATGCCCCGCCCCTTTGCTGGAGTCCTGTTCATTGCCCACAGAAATACCTACGCCATTGTTGTAGCAGTCGTTATCTTCCACGGTAACTTTCCGGGAGCCATCCAGGTAAATACCAGCAGATATCGCAATAGGCGACAGGCAGCGGAACACTTCATTGCCGGCAATCAACCCGTTGCGGGACTGGTTATTTGTTTTCGTTAACCCCGGATAGTTATCCAATACCCATTTATAATTTCCCGCAGCCACAATGCCAATATTGGCGATGTCGTGAATGTAGTTGTTGCTGATGGTAAAAGTATCCACGTTACCATTTATGGTAACGGCTTCTGTATAGCCAGGTACAATATCATATAAAACGTTGCTGTCTATTACAATATCATGCATGGCGGAATTACCATTGCCCAATACCGTGATGGCACCCAGGTTATCGTTGGGTTGCGGATACTTGGCTTTGAGGGTATCTCTCGTCCACTTCATGTCGTACAGCGTGTCCTGTTTAATGCGGATATGCGCACTGTTGCCCAATACGGCAATACCGTAACGCACATCTTTATACGCCACTCCATTTACGACGGTGGTGAGCGTAGAGTCATTGGTTACGTTGCGCAGGCGCAAACCCTGTATAGTCAAATATTTGGCGCTATCTATTGCAAAGAGGGAGGCATATTGTGCTGTCAGCAGCCCACCATCTAAAATCGCGGATTCACCGGGATAGTTCCGGATGGTAAACCATTTACCATTTTGTCCGCGGTTACTGCCAATATACACCGCCGCCGTGGGCTGATGCACGCCTCCCCTCAGGTAAATATTAAGCGCAGTATCTATCAGCGTAGCAGGTGTGGTACTGAAATCATACCCTGCCCTGTTTACTGCTGCATTAAGGGTTTTCCAGGGATTTGTTTTGGCGCCGGTACCTGTGGCATCGCTACCGGTGGTGCTTACATAAAAATCGGTGCGTGGGCGTTTACGGAGAATATTTGTTTCTACCGTATGCGTTTGTGTAACGGTCCCTATTCCCGGACCTTTATACACCAGATCTCCGTAAAATCCTGGCGCAATAGTGGTGAAATGATTGCTGTCCAGTACTACACCAGTAGGATAAGATCCGGATCCGGTGATCATCACCGGGTAAATATTTTTATCACTGGGAGTTGGATAGGATGCTTCTGTCAGATCGCTGTTCCACACCATGTTACTGAAAGTACAGTTCCGGATATCGATGTTGCTGCTGTTACCAATTACATACAGCCCGTAGCCGGTGATGTTTTTCAGGTTGGCGAACGTGATGCCATCCAGGCGGATATAGCTGGCTCCTGAGATACTGGCCATATAGGCACCATCGGTGGTTAACCCGGTACCGTCAAATATCACCTGTTCTCCCTGGTAGGCTTTTAATGTATAGTATTTTCCGGCACTGCCGCTTTTGCTGCTCCCGATAAAAAGAATCGTATCGGGGTTGAAATGATAAGTGCCCTTTCGGAAGAAGATAACCACATCCTGTGTAGTAGGTGCTGTGGTAGCATACATGGCATATGCCAGGCTATTCCAGGGATTGCCAATGGTGCCGTCCCCATTGGTAGGTTTGTTATTATCTACATAATAACTTTGCGCAGTGGCCTGCTGGCTATAGCAGAACAGGCCGGCAGCGAAAAAGAGACATAGTAAAATTGTTTTCATGGATTAATTTTTAGGGAAAAGTGGTAAATCATTTTACAATACATCCAGGTCTATTAAAATACCTCCGGTCTTATTATTTGGAATGTGGCCGGCTTCCGCCCAGCCTTTATCATATATCGTTAATGCGATCACTATTTTTTTATTGAATAATCCGGGCAACACGCTTCTCTTCAGCGCCAGTTCATATTTGAACAAGCCATCTGCTGTTTTGGAAGCACCCATGATATAAAACGGCGGCACCGTTAGCGCACCCCAGCTCCAGCCGCTTTGCGCCGCGCCACCGGTAAAAGTAAAACCACCCCACCAGCTGCCACTGCCTGCCAGCATAGGCTGACCTTCCAGGTAAAGATCTGCTGCCATGCCAGGATACATTAAGTGCAGGAAACCTGTTGTGTTGTTATTGTCACTATCAATAAAAAGACCGAGGATCGTAGAATCTGTTGCACTACCCTTCTGCTCAATATATACGTATACATTAGTACCGTCATAATCCCATTTGATCTTTTTTACCAGGTCGGCGGTAGGATTTATCAATTCATTTTTCACGCCATCCCAATCGGCTAAACTGCCATCTTCCAGTAGTACCGGCGATTTTTTGTCGATGATCAGCACGGTTGAAGCCTCTGTTTTTTTCCCATTGGCGGCAGTGGCATACAACGTAATCACATAACGGCCTTTGGCGGGATAAGTATGTATAGGATCTTTATCTGCTGCATTGCTGCCATCCCCGAAGTCCCAGCTATAGGTAGTTGCCTGGGTAGATAAATTTTTGAAAGACACGACTTTGCCATCTACCGAATAGGAGAAGAACGCCTCAAAAGGCTGATTCGTCCCGGCATCCTCTTTCGTACAGGCCATGAGAAAGAGCAAAGAGAGTATCACCGGCACCAGCTTACTTAAAGAAAAATATGCTTTCATTTTATACATTTTGGATGACTAACCAGGATATCTATACGAAAATGGTGGTTAAGGATTTTGTTTGCAGGCGGCATTCGCCAGGATTTCATCTACCGGTATATAAAAAATAATTTTAGGATCGTTCCAGTTGATGGTGATATTGGCGTACCCGGTAGGTTCTACCGCAAGGTTTACATCTGTTTCCTGTAAACCGGCTAAGTGATAGCCCCAGTAGTTACGCACCATATTCATCTTATTACGGTATACATCAAACGTACGATGTCCTTCGAAAGCCAATTCTATCCTGCGTTCCAGCAACACGGTTTCCAGCAGGCTTTTATTACGGGGTACCTGTCCGTTATACAGGGCACCTTGTAACCCGCGGTGTTTGCGTATTTCATCTACATCGCCCAGCGCGCCCGCCACATTACCTTTGATGGCATAGGCCTCTGCGCGGTTCAGGTATACTTCTGAGAGGCGCAACATCACCGGTGAACTTAAATTAGGATCACCGTCCTGGAAAGAGAACTTGGTGATATAATAAATTTCAATGCCGTTCTTTTTGGCGACCAGCCCGGTGGCCGGGTCTTTCAGCGGCAGTATATAAGACCATCTCACATCTTCCGGATGTTCACTCATGGCTTTACGAATGGAAGGAGAAGCAAATTCTTCCCCCCAGCCGGAGTTGCCATCGGAGTATACCATAGAAGCCACAGAACCTTCTTTACCCCGGCTGTCCACCTTTGTTTGAGCAATGAGGAAAATACTTTCGGAAGAGGCGCTGGCTTTCTGAAAATACGTTTTGAACCCTTCTGCCGACTCCAGTTGAAAACGGCCGGAATTAATAACAGCATTGGCGGCAGCAATAGCATTATCAGCATCATTCATATACAGGTACACACGTGATAAATAGCCCAGCGCGGCTTCTTTGGAAGCATACTGTGCGCCACGGGGCCGGTCCATCAGCGAGGCCGCTTTTTTCAGATCTTCTACTACAAAATTGTATACTTCCTTTACGGAGGAGCGTGGCGCTAACGCTTCATCGGTAGTAGTACGGCGGATAATCACACCCGAGCCATCAGGTGCCTGGGTATAAGGCCGCGCGAATACACGCAGCAAATTAAAATGCAGGAAGGCGCGTAAAAAATAAGCTTCGCCAATCAGTTGTTTGATCTCCGAAGTGGGATTGGGAATTTTTTCACCCAGCTCAATCACCGTGTTGGCGCCATTGATAATCTTGTAAGAGATATACCAGAAAAAACGGATGTTCTCCTGGTCGGGTGAATGCGTATAAGTGAAACTGTAAAACAAAGGATGCTCTGTTACCTGTCCGCATACAATATCATCGCCGGCATAGTCGCTGAACTGGTAATATTGCCATAGGTAGTTTTGTCCGGGATCTATATAGCCATTAAACATCACGTTATTCTTCAGCAAGGCATAGCAGCCATTCATCACGTTTGGCAAGCCATCGGGCGTACCCGCCACATTCTCCGTATTTAAAGCATCGGTAGGCAACACACTCAAATTACAGGCGGGAGAAAAACATGCCAGGCAAAGAACGATCAGCAGCCATTTTTTTGCTATCATGGTAATGGAATTTGAGCAGTTAAAAATTGATTTCTATGGTGCCTAAATACTGTCTGTTGGCCGGATACCTGAAGTCCGCCACACCGGGCATAGAAAAATCGGCACGGTTCACCGTCACTTCCGGGTCCTGGCCCCAGAACTTTGTCCAGGTATAGAGGTTGTCTCCACTCAATGCCAGCCGGAGTCCCTGCAGGTGCAGGCGTTGTACAATGCTCATGGGTACATCATAGCTAAGACTGATATTCCTCAGCTTAATGAAGCTGCCGTCTTCCTGGTAGCGGCTGGATATTTCAGTAGAGAGTGCGGCTTTCTGCATACTGGGATGGGTGGCCATGTCGCCGGGCTTTGTCCACCTGGACCAGTCACTTTTTGGCTGCATCTGGTTGTAGTAAGGCTCATGCCCGTCCACATCCATAAAGCGGCGGATGAAGTTCATGATCTGCGCCCCTTGTGAGTAGGCGAAGCTGGCAGAAAGACTAATTCCTTTCCAGGAAAAGTTAGTACCAAAACCGCCCTGGAAACGGGGCAGCGCATGCCCTGTTTCCTGACTCTGGGCCTGGCTATAATCGGATGTGGGCGTACGTTTCACAATATTACCAGCATCATCTTTTGAGATGCTTTCCCATAGCGGGCGTCCGGTGGCAGGATCTACGCCCAGCCATTTAGGGATGTTGAACGTATACAATTCCCCGCCATCGCGGTAGATCTGCGTGATGCCGTTAATGGTTTGATATACCGGTTTACCGATGCCGGCCAGTTCATTTTTATTCATCCCGAAGGTGAAGTCCATGCCCCACTGGAAGTTTTTCGTTTTTACGTTGACGGTAGAGAGTGTGATTTCCAGTCCTTTATTTCTGAGCTGCCCTACATTTTCCCAACGCGATTCAAAGCCTACGGATAAAGGCTGGGATACCTGCAGGAGTAAGTCTTTCGTAACATTGCTATATACATCCACATTCAGTGTAATGCGGTTCCACAAGCCCAGGTCCAGTCCTAAATTTCGCTGATGCGTTTTTTCCCAGGTGAGTTTATCATTGGGTAACTGGTATGGAATAGCGGCTGCCTGTGAATTATACTGCGCACTCAAGGAGAATAAGCCGAGGTATTTGTAGGCGCCTATATCCTGCATGCCCGTGATGCCATAGGTGGCCCTCAGCTTCAACAGGTTTAGCCAGGGATTGCCTTTCAAAAATGTTTCGTTGGAAGCCAGCCAGGACACGCCCACCGCGGGGAATTGCGCATACCGGTTGGTAGGAGGAAATGCCGAAGTACCGTCTATGCGGTAAGAAGCCGTGAGGTAATACTTCTCTGCATAATTATAATTTACCTGGGAAATCAGCGACTGCATCACCGAATGATTTCTGACGCCACGTAGTTGCTGCTCGCTGGAAATCACGCCGGGTACATCAAATCCTACCGGCAGCCCTTTACCCTGTCCACCCAGCAATTCGTCCCAGCTGCCCTGGAACTCCACACCGGCGAGGCCGCTGATGGAATGCAGGCCTTTGCTGACAGAAAATTTAAGGAGGTTGGTGGAGATGCCGCTGTAATACAGAGAAGAGGATTCATCCAGGAAACCTTTGTCGTGATAGGATCCGGCCACCAGTGGTGAGAAGAAACTATGTGATTTATTCGTACCCACACCTACCCTGTTGGAGCTGGTAAACGTGAGCCAGTCAGTGATTTTCACGTTGCCGATGAAATCGTAGTTGATGTTGAAGTCTTTCGTGGAGTGGTCGGAATTGGCGAGTGTGTGCAGTGGATTAATTTTATCTCTCGACCACCAGCCAGGTGTTCTGGCATCCACATACCTGGGACTTCCCAACGAATCATATGGGTTATCCCAGGGCAGGGAAAGATAGGAATAGAAAAGATCCATGTAGTCGTAGCTCTTCCCGGTGGAAGCGCTGATATTGATATTATTGGAAACGGAAACGCGTTTTGAAAACTCGTAGGTAGTGTTGCTCCGCAGGTTTACCCGTTGAAAGCCGGTGTTCTTAAAGGTGCCGGCCTCCTTGTAATACGAGCCGCCGAGATAGTAGGTAAACTTATCTGTTTTGCCGCTGGCAGAGAGATAATAGCTTTGTACCATCGCCGGATGAAAGGCATTATCGACCCAATCGAAATTCCGGGTGGCCAGGTCGCGGGGACGCTCGTTGTAAAATTTCAGGATATCTATTTTCCCGGAGAGCGTATCCCGGTATAATTCTTTGGAGGCATTAAAAAATCCGGAACCACTCATCATATTCAGGTGGCCTTTATTCACCTCTCTGCGGCCCAGGGTGGTCTTAAAATCAAAGCGCGGGGCGCCAGGCTTTCCTTTCTTCGTGGTGATGATAATCACGCCGCCATTGGCCTGGGAACCGTACATGCCGGTGGCGCCGGCATCTTTCAGGATGGTGACGGAAGCCACATCACTGGGGTCGTAGTTGCCGCCGATGATACCATCCACTACCACCAGCGGACCTTTGGGTGCACTCAGCGAAGCGATGCCACGGATGCGGATATCCGGCTGACTGCCGGGCGCACCTGAGCTGTTCACCACCTGCACACCGGCAACTTTACCTTGCAGCATGGTACCAATATCATTGGCAGTTACATCTTTCAAACGCTTGCCAGACAATACACTCACCGCACTCGTAATTTCATTGCGTTTTTTATCATCGTAGCCCATCACCACCACTTCGTTGATATCTGTCAGCGTAGCCGTTAACTGTACATTGATGGTAGTGTTATGGCCAATCACACGCGACACGGGCACATAACCCATCATCCTGAACAACAACGTATCCTGTGCAGAACCGGCGGTAATGCTGTAGCTGCCGTTTGCCGTGCTGACTACACCGCTGCTTTGCCCCTTCACCGCAATACTTACCCCCGGAATGCCCTGGTTGTCGGTGCCCACCACTTTACCTTTTATCAGCACCTGTGTCCAGCCGGTGGCCGCAAATAAAAGCAGGCAACATAACAGTGAGAGAAACAGGTGGGCGCTCTTAAAGCTCATTTTCATACAGGTACGTTTTCTGTTGTTTTCGTAATAATTGATACGTTGGTTGATAGCGCGGGTTGGATGAAGTTGGTTGCTCATCTAAAATAAGACATCGTCACGCGTAAAAGATCATCAATCGTTTGACCTGATTTTGCACAGGGCATCTTACAACTTAAAAAAGACCTGGTGTTTATATAACCACCAGCATAAATACCATTCTGCCGCCAGGGTAGCCAGCGCTGTAATGACTAATCTTATTTTTTCGGGTATATCGAGTAAAGCCATAAAGCCGTTGGTAAATACCCCCACAGCACCGTTAAACCATTCTCCGCCCACCGTTTCAAAAAAGAGATAGATGAAGATGGCGTTCATCCCTACCACTACTGCGATCCAGGCTTTGCTGTTGAATTTTCGTATATCCGTGAGCCAGTACATACCGGCCATGATCAGGAACACCCAACCACCGGATGCCAGCACAAAGGAGCTGGTGCTGATTCGTTTAATGATGGGCGTTATAGCTGCTGCGTCCAGTGTGAAGCCCATGGCCAGACCAGCCACACCAGCCAGCAGCAGCGTAACTACCTTTTGTTTTTGTGATACTTTACTAACCAAAACTTTTCCTGCCAGTACGCCCCAGATGGTGTGTGCCGCAGTGGGGATACAATTGATGGTTACCCAGCCATCCGGGTTTAGCTTGCCCATGAGAACCATATCCATCCAGGCGCCAAAATTATGATGCTCCACAAAGGGCTGATCAAAACCGGGCATCAGCACACTGCGGTATAATAATTCCGTGAGGCAAAGTAAAATAACGGTAACGACTATTTGAAAAATGCCGGACTTGCGG
The DNA here is from genome assembly GCF_056394125.1 of Chitinophaga sp. 10T418. Classification (NCBI taxonomy): domain Bacteria; kingdom Pseudomonadati; phylum Bacteroidota; class Chitinophagia; order Chitinophagales; family Chitinophagaceae; genus Chitinophaga; species Chitinophaga sp. 10T418. The sequence goes on from NZ_JBFTHG010000006.1 coordinate 493,118, forward strand.
ATGATCAGGTAAGCCAGCAGCGTAGTGAAAGATAATTGTGTTAATACATTCCATAGTTCCCATACCAGGTGGCCGGCCTGTATGCAGTACAATCCCGTGCCACAGAGAAATAGTTTAAGGCAGCGGACAGCGATATGCTTGAAATGCTGCTGCCAGGTTTCGCCTTTCAGTGAGCGGTAATAATAAGAGAGGTACATGGCTGTACCTGCGATGGTCATAAACGCGGGCTGTACCAGGTCCCAGGCGTGCAGCCCATGCCAGGGATGATGAAAAAACTGCCGGATCAGGTTATGCCAGAATGCCGGCAGTGATAATTCATAGAGAGAATCATAAAGCCTGCAGCTTTCAGCTGCCAGTAAAATCATAATGCCTCCCCGCATTACATCCAGCGATAACAAGCGGTTAGCCGTAATTTTATTTTCGGAAGATGTCATACGAATAGTTGTTAGCGGGTAAGCAATTTATTGCCAGGCCTGTCGGATAAACCGGAGCCAGTTTTTGTAAAAGATATTTTCTACGTCCTCTTTTTCGTATCCCCGTTTACGTAATAGCTGTTCCAGCTTTGGTAAGTCAGCGATGGTATCCAGATCCCAGGGCGACTGTTCCTGCCCGAACATTCCATCCAGGTCGCTGCCAATGGCGATGTGGTGGCTGTTGCCAGCAATCTGGCAAATATGATCATAGTGATCAATCAGTTTATCGAGGGTAATATTTTCTTTGCGCGGATCTGATTGACCGCGTACCCAGCCAGGCGTCAGCATCCAGGCATCGAGCACGCCGCCGATGACGGCGCCTCTTTCTATCAGTGCGCGGAGCTGATCATCGGTCAGTTGCCGCTGATGCGGTACCAGCACGCGACAGTTGTGGTGACTCGCCCACACAGGTCCTTTATACAATGCAAGCGCCTGCGCAAATCCATCATCCGTGAGATGTGTAACGTCAAGGATCATACGTAGCGCATCCATCTCCCTTAATAACTCCACACCGGCAGGCGTTAAAGCGCCTTGCATACCGGTACCGGGTGCATATCGCCCGGGGCCATAATGTGCAGGTCCCAGGGCACGTAACCCATTACCATAGGCTTTTTCGAGGTAAGAAAGGTTCACCAGCGAATCGGCGCCCTCCAGGCTCAGGATGAAACCCACCGGCTTTTGCTCATCGGGAAGCGTATCATCTTCCCAGAGCTGCAAATGCTTTTCCAGTGTAACCGTATCCGTTATTTGTTTCATTTCACCGGCGGCCACCATGGCACGGTACCAGGCCAGTTGTCCCTGTGTTTGCGCCCAGGCCTGTTCGGGTGAATGCCAGCCAGGCAAAGTACTGCCTGGTGCCACGTAACGCGCAATCTGTGTGGCGACTACCAATCCTATTTTCCCTTGTCGTAATGCCGGCAGGGACACCACGCCTTTTCCACGATCCAGCTTGTCGGTCATACCCTGCTCCCGTTCCCGGATGCTGTTGACCGGCATTTTAAGATCCCTGTTCCATTCCAGCGCATTCATGGCCAGGTCCAGGTGTGCATCTATCATTAACATGTCATAGTCGTTTAATGCGCGTTATTTTCGGCTACTTTTTTCTTTACTACATCCACCGGGTATTTCAATGCCAGCTTGCGGATTTCATAACTGAAGGCGGCGAATGTTTCTTCCCACATCTTCGCTTCTTCCGGCGTATAGTCGTAAAACCCTTTGGCATTGGCTACGCCGCGGGCACCGGACTTCACCAGCTCATCTATCAGCGGCGGCACTTCTGTGGTGTTGTTGAGCGTAGGAAACAGGTCTTTCATGACCGTATGATATGCCTGCACACCAGTAAGGTCCATCCAGCGGAAAACACCCACCAATGTCATCCAGTAGCCCGCGTTATTTCGACAGGCCCTGTCTACATCTTCTACGGTAGCATAGCCATTTTCCACGAGAAAAAATGCTTCCCGGTACATGGCATACATGAGGCGGTTGGTAATAAAACCGCGGATGTCTTTGCGTACCAGCGTAGGCTCCTTGCCCCAGTAATGAGAAATAGCGTAGAGGTATTCGCCTTTGGTAATATCACTTTTATCACCACAGATCACTTCCAGGAAACGGGTAGTATGTGAAGGTTCTGCCCAGTGCAAACCAAAAAAACGTTCCGGATGTTTCACCTGTCCCTGTAGAATACTGATAGGGATAGCCGATGTATTACTTGTCAGCAGTGCATCTTCACTGATGGCTGCTTCGATTTTTTCGTATACCGTTTTCTTGATCACCAGGTTTTCCAGGGTACATTCAATCACGAGCACACAGTTGGCCAGTTGCGCATACTCTTCTGTGATGGAGAGTTGCTGCAAACAGTGGGCGGGTGTTTTGGTGGTCAGTCCCTCCTTTGCGGATCTGCTCAGATGTTCGGTGATCCGTTTGGCAGCATGCTGCAGGTCTACCGCTACAGGGGCTACTGCAATCACCGGGTGACCGGCCATCAGCAAGCAAGCCGTAATACTACATCCCATTAAGCCCAGTCCCACCACTCCTACCGGCATTTTTGTCGGATCTATTTGATATTCCATCTGCGGTTATTTTTTATTTAAAAGCAATCACGCAATCCTTGCAATCGCATCTATTTCTATTTTGATACCGCTGCCTAACACCGACTGCACGGTTGTTCTCGCGGGTTTTATACCGGGAAAGAAGTCGGCGTATATTTTATTAAAGGCAGGGAAGTCGTTGATATCTGCCAGGTGCACGGTACACTTCACGATACTCTCTACGGTGCCACCGGCGGCAGTTACAATGCAGCGAAGGTTATGAAGGGTAAGCGCGGTTTCTGCTTCAATGGTTCCCAATGCAAAAGCGGCTCTGGTAAAATCGATCGGACCTTGTCCGCTGATATACAACCAGCCATCTATGGCAATTGCATCTGAATAAGCGCCGGTAGAAAAATGACGGTCTTTTTTTTCGGGATGAAATATTTCCCTTTTATCCATAGAAATCTGTTTTAGTAGGTAGCACGTCCACCGGACAAATCAAAGGTGAATCCGGTAGTAAAACTATTTTGCGGAGAAACGATGTATAAGGCCATGGCAGCGGCTTCTTCGAGCGTACCACAACGCTTCATGGGAATTTTATCAGTCATATACTTCACCTGTTCCACAGGCATGGCATCTACCAATGCGGTACGGATTACCGCAGGAGCCAGTGCATTCACCGTAATACCTGTTTCTGCATAATCCTTACCCTGTACTTTGGTCATGCCAATAACAGCAGATTTGGAAGCGGAATACGCCAGCATACCGGCGTTGCCTTCTTTACCTGCAATGGAAGCAATGTGCAGGATGCGCCCGTAGTTTTGCTCCAGCATATAAGGCAGTACATGTTTACCGGTAAACCAGGAGCCCATGAAGTTCACCTCCCATACGAGGCGCAGATTAGTGGTGTCTGTTTCGTGGCTTTTGAGATTAGTCATACCGGTGATACCGGCGCTGTTAACGAGGATATCTATTTTTCCGAACCTGCTTTTTACGAGGTCTATCACCTCTTTCACGGCACCTTCATCAGTGATGTCTACGGCATACAATTCTACTTCACCGGGAAACTGCGACTGCGCACTTTTCAGCAAAGAAGGATTTTTATCCAGCAAAGCCAGCTTCACGCCGGCTTCCGATAACTTCCGTGCAATCGCCAGGCCCAGACCTGAGCCGGCGCCGGTAACAATACCAACCTGGTGGTGGAAATCTGTATACATACAATCGTTGATTAAGGATGATACTGCCAAAGTACATGATCACCTCACAGGAATCACCATCAAACGATTGAGTAAAATTATAGCTGGGGTTCGTGTATAATTAATTGCGGTGGCAATAAAATTTTGTGAAAGGCAGTACCACTGTCGGTTTTATTATCTCCCTCCAGCAACTGCAACAGAATTTCTGTCGCCTTCTCTCCCTGTTTGTAAGGGAACTGTTCTACAGAAGCCATAGGTGGATTGTCCATGTAATTGCAGATAGGTTCATTCGCAAAACTGACAAAACAAATGTCTTCATTGATCTTAATGCCCGCTTTCTTCGCGTACTTGATGGCATCCATGGCGACATAGTCATTGAAGGTAATAATAGCTGTGGGTCTGCGTTTCATCTCAAGGATCTGTTGCATGGCCTGCTGATTGCCTTCTTTTGATAAATTGGAAGATACCACACTGCTCAGGTCTATTTTAATCCTCAGTTTCTGCAACGCATGCATATACCCTTCCAGCCTTTCTTTGCTGGCCAGCAAACTATCTGGTCCGTTGATCATCCCTATATTGCGGTGCTTCTTCTTTACGAGGAAGCGGATAGCTGCTTCCATGCCTGATTCCAGCTCACTGGCAATGTAGTGGATATCGGGCATGCGGGGAATGCGGTCAAAAAACACCACGGGGATATTCATTTTCTTCAGTAAATCGAAGTGGGCATAATCGGCAGTATTTTTTGCAATAGATACCAGCACACCATCTACCCGATGGCTTTTCATGGATTCTACCAATCGTTTTTCCCGGTCTTCCTCATCGCGGGATTGCCCCAGTAACAGCGTATAGTTTTTACGATAGGCCACATCTTCAATGGCACTTACGATAGCGGCAAAAAAGTCCTGGTTCAGATTGGGCAATATCACCCCTATCATGGAGGTTTTACTTCTTTTGAAAGACAGGGCCACCTGGTTGGGTTCATAGTTGAGTTCAGCGGCCAGTTGATGCACCCTGGCACTGGTTCTCAGACCAATACTGGGATGATTATGTAAAGCTCTTGAAACAGCAGAAACAGAAATATTCAGGCGTTTAGCAATTTCCTTGAGCGTAGGGACTTGCGTACTCATGACATAAGGTTTTAGATGATTACACAAACTTCAATACCAGGCTTCTATCACATAGTTATCCGGTTTACAGGGATACGATTGAATGGAAAAGTAAGACAAAAAAATGATTCTCTGCAGGGGAAGGTGATACCTGAAATAATTACCCTATATTTAAGTAACCAATATTTATGAGTGGAACTTTTTTAGAGATCGCGTTACCCATCTCCCAACAACTATCACCCGGCATTAAAGGCGCCAGTATCATATCCCTAACCGATGGCGGCTATCTTCTGAGCTTTGAAGAAAGGCCGGAAGTAATTCGGCTGGACAAGGATTTAAAGGAAGTTTGGCGAAGAGATCTGCAGGCGCAAAATGTCCGTTATGTTTCCTGTCATATCAGCGCCAATGCAGACGCCAGCCTGATTGGCGTATCCGGCTATAACGATATCCGGATTTTTGATGCCGCAGGACAGTTACGCTGGACATTTACGCATGAGCCCTGGAATAGTTTTACCGGCGCCAACTGTTTTTTCAGTCCGGATAATTTACTACTCTGGATTATCGCGCCCGGAGATCCCGACCACTTATACGTGATTCGCTGCGCCGACTTTGCCATGCTGGATCATTATACACTGGATGGCCACCAGGAAAACAATTACAACTTCATGGCCACACCGGATAAAGAAAAAGTGCTGATGGAAGTAGCTGCCGGTCAGGACGACGCCAGCCTGTTTCTTATACAGCTCACCGACGGAAAAATAATCCTGCACGAATTGCTATCCTGCTACGATCGCGTTGCCGGTAATTTCTCACCCAACGGAAATGAATTTGTGACAGGTCCACACAACAGCGAGGGCATCGAAATTTTTGCGTTCCCTTCTTTCGAAAATACCGCCAGTCTGGAACAGGCGGATCTGTTTGCATCAGCCGCCGGTTACTCCGACAGCGAAGACCCGGATACCCTGAATTTTATTTCCTTGTTTCTGAACGATACCACCTTACTGGCATTCACCCGGTTCGGCAGACTATTACTGGTAAACAGACAAACGATGGCCTGCATGGGTGAATTAGTGGCGGAAGGCAACATCATTCAGGCATACGACGATAGCTGGAATGTGACAACCGATCCTGCGGCTATTACGGAATATGCAGGTGATATTGTAACGGTTCAGGTAGACCAGCAACGATTAGTACTCACCTATGGCACCGGAGATATCAGGTGGCACGACTTATCGCCATTGAAGAACCTGGCAGGGCTAACGTAATTTGCGTTATCTTTATCCGGAATGCAAATGGCTGATTGCTCATCTCTCTAAAAAATAAATAAATGAAAAAAGCACTCTCGCTTTTGATTTGTTTCATTTTATCTGTTACCCTTTCCCAGGCACAGGTTGCCCCTCCTGATACCGTTAAAACCGGTATATACATTACCAGCATACATGATATTGATTTCAAACAAAGTGAATATACCATTAACCTCTGGCTATGGTTAACTTATAAAAACAAACAATTCGACTTTATACAAAACCTGGAAATACCACAGGCAAAATCCTTTACCAAATCATTTTCCACGATAGACTCCAGCAATGGCCGCATTTATTTGCTGATGAAATTGCAATGCGTGATGAAGGATTCCTGGAAGATCAACAACTTTCCTTTTGACCGGCAGCGGCTGCGTTTTTCCATTGAAAACTCACAGTATGATTCCCACGCAATGATATTTGTCGTTGACTCACTCGGAAAACAGTTTGATCCGCGTTTTACGCTGAGAGGCTGGAATATTGACAGCTTTAAAATGTCTACCGGCACCAAAGCCTATGAAACTGCTTTTGGAGACAGCAGTGTGGCGAAACCACATACGGAGTACAGTTCCTTTACCGTTAAAATAGGTATTGGCAGAGATGCCAGCCAACTGTTCTGGAAAATGTTCCTGGGCATGTATGTATCCTTCCTGATCGCCTATATCTGTTTTTATATCCACCCCGATAATATTGATTCCCGTTTTGGATTAGGCGTTGGCTCTTTATTTGCCGCGATAGGAAATAAATATATCATTGACTCTTCACTGCCGGATTCTACCACCTTCACGTTGGTGGATACGCTACATGGCATTACCCTGTTTTTCATCTTTGCCGTCATTACCTCTTCCGCATGGTCGCTGAGGCTGATCAAAGCCAATAAGCTCAGGGAAGCACACAGAATGGATCTGATACTGGCGCAGGTGGTGCTGCTGATATATGTGGGGTTGAATATTTATTTTATTACCAAGGCGAGTAGCGGTAGTTAAAATCTGCTCATCAATTCTTCAAACTCAATTTGCTCGGTGGTCATATGGCCCGGGCCTCCGTACTTTTTTAAATACTTCCATTTAGCTTTGGCGTCAATTACCCTGGGTTGTATTCTTTCGCTTAACGCATGCACCGGCCGGCCTGTTAAAGAGGTAAAATCGGGTGTATAGATTTCAAACTGCTGACAGGGAAAACGTTTTTTTAACTGATCATCGTAGTCCCAGAGGTACAGCACTTCGCCGGCTTTATATTCAACGATAAACAAATCGCCTTCATCCTCATATTCTTTGGCAACGGCTATCTGCAGGGCATTTACACGGGTTACCTGTATGCCGTTTTCCATGAGCAGCTGATTGAGCTTCGACCATCTTTTCCTCGATTGCGCACGTTGCTTATACATTTCATAAGGTGCAAATACAACAAAAGAAAAGCAAAGCACTGCTATTGTTCCGAATACAATAACTGCCATCCTCACATCCATCAGCATAGCCATATTTGTGAATACTGCGCCCGCAAGAAAGATAAAGACGAAATCGTGTAATTTAAATTTTGATACCCGTTCCTTTATGGCATTGCTTTTCAGCTTGTTTAACAAACGTATTTCATTGGCAAGGAGTGGCCTGCTAATCTTTTCCATTTAAAAATAAAGTTGGTCAGGTAAAGGATAACAATATCAAAAAATTAAGTCGTTTTAAAAAGATGTGCTATAAAATAACGATAGGGCCACGATATCATTCATTATCCGGGTAACAGTTTACAGCATAGATATTACATCTTGATAGATACCGGGAAAAGCCGCACTGAAAAGGTAATAAATTTTGGGGAAGAAATAAGCATCTATGCGACCAGGCTGCAGCAGGAGGGAATTATACATCCCTCCTGCTGCATGTTTTCATTAGCTTTCCAGGCAGGCGCCATTTTCCTCGGATTCCAGCTGCCGCTGCAGGTCTTTGCTGGTTTGCGATTGACCGTCATGGCTCCAGCCTGGGGCAAAAAACAGGTACTTCAACTTATCCGATAACGAATCCGCTTTCTTCATATCCTGCGACAAGGCAATGAACTCATGGAAAATGATGTTTACAGGCCCTCTGTTCTCCAGATCTTTCACCAGGCCGTACCTTACCTTATCTTCCGGCAGCTCTTCCTGGAAGGTGCCAAAAATCCGATCCCAGAGGATCAGCAGCATTCCCATATTCTTATCCAGGTAGCGGTAGTTGCTGGCATGGTGTACACGGTGGTGCGAAGGCGTGACGAAAATATATTCAATGACCGGGTGTAGTTTACCGATGGTTTGCGTATGTACCAGGTTACCATAAATCTGGGTAACATAGTAAGCGATTAAAATATCGATGGCACTAAAACCCATCAAACTTAATGGCACAAAGAAGAACAACCGGTACATAGGTTCAAATACGCTGGAACGGAAGCCGGTGGTGAGATTAAAATGTTCTGAGGAGTGGTGAGTAACGTGTACCGCCCAAAACAGGCGTATATAGTGGGCGGTGGCATGCAGCAGCCAGTACAGGAAATCCTGCAACAGCACCAGCACTGTCCAGTAAAGAAATACATTGGGAATAGTAAAGAAGTGATAGTGCCGGAAGCAATAATCCAATAGCAGGTAGGTACCGGACTTCATAACCACGTTGACCAGGAAATTTACACTCATCAGGTAAATAGTCGTCAGCGTGTCTTTTGATTCGTAGTGTTTTTTGTCGTGTGCATAACTGAAATACGATTCGATCAAGCTTAAAATGATGATGGCGCCGAATAAATAGAAAATAACTGAATTTAAAGTTGTTTCTGTCATAGGTAATACTTTTCCAAAGGGATATCTTCCCAATTACAGGTTTCTTTTCGACAATAAGACGATTCCCGTGAATTAAACCCCTATAGTACTACTAAAAAACATTTCCTGCAAGGAAAATCCATCATAAAAGAAATTCTGCCTGCCAATGCAACAAATCAGGCTGTAAGGGGAATCTCTTTATATTGTAACACAAAGGGCACAAATACATCAGAATATTTCAACGGTCCATGCCTGTGGCTTATAACAGGCTTACCTATCATGCATTTTTTCACAGCGGCAGCTAATTATTTACGCACGCGCCGGAAAACGATTTCCCTGCGCGTTTCAAATCCCATATGCTCGTAAATACGAATGGCCCGCTCATTGGCCAGGGACACGTGCAGGTAAGAAACAACACCGGCGGCGGCATGTTGCTGACAAAGGCGGTTAATCAGTCTTTGTGCATACCCACGCCCGCTGTAATCCTTATGCGTGCAAATGGCACTTAACTCTGTGAATCCGTTAAGCCGCATACGTTCTCCGGCCATAGCCACCAGCTCACCTCCCTGCCTGATGCCATAATAAGTTCCCAGCAAACGGGTATCCTTGTTATAATATCCCGGTTGTAAACTATTGATCAGGTTATACATATCGGTGGCATCTGCCTCGCCGAGCAATGAAACGGGAATGCCTTCATCGTCCATCATCGGCGGCATACTGCTCTCCAGTACCATTTGGGCACAGGGCAACTCATGCTCTACTATCCAACCGGGTGGTAAAGTGGGCAAATCGCCGATGATAAAAAATGTTTCCCCTGCATTCATCCAGGGATCCAGTTCCTTTAAATGATCTGATTGCGTATCATCTACGGCTACAAAAGGAACAATTCCGGGCTTATATCTCCTGGCATGATCTGTTCCCTGCGCAAAATCTGCGTGCACACTGGTTAACGCGCCCCAGGCGGGGTTGTCTAATACGGTTTCCTTCATCCGGCTAATGTATGTTTTTTCATAAAATCTACCTTTATTTTTTTGATGAAAAACATATTTTTCTAAGCTTCATTCCTGCTAACTATGATGGATATACTTTTTCAGAAATACACCTGTCAACGATGCTTTTTCCCGCATCATATCTGCCGGCGTACCTTCAAAAACAACCGTGCCTCCCTCCCGTCCTGCGCCCGGTCCCATATCAATGATCCAGTCGGCCTGACTGATGACATCGAGATTGTGTTCTATCACCATCACCGTACTGCCGCGGTCTACCAGCTTGTTCAGCAACACGATCAGGTGCCCTACGTCCGACAGGTGCAGGCCCGTGGTGGGTTCATCCAACACATAAATATTACCGGTATGTTCTAATTCCGTAGCCAGTTTTATCCGTTGTCTTTCACCTCCCGATAAGGAGTCCAGTGGTTGTCCGAGCGACATATATTCAAGCCCTACTTCCTGCAAACGACGCAATATGATTAGCACTTCTTCTTCCTGAAAAAACTGCATTGCTTCCGCCACATTTAACTGTAATACCTCATCAATAGCCTTGCCTCTGAATTTATAACGCAACACTTCCGGCGTAAACCGCCGTCCATGGCACACTTCGCAAGTCGTCACTATATCATCCATAAATGCCAGGTCCAGGGAAGTAACGCCCAGCCCCTTGCACGCCGGACAGGCGCCGGCTGAATTAAAACTGAAAAGTCCCGCGCTCACATGATTGCTTTTTGAGAAAAGATGGCGGATGATATCTGATATCCCCGTATACGTAGCCGGATTGGAGCGTATAGAGCCCGCCAGTGCGCCCTGGTTAATGCAGATGGTATCCGGATACAGGCGCGGTATCATGCCGTTAATCAGGCTGCTTTTACCTGATCCGGCTACACCGGTGATCACTGTTAAAACTCCTTTGGGAATATGTACGCTTACATTTTTCAGGTTATGCAACGTGGCATTGCGGATGGTTAAACTGTCTTTCCATGTTCTCACCACCTGTTTTACCGGTGTGGGTTTCCGGAGATATTCACCGGTAAGTGTACCCGATTTCAATAATCCTTTGACCGTGCCTTCGAATACAATTTCGCCGCCATTCTTTCCGGCCCCCGGCCCCATATCAATGATGTGGTCTGCTTCCAGGATCACATCCGGATCATGCTCTACTACCAGCACGGTATTGCCTTTATCCCGCAATCGCTGCATCAGCACATTCAGCTGATGTACGTCCCGGGCATGCAGTCCACTGCTGGGTTCATCAAAAATGTACAACATATCACTCAAACTACTCCCCAGGTGACGCACCATCTTTACCCGCTGCGACTCACCACCAGACAAAGTAGATGTTTCCCGGTTCAGGCTCAGGTACCCCAACCCTATTTCTGTTAAATGGGTGAGTCTTTCTATGATAGCAGCTACCATTGTTACGGCCTGCGTCGATTTGATCCGGGTGATTTCTTTTACCAGGTCGCTTACCTGCAAGGCTGCATAGTCTGCAATATTTTTACCATGGATTGCTGCACTCAGTATCTTTTTATTTAACCGTGCGCCTTTGCATTCCGGGCAAATGCCCTTCTTCACTACCTGTTTAATCGCTTGCTGCAGGTTCTTTTTATTCTCCTCTGCTTCTTTGCCGAGGAATCTTTTTGTAAACCGGGGAATAACGCCTTCATACTTTGCAGAAGGCCACCAACCAGATTTTGGATGGGGAGGTTTAATTTCTTCCTGGTATAACAACAGCTCCCATTCTTCCTTTGTGTATTGCCCCAGCTTTTTATTATTATCGAAATAACCCGATAATACAAAGCGTTTCCACAAGGCAGTGCCTACGTCAAACGAAGGGAACAATATCGCCCCTTCATTCAATGATTTGCTGCGGTCAAAAAGTTTGTCTTCGTCTATGGCTGTTACCGTACCCAGGCCATCACAAACAGGACACATCCCTTCCGGGTGGTTAAAAGAAAATACGTTGGAGTAGCCTACAAATGGCCTCGCGATCCGGGAAAACAATAACCGCAGCAGCGAATATATATCGGTAATGGTGCCTACGGTAGAGCGGGCATTTCCTCTGATGGGCTTCTGGTCTACAATAATAGCCGGGCTCAGGTTTTCCATCAGGTCGGCATCCGGTTGGCCATAGTGCGGCAACCGGTGCCGGATAAAGCTGCTGAAGGTTTCGTTCAACTGCCGCTGTGCTTCCGCAGCAATGGTATCAAATACCAGTGAAGACTTTCCCGAACCAGATACACCGGTTAACACGGTGATCCGTTTCTTCGGAATATTTACATCGATGTTTTTCAGGTTATTTTCCCTGGCACCTTTAATTATGATCCCGTCATGTTTGCTACTATTCATACACAGAAAAAATTAAATGGTTAACATAGTAAATGATTAACTTTGTTAACAAATAGCAATTATTATGCCCGGACAACCAGCTGAACAATTCGAGCAAGCCTATACAAATCTGCAATGCCTGATCATTGCGCAGGTAAACAAATTCAGTACAGAGCAACTAACTGCCACACAATACCTCATCCTCGATTTCATTATACGTAGTGGAGAAACTGCCACAGGACAACTCGCAAAACAATTCAGAATTTCCCCACCTGCTATTTCCCGGCAAATAAAAAAGCTGATGGAAGATGGATTGATTGTACAAAAGCGGGATACGGCAGACCGGCGTATTTACTTTAATGCAGTAACGCCTAAAGCCGTAAAACTGGTGAGCCAGGCCAAAAAACTCCGGAAAACGATGTCACTCCAACTGCAGCAAATCCTGTCTGACAGCGATCGTAAAACATTTATACGGCTATGTAACCTGATTACAGAGAAAATAAAGCTGGAAGAATAAATTTATTCATGCAGACTTTTTATATATCTTATTGAAACGTTAAACCGTTGCCGCCCCTAACACAAATGCTGTACCTTTGCCATACAAAAAAACAAACACACCTATTTACCTCCCGCAGCCACTGTAATGCGTTACAGTTTAGTATTTGTATTGAGTTACTTTAAAATATAAAATATGAAACGACTGGAGAACAAGGTTGCCCTGATCACGGGCGGCGCAGGAAGCATCGGACAAACAACAGCTAAATTATTTATTGAAGAAGGCGCTAAAGTAATATTGGTAGACCTCGATGAGGCCGCCTTAAAGAAAGTAACAACAGCACTAGGAGACAATGCAGCCTATGTCGCTGCCAATGTAACCATTGCTGCTGATGTAGAAAGATATGCAAAAGAGGCCGTGCAAAAATTCGGTAAGATTGACATTTTCTTTAACAATGCAGGTATAGAAGGTGTAGTAAAACCTATTATAGATTTCCCGGAAGAAGTGTTTGACAAAGTACTGGCCGTAAACGTAAAAGGCGTTTTCCTGGGCTGTAAATATGTATTGCCGCAAATGAAGGATGGTGGTAGTATGATCATCACCTCTTCTGTAGCAGGGTTAACGGCATCACCTAACTTTGTTGCCTATACGACCAGTAAACATGCCACCTTAGGCATTATGAAAACGGCCGCACTGGAAGCCGCTCCGAGAAAAATCCGGGTGAACTCCATACATCCGTCACCGGTAGATAACAGAATGATGCGTTCTATCGAAGAAGGATACCAACCGGGTAAGGGTGCAGATGTGCAGAAAGCTTTTGCTGCCGGCATTCCATTAGGCAGATATGCCGCTCCGCTTGAAATCAGTAAACTCCTGTTGTTCCTGGGCTCCGACGATAGCCAGTTTATTACCGGCGCACAGTATGTGATTGATGGCGGCCTCACCACAAAATAAAGATAGTTTTATAGCCGATCCAATGATGCAAGCGACTTCCCCTAAAAAGGAAGTCGCTTTGTTATGGCCATTATTTTATTCAATTCCAAACTCCGGCGCATATACGACTACGCCGGAAATAGTATCCAACGCACCCGGTATTAATTCCAGCGCCATAAAATTATTGTCCGGCACTTCCATCGGCGCTTTTATATTCCATTTAACCGCCGGCCGGAACCCAAATTTCGGATAATAGTGTTCATGACCTAATACAACCACCGCTTTATAACCCATATCCGTGGCTACTTCCAATCCCCTCCGGATCAGCACTCCACCGATACCCTGGTTTTGATATGCGGGCAATACTGCCACCGGCGCCATTGCCAGCACACCGGAAATCAACCCCTCACCGGAGTTAACAGGCAAGTCAGTGAACAGGATATGTCCTACTATTTTATTGTCCCGTTCTGCTACCAGTGAAAGCCCGGGAATAAAGGCGATACTTGTCCGTAGCCGATCTACCAGGATCGCTTCTTCTTCCCGGTTAAATGCGGCTGCTTCTACTTCAAAAACTGTTTTTACGTCTGCGATATTTTCAGGACGTATATGAATAGAGAATGATGACATGATGGTAAAATTGTGATATTTATATACGCTTAAACACGACCATATTAATGATGGCTCAGATTTTCCAGCGTACACTATTAAATAAAGAAGTTAAGCCCTTCCAGTCTGTTGGAAAGGGAGAAGCCGTGAAACCGGCGATGTAGAGGTATTTTAGACAATATCCATCTCACAAAGTTAGAAAAAAACGGGAATAAAAAAAGACCGGCTGGTTGCCGGTCTTTAAAATGTATTGGGTTATGCTGGTAAGGTCCTCCTCGGGTTCTTTGTTCTAGCCCATCACTACGGCTTCTTAGCCGGCGCCAGGTTTTTTATTTCTATCCTCCTGAAATCCACCGGCTGACCTTCGCTCTGCAATGCAATAAACCCTTCAGACAATAACTTTCCATCAATCTTAATAGCAGGATCATAGTTGTTGACTACGCCGCCGCCAATCTGTGGTTTGGAATATTGCAATACGGTATCTCCGTTGATAATATGTGTGATCAGGGAATCGCCCAGCACAATCAATTCTCCACGCACCCACTGTTCCCCATCATAGGTTTTGGAAGTAGACTCCAGGCAATGCTGCGGTTCCAGTTGCCCTTTGTACACCACATTGGTACCCGGCGAGCACATGTTACCGGTAGGTCTGGGCTTGCCGTCTCCCAAGCCGGCCAACAGCTGCATTTCTACGGAAATAGGCCAGTCCTGCTCTTTGGGCATAGTCCGGGGATCCTGCGAATGAAACATCACGCCGCTGTTCAACAGGGTATATTCCGGCGCCGTAGGACACCATTTCCCTACAAACCGGTATTCAAATTTCAAATGATAATGTGAAAAGGGTTGCTTGTAATACAGATGGCCAAACTGTTCATTAAAATCGCCATACTGGTCATAGCGCACTTTAATGATGCTATCCTCTACCCGGAAAGTATTCCCGAAATTATCACCTACTTCATGATGATGAATTTTCACAATCCAGTCGTTGATATCCTTGCCGTTAAAAAGGGATATCCATCCCGTATTTTTATCTTGTACGGGATCACCGTGTTTAGGAGTATGGGCACAGGACATGCAGCCGGCAGACAGCGTTAGTATCAACATCATACGGGAAAAACAGTACTTCATCATATAAATATGCAGTTATGGGTGTAAATCAGCGTACAAAATAACTTTTTAATACAAAGAATGAAAGGGTTTATTTATTCCTATATTTGAAACCGTTCAAACTGGAATATATTGATGAATAAGCTGGTATTATTAACTGCCCTGTGTTTGTTATCCTTAAAAACCTATGCCCAGGATATCAATGAAAATTTACGTAAACAACATTTATCCGTACGCGGTGCCATTACCACCAAAGACTGGATACTCCGGGGACCAGTGAAATCCCTGAAGGAATGTACTTACGGATATGCGGCCAATGGACAGAAGGAAACCACCTACTACTGCAACAATACCGATTATAGCACCGCCGGGATGCTATTAAAACAGAGCTACTACAGCAACAAAGAAAAAAACACCACAGACAGCAGGTACTTTTATTCCAACAACCACCTGGACAGCATCACCGGATTTCAGAAAAAAGTATATCACTATGATGATCATGACAAGCTGGAGAAAATCAGTACCTATKGCTACTATGATGAAAACAGGAATACCGTTGTCATGGAGGAAATATTCGGCTATGATAAAAAAGGGATGATTGTCCAAAACACACAGACCTCTCTACCTGATAAAGCAGTCACCAATTTCACCTACGCCTACCGTAAAACCGGGGAGTTAACGGAGCAGCATATCGTGAGTGAGGGAAACGACATCCTGTATGTGAATGAATTTGACACAAAAGGACAAGCCTACAAAACCAAAATCATACAGGCAAAATCACCGGACAATAATAGTTTCAGCAGTATTGAACTGAATCAGCAGGGAGATATCTCCGCGATGACCAGCAGCGGAAAAAATACAGCTACAGTGCGTACTTACCAGTACGAATACGATACACAGGGCAACTGGCTAAAACAAACCGTTACCGAAAATGGTAAATTGAGATTCAGCATTGTCCGCATCATCACCTATTATCTAAAAGGCAGCGGTGATACTATTACTACCGCCTCACCCGATATGCCGGTGGTGAAGCCCCCGCTGATGCCGGCTGAAGTAGTCGATTCTTTTATAACGGCACTGGATAAACGTCAATACAATCGTGCTTATAATTATTGTACCGGCGGTCGTTGGGGTACACCGGTACAGTTTTCCAGCATTAATATGTATGGTGGTATCACGGCTGCGAGGATACTGAAAACACAGCCGGCTCCCCTGCTGATCGGGCAAAACGATATTAATATAGAAGCCACCGTATATGTAGAAGATCCCGCCAATGGCAGTGGCACCTTTGTACAACAGTTCCAGTTACGGAAAAAAGACAACGTCTGGAAAATTGCCGGCATCAAATTAATCAGCAGCACCCGTCCATCGGACAACTGGAGCCTGAACGTACCTACCCAACCCGATCTGACCAAGGCACAGGTGATCCGCCTGGCGAAAGCGGTATATGATACCGTTTCCCTGGCAGCAGCAGTGGGCGATGGAACAGAAAAAATGAACCGTGAGCTGGATACGCTGCGCTTTTTCAAAGATGACAAGATGCTGTACTGTGTAGCTGTATTTGCTATCCAGGGGCCTCAGTACGGTGCTTCTGTCGGCTGGTGCGACATCCTGCTCTTCGCCAAATCTGAAGATAAATGGCAGCTGCAAACATTTTTATTAAACGCCGGCGGTGGCGGCATGTATGGCTACTCCGGTCACTTCGGCAAGTTATTGCGCATGGGCGATGAACACGTAGCCATTGTGCTTAATGGCGGACTTACCCATATGGGAGATAATGTATCCTGGTCCGATTTGGTGGCTTTCCATCAGGGAAAACTGCAGCTGCTCTTCCATATCACCACAGATTATGCATACGAGGATGGCAGTGATACCAGCCCTGACAGGTGCTTCGAAATTAAATTCCGCTTTGAACGAAATAGCAAAAAAGTATATGATCTCCTGCTGGAGAAATATCGTTGCGATAACAAAGGCCCTGTAAAGAAAGCCACGGTACCTTACGCCAACGGGTATACGTTACCCGAGTCTTTTAATGAAACGTTCTGATGTTGGTTGCGGCTGTATGGAACTCCCCGTACAGCCGCAATGCTATTCTTAAATAGCCGGCAGCTACGTATACCTGTTCCCGTTAAACCGACTTACCATTTTTATAATACTCATGCTGTATTCCTTCCAGCAGGTCCTGCGTATCTATGGGCCTGTCTTCCGATAATGCGCGGATAGAGGCCGCCTGCACAATGTTCAGGATAGACGCGCCCGTCAGTTCATATTTCCTGGCGAAGTCCTGCAGACTGATATCTTCACTCCATGGAATATCTGCCGGCATGGTATTATTCCACAGCACCAGGCTTTCCTGTTCATTAGGCGGGTTAAAAGGTACCACTGTCTGGAACCGGCGGATAAAGGCCTGGTCCATATTATTACGGAAGTTGGTCGCCAGGATCACCAGTCCGGGATGCTCTTCAATTTTTTGCAGGAGATAAGATACTTCCTGGTTAGCGAAACGATCGTGCGCAGATTGTACATTGGTACGCTTACCGAATAATGCATCTGCCTCATCAAAAAACAGGATCCAGTCTTCTGCCCTGTCAAAGATCTGCTGGAGGTTTTTCTCTGTTTCCCCGATATATTTTGATACAACCAGGGAGAGATCTATCCGGTATACATCCAGTCCGAATTGCTTTCCGAGCAAACTGGCCGTCAACGTTTTCCCGGTTCCCGGTGGGCCATAGAACAGGGCACGGTAGCCAGGCTTGGTCCTTCTGCCCAGGTTGGCATCCGACTCTATGCGGCCATGATATTTCAGCCAGTGCCGGATCATTTTCAGTTCCCGATCTGTTTGCCGGGAGATGACAATATCATTCCATTCCATTTTTGTTTCCAGCAAAGTGGCCGGGAAATTTGAGCCAAAAGAAGGCCGCCATTTTCTGCCGGTCAGGAATTCCGCCAGTCTTGATTGAGAAAGTAATAATCGACCACTCATTTCAGGCTCCCCTTCCCGCATGTCTTCCAGCGTGATGATGCCCGTTTGGAAAATGGTGGGGCGTTCTACCGCCGCGCCGTTTATTTTTCCGCCATACACTTCTCCTTTCAACCACGAGGAATAATGCAGGCGCATATCCATGTTCATCCCTGCGAGCAGGAAAAGGGCCGTTTCTCCCGTAGGAATGATCCCGCGGTAGTTGCCCCCTTTCACCCCGCCAAACTCCGGGAAATCGCCTCCTTTAGGCATGTACTGCCTGATCAGGGAAGTGAAGAGATCCGGATGCGCATGTGGAGAGATCGCCAGCATCAGGGTAATATATTCTTCAACAGAAAGATGATTGTCTATCACATATCTCGCCAGTGGAGAGTCGTCATCTGTTAATTCAAATGGCGGCTGCACAAAATCCGCCTGCTTACCGAAGTAATGATCCAGTCTTGCTGCAGCCACTTTCAGCAACACCGACATAGATGCCGCCAGGAAAGACTGCCCGATAACACCGGGTACGGCGGTTTCTTCTGTTTCCTCCGGCGTGGAGATGGTTTCTTTTTTCTTCCAATACATAATATTATTTTTTCAGGGTCATCAGGGTGTGCAGGCGGCATCTTTGGTGCCTGTACAATCCACTGCTTTTTCGTTGGCAGCATCCAGCTTAGCCATATACTCCGCTACTTTTTCGTTGTATTTTTCACCCGCTTCTACAAATTTGTCAACGGATTGCCCTACGGCTCCGCCAAAGGACGGCACTTTATGTTTGGCGAGGTAGCTGAATACAAAAGAGCCGTGACTACCTTCATGAAAACGCAGCGTGGTATGACCCGCTTTCTTATCCTTTTTGGTAGTACCGCGGCCATAGACAGAGGTAGACTTAGGATCAGCCCCCGGTTTATAGGTGGTTTGAATCGTAATTTCCAGGGTAGCGGATCCTACGATTTTAGATATCTTATCATTTTTAGATTCGTAAGACGGGCCTCCTGCAACGTAGGAGGTACGGGTCATCGCAGATTTTCCCGGCGGCACCTCTCCTATGATATCCGGTAATATGATCACTTTCACTTTACCCACCTGTCCGGATGCACTCAGCACGTGACCAGCGGTATCGGTATCTGTTTTCATTTTCTTAGGTACGGGGGTAGATATTTCCGGTACATCTTTCTTTTGTACGATGCTGAGTTGTTGCCCCTGTTGCTGTACCACATGCGTTAGTTCATGCGCCAGCAGCCATTTACCTTCCCGGGTACCGGGGTTATATTTTCCTTTATTGAAATAAATTTCGCCGCCATAAGTAAATGCCTGCGCCTGTAGTTGTGCTGCGGCGGCCTGTGCTTCCGTGCCGGTGTGAATACGCACCTTACCAAAATCATAACCGAAGCTACCTGACATCTCTGCTGCAGTACCGGTGGGTAACGTATTGCCACCTCCTTTGGGCACCACACCGGACGGTGTATGTGCATTCCCAACTGCTTTAGGCGCTGATGCAGCACTGCCTTCTTTTTTAGTGGCGATGCCTACCTGGTCATCACGCTGATCCATGTTATGGGTATCTATAGAAGCCCGTTGTATCACCTTATCGGCCATTTGATCGGCTTCCTGTTCCTGTGGATCACCAGGAGTGCTGACGGTTAGTTTGGCTTGTGGCTTTGCACCTGGCGGAAAAAACTGTGCATTTGCTTCTGCCGTTTCATGCGATGGCTCCGCCTGGAAGAATTGCTGCGCCGGCCTTCCTTCTCCTTTGTTCTTTTTTCGGCGCAGTTGTTTTTTTACAGCCATGGTATTATTATTTAGAGAGATGTTGAATTTCTTTTTTCACGAAATAATCGGTCGTGATTCCCATGTCCTCGCGCATAGCCAGCAGCAGCCGTTGCCGGGCGGCCACTGATGCAGCTGCATGCACACCATCTGTTGCCGCAGCCTGCTGTAGTTCGCGGAATGCCTTGATTACTTTAGCAGATGCGATCAACCCCAACTGTACCTCCAGTTCCTGAAAATCGAGGTTTACTTTCTCCTGTTGCTCCGCCGTCAGTTCATCTACCACAGACTGCCAGGCATCCAGGCATTTTTCGTATAGATCTGCCCGATAGGTGAACTGCTTTCCCTGCATAATCTTATCACTATGATTGCTGATAGCATTACTGAGGATGAAGGTGCAAATAATACCCACTGCTGCAAAGATGATTACCATGGCCCGCGTACCGGGTTCCAGGCCCAGCTGTTCCTGCCTTAACAGCAGATATCCCTGCCATACCACCCAGATCATCACCGTAAGTGTAAGCAATGCCAATAACATTTGAATGAAGCTTCGCATAGATTTTATGTTGTATATAGTTTTACATATGTTGGAGCCAGTATCACATTCAGCTTATCCCGTTCTCTTTTACTGAATACAAACTTACCGTTCAGTTTATATTCAATGAGCGACTGGTAAGTGGCAAATCTTACACCTCCACGGTCCTTCATGATCTTAACAATCGCCTTGGCCCAGTCCTCTGTCATGTTATCAATTCCTTTCTCTATCTTTTTGGCGTTACCACAATCCAGGTATACAGGATCCTTCGTCCGTTCCGTTAAATAATAGGATTCGGGTCGCTGATCGACTTTATTATCTATCGTTTTACTTACTACTTTCGTTTGTTTCAAGGTAGCAGGATCCACAAATAATGCTGTACAGCTAAGGGAGGATGGCACATTCCGCTCATCCTTTCTAATGGAAAGTATCTCTTTCAAATCCTCTCCGGGAGGTATTTTGGCGGCTTCTGCTGCCGACCATGGAGCCGGTGTCGTCAGGCTATAACTGGGTTTTACCAGGTAGTCCACCATTAAACCGCTTTCCACGGCTTTTTTAACATTCTGCTCTACCATGTCACGATGAGTAGCATTTGCCTTTCCGGTCAACGGAGTCAGATTTCTGTAGTCATCCCCGCTTCCTCCTACTTGTTGATTTAACAAATGCCCGAGTATATAGTATGGACCGCTATCTTTCCTACGGCGTTTCATATTTTTATATGACGCAGGAGCCATACCCTGATTCGGTTCAGTGCCTACCAGCTTGCTCTTCTTCGTCAGTTTTTTCGTATGCATTTCCGTACCGAATTGGGTCGTTGGGTTAAGGGCACCAAACGTCAGTTCCGGATCAATAAATCCGACGATGTCTTTCTTGAACAAAGGTCCCATTATAACGCTTAGTTGATCCATCAGTGCCCTGATCTCTTTTTCCTTGTCTTCTGCTGTATATTTAGGTGTTTCTTTCTTCTTTTCAACTGCCGTAATCTGTGCATATTTATTTTTTGCTTTGTCTTTCCTGGCCTGCATTTTCTTTCCTTCCGGACTGCGCGGTTTATCAACTACAATGGCAGCCAGCCAATTGTCAAACTTCATGGGGGTACTCTGTACCATCAGCTGCGCACTTTGTTCCGAACCGGCAAAAGAGATGGCATGCATTTCTCCGTCTTCGGCTTTAAACTCCTTACGAAGTCCCAGCCATCCCAGCACTTTATTCAATGCCGCCTTTCCTGCTTTGAGGATCGTGTCTATGACGCTGAGTGCACCATTGATCAGCCAGTCTATGGCATCATCTACCTTTTTGCGGCCAGCAGTTACGATATCTTTGATCTTATCTCCTACTGGTCCGATAATGACTTCTACCGAAAATCCTATTACTACCGGTACTGCCTTGGCAAGCACTTCTTCAAAAGCTATCTGTGCGTGCTCCAGTTTTCCGCCAATGATTTCTGCCAGGTTATCCATGGCCTGGTTCGCCAGGTTGAGCATTTTGTTTACATAGGCAATACCTGTCTTCATGGTATCATACACCAGGATAAGGGTATTGATGGTAGCGCCTATGCCCAGCGGGTCAGCACTGGTAGCGAGGCGCTTCATAATTTCTGCAGATATTTTTTCTGATACCCAGCTAACAATGCCACTGATGACCATATCCGTGAGGTCGTCCAGTTTTGCTTTTGCTTTGCGGAGCAGTCCTTCTGCGCCTTCCTTTATCCAAACAGTCACCCATTCCAGGGCTCCTGTCAACACATCCTGCATTTTCCGCATCTTCGCTACACGCTCTTTGCCTATCTTAGGATTCTCTTCCATCCGTTTGTATACATTCTCCATGTTGATGCCGAAAAGATCCAGCACATATCCCAGTATATTCCGGAGACTAAAATCAGATGGCGGTGCTACCGCTACGGCTCCTTTCACTTCACCAAACAGCCATTCCAGCGCGCCGTGCAACATGTGTGTACCGAGATTATCATAGAAGCGGACAAAGCCTCCTTTGATCACGTTCCATACATTCTTCAGGAATTCTCCCGGTTTTTTGATGATGTCGGAGAAGTTGTGCGCGGCTTTGGCAATAACAGCAGTGACGAGCGTTGGATCGATGCCAATTAAACTCAGGAGATTGCGGAAGAATGTCCAGAGTCCCCGGGCCAGTTTACCATCCACGAACACTTGTTGTATCACAGTAAGCGCTGCAGCTTTGATCTGCGGCCACTTTTCTTTCAGGTCTATGAATTCAGCAATGACTGGTATCTTTTTCAGGATCACTTCCGTGAGCCAGTCCATGACAGGATCCTTGATACACTTCGGTACCAGGGCAAAAGGCCCGAGGATGAAGTCTCCCAAAAAGTCCAGCACATTACCTGCTACCGCTACCAGCTTCAGGAGCATATCAATTACGCGTTGCATAAATGCGCGTACATCTTCCATGCCGGCATAAATACGTTCAAAGATCCACACTACTTTATCTTCCGCCCAATCTTTGATGCTGTCAATAGCTTTAGGGACCCAGCTCACCAGCGAATACACCGGGCTGAGATATTCGTTGCTCTGCAGCCCACTGAAGAAGCTACTTACGTTAACGGCTATATTATTTACTTTTTCCAATACCCATTGACCAGCAGCAATGATGGTTACTTTAATCCGGTCGATCGATTTGTTGAGGGCCGGCAGTAACACATCCCGCAGGGTCATTTGTTTGTTGGCCACGGCATCATCATCATTCCCCATCGCGGTAGCTGTATCTGCTACACTGTCCAGCCATTTGGTGGCATCGTCCTGCAACTTGCGGATGGCATCCATATTAATCATGGCGCCAATACCGCTGATCACGCTCTGTATTGGTTCTATCACGGGGCGTAGCTGTGTTTTAATAAACTGCCACGCTTCGTTTAGTTTGGCCGACACAAAGTCCATGAAGCCCCCTTCATCGGAGCTGTTGATGCCCAGTTTTTTACAGATCCAGGCCCAGGCATCGCGGTAGGGCTGAATAATGATGGCATCAAATTTATTCCAGATCCATCTGCCAAAATCTTTGATGCGATCCCACACTTTACCCGCAAAGGCGGTGACCTTGTCGAGGGCGGGCGCCATATAGGTATCCCAGATCTTATTCAGCCATTGTCGTAGTGGCTCTATGGCTTCCATCAGCCGGTCCCATACGGCACCGGCAATGGCTTTCACCACCACGGAGAGCAGGTTCAATGCAGCAAACAACGGCTTGCAATCACCTTTGGAAAGCCCATCGAGGATAACCGGGAGCTGATTTTTAAGATGGATAAATATCTGGATGATGAGCATAAACTGCTCATCTGAAAACCCTAATCCATTGAAGAGTTCCCGGAAAAGGCCGAACAATGCGCCTTTGATATAACCAAAAACACCTTGTGTTTTTACCTCTTTATAAAACTCGTAGATATCTGCCGGTAAATGCGATTGCAACACAGATTCAGCACCATTGAGCAGCATATCTGTCCAGGAGGTTTCCTTTTCTTCCCCTTTCTCTTCATCGCGCTGCACGGTTTTAGCAGCGCCCTGTTGGACAGTATGCGTAAGTTCATGTGCCAGCAGGAAACGGCCATTGGTCGATTCCGGTTGGTACTTATTCTCTCCGAAATAAATATGATGCTGGTAGGCAAATGCCTGCGCTCCGATCTCCTGGCTCAGCGAAGCTGCTTCCGTGCCGGTATGAATACGCACTGCGCTGAAATCGGCCTGGAATGCGCTTTCCATGTTTTTCCGTACCGGTTCCGCCAGCGGAGTTCCGGACTCACTTGTTTTGAGGCGGGCAGAAAAACTATCGCTGGTATGGAAACTACCATCGCCGGCGCGTTGTAATCCTTTTACGGGTTTGGTGAGTACCTCTTCTCCCTCCTCCTCACTCCGTTGAATATTATTATTGCCATTGCCTTCCGGGCGACTGCCGCCACCACCGGTAAACGATAGTTGCGGCATGCGCAATACTTTTTCGGCCATCCGGTCGGCTTCTATTTCCTGTGGATCATCGGGTCTACCTACTTTCAGGCTGGCCTGCACCGGCATGGGAACTGTGGCAGTGGATTCATCCGGCTTGGTATGCAGTTGCTCCGCGCCTTCACAATCTGCACATTTTGCCTGTACTGTTTCGTCTTCCTCAGCAGAACGTTGTACGGGCGCTTCCTCTTCTGTACTTTTTGCCTGCACGGAGGTTTCTTCTTCCGATGCAGTCCGCTTTATTTCTTCTTCCTGTTCACAGTCCTTGCATTTTGCCTGCACCGATGCTTCTTCTTCCGATGCCGTGCGTTTTATTTCTTCCTCCTGTTCGCAGTCCTTGCATTTTGCCTGCACGGGTGCCTCTTCTTCCGATGCAGTCCGTTTTATTTCTTCTTCCTGTTCACAGTCCTTGCATTTTGCCTGCACGGACGCGGCTTCGGCCCACCTGCTAATCCCAGGTATAAATAAGGATTGAATATCCGGCATGGCCGCTTCTGTATCCATTTCCCGGGAAATAGTAGCCGCAAAAAAAGGTTGTACCTGTTGGGACGCACGCCGCTGCGGCGACTCTTCTTTCCGGAAAAGTTTACCTGCTTTGAGGCCTGCCTTGGGAGGCGCGTTATGGACACCGCTTTCGCTCATGGAGTCATTTCAGGGTAAATCAATATACATCTGCAGCTTACCACTGCACGTATAATATTTGTGGCATCCAGGCATATTTTACCATCGATACCTTGTTAATGAGAATATCTTCTGTCCGGGTATTTACGGTCAACATCCAGGCGCCATCGTTGCGGCGTGACAGTTGTCCTTCTCTTTGCAGAAAAGCAGTACTGAACCAGGCCGTAGAAAATTTCCGGTCTTTGCGCCATGCTTCCATGTAGGCTGTCAGCATTTCTCCGGCTGCCTGCTTCGCTGCGTCATCCGGCGCCAGCTCCGGATCTACGGGCATATGCAGGGGCCAGTCGCAGAGCAGTTTATTCAACAGCCAGTCTTCTTCCCCACCGGTGGCGGCATTGCCGTAACAGATATAATGCAGCAACAGGATGGCCCGTTGCTGTGCAGTTTCATTGATAAATTGCCGGTCCACCACATAACCTAACGTTCTGAAAAGCCGTCCACATTCCATCCAGAGCAATACCAGTCCTGCATTTTCGATTTGTAATCCCCGTTGCAGCTGCGCTGCCAGTGACATGGCAACAGCTGCCGGAGAAGCAGCTGAAGTAACAGTAGGATTAACGGCGTTAGTACGGAGGGAGGCATCAGTATTTTCTTTGCCGGTTACCGTTGGAACAAAAAGTGGCCGTTCATTTCCCAACAGCATGTGTTGAAAAAATACCGGCCACTGCTCTGCATTTGGCAATAGATTATTGGGTACAAGTGTGACAGTATCAGCCGAGGTGGCGTTCCCCCGGGCGGCCGTGGTGTATGGCATTGATTTACCTGTCCCCGCAGCTTCCTGCTCCATCAGCGTCTTCAGGGTGGCTTCGTTGCAGGAAAAGGTGCGCAGGAAAAATTGCTTCATACCAACCACGCCCAGCAAATAATATAATCGTGTCCATACGATCAGATCTTCCTTACCGGCAGTTTTCAACAGCTGTTCCAGTTCCGGTTGTTCCCGGTTGGGCAATGCTTTTATTTCCTCCTGCAATGCCGTGATCATATCGGCACCATTGTAAAAAGCACGGATCCCATATTTTAAAAAGAACAGGCGGAGTGCAGTCGTGTATTCACTACCGTTAGTCAGGATAATATTTTCCGGCTGTTGTTTTGCCAGCTGTTCTTTTATGGCAATAGACAGTTTTGATAATAATTGTTCATGAAAATCCTTATCATCAGTACATTCCAGCGAAATAGCAATGGTCGGAATCTCTATATATTCCGTTTCACCAACCAACCCATCGAGCAGGGCCGATAGTTGCCTGATAAAATCTGCGGTATGCAAACGGTAGCCCAGTTGCTGCTGCAATTGGGTTGCCAGCAATGGTTGGGAGGCATTTACCTGCACTTCCATCCGTCCGATGATATGTTGTTGATCACCCACGATTTATTGGTTGCGGATTCAGGGTGTAATAATCAATACTCGTCACCGGGCAACAGTCAAATCGGTATGGCAAAAAGAAATCAGCCACAACGGTATATCCTTTTATTTCCGCCCGGTCTGTTTTACTGCACTCATTCAGTTCTATCTGTTCATCGTTGTCGGTGAAGACCAATACCAGTGTTTGTCCCTGTTGCAGTGCAGGCCGATGTTCCAGCCCGGGCAGGTATTGCAGCTGTGCGAGCGTGGTGGCACTGTTAATCATCACAGCAATCACATCTACACAGAGATTGTATTCCAATAGGTATTTCCCCAGATCAAAACCTTCGAGATAAAAGGTTTTGCTATCACCATTTAAAGCAATGGCTTTTCCCATATGCCCTTCTACCCGCAGCCAGTGCATGAGTTCAAAGTTGAATGCCAGTGGCATCAATACTTCCGGCCGGGTACTGTAGCTATCGTTGATCACATCGGTAGAAGATTTATCTTCATCACCCAAATATGCATTGTACGACAACAGCGTATCTGTACGCCGCAACACGGTGGTTTCATAATCCCAGAACTGGTGCACAGAATAAACGCTGTTGCTGTCCAGCGGGTAATAGTAAGGAATAGCCGTTTTACCCAGCGGGCCAGCACTACTACGTGTAGGCGTTAACTTTATTGGAAGATTTCTAAACTCATCGTTATCATCGGGGTTAACGAGCGACTCCCAGTAGTCTGTGGAATCCAGTTTATCCTCTATCGCCTGGTTGGTATAGGCCAGGGCTTTATCCAGTTGTAAAAAAGGAAGATCGAAAGTACGTATCATCACCATCATGCGCCAGTGCATACAACGTACTTCCCGGATAGCGGCATCTCTTTCAGCGATGATGGCCAGGTCGCGGAATATCAGAGGCTGATAGGTAGTGCGGCCGCCGAGAACAGGCCCCAGCAATACCACTAAACCTTTGCTGTCCTGTGCCGTGAGGTCCGTACAGGTGCATTTGCCGCGGTAGCCATTCAGTTTTAGCACCAGTTCGTTATAGGCCGTAGTCAGATCACGTAACCAGTCGTAGACGTATTGAATGTAATAGAGATGCAACCCTTCTTCATAAAAAGCGCTCAGTTTAAGCACCAGGATTTTCCGGTACAACTCCAGCGTGGCCGCACCCTTATGAGAAAGCAGCGGACCAAAGAGGTCATGTAATAATTTCAATGCATCGCGGAATTCCTGCATGTAATCATCGATGATACCTTTGTATTCAAAGAAGATCTGCTCGTAGGTAGTTACCGTCTGGAAAGGCGGTTGCAGGTTACTTTCCTTTAAACCTATTGCCGGGTTAACAATCGCCAGTTTCCGGTAACCGAAGCGGGGAATGGTTAGCAGCGGCAATTGCAATACGGGGCGCAGAAAAGAATCAACTGCTGCAATATCAATATCATCGGGCGAAAATGCTTTGGAAAAAAGCGACTGGTCATCGTCTTCTTTCGGTGCTTCTATACCTGCTGCCCTTGCCATGGCATTGCGGGTAACGAGTATCCAGTATAAATCAGGGCCCGATTCTTCACTACCGGGGAGCGCCAATAATAAAATAATTTTATCCCTGTTAAGATTCCGTTCCGGAATATCATCGGGATGCTGTTGCTTCAGCGAGTCTACCGCATCGGGTGCTGCCCCATCTGCCGCCAGTTGCAGGAACTCCATATGTTTCGGATCCAGCTTATCCAGTTTCAGGTAAGCGAGCATAAACTGACTTACCGTCTGACTGTTATTGGTGGTCGTCTCCCCATTATCATTCCCCGCAGGCAGGGGCTTTACGTAATACCGGAACTTCTTTTGTGGGGTATGTAATATCGTACCATCAGGGAGTATCACGGTACCTTCTGTTACTTCAATAGAGCAATCTGAATTTACGTGTACTTCAAGACCGCAAACCACGCCGTTGCCGGCAAAACAGGTATCAATAGTTTCTTTCATGAATCGGGTTGTTAGAAATAATGAATCTGATTTTCCTTCCAGTTATTCATCAGCGCTACCAATGCATCATTGGCTTCAGCGAGACCCGGCTGTTGCTTTGTGCAAAGCCTTTTTATCCACTCGTTATAGGTGGCCTCAAATGCCAGCATATCTGTTCTGCTTAACAGGACATACCGTACGGAAAGATGTGCGGGCATTTCACGACGAAGCGTTTGCATAAACACTTCCAGCCGGTCACTATCCTTAAAGCGGTCTGCCCAGTCCGGCAATGCGATGGTGATCCAGAAAGAGTATGGATCCAGCAGTGCCACATCTTCCGGACAGCAGATCATGGGGGTTAACAACTGCGTAAAAGTGGTATTACGCGGCCGTAAAAGAATATGTTCCAGCAGGTGAAAACTGTCGTCATTGCAGTTCCCGGAGGCCAGGCCCCTGAGATATTCCAATCGTTTTGCAGCCCCTTCACGACCTGGTGAAGGTTCCAGCATCAGCGCATTTTTAACAGTGCGTGATGCGGGCGGTATATTCAGCCAGAAGCCAACCACGTTTTCATCTACGATATCGTAGGCACTGCCATCACCAGCCCTGTTAAGGAAATCGAGTCTTGCTTTTTTAGCCTGTTCAAAACTTCTGAAACGTTCAACGCTCACTAGCAAACGGGCGCCCCCGGCGCCCTGTGGCCGGATATAAAACACATACTCTGTTTCAGTACTGGTATTTCCGAGGTTGTCCGTTTCGCCTACGCCTACTTCAAATACAGGCTCGCAGGTGATGGTATGCCTGGTAGCATCAGACATGCCCAGGATAGCGCATACTCTTTTACGAACGCCTTCAACGTTATCTGTTTTCCAATAACGCAACTCATCTTTTTCAAACTGGTATATAAAACCGCTACCGCGTTTGGCTCCCAATGCTGGCACCTGTTGCAGAAAGCGTTGTTTATCTGCAATACTTTCCGGCAGCCCTTCATCGATAGCCCATGCATCTCCATCAGAGAGCGGCATTTCGATGCGGTACAACTGAAGTGCATAATCGGTGAACTGTTCCCCGAAACGCGCCAGCATATGATCCAGCAGGCGGTTATGGTAAATTTGCTGATCGGTATCACTACCTTCTGTGAGCTGCTTTAATGCGGTGATGTAAGCGTTCTGATCATCGGCCTTAAACGCCTCCCATTCGGGATTAGGATCTACTTTATTGAGGGTGGATTCCACTACCTGCGCCCCTTTATAGTCCAGCAATAATTCTTTTATGCCGGGAATGTTGTACAACGCCTGATACATGGCGGCATCGTCACCTTTAACAGACAGAAAAGTTTTTACACTGGAAAGCTGGGTCAGATAGTTAGCCAGTAGCTGGTCATAGAAAAAGAGATATCCCTTCAACTGTTTGGCCTGCGCCTGGCGCAGCTCTGGCTGCTTTTTAGAAATCCCGGTATTACCGATTTTATAGGTACGCGGAAAATCTTCCTGTACGCTGGTGAAGTCCGTCAGATCAGTCAGCACACGACCATCCGGCACTGTCAGATCCAGTTGTTGTTCCCGGTTTATTTTGGTGGTACTGTCCGGGTGTACATCCAGGTATTCTTTCAGCCGGAGCATGTCTATCGGCACTTCTTTGTAATGGGAGATGACCGCAAAAGACGAACAGTCAATACTGAGAGCCGGGAGACATTTGCAATCTAACTCAATACACCATTTTTCGACACTCACCTCTTCATCACGATCTTTGCAGAGGTACATATCCAGTCTTTCGATCTGCACCACACCTGTTACCGCTGCAATAATCTGGTAAAGGTCGGAACGGTATACCGTTTGCCTGGGCTGTGCCTGCAGCAGTTCTGCTTCATCAATAAAGCCATGCTGCAGCAACGGTCCTTTATACACCGGGTCTGCGTTATAATATTTTTTTGCCTGAATGAACACATCGCTGTAATAATCATCCATGGCAACAGGATCCCATACCCCTGTCACGGCAGCTTTGAAGGCAGCATCGCTGGTGAAACGTTTATTCAATAAACTTTGCAGGGCAGTCGTCAAATCATCCGGGAGCTGTGCAGCTTGCAACGCGTCTATTACCGCAGGGTTTATTTCAAACTGTGCATAGCGGTACATCATTTCTTCCAGGCTGTAGAAACGGATAACGGGAGATAAATAATGTGCTACGGCACGATATACGTTGGCCAGCACCTCCCATTTATCAGCGGCAGGGTCCAGCTCCAACGCCAGGTCCAGCCCCAATCCTACCGTTTCCGAAATATGCACGTCCGGATGAAAATCTTCGCTGAGATTGCGTACACGATGCAGTCTTCTTTTAGCTTCCGCAATGATATCCGCTTCATCTCCTTCAAACCCTTCTTCCAGTCGCAGTGTAACGCTGTAGATGCCTTGTGGCAGGAAGAGGTTATAATCTGCCGGCTGATCTTTTTCGGGCAATTCACCGATACGCAAACTACCTGCAAAATACAGACATAGCAAAGGATCAAAGTAGAAGAATGCCTGCAGATCTTTATTTTTATCTATTAATGCAATCAGATCGCTCATGCCGTTGAATCCGCCCATATCGCGGCGTAGCGCGGCCAGCCAATTGATTAAGGAATTGAAGTCGTCTGCCGGATCTAATGGAAGATCCAGAGTGAGCAGGTAGCTTTCCACAAAGAATAATGATTCATCGTAGTAATTTGCTGCCATGTAGAGCAGCATCACTTTTTTGAATCCTTCATCGGGATTAGCTTTCAGTAAACTATCCAATAATTCCTTCCGGAACTTTTGCCTGGCGGCTTCTTTTTCTTTATCACTGATACAGCCATTGAAAGCTTTCAGGAGTTCCGTATCGATACTATCTATCTTCGGTAATGTGACTGTTCCTCCAACCATATCGAAATAAGGCTTCAATTGTGCCGTGGCATATCCATCCAGGAAACCATCCGGCCAGAAGAAGCGCACTTCGGCATCTTCCAGTTGCTGTACCCAGGCATTTTGTACACCGGGCATATCGATCAGGATCTTTCGCAGATCCAGGGCGGTTACCGGGGCACAAGGCAGTATCTGGGCAGCGGTGTAAAATGAATCATTGTTGGGCACTGCAAACAAGTCGGCCGGCGACATATTGCTTCTATACCCCAGATCCGTGATCGCATAACAAAGTATCTCGAGGATGGTAATACCCGGATCGTGCAAATTATAATCTGTCCAGATATCTGAAGCGAGATTTTCGATATGCCGGATCCCTTCCCTGCGCAGCAATTGCCAGTCCATGGAAGGTGGATACAACGGATCTTTAGGTATGATGAGAGAAGTACTCATACGTTAATTTATTTTTGGGGCTTATCTATTTTGATAGTAGTGAATTTGCCGGCAGTGAATGCAAGATCCACTGTCATGGCAGTCACCAGGTTGTTTTGTAACACAGGCGTAATACGGTATGCATGTTCTCCGGCGACTCCTTTTCGGGGGTCCGTTGGAATTTTACCTGTCAGTATTTTTTCTTCCACTTCTTTCTTCAGCACTTTGACCATGGCCTTGATAATGGCATCTGCATGTATGAGCCGGGACTGCCAGGCCTTTGCCAGCAAGTCGTGCAATTGCTTTGTATGATCCCCAGCTACCGGTGCTTTCACGGTATCTGTTTTAGCCACCGCTGGCCTGGTATCCGGAACCTTGACCGTGTCTGCATTTGCCGGTGCCGGGGTACTATCTGGTACCCGGTAGGTATCCTTTTTTTCCGGTGCTGGTGTCACATACTCATCAAGCGCTAACGTTGGTGGCCGGTCTTCCTCACAACCACCACAGGCGCAGCGGTCATTGTCTTTAATCACGTTGATGTCGTGATCTATTACATTGGGATTATCTTCATTGAGGCGATCCAGGTAAGTGGTGAGTACAGAGGCGGCGGTATACGGTGTAATCACATCTACCTCGCTCCATTCAAGGATATCCTCAAATTCTTCCGCCATCTGCCGGGAAGAGAAATGTTTTATTTTAAGATTCGTTACTACATCTAGGTAGTCGAGGTTTTCCAGGAACTGCAGTAAGCGGGTTCTGTTAACCGGCGTACCGAACAGCAGTGGTTTCTTACCGGTAGCCCATGGCGCCAGGAATAATTTCAATGCCTCATTCAGTGCCTTGGTATAGTAAGGAATATCTTTTCCCGGATAGAAGCGTACGCACACCCGTATCCTGATAGGTTCAAACCGGGCGTTGATAACATCCAGGCGATCATGTCCGTCATCGCATCCGCAATCATCGTTGCAGCAACAGAAACCAGGTTCTCCGTATCCGCCCACGAAATAACTGTTTCGTGCGGCCAGGAATTGTTTCATCGAGGTCAGTTCTCCTGCTTCAAAAATGGGATAGAACATACGGTTGCCGGTCATCTTATTGGGAAACGGTATAGCCGCTACCGTTACATGTCCCGGCCGGGCAGTGTAAATGCGCCGGGAATGTGGCAAACATTTCAACACGTCTATTTCCGGGAAAGCCTCGAGCAGCAATCTTTCATAATCCCAGGTAGTGACTGCCCTGTCTTTATGACGGAGCCTTTCGTGTATCCGTGTGAGATAGCCATCGCGATCCGATTGTTCGGAGGTGCGGCCATGGAAAGAAGCATAAGGCTGGGTGACAGATTTCACGCTTACATCCCGGAATTTCAGGGCAGTGATCGTAGACGGCGGGATGCCATCAACCAGGTGATCTTCTGCGTTATTATTATCGCGGAATTCAGCTTCCGCTGCATTTACATGAATATCGATGAGCATAGGCAGGGCATCTACCATAACATCATCTTCCGGTATTTCTACGGCGGAAGCGCGCAGCCAGTAAAGGTCTGTGCGACCATCCTTTCCGGTAATAGCAGTGTTACCATTTTTGATATCGTCCGGAATCTGGAAAAGGATAATACCGGTTTGCTGCATGCCCAGTGTAGTGTCTTTGAGTATATATTGCGGTGGCAATTCTATCCAGGTATCTGCGAGGTAGGACCAGGCTATCTCCGGTGCATAGTGATCCGGATTACCGGTGCCCGGGGCCGTTTTGAATAGCAGTGATAATGTTTGATCTGGAGTCAGTTGTTCAAAGCCCAGGAAGAGATTACCATTTGCTGGAGCTGGTCTGGGACGGCGATCATCAAACAATTCCGGGCCAATAGGCTGTTGTGGCTCTGGCATCGTCATCACCGGTGCAGGGCTGATACCTTCACCAGACAAATCTTCCCAGTTACCCAAAGAGTTGAAGGCGCTGAAAAAGTGTCTGCTGGACAATCTTCCATCCGTTCTGGGATACAGTATCTGATCTGCCAGGATAGTTACCGGGTTGGTACGATAGGCAAATACAAAATTATTGGCATCGAGCACATAAAAATTATCACCCTCCCAGATGGCATCCATCCTGATCCAGCCGGATACATTACCGGACAGGTCTATCGGGAATTTCCCGGATGCCTGCAGTGGGCCTTCTTTTTCGGTATATCCTGTAATGTCTGGTCCACCATTATCATTTATTACCTTCCAGTCCCCGTTATATAAAAATGCTTTGTTGTTCAAAGACAGGGAATCATTACCGGCATGCCACATATAAAAATAGGCGGGGTCTTTGAAAAACAACTCCTGGAACCGGATATAGACGACCGATGTTGTTTTACCTATCACCAGCTGATTCCTGGATTCCACTTGTCCTTCCGGTGTTTGCCGGTAGAAGATGCCTGGCTGACCAGGTTGGATCAACTGACCCAGAAAATCCGATGGCGTTTCTGCATACCTGTACAATTCACCACTGTAGGTAAACACTTTCGCCTGCCATACCGTGATATCGTCTTCCTTTAAATCCCTGGTTTTAAAACGGATAAAAGGAGGTGTATGATCATCTATCG
Source organism: Chitinophaga sp. 10T418 (assembly GCF_056394125.1). Classification (NCBI taxonomy): domain Bacteria; kingdom Pseudomonadati; phylum Bacteroidota; class Chitinophagia; order Chitinophagales; family Chitinophagaceae; genus Chitinophaga; species Chitinophaga sp. 10T418. The sequence goes on from NZ_JBFTHG010000006.1 coordinate 527,554, forward strand.
GTAGTACAGCGGGGAATGTTGGATGTAACCAGATGATGATCCGTTGTGTCCAGGCTGTCATGCCATCTTTCTTCACCATTTCTGCCTTGTTCAGATCACCTCCGCTATAAGGCGTTACTCTCACCACCCTGTTGTACAGGCTGAATTGGGCATCCGGCGCAATGCCTGATTGCTGTGCATATCCTACTGCTTCGTAAAACTCATTACGGATTTTAGTCAGCATTTCATCCGGCATGCCGGTATTATTGTAGGTGCCATAATAGTCAGTAATGCTGCCATCATACAGGTTCAACTTCATCAAACCTTTTTCTGTGGAAATTTCTACCTCGAAGCTATCCAGTATATCCACGATATCGATACCATTGCACAGGAACTCCATGGAGATCATCCGGTCCAAACCGTTTGCCATCCAGAGTTCTGTGCTGCTTACACTAAATCCTGCATAAGCCTGCAGTTGTTCCAGTTTTTTGGTCAGTTTGATCTGCTCTTTGATCACGGCCACCGGACGTGTTTCATACTGATCCAGCAGCCCCTGAATTTTCCGGTTCTGGTACATCAGTCTGTCGTATACCGTTTCTCCTGAAAGTGCGCGCCATGCCTTCGTGCCTGCCGGCCACTCTTCTTCCAGGCCATCTCTTTTATCAGCGGCAGGTAACGCATACGCACGTTTAATGGGTACACCGTTTTGTATTTCTTCTCTCATATACAGGTTCTGACGTTCCACCAGTTTTACGGGTGAAATCACCAGTTCATCTGTCAATGCATAACTCATGGGCAGCCCGTTGCTGTCCGCGCCTGCTTTGAGTTCCGTACCGGCAGTGATGAGATGTGGCGGCAGTTTGAGTGCCAGCTCAAATACCACATGTACTTTATCCTGCACCAGTTGCCTTTTTTCGAGGCGCAATACATCGTGGTAATAAAACAGTAAATGTTTTTCTACCTGACTATTGAGTTCATCCTGCAGGTGTTTAAAAAGATGCAGGAAAGTAATGAACAGTGCAATATGTGGTTCATGGTTGTGGCGGGAACGGAGGGAGCTCTGAAAAGCTTTCCGTACTTTTTCCAGTATGATGGATAATGCTTTGTAGAACTTCAGAAAAAGACTCCACAATTCATCGATATATTCATAAGGTAAAACGAAATCTATACATTCGAAGGCAGCTTTGTCTTTCAGCCCCCATGGCGCAGCGCAGCCGTAGGTACCAATAAATCCTTCGTACAGTTTAATCGCGTTGGGATCTATCGCCTTATGAAATTGTATCAGGCGATAAAGCGGATCCGGCAGCATGCTGCTGATCACATTGAGGATATCCTGTTTCAGCGGATGATCTGCCGGAATTTTCTGGCAGATGTGAAGGATCGTGAGCGCCAGGCCGTAGATACCGCATTCGGTACTTTTGATCATCTCCTCCATAATAGCAGCAGATGACTGTTCACCGGGTTTGGCAGTGCCCATGTCTTCCTGCTTTCTGCGGCGGCGATACAATATTTCCTTTGAGCGGAAAGCAGTACGCGGACTATCCAGGTCTGTAGCAGCGAGGATGGCTAACAAACTGGTGGTGTCGGATTCCCAGAAAGGCAGCCAGTCGCCGGCTTCCTTGTTATCGGGTCCCCAGTGGCGTACATGCGCAGACAATCCACCTGCAAAGGCAATCAATTCTTCTATAGCGCGATCATCCAGCTTCAGCTGATCGGGAATAAGACTTATCAGCAGTCTGTCCCGCTGTTGTGTGCCTCCATGTATCAACGGATGGCGTAATGTGTTGCAGTGTAGTATCATAACTCCACGTTTGTGCCCTCTTGTTTATAAAATGGGTATACGATGCTAAACCTGTTATTAGTCGTTCTGACTACATAGTCCATCTGTATTTCCAGTGTACCTTCCAGTTCTGTGGGTGCAATTACGAGCGACAATATTTTTATACGTGCTTCGTATTTAGCTACATTTTTCCGGATCAGGTCTTCCAGGTAAGTAAGAAAAGTGACGTTGAGCGCGGAGAAAACATAGTCTTCAGGATTGCAGCCGAAGTCTGGTTGCAGCACCCGTTCACGCACACTGGTACTGAATAATATCCGCAGGCTCTGGTCAATATCTTCTTCATATTGTGCCATCCCTACTTTGCCTGTAGTACGGTCAAAGGCCGGCGGAAATGCCCAGCCTTTACCGAGAAAGGCTTTTTGTTCATTTTGCGGATTTAAGAATAAATATTCCATGATGATGTTTTTATCCTCCTATAAATACATTGGATGAACCTGTTTGAATCATGCCTCCGGGCATATGTGTGGTTTCGTCCATTTGTCGCGCTGCGGCCTGACTGCCGAAGAATACAGAGGAAGAACCCTTTTTGATCATATTGCCTGGCTCCACGCACATACACATATCATTTTGCACGGCGGCGGCCAGCTGATTAATGAATACCCTTGCCGCGCCGGTGGCCATTACCTGTCCGGGGCCATGGGGCGTATTCGGCGGCGATGATAGTGGTTTGGGACATATATGCACATCCGTGTTACGTGCTGCTGGTTTTCCTGGCATAATGGATCAGTTTAAATCGATTCGTGTACCATTTATTTTGATGCCCTGCGCCGATAACTCAATGGAAGTACTTGCATCCAGTGTAATACTGATCTTCTGTCCGCTCCCATCCAGCTCTATTTTCGGGCTGTTGTCATCTCCTGCGCTGAGTAGAATTTTCTTATTATCATCGTCAAAAATGAATTGCATACCTGCTTTGGATATCAATCCTTTTTTGGCGTTCTGGTCGCTGGCCGGCAACTGTTGTGGTGCCACATTTTTATCGCTGTGTACTGCGCCGAGTACCACCGCATCATTGGGGTCGTTGTTGATAAAGCCTACAATCACTTCATCTCCCACTTCTGGTCTGAAAATAAATCCACGCTGATCACCGGCGTAGATATTCACCATTCTTGCCCAGATGCCATCCGCGCTGGTGCTATTGGGGTTTTGTGCTACAAAAGGTAAGCGCACCTGTATGCGGTAGTCGCCACTGCGACTGTCGCCTTCTAACTTAGACACGATGCCTGCATGCAGACCACGAATACCGCTGACAAGGCCCGCAGCGTCCGGGGCGGCAGGTTCTGTTGTGTCTGCCGCAAAATTTTTATTCCAGCCAAATTGTATATCTGTTTTCCAGTTGCCATTGATCACCTGGTGTAATACTGCTGTAATGAGATGGGTACCGTTAAAGCGATCTCCTACTCCGTTTACTTCCAGGGTGTCGCCAGGTTGTACTTTCACACCATTCACAGCGGCACGGCCTTTTACGTGAGACAATGTTCCCCGTTGCTGTTTGGCAGCTGCCCATGCGCTGAGTTCCTGGGTATCCATATCGCCGCCATGATAGAGCTGTACGGGGTTATCTTTATACAGCACATCCGGAAAATCACGTTGTGCACCGCCGCCGCCGGTAAGTGCGCCTGCTGCGCCTGACAATAAACCGGCTGCCCCGCTGCTGTCTGCCCCCGCCGATTCCTCTGCTACCTCCTGCCGGGTGTAATCCCAGGTACTTCCTTTCACGGAAGGGTAATGATCCCGGGCATCCAGTTCGGACTCAAATTCCAGTATAGGAATGCCTTTATTCCCGATGCCAAACTGCACCTGCAGATCCGGCGTTGCTTTTATTGCGGGCTTTTTCATATGCAGGGTGCCCCCATCCGGATGCAAACAAAGACCATTGGCATCTGCGCGCAGCAGCATGAAGTCCCAGTCAGTAACATTGTATTGTACCAGCTCCTTGTGGGTGTAGCCGGGGCTTTCCATGGTGCCGGCTGTTACATCCGGATAGCTGTTGAGGATATCCTGCACCAGGTCTTTATCAGAAACATCATAAAAGTAGCGGCTCTTGCGGGCTACCGTTGTTTTCACGGCAGCATCCCGGCATTCTATCTCCAGCCGGAAATAGCGGTCCTGCTGCACTTTCACCGCATGACGGATGATGATACCTTTGAAAATAGTTTCTTCCTTCTGATCATATCCCAGCAGAATCTCCACTGTTTTACCGGGAGAAAAGAAGTCCTGATTACTTTTGGCAAACTCCTGTTTTTCCACGGAACCATCGGCAAATACCAGTCTGGCCCAGGGAATCCGGTTGAATTCCAGTCCTACCGAAAGAGATATCAGGCCACCCGGAGACATGGTCACTTCTTTGCCGTCGGCCCTAACGGTCACGGCTACGTTGTGTGTCTCCCTGTTCTGCGTTTCCGCTGTTTGTGGCAGAATCATTTTTTCGTGTTTTTATCGATGGGTGGAAGAATAAGCTGTGTACCGGGTTGCAGGTTTCTGAAGTTGGTGAGCTTATTAGCCTTTGCTATTTCCAGGTAATATTTCTCGTCTTCATAAACATCATCACAGATGCGCAGGATATTTTCTCCTGCCAGCACCATGTGGTGGCGACTAAGATCCGGCGACAACAACGACAGCAATGCCATACTATCTTTAAAGGGCGTATGCGCTTTGAGCTTGAGCGTTATTTCCGCGCGGAGCGGAATACCATCCGGACTAAAAAGATTGTAACTGATGTCCATGCTCATGAGAAGTCCCATAAATACCAGCTTACCATATTGTACCAGCAGGAAAGGTGTACGATGGCTTTCATCTTTGAAGTCATATACGGCCGCCTGTAATTGCGCCACTCTCACCGGCACATAGGCCCCCTGCGCCTCCGCAGGCAATGCATTCATGACGCTGCCTATCAGGTCGGCAGAGGGCATAGTGCTTTGCGCTACTACGCCTGTACCATCCATGATAAAGCGGAGTTCCAGCTCTTCCGGATTTACTTTATCAAACTGCAGTTCCGTACCGGGTGTTCCTTTGGTATCAGGTTCATTATACTTGATACTAAAGCTCCTGCTGATGGATTCCGGATTGATCTGCACTTCAAATATTTTCGTGGTGAGGGTGGATGCAATAGTGCTGGCATCCATACTGCCGAGGCCACCCAATCCACCTTTGCCGGAGGTATCCGGACCCGGCAATGAAACGATGCGTAATTTGGTAATTGATCCGTCCATGTCAGCGATCTTTTTGTCGTTCTAAAATTTCCATCACCTGTTGCACTGCCTCTTCGATGATGCTTAATTTCACTGCCTCAGAAACCCCTGCCTGCGGGGCTGCTACCGGGTTTCCGGCAGCATTGGGATTAGTGGCCGTTACATTGGCCTTCACCAGCAGTTCCTTTATAATAATGGGCATGATGAAAATGATTTAGGAAGATTTAGTGAAATAATTGTAGTTGATCTGTATCGTTTCTACAGCGATGTCGCTGTTTTGCGCATTGAATCCACTGATTTCCCATTTGGTGGGATAAGCATTTACCAGGTGCCAGGCCATGAGTGGCTTAGGGCTTCCCTGGCTGCCGCCTTCCACATCCAGCAGGAATATGTGCAGACTTTTGGGCGAAAAACTGAAGTCTTCAATGGCTTTACGACACCACTCTACCAGCGGTGAACTGACTTTCAGTCCACGTTTCAGCACCAGTGGCTCCGCGCGTGCAGGCAGCGGGAGCTGATGCGTAAAACGGTTTTCGCCTGCTTCCTTGACGGATTGTGTTTCCATGCTCATGGAAAGCCCGGACAGCTCCTGGAATTCCGAATCGCTGTCGGGCATACCATCAATCACGACTTTGAAGTAAAAACCCGCTGGCGGATAATTATTTCCTATTACCGGCATACTATTTATTTATATTCTACTGTCAAATCCTCAATCGCCAGTTCCAGTGTTTCTACCGCAACTTCATTGGCATCTGCTTTCATATCTGTGAAAGCTACTTTCACCGGGAAAGCATTGGTCAATGTCCAGGCGACTACCGGATTGCCTTCTTCATCGTTGAGGGTAATCACAATGTTTTTGCGGTAGTCAACTCTTTTGCGCACAGAACCTGGTTTTCCACCATCACCTATCCAGCTGAAGAATTCTGCATTCGCATCTTTGAACCCCTGGATGAGTCCTTTTTTGAGGGTTACGTTCGCGAACTTGCGGAGCCCTGGCATTTTGATCTTGGAGAAATTGGGATCATTACCATGTCGGTATTCTATCAGGTCTACCTGGTAATCCAGTCCGCTCACTTCTGTGAAACCGATCTGGTCTACGCTGTTAAATTCCTGCTCCGGGCGGGAAACCTTGAAATAGAATTTCGGGAAAGGATAACTCTTTGCCATTTGCTATAAAAGTTTAAATGCTTTTTAAAATTTACCGTTAAGATTCGACCAGTTCGAACTTATGTTCATACTGCAATACGATGAATTCTGCTGGTCTTGCTACTGCCACCTTGATGAAGATGCGCATGATGCCATTGAGTACATCGTCATCGCTCATGGATTCCGGTGCACTGCAAATCACTTCATATGCATCGGCGGGAGTATTGCCATAAAGGCCGCCGGCTTTCCAGAGCCTGTTGAGGAAGCTCTTGATCATAGCGCGGACCTTGATCCAGGTTTGTTCGTTATTGGGTTCAAATACGAAGTCCTGCATGGCGATGGCAACAGAATCTTCTATGAAGCAGAAAGTGCGGCGCACATTTACATATCTCCATTCGAGATCGTTGCCGGCCAGTGTTCTGGCGCCATATACCAGCAAGCCACGACCCGGATAGGTGCGGATGGCATTGATGGCTTTACCATTGGAAGGCGCATTCAGATTAGCATGCAGGTCATCATCGATGTCCAGTGCTGGTCTGATACCACCGAAAACACTCACGTTGGCAGGTGCTTTCCATACGCCGGCGTTAGCATCTGTGCGTACATAGATTCCAGCGATAGCGCCGCATGGAGGCAGTGTTACAGCTAAATTTGAAATAGCATCTTTGATCTTACCGTAGATGAGGTTGTTCGCATCTTTGATCACATCGAGACTGAAGTTTGTCAGCGGTATGCTCACGCCATTTCCGATGGCTTTCACCGCTGCTTTCAATGCGGCCAGCGTAGTTGCCAGCGTTCCCTGTGCGGTGGTTACTGCGGTATTGGCGGTATCCAGCGCTGTTTGCAAGGTAGTCAGTGCAGTGTTCAGGATAGTCTGCGGAGCAGCGCCTGGCTTATCCACATCTTTTCCAACATCTGTTGGCAGTGGATTTCCCGAATCCTTTGAAATCTTTTTGAGCTGTACTACCAGGTCTGCATCAGTAGCCGCAGGAGTTGCTGTCTTATATGCATCCAGGGCTGTTTTCAGATAGGTGAGCACTTTTTTATCAGCGGTCAATCCATCAACTTTAGCTACAGCAGCAGGTAATGCGGCTGTGGCAGCGAGATAGGCAGCTGCTTTTGCTTTGAGGTCAGATACCGTACCGGTGTCGCCAGGTATCGCCTGTATATGGGATTTCACCACTACATCTGCTTCTGCGTAGTTATAGCTGAAGATCGTTTTGATGTAAGGATAGTAAGCCATCCCGTATTTCTTATACTCGATATCGTTCGGCATATGCGTTTGGAAGCCGTTCTCGATAGCGGTGAGGTCTTCGCCGTTTACGTCATGCAGATCGATCACGGTAACCCGGTCTTTCATTATACTGCAATGTTGTAAGGCTACTCCGATCACTCCCTGGTACTCGTCTTCACTGAGGGAGGTACCATCAGGAAATACCAGGATGGTTACTTCCTGTACCTTCTTCAGTGCCGGGATTGCACCTTTCATTTCCTCCGGATCCGGGTCTGTATCGTATCCGCCAACAGACAGGATATAGCATGGCCCGCCGCCGTTGGCATAATAAAACAACAGAGAATGGTACATTTTGTACTTAAAGTCTGCCGGCTCTGTCACCTTCACTTCCGGCTGACCGGTGCTTTCATCAATGGTGACATCAATGTGCTGTAGCGGCGCACTTCCGAACAAGTCTTCATACTCTTTCATCGACTTGATCCTGGTGGGTTTTCCGCGCAGGTCGTCCCCTTTCTTTACCGCTTTTTGGGTGTTACCAATAAAAACCGGTACGGCGCTGGGGATCACGCCCACCGTTGGGGGGAGGGTAGAAATTTCCTGGGTGTAGACGCCAGGCATTCTTAAATCTAGCAAGGCTGCCATGTTATTTGCATTTAGAGTTTATAAATGATAGTTGTATTTTTCATGCTTCTATCCGGAATTGCGATATGTCCTACTTCTCCACCTAAATCTTTATTCAGTTTTACAATGGGCTGTTCTCCGTCGGCTAACACAATAGGGATCAGTGATTCAAAGAGATGTACTTCTTTTATTTTCCCATCGGCTTTGAGGCCATCGATATATGTTTTTTCTGTGGGAGTAGGTGCTCTTTTGACGATGCCCACACCAGGCGGATAACGGGAAGAACCCGACACGCTGTAGGCAATCGTGAGTTTGGCAGGATCTACGGTGGCACCACCACGATCAAATGGTTCTATCAGGTAGTATTGCCATTTGGAAGAACGTGCCCCCAGTGTGAGCGTAAATACCAGGTTGTCGTCACCAGGTTTTAATTGCAGATGAAGAACCGCCCAGTTGTTGCTTTGCTTCAACAATTCATCACTCAACACCATTTTCATATTAGCTGTACCACCGCCTGTCAGCTGTTTTTCCAGCAGATATAATCCAGGTTGCTGCACAGTTATTTTTACAGCACCACTCAATTTATCCACAGCTTCCGTACCCACATCTACCCATCCTCCGGCAGTGTTAGCGGGGCGTTTCAGCGTTACCGCATCCACGGTACCAACGGGAAAATTAAGCATGGTTTGCTGACCGGCGATATCGGGTAATTCATTGACGGCGGTTAAAATCAACTGCTGCTGATAGGTACCATCTTCTTTGAGATTAGAAAACCAATACCGTCCTTTCCCGAAGCTGTTGGTGATATTCAACAGGTCTGTTTTTATTTGCACGCCGAAGTACAGATCGATGACGGTATCCAGTTTTATAAAAGGATCTCCTGCTTCATCACGTTTCAGATAGATGCGCAGATTACCATCTGTCTGGCGGAATTTCAAGCCGTATGCATCCATGACAGCCAATGCAGAAGGTAGCGGTGTAAAAACAGCATCTGTAGCATGTGCATTACTATAGTATGCATGTTTTACCTCAAGCGAAACCAGTGGGGTGTATTTGAAGTGTAACATTATTTAAACAGTTTCATCTCCATGTATGTCAGTGATCAGCGAACCACTTATTGGTGGCGCCTGTTGGAACATTAATACGCGTGCTTTATAGATGACAGAGGGCAGGTATCTGCCTCCCATTACCGTCCAGAGATTATTGAGATTCTCGAAGCCGAGGTTGTGCAGATTCAGTACTGCTTCCTGGGCTTCTCCATTCACCGAAATGACGAGGCGCCTGGCCGACTGAAAGCAACTGATCACCTGGCTGATGGCCTGCATGCTGGTAACATATGAATCGTACTTCGCAGAAAAAAGCAGGAATGCATTAATGTATACGGCACTCTTTTCTCTGACGAAACTGGTGCCGACTTCGCGGAGCGGATAATTGTTTCTCATGGCATTTTCTTCTTCCACAGATACCAGTGTCAGGATCACTTTATCATGAAACAATTCTTCACCTCCACCCTCGGCACTTTTATCGTGAATAGACACGTCTCCTATCACGCATTCAAAGAGATCACCAGGGCCACCTTTCGATCGCAGACTAAAATAGAGATTTAGCTTTGCTACCATCTCTGCAAGCAATAGATCAATCATAAAATATGTTGTATTTAGGGGCAACAAATTTTCATACGCTGGTAGCTGCCAATAGGGAGGCACACTACGCGAATGCATAATGAAGACTTGTAAAATTGCACAGACCGAATTACACAGAATATAACCAGTAGTGACAGTGAACCTTAGCTGCAACGCGGTAAAGCGGCAAATAATTCAACTGAAAAAAGTAACTTCTTATAGAAGTTTGTTAAAGTGACGAGACCATTTTTCTTGTGATTTTTTTTTGGAGTTACAATTAAAAAAATCTAAATCGCCGATACATTGGGGCTTGGGGTGTACTCAGTTTTTCCAGACATGAAACTAGACAAAATAAATTAAAATACAAAATCTGTTAAAATTAATTTTATTACACCAGTCGTTGGAAGTCAGAATTCCTGTTGATATCGGCCGGATATAAATGCAGTGTGGTAGCGGTTATCATCTTGCTTAATAAAAACACAAAGGGAGCATCCGGGACAAGTACGTAGTGCTTAAAATACGGGAAAACACTTAGGGAAAAATGGCAGCATACAAGAACAAAGTAACTACCCAATAATGTGAAATTTAAATCATATTACTCCATCGCCAACATTATCCTACCTTCGCTTTTTATTCGTTTTTCATATGCCTGTTCAAGCACTCATAGACTATTTCACCACGATCACCCCATTGTCTCTTGCTGCACAAACTGCCTTAAAGAGTTGTTTGTACCTGGAACATTTTCCTAAAAAAACAATTATACAGCAACAAAACAGGCCAGCACAGCATATCTTCATTGTCCACAAAGGACTGGTACGCTCCTATTATACGCACAACGACAAAGAAGTCACCTCTTCTTTTGGCACTCCGCGCTGCGTGGTTTGTGCCATGGGCAGCCTGTTATCAAATGAACCCGCATTTTATGGTATAGAAACACTGGAAGACAGTGAGCTGTTTTACATAGAATTTGCCGCACTGGAAGCCTTGTACGATGCCCACCATGAACTGGAAAGATTGGGCCGTATCATGATTACCCACTACTACCTGGATCAGGAAAAAGAGTTGAAAGCCATCCGGCTGCAAACTTCCGAACAACGCTATCAAACCCTGCTGGCTACACAACCTGAGTTGCTGCAACGCGCGCCCCTTGGCTACGTGGCCTCCTACCTGGGCATCACTCCGGAAACCCTCAGCCGTCTGCGTGGCAGATATTAAGCGATATCCCACTTTTTGATTTATATCAAATAATGCCTTCGATATATCCGGCAATTTCGTGCAGTAACAGATATAAAGTATGAAAAGGATATTGATTATACAGGGCAACCCGCATCCGGGCAGTTATTGCAGCGCTTTAGCCACCGCATATCAGCAGGCGGCGCTTTCGGCAGGACATGATACACAGCTGATACATTTATATGATTTAAAGTTTGAACTCAACCTCCGTCATGGATACCGGGAAAGAACCACCTGGGAGCCCGACCTCGAAACTACCTGGCAACAGATACAGGCCGCAGACCACCTGGTATGGATCTATCCCACCTGGTGGGGTACCATGCCGGCATTGCTCAAAGGCTTTATTGACAGAGTATTTCTGCCGGGAAAAACATTTAAGTACAGGGAAAAATCCGCGATGTGGGATAAACTGCTCAAACATAAATCAGGACATATAATTACTACCATGGATGCGCCGGCATGGTACAACCGCCTCGTGTACGGCAAAGCAGGCATTCGCGCCATGAAGACCGCCACCTTAAAATTCTGCGGCGTATCGCCGGTAAAAGTGACGGTGTTGGGCAATGTGAAACATCGTTCCCCACAGGCAATTGAAAAAGGCATACGGATAGTGGAACGGATTGGAAGAAGTGGAAAGTAAATTTCTGATGGCAAAGCTGACACAGTTGGCTTTATAAAGAAAATAACATGATTTATTGGCTCCATAAGAATATTTATAGCCACACAGCCTCCTAAAAGCAAAGCCGCTACCATCGACTGATGATAGCGGCTTTCTGGTAATATTCTGCATGATCTATTCCAATACTTTCAGGTACCGTGCCATCCAGTATGGCAGCAGAAATTCATCGCCGGCCAGTTCCGACTCCCCCTCATGACCACCATCCAATGTGAAGGCATTGGCGTTGTGCCGGTGTACTGGCAGTTCATCCAATGGCAGCAGTACTTCCGTAGCCTGATGACGGAAATTGGGTGGCAGCAGGGTAATATCTTTCCGGCTTGAATTTTTGATGGTCCAGGTAACCAGGTCCATCGGAAAAGTCTGGAGCCACCACGTGGTGGCAGCAGCATCCTGTTCACCGGCTGTTGCCAGCGTGATCAGGTTCCACAGCGCATTTTTCTCCGGACGTTCTACTGCCCAGTGATTGAGGATAGCGCCTTTGTATTGCTGTTTCAGCTCATCGGTAAATGCATACCTATACAGTACCCAATAAGTCAAAAAAGCCATTTCATCATCAGAATGATTCCAGTCGCCCATGCCCATATCAATGCCCATGTGCAGATAGCCCGGTGTAGGTTTAATAGTGCGATAGTCGATGAGGATATTTTTCAGATAGCCGTACTTGTTAATGAGCTTATAGGCTTCTGTTTTATATCGTTCCTTTCCGGTGAGCGCGTAGGCTAACTGCAGTCCGGCCATGATGGTGGTACTGCCCAATCTGCGGTCGCCGATGGTAACCGGATACCAGTTGATGTATTCCGGTCCCCAGCGGGCCCACAGCGTAGGCTTATTGTCTATATCCACCAGGGTATATTTATGGTCGAGGATATGGGTCATGATTTTATCAATGAAAGCAGTGACCCGTTGTTTTTCTTCCGGCGTTTCTGCTACCATTTCATGCAGGATGGCAGCTACCCAGATATAGGCCACATATTCATCGCTGCTGGTATGTCCTTTCCACTCCCACTCCGGATCGGGCGAATCGCGCCATCTTTCGGGGTCGGAGTTCTTGTAGCCTTTTCTTTCAAATGTGCGGGAAGGAAATCCTTTCAGCTGGTTGATAGAGAGTATTCTTTCAAACGCTTCAAAAGCTTCCCAGGCATAACGTTTGGCGACTGCTTCATGCGTCACTGCATAACGGAAAGCCTGGCTGCCGAGATAAAAGCTGCTCCAGAGACCATCATTATCTGTATCCGCCATTTCAGCGGAAGCTATATCACCGGGAGGGTTTAGCTGCAGGTTAGCGATAAAGCCGTAACGGATATGGCGTTCCCGGATTTTGCGTTCGAAATAAGCAGCTTTCTGAGCAAGTGTTTGTTGGGTAAATGCTATTTTATTGAGACCGGTAGCAGTGAGGATATATACGTCACCGTTACTATCGGCAGCCATGTCTTTTACCACATCCTGATCCAGCCAGCGGTGGGAGGCGAAGTAACGGTAGGTGCCGGCATCCGTTTTCATGAAAGCACCTTCCGGTGTGCCTGCCCAGAGATGTCCATTCACCACCATTAACGCACGTATATCGGGAACGGGTACACGTACCTGCAGGGACAAACTCGTGTCACCTGTGCGGCGGTTAATGCCGTAATAACCGTTGGCAGTACCCAGTATAATATCGTTTCCATTGAAAGCCATGGCCGTGGCCCCGTTAACAGCATGTACACGAACAAACTGTGTTCCGTCAAAACGATATACTGCTTTGGCACTCAGGATAAAAAACTCTCCTGCATTGGCAGCCATACTTTGAATGCTCTCCGGGATGACGGGTAATTCCTGCAGTTGACTCTTGTGACCAATCGCCAGGGCATTGTTACCGGATAATAGCATACGACCGGCAGCATCTACCACCACGCGGTTGAATTTATTCAGCGGCAAATTGATATAAGGCACCCCTGCGTAACCATTGGTCAGGCATTTATCCGGATACAGATAATACAGGTGTCCGCTGCTTTCCTGTGTGGTCACATCCACCGGTACTTTCTGAGCCAGTGGCCGGAAGCGAAGATCCCGTACCAGGTCGTTTCCACTGAGGCGATAAAATCCCTGCGAAGTGAGTACCTGTACATTGTCGTTGTAATCTGTGATGACTTTAAGTAGCTGCAGTCCTGCCGGAACATGATACTTAACAGATACCGCCTGTGTGAAAGGCTGGTCGGACGTGGCATAGGTAGCACACGACAGCAGCAGAGCTGCTGCCAGGTTAGTTAATTTCTTCATTCCGATAGTTTTATAATTTAATCAGCCACACTTCGGTGACCCTTGAATGCTGGCGCCAGTTGAGGTGTTCTTCATCTATACTATCCCACGTAAGTAAAAGAGTGCCGGTTTTACTCAGCGCCGGAGGTACCGCAAATTCTTTAAGTTCTCCGATACCTTTGTTGTATAAGCCGGGGGTAAGTCTTACGCCATTGGCACGCAGCAGGCTTTCACCATAACCGGTTACGCGGATCACATATTGCGCCGTGGTATCCAGGTGGTCGTAGCGCATAGCAGAAGGCCAGCGCAGACTTACCATCCAGGAAAGTCTTTTACGGCTATAGCCACTCTCCCACCAATCGAAGCCGGGGGCATCACTCCTGCGCACCAACGGATCGGTGTGCAGATCTTCCGTACGCACTACGTGCGGCGATTTGGAAATATTGCCTACTGCATCATAATAACTTCCCGGGCCGGGATTCTCCCAGCGGGCAATGGTATCCAGTGCTTTTCGTTGTGCCGTTTCCGGTAGTGTACGAATATAACGGAACTGGTCTTCCAGCCACCAGCGGTTATTCAGCGGCCGGTCGAGGAAATCCAGTACTGCACCTCTTTCCGGACCGGCAGCCTGGTATTTGGCTACACTGGTTTGCAGGGCGACTGATTTAAAAAGTGCGTCACATAATGCGATGATACGATCGCGCCATTGCGGCATGATGACTTCATCTGCCTGTTTCAATATTCTCTCTGCGCGGCCAATAGCATCGCCTCCTTCCAGGAGGGTACGATTCACAGCAGCTTCCAGTGCTGCTTCACGGATAGCACGTTTTCTCGTATAGGCGTCATAGTAAGCTCTCAACAGGCACATCTGCCAGCGCCAGTTAGTGGCCAGCTCCGGACGTTCCGTCTCCAGCTTTTGCCATAACAGCCATGTTGCTTCGATGCCGCCATTATCGGCGATAGCACCGTCCCAGTTTTTTTCCAGCGCAAGAATACCGTCAGCAGCATCTTCCCGGAAGGCAGTACCGAAAAAGAAGTTGCTGTATTGTATCAGCATCTCCCTGACATCTGCCTGGCTGTTCCAGCCCAGCATACTCCAAACCATTTTATTGATGTCGTCATGCGCCCCATCGGAATAGCTGATAAAGCCATCCATATACGGTGCAATAAAACGATAAATGTTAGCGTAGTACAAGGGCTGCGGGTTCACAGGCTCACGGCCCAACGTCATGGCAAACGCAGGATCCCACCATACTACGGGGTAATCACAACGTACCGTATGTGTGATATCGGGGTAGTGACGAATAGGATAAGTGGCGGGCAATGCTGCCCTGGTGTCTTCCAGCGAAGGACTGGAGGGACCCACTACGATCCCGCCCAGCCACGTCGGCATGTGTTGATGGATATAGGAATAAACGAACGCGCATTCGTCCGGGTTATAGCCTTGCAGCGATAACCAGATACGCGCTTTCGGATGATACTTTTTTAAGGCAACGGATAATTCTTCCAGCAGCGGAATCACCAGTTGTGGTGGATTGTTACCAGGATCTCCGCCGGGAAAGAACACAGCATCGAGTCGTACTGCCTGCCGGAAGAGGGTATCAAACTGCAGCAGGTAATGGGTTCTCTTTACGGTATCTTTCAGATCAAAAGTGGCGGGTGTCCATACCGAAAAGT
The DNA here is from genome assembly GCF_056394125.1 of Chitinophaga sp. 10T418. NCBI lineage: Bacteria > Pseudomonadati > Bacteroidota > Chitinophagia > Chitinophagales > Chitinophagaceae > Chitinophaga > Chitinophaga sp. 10T418. The sequence continues at coordinate 543,011 of NZ_JBFTHG010000006.1, forward strand.
CCAGGTCATATTTTTTGCAAAAGCCGCTGATACGCGCATTCATGTCCATGGAGGGCAGGTGGAAATGGGGCGACGGCGGCATAAAAGGAATGGCTTCAATACTGTTCGCCCCAAAAATCGCCAGGTCGCGGATGTATTGTTCGTATTGCTCCGGCGTCCATCCATCATAGGAGTTAGCCAGATTGCGGTAACCGATCTGATGCCCGCGCACGGCCTTTTCCGGGCTGGCATCTACTTTTAGTATATCCGGCAACGTTACCTGTTGCGGCCTGTACTCCATGATACGGAGCAGGTAACCTGCACCATACAGCAAGCCACGGGCGCCATCACCGGTCACTTGTATAATTTGTCTTTTTTTATCGATGGTTGTCCGGATATGATATGATTCCGGTGCGCATTTAATGCTGTCAAATACAATCACGGTACCGTTCTCCGGCATCTTGTTACTGATCGGCCAGGTAAGACCGGTACGGCGTTGTACTTCTTCCTGTAATACCTGGGCGGCGATCTGTTTATCTTTACTAACAATAGTTACCTGCTGCAAACCGGCAGCGCTACAAAAAAGTGGAATTAAAAATAGTATAGTAAGGAATCCTTTCATTATTTAATTTAAGACGACTTAACAAAGAAAAAAAGGAATAGCAGGACAAAATAGCGGGTGGCAACGGGCCACCCGCTTCATTTAATATTTTATTTCAGGTACCACATCAGGGTGGTTTGTTTATCAGGACCGAATACAGCTAAAGCTTGCTGGTATTTATCTTCATTGGTATCGCGCTCGCCGGTTGGATAGATATAACGTTTGGGTAAAACAGGCGTAGAGGACAGTGGTCCCAGTACGAATTTCGGGAATCCGGTGCGGCGGTTATCGAACCACGCTTCCGGGGTTTTAATGAATCCGGCGATCCATTTCTGACCAATCAGTTGTTCCAATGTACCGTTGTATTTCACCAGTGGCTGATTGTAGTAAAGCGAATCTGTCGCTGTTTTATCAACACCGTAATATTTCATGCTGGCGTTGATGCCATCATAGTAAAGATTTTCGGCTGTTTTCCCTGCTACCGTTACTTTCCCCGCCTGTACACATTCTGCCAGGATAAAACATACCTCCGCATAGGTAAGCATCGTAGCATTAACCATGGGATCACTTTTACTTGCAAACATTTTAGAAAGACGCGATATATGATCGGCACCGCCGTTGTAGTCGTAAGGAGCTGAAATAGCGTTAGGTACACCTACATATGGCAGCGTATCAATGGTGCCTCCTTTCAGTGAATCGACTTTAGCGATCCATACCTGCAGCCGTGGATCTTTGCGCTTTAGCAGTGCATCTACGATTTCTTTACTGGGTTTACGTTTGTCAAATTCGGCGAATGAATTGGATAGTGGCCAGCTATCATCGCTTATCTTACCAAGGTATTTTAGTTCTGCATTGTCTGCATTGCTTTCAAAGATCGGATACTTATTTTTATCATTGAGGATCTCCTGCATTTCAGTAAAAGCAGTGCTATAGTTTTTTGATATGCGCAACAACATTCTTAGCCGGAGTGAATTGGCAAACCTACGCCACTGGATGGCCTTCCCTCCGTACATCACATCTGCTTTGGCATCTATGTCGCCACTACTGCTGGCCAGTCCATCATTGGCTTCTCTTAATGTTTTCAGCAAAGCGGGATAAATCACCTCCTGCCGGTCGTATTTAGGGTGGCTCAGTGTCTGGCTTTTCAGCAATAGCGCCTCACTATAAGGAATATCTCCGAAGAGGTCTGTAACATAGGCAAAGTTAAATGCCTCCAATACTTTACCTACGGCGATATATTGAGGTGCATTTTGTTTGGTGGCCAGGTCCATCATTTCACGGTTGGCAGACAGCCGGCTGTAATAATCGTCCCAGCTTTGAGGCCCCCAGTCAAATTTATCGTCGCCTTCATTGCGCACCATTGTGATGTAACGGCCGGCAGACGCAGGTTTACTCGTATAGGCTTCATCCTGGTACATATAGGCTGTTTTGATCAGCACAGACGACAGCAGGAATTCCGGGTTGATCACTTCTGATTCATTCGGATTTACGTTGAGCTCCTCCAATCCCTTTTTACAGGAAGCGAAAAGCACACCGAAAAGTAGTATGTAATATTTTAAAGGCATGCGTTGCATAACCATACAATTATTGGTTTAGAAATTGAAACCTACTTTAGCACCAAAGGAACGGGTGTAAGGCAATCCCCAACTGGTTACTCCCGGAGAGAAGCTACCATTCGAGATGGTCATAGCCGTTTCCGGATCATATCCTGCTTCCGCAGCGGTCCAGGTGAACAGGTTGCGGGCTATCAGTGATACCGACAAATTTCCCAGTGGCAATCTACCCAGTGTTTTCTTTGAAAAGTTGTAGGTGAGCGAAGCTTCCCGCAATTTTACATAGCTGGCATCAAAGGTAGAACGACCGTTAAAACTCCAGTAGTATTCGCCATAGTAGTTCTCCGGATCTGTGATGATATCATTCTTTTTATATTTACCGTTGCCGGCATCGATATAACCATCGAGGATCATACCATCTGTACGTTGATGGCCGGCATCATCTGTCCAGGTAAGTCCCCCGTTTTTAGGATCACGGCCCGGAAGGGTCGTTTCTGTACGGCCATCACTCAACAGATTCTTGGCTACATAGGAGAAGAATTTCCCTCCCTGGCGCCAGTCGATCAGTACATTCAGCGTAAATCCTTTATAGCTGAAAGTATTTGAAATACCTATTGAAAAGTCAGGGTTATAATTACCAATCTTTATATAATCATTTACTTTCTGATAACTTCCATCGCTGGCCAGTAAAGGTGCTCCCTTATGCTCTCCATCCGGCACCGTTTCCCATCCCTGTGCATACATATCACCCATTTCAGAACCTTCCTGTACCAGGAAGCGTATACCTTCTGCCCCACCGGCCAGATAGCTGCTGATACCATCTACCAGCTCCAGTACTTTGTTACGGTTACGGGTATAATTTACCTGGAGATCCCAACGCAATGGCCCTGCTACCGGCGTTGCATTCAATGCGATCTCAATACCTTTATTCTGTATTTTTCCCGCATTTACAATCATGCTTTTATAACCGGAAGCCGATGTGGTGGGAATAGGAATAATCTGGTTACGATTCACCGTGTTATAGTAAGTAAAATCTATTCCCAGTCTTCCTTTTAAGAACCGGACATCTGCACCAAATTCATGCGAGGTAGCAATGAGTGGTTTAAGGTGATTATTCTTCAGGACGTCGCTGATATTAGCCTGTTTCACGTTATMCCAGTCCTGTCCGAAATTAAACGTATTATATAAGTTATAAGGATCTGTATCACCACCTACCTGTGCCCAGCTGGCTCTCAGCTTGGCAAAAGAAAGCACCTCGGATTTAATGTCCAGCATATCTGACACCACCAGGCTTAAGGCGGCCGAAGGATAAAAATAAGAGTTAGAACCTGCAGGCAGGGTGCTGGACCAATCGTTTCTGGCTGTCAGGTCAAGAAAAGCGTAATTACGATAACTTACCTGTCCCATTCCATACACACTGTTGATACGTTTGGTAGACCTATTGGAGATATTCCTGACAGTACCGGCCTTGGCATTGGAAATATTGAATAACTGCGGTATTACCAGGCTTTCGGAACTCTGTGAAGTACCTCTTCCCACCTGATTCATGCGGTTAGCACCACCTGATAAAGAGAAAAAGAAATCCTTGTTGAGTTGCTTTTTATACGTCAGCAGAAAGTCGGTATTCTGTTCCCGGAAATACTCTGTGGAAACAGCATAGGCGCCCGTCTCATTATTGATCGAACCAAATGGCCGTTTACTTTCCCGGGATTCCGAATAAAGATCCATACCGGTACGGCCCATAAGGGTAAGGTCTTTCGTAATCTCTATATTTAATTCTACGTTGCCCATGATGCGGTCACGGTCGTACGCATTCGTGAATTCATATGCCACAAAGTAGGGATTATCTGTACTTCCGGGCAAATGTGTAAACTGTTGCAACCCTTCTTTGCCAGGCAACCAGTAATTACGCAGTTTTTTGATATCAATGTTAGGCGTAGTGGTATATACAATGTTGCTGACACTCCCCCGATTGAAAGTAGGACGGTTGCCACTACTATTTTTCGTATAGCCGATATTGGTACTCACTCTTACCTTTGGATGCAGGGTATAGCCGGCAGCGAGATTAAGTGTATTCCTTTTAAGATCAGTATTGGGAGTAATTCCTTCGTTACTCAGGTTAGTGAAGGAAAGACGCAGATTCCCGTCTTTATTATTTTCAGTGATCGCAATATTGTTGGTAAACGTTGAACCGGTGCGGAAAAAATCCTTATGCCGGTTAGGATAGGCTACCCAGTCGGTGGGAATAGGGTTACCATTGGCATCCAGCGGACTATCCCATTGTACATGTTTGGATCCATCATTCAGTCTGGGCCCCCAGGACGCTTCAGAGATGGTTTCATCAGATCCGGCCCTGTCGCCGGCGCCAAATTCATTCTGGAATTTCGGAAACAGCCAGGGCTGGTCCAGCATAATACTGGAGTTTACCGAAACACCCAACCCTTTCTTTGTGCCGGAACCGGATTTAGTGGTTACCAGTATTACGCCGTTGATAGCGCGTGAACCATACAAAGCAGAGGCACTGGCCCCTTTAAGTACACTGATATTAGCAATATCATCCGGATTGATGTCAGACACCGTACTTCCATAATCTACCACTACCTCTCCTACCGGTTGTGTTGGATTACGTACTGCCGGCGCAATAGGAATACCATCTACTACATATAATGGCTGATTGTAGCCACTAAGACTGCTTTGTCCGCGGATGGTCACCAGGGAGGTGCCACCGGGATCAGAACTCGTACTTCTGACGTTTACACCAGCTACCTTACCGGATAAGGCATTGGCAATATTTACTTCTTTTACGGTGCTTACCTGGTCGCCTTTCAAGGTAGCGATAGAATAACCCAGCGCTTTTTCCTGGCGCTTAATACCGAGTGCGGTCACCACCACATCATCAAGACTCCGAATATCCGTTGTTAACTGCACCTGCATATTGCCGTTGGCAACAGGTTGTTCTTTTGTAAGATAACCTACGGAGCGGAATACCAGCACTGCATCGTTGTTGCTTACATGCAACGAAAAATTTCCGCTGGCATCTGTAGCAGTTCCATTGGAAGTACCCTTCTCATGCACGCTTACACCGGGAACCGCTTTCCCTTTTTCATCTGTTACCGTACCTTTTACCTGTACATCAGCAACAGCAGTTACTTTAGATACTGCTGTTGCGCGAATGGCGTAATCATGCTCACTGAGTTTCACCACCTGTAATCCCAGTGGCATCAGTATTTTACTGAGTTGCCCATCCAGGTTGCCGGCAGTTAACCGTGCCTGTTTTGCGGCAACAAACTTGTCTGCTACCTGTACGGGCGAATAATTAAAGCTGACATTCAACCTGGTTTCCAGGTTGGTCAGCATTTGGCGGAGGGAGATGGATTCTGCTTCCCCTGGAGTGCTTCCGCTGTTCACCATTAATTGTTGTGCTCCCGTGTGGGTAGTCAGCAGTAACAATAACAGCAGCAGGGCGCTCCATGGAGCATAAAGCTTCGTAAAGCTCTTTTGCATAACTGTAAATTTTAAGACCTTTATTCAAAAATGATGACTGAATTGTTTTGTGTCATTTTCAGCTGATGCACGGTGGCCATAGCTTTCAATAGCATCCCAGGATCGGCAGCAGGGCCAGAACCGGTGAACAGCAGGCCTTCCATCCTTTTATTCCTGAATTGAATATGATAGCCGTAAATATCTTCTAATTGCTGTGCTACATTGATCAATGATTCATCGCGATATACCAGGCGGTGTTGTTTCCACGCAGTGAGTTGTGCCGCATCGGCCTGCAGCCGTTGGTATGCGCCGGGTGTAAACAACATCCTATCGCCGGGCTGCATATGCAGGCTATCATTTACCACGATCTTTCCTTCTTCCAGTAATACTTTTACGTGATCATGCCGGTTATATACATTAAAAGCGGTGCCTTTTACCTCAATGGTCACCTGTGGCATTAACACCCGGAATTTAGGATGCAGGCCCGCAGGGGACTTAGATACATTAAAATAGGCCTCTCCATTTAGTGTCACTGTTCTTACTTTATCCTGCTGCCATCTGGCAGGATAGGTGATGGATGAATTGGCGTTGAGCTGTACTACAGATCCATCCGGCAACTGCACAGTTTTGGTTTCACCAAAACCGGTTTGTACGATGATGTTTTCCGGGGCTGCACTACCGGTACTATACCATATAACGGCCAACAGGATTATGCTGGCAGCAACCACTGCTGCGCCCAGGACATATAGCCGTCTGCTGCGCGGTAGTCCGTTATTTTTTTTAACAACGGCATCGTTCAGCAGGTTGTCTATCTGATCTTTTACGGCGTGCATTTCTTCCATACTTACCTCATTACTCCGGAAGCGGAGTGCAAGTACCATTGCCTTTGCTTCCTGCAGCACGGATTCTTTTTCCGGATGCGCTGACTGCCAGTCCGCCCAGAAAGCAGCCTTATCTCTATCATGCAGCACCCATGCCCGGAATGAGGCATCTGCCGCAAAATCTGCGGCAGCGTATCCACCATAGTTCATAAAAAAGTACCTTATACAATCAGAAGAGTCGGGAATCGAAGAAATGCCCTCAGGAAAATCAATCTTTTTTTAAATTATCTTTTAACGGAACATCAGGGCCGATTCATTGGGCGCCAGTAACTCCTTTAATTCTGCTATCGCGCGGTATATTAAAGTGCGTGCATATTTTACTTCTTTCAATACCATAATCTCCGCAATCTCCTCATAGGTAAGGTTTTCGTAAAAACGGAGATAGATCGCTTCTTTTTGCCGGAGGGTGAGTGCGTTCAATTTTTGCTGCAGCAGGCGGTTGGCTTGCTCTGTATGTTGGCGGTGGATCAGGATACTTTCAGGAGACAGTTCCAGGTCGAAGAGTGATATGGTGCCTTCGTCCAGGCCGCCGGGCAGTCTGGATGATTTCTCCAGGTAGCGGAATAATTTTCTTCTGGCAGATACCAGCAGGTAACTTTTCAGGTTGACAGGCGTGGCAAGACCGGCGCGTTGCAGGAACAACTGTGAAAAGAAGTCCTGCAACATGTCTTTTACCAGGCTACGATCCGTTGTAAACCGGATACAATACCGGAACAACAACGGAAAATAGCGCCGGTATATTTCCCMGAAAGCATCCCGGTCTCCTTCACAGAGCCGGACCCACAGGAACTTTTCGTCTTGCTGCGAATTATAAAGGCTGGTTGACATCTCTTATGTGAATTAGGAATAAGGATTTCTCTAAACTACACATTGGCCGTTTGCCATCATAATTTCCGGTCGAAAAATAACAACTAATTAATGTGAAGGCAAGATAGCTGTCACCACTTCCTTTATCTGTAATCTATCGCACCAGCCTTTGAAATCACGGTAAATCTGCTGTAACGTCCCCTTCTGCTCCGGCGTTAGTTCCAGCGCATGTGCGCGGCTGATAGTACGCACCGGCAGCCCCCTCAGCTGTAAAAAGTATTTGGCACTCAAGGGGTACCCTATATGAATCAGCGGATCTACCCTTTGCAACTCCGCCTGTATCCAGCGTACATCTTCCTGTTTGCTTTCATCGTTGATATGGTTACACAGCCATACCAGTATTTCCGGATAAAAATTGCCGGAGATAGACGACATGCCGGCAGCACCCATTTTCATAGAGGCGACCGCGTTAGGCGTGTGCGCATCGTAGAACTCCAGCCTGCTCCCCGCCGTCACGGCCAGTTTAGCCCTTACGTTTTCTACACTGCAGGACGTATCTTTATGATAAATCAACCGGTTGGTGGCCAACAATGTAGCTAAAATCTCCGGAGTTATCACCCTTTTATAAGGTGCAGGGCATTCATACAAGCCCAGGGGAATATTTCCGGTGAGCGAAAACAGCTGCTCAAATCTTTGCAGCAGGATATCATCCGGCTCGTCTATGTTCGCAAAGTGCCCGGTGATCATGATCACCGAATCTACTCCCGTATCGTGGATCTTTTGGGTGAACAACGCCTTGTCGGGAATAGTTAATCCAAACGATCCGGTAGCGACTACCGGCGCCCGGCCATTTACATAGCGGACTACATGGCGGGTGAGCTCCAGCCGCTCATCTTCACTGATGCTGTACATTTCGGAAGAAAGACAGTTAGCGAAAAAACCTTTCACACCAGCTTCCAGGTAAAAGTCTATCAACTGCTCCACCATGTCGTGATCAATCTGTGCTTTCAGATTAAACGGTGTGATCATCACCGGTACGAATTTCTTTTGCATAACAAACAGGTTTAAGATTCAGGGAGTGCCCTGCGTTGCAGCCGCGTTAACAGCATGCCCGCCAGGAATATTGATAAAGTGCCCACCACAATAATCAGGTGCACATGCAACGGACTACGCCATTGCTCCCATGCCGCAGGCAGGTATTTTGAAAGTGACATCCAGAGAATTACCACCAGTCCTATCAGAGTAGCAGTAACGGCGACGGCATTTTTTGTTCTGGACACAATGCCCAGCAGAAATAAACCCAACATACCGCCGGCGAAGATGCCCGATAATTCCCACCACATATCCAGGATGCTTTTCACTCCTATCATGGAGATGCCAAATAGAATGGCCAGCAGACCTGTCACCGTAGTAGCGATGTAGAGTACCTTCATATCTTTTTCAGGAGCGGATGCCCGGTTGATATACCGCTGGTAAATATCTTTCAGAAAAACAGTAGCGGTGCTGTTCATACCACTACTCACGGTGCTCATAGCTGCTGACAGAATAGCGGCAACAATTAACCCCAGCAATCCTTTGGGCACTTTTGTGACCATAAACCAGGGCAATACTTTATCGCCGTAATCTGCTGGCAACAAGGTTTCCACAGGCACATGCCGCTCGGCAGCTACTGTTTGCTTCACCGCCAGTATCATTTCCGGATGTTGTTGCGTATAGGCAAATAAGGCCGTACCAATAAAAAAGAAGACCATACTTACCGGCACATACCAGTATACACATAACCAGATACTGCGGGAAGCTTCCTGCTCAGACCTGGCTGTATGATAGCGCTGTACATAGTTTTGGTCCATACCGAAATTATTCAGGTTGATGAAAAATCCGTAGAGTAATACCACCCAGAAAGTAGAGGTACTCACATCGGCCGGATTAAAACTCCCCAGTGAAAACTTAGCGTTGTCTATTCCAATCCTGAAAATATCGGCGATCCCATTGTTCATCCCTGTAATCACCAGCCCCAGGATAATTAACGCCCCGGCGGTTTTAACGATGCCCTGTAGTACTTCTGTCCAGATGACCGCTTCCATACCTCCCAACACCGTATATATGATAATGCAGATGCCTGTAACGGTCATGATTGTACGCATTTCCAAACCGGTGAGCGCCTGCAGCGCGAGCGCTACACCGAAAAAGATAGACCCCATCCTGGCCAGCTGCATCAACATAAAACAAACCATGGCGTATGTTCTGGCCCAGGGGCCAAAGCGGCGTTCCAGATGCGTATAGGCACTTACTTCACCGCTATGGCGATAGAATGGCACAAAATACTTTGCCGCAATAAAGGCCGCCAAGGGCATCGACAAGCTGAATACAAATGCATTCCAGTTGCTGCCGAAAGATTTTCCGGGCACCCCCAGAAAAGTATTACTGCTTAAAAAAGTAGCGTACAACGAAAGTCCCAATGCCCAGCCCGGAATAGTTCCGGAGGCTGTTGTGAATTGTGCGGCATTCTTGTTTTTCCTGGAAAACCATAGTCCTGCCAGGATCATACACAGCAGGTAAATCACAATGACAGCCAGATCAATTAAAGGCATTTGATGCATAGGTGTTCGCTATTGGTTGATAATTTCATACGTGGAAACAAAAAATCACAGTGCTGCTTTCTTATGCTAAGGTTGTCTTTTTTTTTGTATCAAACAATGTTGCAGGTTATGAAAAGAATGGCTTAAATTACTATCACCATGAATCACCTTGCCGCCAACACACCCAGTACATGGATCTTGCCTGACCACCTGAAACGTAAGCTGGAAAAACATCCGCTTGGCAGGAATCTTTTTATTACCAACATTGGCCGCTATCCTGAAAATACTGCCAGAGAGCCCGGCGAAGTAAAGGCATCGCCGGCATATACCCTGTTATACTCTGCACATGGCAAGGGCTGGCTGGAAGTGGGCAAAAAAAGATCGGTCATCAAAACCAATCAGTACCTGATCATTCCGGCGAACACCACTTTTCGTTCGGGGCCCTCTCCGGATGATCCCTGGCGTTTGTATTCCGTACAGTTTTCCGGACTGCTGGCAGATGATATATACCGTTACCTCGGTACTGCCCTAAAGCCGCACACCATCCCGCCACTGGTGGGCAGGAATGCGCAGTTTGATGATATTCTGCATCACCTGGACCTCATGAATAATATTGAGAACCTGTTATATGCCAACTTCCGGTTCTATAGTTTCCTCGGCACTTTCCGCCTCACCGTTTTTAATTACATGAAACACGGCGCAGAAAATATCATAGAACAATGTATCACGTTAATGAAGCAACAACTGGATCAACACTTAACGTTGGCAGACCTTTCGCGCGAAACGGGTTTCTCTGCTTCTTATCTTTCTGCGTTATTCAAAGAAAAAACACGCTACTCTCCTATTCAGCTGTTCACTTCCCTCCGCATGCAGAAGGCCAGCCAGCTATTAAGAGAAACAGATTTTACCGTGAAAGAAATTGCGGGGGAAATGGGATATCCGGATCAGTATACTTTTTCCAGATCTTTTAAACTAATCATGGGCGTGTCGCCCAAAACATTCCGGGATAAGCTTTGAGCAACATACGAAGGCCGCACATTGCTCAAAGCATTTTTATCAGAGCATTACCACCTTACCGGTACGTACAGACTCATCACAGGCAAAAGCAATACGGAGACTGTTTACCGCATCCTGCACATGTTCCGTGAGGTCCACATCTTCCCGGATAGCCTGTAAAAAATATAATTGTTCCCGGTCGCATAAGCCCTGGTGACCAGGTTCTCCTTCCATCGTGATCCAGGTATCTTCTTTTATAAATTTCCCGTTTTCATCCAGCGCAGCATGATGGAAACGGAGCGACTCTGTTTTAGTATGTGCGTCTACGTTATCAGACTTACCGGCGCCGCCGGCATCTTTAGCAACAATAGATACGGATCCTTCCGGTCCGATCACATCTTTAACAAAGAAGGCGGTTTCGCTCATCATAGGCCCCCAGCCGGCTTCATACCAACCTACAGAACCATCTTCAAAACGGATCTGTAACTGTCCGTAGTTATAATTATCTGCCGGCACATCATCAGAAAGCCTGGCGCCGATAGCGTATACCTGTACTGGTTTTGAGCGGGTCATCTGGCACATCACATCAATATAGTGAACACCGCAATCTACAATAGGACTCAAACTCTGCAGCAGGTTACGGTGTACCATCCATTTGTTACCCGAACTTTGCTGATTGAGGTTCATGCGCATCACCAGTGGCTTACCCAGTTGCTGCGCCAGTTCCACAAACCGCTGCCAGGAAGGATGATGCCGGAGTATATAACCCACTACCAGTTTCTTACCGGCTTTGCGGGCGGCCGCTGCCACACGCTCTGCTCCTGCAACAGAGTCGGCCAGTGGTTTTTCTATAAATACATGACATCCCTGTTCCAATGCCGTAATCGCAAAGCTTTCATGTGTATCCGGATACGTGGAAATGCATACGGCATCCGGTTGGGTGGCTGCCAATGCTTCTTCATAATGACTATACAGGCTATAACCTCCACCCAGCTTATCATTCAGCACCTGCTTGCTGGCGCCGGTGGATACAATACCACAGATCTCAAATCCATCCAATGTGTGAAAGGCAGTTGCATGGGAAGCGCCCATATTACCACACCCCACTACTAATACGCGTAAAGGTTTCAATGATTCAGACATACAATGCACGTTTTATTTTTCTAACAGAATGGTAAGATACATTCAAGGAGATATATTTACAAACAAAAAGCTTCGTAGCGCACGAAAAGTGATGTTATAAAAAAAAGAGATGGGCTGAAAGTCATCAGCCCATCTCTTTTAAAATGTATTTAGATATTACTAGTAAGGAATCGTTGGGCCGTCATTATCCCATTCATCATTTACTGTTATGGAGAAGTTTGATAAGCCAAAAGGCAAATTCGGATCAAAGCTAACTATATTCCCGCTGATAATTGTTTTCCTGTTAGCATAGCAACGAACATGTTCTATCGTTTTACTAACCGTAATATTAGTATAAGTATTCGTAACATTTATATTAACAGAAAATTCGCGGGTAGTATTCAATACAAAACTACTAAATGTAGTGTCATTTGCGCGGTTAATGATCATGGAAGGTAATGTGGAAAGAAGGGTTTTCGGCTGCCCGGTGTTCAGGTCGTACTCGTCAAATTCCCCTCCCTGTACATCTACAGAAATATTATATAAAGGATAGGTGGCATCAGGTAAACGTACTTCCAGCTTGCCCACTATTCTATCCAGTGCAACATCCATTGTATAACCGCCTGCTCCTACATTAAAGGAATATTTCTTGGTAAATATATCCGCGTAAGGTTTGATTAATGTCGGATAATTTACAAACCGTCCATATAAAGTAAGTGTACTCAGGCTGTTAATTCCTTTAATATCCAGCGAATCAGTCGACGCCACTGCAATCAGTGTATAGGCGCCTGTGCTCAATGAATCCTTAAAAACGCCAAAAGAAGCGCTGTCCAAAGCATAGGATTGATTCAGGTAGGTGACGATTTGCTGTGTATTGTTATCAAATATCCGATAGTAGATATATTGTACTTTTTTGTTCAAATTTACTTCACGGGCATTTCCGGTTGCATTTGACTTTCTGGCGCCAGGAAGGGTTTCCACCTTCTGAAGAAAATCAGACACATTAAATCTCACCGACGCCTTTGCCCCTGATACAGGAGAGGTCGTTGGTGTACTTTCTTCTTTCTTACAGGAAAAAAGAAATAGGGATGCTGCTATAATTAGAATAGAAAACCTTTTCATCTTTTTTGTTTTTATTATAAAAGAGATACGGGATGCCATCATCCTTCTCTCCGGAATTTTGGTACATTGAAAATGTGCAATTAACACAAGAATTAAAATCCGATATTATTATCATTCGGAGACCAGTCATCATTCACCTTTATCTGGAAATCTTTTGTGTTGCTTTCAGGAGCACCCGGAATATTTAATCTTCCTGTGACGGTAGTTTTCTTGTTCTTATAACATTTTACGTGTTCTACTACACGTTGAATCTGATCTCCTGTAGTATTATTCTTTGCGGTGATAGTAACGGTAAGCTCCCCTGTAGTATTAATAACATTGTTGCTAAAAGTTACTGGTGATACCTTCGGCATATTTATATGAAAACCGCTGTTATCAAAAGGGTCCTTAACAAAGGTCAGGGTTTGCAGTGGAGTAGTTGGATTCTCTCCTTCCGCCACAACAGTAACCTGGTAGCCGGAATTAACGTTTGCGTCCAGTACGTCCACCTGTAAATTACCGACAATTCTGTTGAGCGCCAGATCCTGCGGTGGATAAGCTCCTTTCCCAAGGCTTAGTGTCAACTTCTTATAAAATACATCTTTAAACGGCGTTATACTATTAGATGTGCCAATAACAGAGTTAATCGCTGCCATATCTAATTGATTCGATGTAAAATTAACAGGTGAGTTCGATGCAATTAAAAAGAAAGTATAATCGCCTGAATAGAGCGTATCATTCAATCTGCCGAAATTAGCACTATCCGAAGCAAACTGTTGATGTACGGAACTTGCCTTGTAACCGTATGAATCAAATGCAAAATAATAAATGTCAGTTATTTTATTTCGCAATGCACTGTCACGTGCACTATTGGCGGTTGATTTCCTGCCCTGGGCAAGCGGCATCGACTCGGTTTGCTGGATAAAACCCGACAGATTTAAATTAACAGGAACCTTTTCCTTGTCTGACTTGGTAACTTGAGGCTCGTCGCCTTTTTTACAGGCGAAAAAGCACATGCTGATAGCTATCAGCAATAAGGATGTTTTTTTCATGAGCATAATAGTATTTAGAAATGGACAAATTTCACATGCAGGATGTGCCGTTGGCACATGATAGGTATAGCTATCGGGGCTGACTAAGATAAGCTGTTATATTACTGAAGATACTCTGTGCTACATACAATCAGGCAACAATCATCTTAAAAATCAGCAACCAAAAAAACCAGTTGCTTATCAGGAAATACAAACCATTTGGGTTACTCTTTTATTGGTATAGAACTTTTTGTTATAAAATAAATCTCGTGCAAAATAACATTTTTTTCTACACCAGTTATTTTTTATTCACTGTTGCTGCATAAAAAAACCTCTCTTTAAAATCTGTTAAAGAGAGGTTTTTTTGTATTCATTACAGTTGCTGTCGTTTCAATTCTTTCACCGCATAATCCGCGGCCCTGGCAGTAATTGCCATATAGGTCAGCGAAGGGTTCTGACACGCAGAAGAAGTCATACAGGCGCCATCAGTAACGAATACGTTCTTAACGCTATGCACCTGGTTCCATTCATTGAGGATAGAAGTACGGGGATCTTTCCCCATGCGGGCAGTCCCCATTTCATGTATGGCCATACCTGGATAAGAATCCCTGTTAAAAGGCTGCACATTTTTCAGTCCTGCCGCTTCCAGCATCGCCACTGCATCCTGGTCCATATCCTTCCGCATTTGCCGCTCATTATCTTTGAATTCACAATTAAGCTGTAATACCGGTTGCCCCCATGCGTCCTTCACACTATGATCCAGGGTGACCTTATTTTCTTCGTAGGGCAGGCATTCACCGAAGCCCATCAATCCCATTTGCCAGGGCCCTGGCTCCGACAGATAATCTTTGAATGCATCACCGATGCCCAGCTCAGCAATCCCCCTGGACCATCCGCTACGGCTGCTGTAACCGGTGTAGCCGAATCCCCGCAGATAGGAACGTTTGTCTTTACCCACGTTGCGGAACCGGGGAATATAAAATCCTGCCGGACGCTGCCCATAGTAATATTTATCTTTAAAATCTTCTGATATCCCACTTGCGCCGGCATGAAAATGATGATCCATGAGATAATGTCCCAGCACACCGTTATCGTTGCCTAATCCTTGCGGGAAACGATTAGACACAGAGTTCATCAGCACAAAGGTGCTGCCCAGTGTAGAAGCATTCAGAAAGATGATATTCGCATAGAACTCCTGCATTTCTTTGCTATGCTTATCTATCACCCGTACCCCGGCGGCTTTGCCTTTGCTTTCATCGTAGATAATGCTGTTTACAATGGCATCCGGATGCAGGGTAAGATTACCGGTTTTCACGGCAGCAGGCAGTGTAGACGATTGCGTACTGAAATAAGCGCCAAAAGGGCATCCGCGGGCGCAACGATCCCGATACTGACACTTCCCCCTGTCACCGATCGGCTGCGTAAGATTGGCCGTACGGAAAATAGTCATGCGCCGATCCGGGAAGGTGGACTCTATCCTGCTTTTCACCTGTTTCTCAAAACAATTCATTTCCATTGGTGGCTGAAAAACACCATCCGGCAAATGCGCCAGCCCTTCTGCCTGACCGCTGATGCCGGCAAAAGCTTCCACATGATCATACCAGGGCGCCAGGTCCTTATAACGGATAGGCCAGTCGATGCCTATGCCCTCTTTTATATTGGCTTCAAAATCCAGGTCACTGAGCCGGAGCGATCCGCGGCCCCACATGATAGAACGGCCCCCTACGATGTCTGGACGGGCCCAGTCGAAACGTTTCTTTTCCAGATACGGACTATCCGCATCCTTCAACCAATAACTTTCGTTAAACTCTGAATATGCCCTTTCCCGGATCAGGAAAGGATGTTCTTTCTGTTGAATGTTGGTGAGCGCTCCTCTATGCTGTACTTC
The DNA here is from genome assembly GCF_056394125.1 of Chitinophaga sp. 10T418. Classification (NCBI taxonomy): domain Bacteria; kingdom Pseudomonadati; phylum Bacteroidota; class Chitinophagia; order Chitinophagales; family Chitinophagaceae; genus Chitinophaga; species Chitinophaga sp. 10T418. The sequence continues at coordinate 559,032 of NZ_JBFTHG010000006.1, forward strand.
CCAGGGAGCTTTCGTTGCAGTAGTGTAGTCTTTTATATGTTCCAGTTGTTTTCCGCGTTCCAGCAGCAATACTTTGAGTCCCTTTTCGCAGAGTTCCTTAGCAGCCCAGCCGCCGGAAATACCGGAGCCTACTACAATAGCATCATACGTATTTAACCCTTTCGCTTTAAGGTTTAAGTTAGCCATACATAGGAGAATATTGGTCAGGCAGGAAAATAATAAAATAATGAGAAAGGGAATTATATTTTGGTATGAGCGGAAACGTGTAATTTTTACACTAGCCTTACTTTTTTTTGATTCCAAAACCGGCATCTACCTCTTTCATCATAGCTTCATCCATCCTCAGTTCCAACAACACGCGTATATGATCATAAGTCTCCCGCGTTATCCATTGCGACATCGCCTGCCGGGTAGCTGGGTGATCCCCGAGATGTTCATAAAACGCAACAGCAGCAGCATTCCATAAATGCTTTGTTGTTTTTTGACTAAAGCACCATGCTGCAAAATCATAATTTTTCTTCAGTTGCGCGGTATCATTGTTTTTATGCGCTTCTACTGTGGAGGACAACACCACTGAAAACACCAGGTAGATATTCGTATCCCGGCTTTCAAATTCTTTTTTACAATCAGGCAGACATTCCATTGCTTTTTTGCGCCACGTGCTCATAGGTCGATATAATAGGATACTTCCCGTTACTAACTGATATCAGATAATGCTATAATTTTATTGCCTTCAAATTTAAAAACAGACACACCTGACAATTTGAGTTCAGCTCCTTTTTTTAGTCCATTGGGCAGATCAATCGCTAAGATGGCAAAGTAGTCGATTTCAATAGTGGTTTTATCCGCTTCATGTACGAACGATAAGATGGTTTGTTTTCTTTCAGAAAGCAGGCGCTTTGCCTGTTCCGCCTGTTGTTTAAAGGCCTCCACGCCCACCAGTGTCATGTCTGTCTTCCCGTTTGAAATATTTTCAAAACGGATGTTATCGTCAAAATCGGCCACCATCCTGTCGGAGTCAAAGCTGTTATAAGCGGCAATATAGTTGTTAATGATTTGTTCTCTCTGCTTCATCAGACGCGGTCATTTAGTATTAAATATTGGGTGGGTTACAGTAGCATATTACCCAAATTTAAGGCTAAATTTAATGTCTTGTAACAATACGCCGTGAACTTCTTTTCTCACGAGTCCTGTTTTATAACCGCACACCTGTAAAATGCAGCAACACTATTTATCTCCCATCAGCCATTTTAATGCATCCTGAAATGTCTTCACCGCAGTTTCCATATGTGAGTAATTCGGATCAACTGCTGTCTTCACATTGATGGCATCTGCTGTTTGCCAAAGCAGCTACTCCGTATAATTCAAATCTTTTGAAAAAGTTTCTTCCATTTTCCAAAGCGCTAATAAAGCAGGTATAATAGTGGCGAGCGCAATAATGCCTGCCGCCTGGGTTACACTGGTATGATCTTTTAACAACAGGAATAATGGCGTAAAAATATTGACGCTGCCTCGTACAAAATTAGGCACGGTGGTGGCTACCGTTGCCCGCAGGTTAGTACCAAACTGTTCTGCAGCAATGGTTACAAACAATGCCCAGTAACCAATGGCAAATCCCAGCAATAAACATAACCCGTAAAAAATGAAAATACTTTGTGAGGCTTGTACCAGGTAGATGGCTACCGTAACAATGGTGAGGATAATAAAAACAAATACCGATTTCCGCCTGCTCCGCAGGTACTGACTTAAAAGCCCGCTGCTGATGTCTCCCAGCGAAAGTCCGATGTAACAAAACATCACTGCTTTACCGGCGTACACGGTAGTGGTAAGACCAATAGCTTTTCCAAATTCGGGAGAAAAAGTAACCAGTATACCTATCACAAACCAGATAGGTAATCCTATCAGGATGCAGCGCAGGTATTTATAAAACATGGCAGTAGTTGTGAACAATGCAAAGAAATTTCCGCGGGAGGTCGTCTCTTTCTTTACCGCTTTAAACATACCCGACTCAAATACATTAAATCGTAGTACGAGTAATGCCAGGCCCAGACCTCCACCAATAAAATAAGCAATTTTCCAGTCAAACATATCGGCCACCATGTAAGCCAGCACAGCTCCCAACACACCTACCGCCGATACAATGGTAGTGCCATATCCCCGTATTTCCTTTGGCAGGATCTCGGCTACCAGCGTGATGCCGGCGCCCAGTTCTCCTGCAAGTCCTACCCCTGCAATAAAACGCAGGAGCGCATATTGATCTACGGTAGTCACAAACCCATTGGCAATATTTGCCAGGGAGTATAATAAAATAGAGCCAAACAAAACGGATAACCGCCCTTTCTTGTCGCCATAGATGCCCCACAGGATGCCGCCCAGCAGCATACCGGCCATTTGCATATTGATCAGGTAAATACCTTTCTTCAGCAACTCACGCTCACCTACATGTAGTGCCTGCAAACTGGGAATGCGCACAATACTGAATAACAACAGGTCGTATATATCTACAAAATAGCCCAATGCCGCTACCATTACAGGGATAGAAAATAATTGCCTTACTTTTATGTTTGCTTTGTCCATTCTTTTAATAACTAAAGACGTTAAATCAGACCGGGCTAATCCCTGTTGGATCTATTTTATTTAAAATAAAAATCCGGAGCGCCCGACTATTTCTTTACCGATTTTTTTACCAGGCGGAAAATGGGAATCATTATCTTTAGATCCCGTAAAAATATCCGCATGAAAAAAATCGTATTCCTGCCCGCCCTGTTTATTTCGCTGGCCGCTTTTTCTCAAACAAAGTCACCTATGGTGAAAATGGTTAATCCCACTACCGTACACGTACCCAAGGGATATTCCCAGGCCGCCGTTATTGACCTGGGCAATTGCAAAATGCTTATCCTCTCCGGCCAGGTAGCCCTGGACAAAGAAGGCAACCTTGTAGGAAAAGACGATGCCGGTAAACAGGCAGAACAGGTATTCCAGAACATTAAAAGCATTATTGAAGATGCCGGCGGAACCATGGACAACCTGGTGAAGCTGGGCTATTTTACAACGGATGTAACCCAGATTCAGGCCATCCGCAATGCCCGGGATAAATTTATCAATACCCAAACGCCTCCTGCCAGCACGCTGGTGCAGGTGAATAAGCTGTTCAGAAGTGATATACTGATTGAAATTGAAGCCACTGCCATACTCCCCAAGAAATAGTGACTTTCGGGAGTAACTCCCAAACCCTATTCCGTTCATCTATTCTCTTTTTCCGTATTGCGTAAATGATTTTCCCGATTGGCATAACTAAAGATGCGGTCTGTGATCAACCTTTGTAGTCTAACTGATCACACAACCAAATCACACTTTAAATGTTTCATCGGCTTTTACTTTTAATGACCTGTCTGTTTACCACTACCTGCCTGTATGCGCAAAGTGCTAAAGACAACAACGGTACAATTAAAGGCACTATTACCACCAGTGACGGCAAACCAGCCCCACTCGTTACCATCAGAATTAAAAATGCCAGATGGGGCGACATCAGCAACGAGCAAGGCGTATACAGCATCAAAAATGTAAAACCAGGCACCTGGACCTTGCTGGTCAGCGACCTGGTATCTATTGCGGAAGAAAAGCAGATCAACGTTACCGCGGGGCAAACCATGCAGGTTGATTTCATACTGAAAGAAAACGCAGCACAGCTCCATGAAGTAACTGTGTCATCCAATAATATTAAGAAAGAAAATAAATCGGTGGCCAAAATGCCACTGGAAAAACTCGAAAACCCGCAGGTATATACTACGGTATCATCCGAGCTTTTAAAGCAACAGGTCATCTCCAACTATGACGATGCCTTACGCAATGTACCCGGCATTACCAGAACCTGGGAATCTACCGGCAGAGCGGGCGATGGCGCCTCCTATTTTGCACTGCGTGGATTTGATGCACAGCCTTCCCTGTATAACGGCCTGCCAGGTATTACCAGCGGCAATCCGGATCCGGCAGATGTAGAAGAAACAGAAGTCATCAAAGGCCCGTCTGGTACACTTTTCGGCGGTAGCTTTCAAAGTTATGGTGGCATGATTAACACCATTACCAAAAAGCCCTACTATACTTTTGGAGGAGAAGTCACCTACAACACTGGTAGCTTTGACTTAAACAGAATCACCATTGACATCAATACCCCGTTAAGCAAAAAGAAAAAAATCGCACTCCGCTTAAATGGCGCTGTTCATAGCGAAAACACCTTCCAGGATGCAGGTTTCAAGAAATCGTTTTTCATTGCACCCTCCTTTTCCTATGAAGTAAACAGCCGCCTGTCCTTTAGCGTAATGGCAGAAATCATGCAGGAAAAAAGGGCTGCACCGCCTATCTTCTTCCAATCCAACAGGGACGCCTTACTGGATTTCAAAACCGTGCAGGCGCTGAATCTCAACAACAAGTTATCCTTTACCAACAACGATCTCACGATCCGTAACCCGCGTTTTAACCTACAGGCGCAAATGCTGTATAAGCTCTCTTCCCAATGGAAATCACAGACAGTGGTGTCTACCGGAAGAATTAAATCCGATGGAATTTATACCTATATATGGGACGATGTGCCCGGCGACAAATGGTTCCAGCAGTATTTCCATTACGAAAATCAAAAGACGAACTCTCTCGACATACAACAAAACTTCAACGGTGATTTCAAAATTGGTAATATGAGAAACCGCCTGCTGGTGGGACTCGATTATTACCATCGTCATGTTGTTGAAAACAGCACCGGATGGGCCTCCGCAAGAAACGTTACACCCCGGGGAGAAATAGGTTATTTTAATCCGGAAACCGGCGAGCCCGCCCCGCCGATAGATTTAACCATGGCTGCTATCAAACAGTTGCTGGCGCCGCTGGACAGCACCAAAACCAACATCTCCAATAGTTCCTACAGCGCCTACTTTTCCAACGTACTCAATATCACACCAGCTTTAATTGCCATGGTGAGCTTACGCGCCGACTACTTCGATTCAAAAGGAGATAAAAATAACCCTGATGACGATTACAGCCAGTTTGCTGTATCGCCAAAGTTTGGTATCGTATATCAGCCCATCCTGAACAAAGTATCCCTGTTTGCCAACTATATGAATGCATTCATCAATGTGGCGCCACAAACAGTATCCGATGCTGATGGTAATAACAGCCGGGTAAAATCCTTCAAACCAGAACATGCTGATCAATTCGAATACGGTGTTAAAACCACCCTGCTTGATGGCAGACTAACCGGTACAGTATCTGTATATGATATCAAAGTATCAGACAGGGTAATGCCCGATGCGCAGAATCAGCACGATGTTACACAAGGCGGAAAGGTAGGCAGCAAAGGGATTGAGTTTGAAGTAAGCGCTCATCCGTTAAACGGTCTGAATATTATTGCAGGCTATAGCCATAATGAAACCAAAATCATTTCCGGCGCTAAAGATGACTTTTATGGCGAACCAGGTAGAAGTCCGGGTGGACAAGGCCCCCAGGACCTCGCTAACCTTTGGGCCACCTATAAATTCAGTAACGGCATCCTGAAAAACTTCGGACTCGGCTTCGGAGGTAATTATGGCGGCGTGTATAAAGTAATTGATAACAGCAAAACTGGCGTATTCCTATTGCCTTCCTATACGCTGTTAAATGGTACGGTATTTTACAATGCCAGGAAATTCCGGATTTCACTTGCAGTGAACAATATCACCAACGAAGTTTATTACACGGGTTACTGGTCTATTAACCCGCAGAAACCAAGGAATTTTGCCGCTGCTTTTGCGTATAAGTTCTAAAAAATATTTTCACAAAAAAAACGCCTTCCTGCTGATTAACAGGAAGGCGTTTTTATTAAAAATTTATCTGGATGCTACTCTTTATTTTTCGTTTCCACCGATGCGCGCCGCATCGTATATCCCGTTACACTAATTTACCCAGCACTTCTTTATTGAATCCCTGCCATTCATGCATCCTGTTCTCCTTCAATTTCTGCACCCAGTAAGGATCTGTTAAGATAGACCGGCCTACCGCTACCAGGTCAAATTCATCATTATCCATTCGGCGAATCAGCTCATCAATGGAGGCGGGCGATGAATTTTCACCAACATACAACGAGGTAACATCTTTATCTAAACCAACGGAACCCACGGTGATGGTAGCTTTTCCTGTCAGTTTTTTGGCCCAGCCAGCCAGGTTCAGATCAGATCCCCGAAATTCCGGCTCCCAGAACCTACGGGTAGAGCAATGAAAAATATCTATGCCGGCATCAGCCAGCGGCGTTAGCCACGCTTCCACTTCCTGCGGTGTCGGGGCCAGCTTTTCATGGAAGTTTTTGAAGCTCCATTGCGATACGCGCATGATCAGCGCGAAATCTTCCCCTACCTGCCTCCTTATTTCTTTGGTCACTTCTACTCCAAACCTGGTACGTTCGGCCAGTGTTTTACCACCGAAAAGATCGGTCCTGGTATTGGTATCTTCCCGAAAAAACTGGTCAATAAGATAGCCATGCGCGCCCTGCACTTCTATACTATTAAAGCCCATCTGTTTTGCATTTGCTGCAGCACGACCAAAAGCTGCGATGGTATCAGCGATGTCTGCATCCGTCATAGCACGACCGTTACCAACACCAGATGGTCCTTCAAATGGCACCTGCGGTACCCAACCATTCGGCGCAGGATCCTGTATGCCTGCATGCCAGAGCTGTGGCGCCATTTGGCCTCCTGCGGCGAGGACGCCATCTATCACCTCTTGCCAGCCCTCCAGCGAAGGCGCACTATAAAATTGGGGTACATCCGGCTCCTTTGAAGAAGATGGCCGGTCAATGACCGTTCCCTCTGAAATGATTAAGCCCACTTCTCCTTCCGCTCTTCTGCGGTAATAGCTGGCCACATCAGCGCCAGGCACTCCTCCGGGAGAAAAAGACCTGGTCATGGCGGACATCACAAAACGATTCCTTGTGTTCAGGGATTTCAGGCGGAATGGCCTGAATAAGCTGTCTGTATTCATACTTGCTTTGTTGGTTAGTTATACTCCTCGCGGGAAATAATTTCAACCTCATAACGATCGAAACTCCCGGAGGGGGACAAACCACCTTACAAAGCCCTACTCACGGTAAAAACGCTGCAGGTTGCCATCTTTCGTAAAACTAATAAAATAGCGTTCCCTGCTACCATCAAGGGATTGGGGATACCAGTTGAAGGTCTTATTATCAAATATGGCGTATACATGTGTAAGAGGCTTGGTGCCGGTCACACTATCAGCTTTTAGCTGGTAATTCCGGTACACCGTTGCTACACTGCCAAAACTAATATCATCCAGTTTAAGCAGTCGTTTTTGTATATCATCGTGTACAGAGAGCTGCACGGGTTCCGGCGCCTTCCAGTTTCCATTCACAAACTCGTATTCATCAATATATGCCGGGTTTTGCGGATGCTGCACTTTGGTACCTATCCTGCCGTCATCATAAAAATGAATGCCTTCATATAAATAAATATCCTTTCCTGCGAAAGCCGGTAAGTGACGAAGCGCCCGTTCTGCGGCCGTCAGCCTGGCTGCATTCGCCAGGAAACCATTACTGCTGCTGTGTTCCGTGGACGAAGTCACTGTACTGCTGGTATGTACAGTGGAAGAAGTAACGGTAGTACTGCTGCTCTCTTCCACCATCCTGTTAGCCGCAGGCGTTCCTGCATGCTGACGGGTGCTATCTGTATTAGTACCATTGAAGGTATCATGAATAGAATCCCGGAATGACTGGCAGGACATACACCCTGTCACTAATACGATGGATATTATCTTTTGTAACTGCATGATCATATTTCTTTTAAGCTTCCACATCGCTCGCAAAGGCTATTTGCTCCGGTTTTTCTTTCAGATAAAAAATGGGGATAGTCGCTTGTTTGGCGATGTCCAGCTCCAGGAGTGGAATTATTTTCTTTAACGAAGCAGTATGACTGATGCCGGTGGCATCCTGGTAGCGTAGCTCAAACCGTAGCTGGGGTTGCTCGTTAATATAAGTGCCCGTTTGCGAAGCAGATACAATCTGCGCATCGGTACGTATGCCGTAATATTTAAAGCGTAGCAAGGCAGCCGGTGAACCTCCGATGAATTTAAATAATTTCATCAGGCCAAAGCGGGTCAACAGTAGGATTAAAGGAATCAGGAGGAGCGGGTGATAAAACCTGAGAAAACGCCAGCCCATGCCACTGTTTTCCAGGATATAAGCATAGCGGTAATACCCGATAACTGCCGCCACTACTACTAACCAAACGATGCCCAGCAATAGTATCCCGCCTGTTTTTATGCTTACCTGCACACCATCAGGGGTGATGGGTGGAATGGCCTTAAGCGTAGGATCAATACGTAGCTGGACTGTTTTCCCTGTCTCATAACGGCGAAGAGCAGGCTGACTATCATTTACGACTAACTTTTCTGTAATAGTTGTGCCCACGAAGTTCTGCAGCGTACATATAATTTCTTTCGTGACAAGATTATTTCCGGCGGATATCAGTTCCTGGCTATGTGTAATCCTGGCTTCTTTCCTGGCGCCATCTGTTAAAAGATGCCTGATGTTCTTTTGCATGATAAAGGGCATCAATACCCATTTTCTGAACCAGCCCTGCAATAATATGATCCATAATATAACAGATATAACCAGGTAGATCAACGCCAGCCAGGGATTGGTATCCACTTCCACGATCCCATACACCGTCATGTAATAAATAAAGAGGGGGAATGGGATCGCGAAGAAGAGGATATATATGATCCAGAAGTACTTCCAAAAACCTTTCATTCAACTAATTTAGTTATTAAATTTAATCGAAAGGCTTTTAACAATTGCTGTTCCGGATCGCTTTAACAGGAAGATAATGTGATTTAGTTTTGAAGGAACTCATTGATCAGGATGAGCAAAGCATCCGGCATTGTACTATTCTTATTGGGTGAATCTATTTCCCCCATGTACGCGCCGTGTCCGCCGGGAAAAATGACTAATTGTGCATGTGGCAGCGTACGTGACAGCAGCAGTGCATGATCTGGCAGCACTCCGTTGATCGACTCATTCACCACCAGTGCAGGCGCCTGGATCGCTTTAATATCCGCATCGCTGATATCTGTAAATCCTTTCATCCTGGCCACATCGCGGTCAAACATACGCTGCAGACCTTTGGGGTCAGGATTTGCTTCCTGGTAAGCCGCTTTCAGTGACTTGGGCATCACATCCAGGGTAGCTTGTGAAAAACCATCAAAGAAGCCGGGAGGCATGCCATCCCGTTTGTAAAGCGCAGAAGCCAGGATCAGCTTATTCACGATTTCCGGGTGGCGGATCGCTATTTGCAGCGAAGTAGTGCCACCATTGCTGAAACCCATAATATCCGCTTTTGCGATATGGAGTTCTTTAAGCAATGCAGCCACGTCATCCGCATCCTGTTCAAAGCTCAATGGGCGGTCTATATCTGCTGTATGTCCATGCGCCTGCATCTCTACAGCAATCACCCGGTGTGTTTTTGCCAGCTCCGGTAAAATACGGCCAAAGCTGGATTGAATGGTAGATCCGCCTCCATGGATCAATACCAATGGCTGTCCACTGCCATGGATTTCATAATACATTTTTAAGCCGTTCACGGAGGCATATTTACCCGTTTGCTGCTGCGCATGTATTTGTAAAAATGCGGAGATGAGTAGCAATAAGATGAAGGCTGATTTGCGTTTCATATAGTACGTTGTTTAGATGAAACAAACTTACGCGAGAATATCTAACGGCGAGGGTTGTAAAAACGGCAAATTGCGGGGCAATTACGTCACACTTCCCATTCCGGGTTTATGTTGCCACTAAAGAAACGTATATACATGACCGTTTGTTCTACGGTGTTACGCCCTGCTCCTCTTTCCGGCTCAAGGAAAGCACCCGGTACATCACCACGCCGCTGATAAGGATCAGGAACATATAACTGAACGACAGGTTCCTGCCATCCTTTGCTGGCAGAAAATATATTAGGCTATAACTGAGAACAGACACGATTACATAGGATAAACCACCTGTCAGACCACCGGCAATACCGGCGTTCTTTGGGAATCGCTGCAAACAAAAAGTGAAATAATTATTGTATGTAAACCCGGCGCCTACATGCACCAGGAAAGCAAACACCAATATCGTCCATAGTCCGCCAAACAGGGAGAAGGTTAGCAGCAATGCCACCGCCGATAACAGCTGCAATCCAACATTGATGCTCATTTTACGGGGAAAGGGTTTGTTGATCATTGCTTTGCCGATAAAACCGCCTACCATCCAGGCAAATCCCAGCAGCAACGAGCAATACCCGGTAACAACCGGCGACAGATTAAAAAAGTGCTCAATGATAAACGGACCTGACATGTTGTATACCATCACCATAGAATATCCCAGGCCCAACAGAGATACGCCCAGCGTAAAGCTGCTGGTGCGAAGCATACCCGCATAAATAGACAGGATTTTTCCCGGATGGAACGGTGTGGTATGTTTGATGGTTTCTCCGCTAAAAATAAATTCCAGCAGGAATAAGATAGCCCCAAAAGCACCCAGGAAATAAAAGTTGGAACTCCACCCGAAATTCACTTCCAGGTACCCGCCAATGAAAGGTGCCACAATAGGTCCGGTGGACCATATGATCGTAAAAATGCTGAGATAATGTTTTAGCTTCTCTCCCGAATACAGGTCCACAAAAAATGCGCGCTTACTTACCACCATAGCAGCAATGGTAATACCATGCAATATCCGCATGGCGTAAATCACATAAATACTATGTGTATTGGCAATGGTGACGCAGGAAGCACAAAAGATGAGCATAGATACCAGCGCAATCTTATATCTGCCGTAGCTGTCGAGCAAACTGCCGATAAAAAGCTGTGATACGCCATAACTGATCAGGAACAGGCTCAGGGTAAGCTGGGCCTGACTATTCGTGATGCCCAGCGAGCCGGCCATTCCCGGCAGGGACGGAATATAGATGTCTGTAGCGAAACCCGACATGGGGATCATCGCAAATGCGAGAAGGGTGGCAATCCTGATATTTCCGTCCTTTATCGGCTTGGTTTTAACAGTGCTGGTAGTCATTTTACAGTTGCTGGTGATTCGTTCACGGCAAAATTAGGACTTAATAACTTAAGCACCATACGCCACCGGCTTTTTTATTACCTTTAAATAAATAAGTAAAAGATGGAAAATCAAGGGCTGCTTTTTATTCCTGATATAAGTGGCTTCACCCGTTTTGTGAATGAAATTGAGATCGGGCATAGCCGGCATATTATCCAGCAATTGCTGGAAGTGCTGATCAATGCCAATGAAACAGGCCTGGAAATCTCTGAAATAGAAGGAGATGCTATCCTGTTTTATAAATTCGGTGCGCCACTGGAACTACCGGCATTGTACCGGCAGGTGGAAAAGATGTTCTGTGAATTTCACCGGCACCTGAGTACCTACGACCACCGCAAAATCTGTCAATGCCGGGCCTGTATCTCCGCCATTGACCTTAGCCTGAAAGTAATCACCCATTACGGAGAGTTCACTACCTACCAGGTAAAGAATTTTAGTAAGTTAATTGGGAAAGATGTGATCCTGGCACATCAATTACTCAAAAACGATATTGAACAACATGAATACTGGCTGGTAACAGATCACCTGTTAAACGGCCCACCACCCGACCTGGCGCAATGGATGAAATGGGATGCCAGTACCAAACAAACAGAAACAGGCAACATCCCCTTTCACTATACCCAACTGAGTGAACTCAAAAACAGCATCATCCCCGAGCCGGACCCTGCGCCTGCTCTGGCAGACAAAAAGAAAATGTTATCGGTGTCCAGAGATTATGACGCAGATATCAAAACACTGGTGTATACCGTAGTACATTTTGAATTCCGTCATCAATGGCAGGAAGATGTAAAGGCAGTAGACGAAGTAGAACATTTTTTGCCGGGTATTGGCAGTCGTCACCGGCACGTAATGCAAAACGGGCAGGCAATACTGATGTTTACCAGCAGCTTCACCTATAACCCCGAAGAAAAGGTACTGTTCAGTGAAACAGCCGAAAAAAAGAATTACGTTACCTGTTACACCATCGAAAAAACCGATGCAAACAAAACCAGGCTGACCATAGATTTTTATTTACCTAAAAATCCGGTCCGGCAAATTCTCTTTCAGCTACAGGAAAAACGCGAGATGGAAGCCCGGTGGCGGCGGTCTCTGAACAACCTGGAGCCGGTAGTGAAACAGATGGTGGTGCCCCTGGAATTCTGACCGCAAAAATAAATTTCAATAGCATGGGTGATAATCGCTGCGTTTGGGTATAGACTATTGACTAATTTTATCATCAAATGCAAACAATACCTGACAACACCCTGGTTGACCAACTGAGAAATGAAGACGCGGGCGCGTTTGAGCGGCTATATCGGCTATACTATCCTTCCATATTTACCTATGTTACCCAACATAACGGCACCACAGCAGACGCTGAAGATATTTTCCAGGAAGCCATGATCGTTCTCCTGCAAAAGGTCCGGCAGACGGACTTTATCCTGTCGTCCTCATTAAAAACCTACTTATTCGCCATCGCCAGGAACCTATGGCTGAAAAAACTCCGGGATAATAAGCTCCTACCCGTTGATAACCTGGAACCCTACCTGCCAGACAGCGAAGTAGCTACGTTCGAATTACAGCGCCCACCCGACAGAGAAGAAAAGGTGATGGCATGGCTGGCAAAGATCACCGCAAATTGCCAACGCATCTTAAAAGCCATTTTCTTTTACAAAGAACCTATGAGCAGTTTGATGAAAAAAATGGGCTGGAAAAATAAACATACCGCCGCCAACCAGCAATACAAATGCATACAACAGGTAAAAAATAAAGCACAAATAAATGGGTGATAAATAAAAGCATGGGGTATTAATAGTTGAAATCATTTAAAACTACGCCCAATGAACAAAAACACCATGATCATGCTATGTATTGCTGCTGTTGCCTTATTAGCCACCTGCATCTATCACTTTTTCGGATAATCTAAAACTGACCACATGAAAGCATCCCTCAATATCTGGGGTATCAAAGAAGTGGACGGTGATGGTATCAGCTGCCCGGTCATTCCTGCCAATATCCCCTGGTATAAAAAAACAGTACTCCTGTTCTTTCGTTTTGGAGTATGTCCATTATGCATTACCATGAGTCTGACGTACAGCATAACCACCTTTCTCCGAAAAATTTTTGTGAAGCATAGAAAAGAAATCAACGGATAATAAACTCCGGCATGTACCATCAAAAGCAAAGCCTGCAAATAGTTTGCAGGCTTTGCTGATTTATACGGTCATTGCTGTTATTGCTTCACCAACCGAATCGTTTCATCACCATACTTCACAAAATACATTCCGCCTTCTAATGCAGAAACGTCCACATGCGAGGGGGTAGACGATACCACTATCTTTTTTACCAGTCGCCCTTCCAGGCTATAAATATACGCTGATGGCTGATCGTTTTGCTTCTTTACAAACAGGTAAAAGCTGTTATGTACCGGATTAGGATACAGCTGCATATTTGTACCAGCCGGTGTTGTATACGCCGCTGTTTGAGGAGATACCATTGCATTTTGGGCACCCAGGGGATTCACCACCTGTTCCAGCAGCCAACGCTGATTAGTACCGCCGTTGCTGCCACTGGCAGGATACAGAATAATACCAGTACCGCTGATGGTGCTGCTGGCAGAATCATCCAGCACATAATGATTGGACAGGTTGCTCTGGATCAGGTAGGCGCCGCCGGTAACAGCTACCAGGTTCCATTGCTGGTTAAGTCCATTTTGCACGGTGTATTGTATCGGGTGCGTGCCGGCTGTCTGGCTGCTTCCCGGCAGATCAATGGCTTTCCCGCTACGGCGATTGATGATCACCTTCGCGCCATTCTGCGTGCTGAGATACCATTGCAGATGGTAGCCACTACCATTGCTATATTGCGCGATAGTTGCCAGGTCTGCTTTGCTGCTATCTTTCACACCGAGATACAGATTACTATATGCATTTTTTATTTTGTACCAGGTAGTATCAGTGCTGCCACTAACTGTAAAAGTGCTCGTAACTGCTGAAGATACATTATTAAAAATATCCCGGATAGTGACGCGGGCAGTATAGGTACCAGCGGCAAGCGTACCGGTGATAACCGCGCTGCGCTTCTGTGGCACCGTGTCCTGCTGAATACTCAGTACAGTGCCGGCACCATTCAGTATCTCTGCCTTAGCCGATAACTGCGGCCCCGTAGTATTGCTGTTGGTCCAGTTGATGGTGGTAGTACCGCTGCTGTACGTAGCGCTCACCGTTGATATAACACCGGCAGTGATCACAGGTGCCGTTCCCTGGTTGGTTTGTGCTGGCAATGACAACGTACGTCCGGTGCCGAAAGCGGCATCTGGTGTAGTACTTCCGCCATGCACCATAAAATAGGCATCTTCCGTAGCATCATAACCTGCATTAAAAGCCCGGTCGTATATCCCGTTGCGTCCCTGATCACCGGCGTTGGCACTGAAAGTACGACTCGTATGTTTTTGCCATACTCCCGCCGTGTTCAGGTTCCAGCAATCTTTAAAAAATGCTTTACGTACAAAGGCCCCATTCCAGTTAACGTTATCATCCCAGTTTTCCAGGAAGGCATCGTTGCCGGAGCCTAAATAGTTGACAGGTGCAGGAATCGATAAGGTGGCGGTATGAAACCATTGGTTATTACTCAGGTTGTTGATGAAAGTAGCGATATATAACTGTCCGCCCGACTTCCATGACCGGATCACCATATTGTACCAGGTGTTAAGCGTCCAGTTGTAGGGGTTAATGGATTGATACCCATCTCCTTCCCCACCGAAACGACCGGTATAGGTGTTACTGGCTTTATATTGCACCGCGGAGTAAATGCCGCCGGCAGTGTTGGGATCCCAGAGCGATGAAATAAGGGTATGTGAGCTTCCTTTGCTGCTGTCAGGCGTTTGTTGCAATCCTGCATAGCCGTTCGTAAAACTATGCATTTCAAAATACTCCGTAAAAGCAGATTGCACAATTTTAATCTTATGCATTTTCAATACCGCATCAGCGGGAAAAGAGAATGTCAGGTGTTGCGAGGGCGCGGCACCCTGCGCATATGTTTCAGCGGGATGCAGTGTCGTTAATAGGAATGACACACCTAAAATKGCGTATCGCCATGATTGTAACAGTTTTTTCATTGTTCGACAGATTTTGGTAGTAGGAAATTACATTGAATATAATGATTATATTTTATAAAAAATGCAAATCCCCTTACAAAAAATCATCATTCATTTCCCTTTACCTTATCTCCTTTGATAGGTGAATAATCGGTTTTAGGAACCCCGTTGACGGTCAGGTTATCAAAAAAACATTTTATGCCGGTAGCCTGATTAAAGTCTTCTGTATTCTGCAAATGAAAATGTAAATGAGGTTCGGAAGAGTTCCCTGAATTGCCGCACAGGCCCAGTAATTGTCCCTGTTTCACCACATCTCCCTGTTTTACTTTTATAGTATTTTGTTTGAAGTGTGCGAAGAAAACGTATTCCTGGTTTTTAGTTTTTATTAAGATAGAATTTCCCGGAACGTAGACAGGATTCAGCACACCCGGGATATTGTCTTTGACGCCGTCTACCGCCAATACTACCTCCCCGTCGCAGGGAGCAATGATGGGCTGACCAAATGCGTAATAATCTTCGTTGGTTTTGCCATTGGTTTTAAAGCTCTTTCCTTCTTTGTTATTTATCACAATATCAAAGGCATTCTTTTGGAACTTCACCACCACGTGGTAGTTTAACTCTTTGGTATCACCACCCCAGAACACCGTCCATTCTCCTTTAAAAGGCAGGTGCATAGGCGTGATGTTCCGCAGGGTATCCGGCTCTTCATAAGGCTTCGCATACAATCCTGTAATCGCTTTATTATTGTCTGCCGCTATCTGCAGTAGTATAACGCCTTTTTCAAACGTGGTTTTATATACGGCAAACGGGGCATGGTACTCCAGGAACGTACGTTTCGTGATACGTCCATACCTGTTGTTCAGCTGGGTTAGAAATGCGTTGGTTTTATCCGCTGGCAGACTGACTTTGGTTTGTTCAGAAAAGGTAGCAAAGATACTGTCGTACTGATGTGCGTTAAAATATTGCTCAAATTTTGCGGCGGCGTACCGGTTTTCCGCAGGTTCCTGGGAGAAAGCAGCACCAAAGACGAATAACAGTAAAATGGAGAAAACAGCTATTAGCTTCATGGTAAAGGTTTCGGTGATTAGTTGCTCAATTTACCAATAAACTTACAGGACATCCCATTTTTCCGGATCAGGTTGAAAAGTTGGGGAATATCTTTTTTCAATATCCTCTAAATGCCCATACACTCCCGTTTGTCATTCTCAAATCCCTACTACATTAGCTTTGAATATTATACAATACGCCATACACTGGCTTTAAATAATCTTCAATCTGCCCCGAAATCTGGTTCCCGGGATTATGTTATATTTATAGTAATCAAAATAATCTCTCATGGCAAAACAAATGTCTATCATTTCTTTTACGGGAAAACTCGGCAATCTCATAGGCTATAAGCGCAATGGCAACTACTTCCTGCGCTCCATGCCCGAAAGCGTGCAGCAAACGGCTGCTACCCGCCGCGCATCCCGTCGCTTCGGCATCGCCAGCAGGAAAGGCGCTTTTATCCGTCATGCTTTCTATCCCCACCTGGATATTCACTGTGACGGCGGCCACATCAATCGGCTCAACAAGCTACTCATTGCTGCCGGCGATCATCACGCCGCCATCACAGGCTTCCGCTTCCATCAGCATACCGGGGTAGATCGTTTCTTTCCGGTGGCTCCCAGGCTGTTCAGTAACGGAATATTAAATATTCCCGCACAAACCATCGTCTGCCCTAAAGGCATTGCTGCGCTGGAAGTAAAAGTGATCGCCACGCGTATTGATTTTAGATCACGTCAGGTGGTGGGTAGCGAAACGGCTACACTCATGATAGCCCCCGATGCCACTTTCCAGGAAACCAATGTTTCACTGGATGTACCCGGAGAGGGTTCGCTGGTAGTCGTTTTCCAGGTAAGAGCGATGTACAAAGACGGCCTATCGCACTGCAGGCAATATATGGCCGCCGATATCATTGCGGTGACAGCGCCACAGGTACCCAAATATGCTCATAAACGCACGTATCCAAAGCGCACAATATTACCTCTCAAACTCAGCTGGCCGCACGCATATCCAGCTGTCATTCAACTGGAATAAAGCGATCCTTGCCTCCCGGAGATATTTTGATGAATACCCCCCTTATACCTGCTTCCTTTCAATGGTCTATCTCTTTCCTCAGCTACAGCCCGACACTGAAGCAGCCCTGCTATGGCCAGTGCTGACCTCCACCCATTTACTGATACCATTTCATCCCGGTTATACACCCCAACGTCTCCCCCGCATCAAGTCCACCTCTCCTGCAGGGCTTCTGTAGGTCCTTAGCGGGTGCTAAGCATAGCCTCGGCGGAGCCTACATCATCACAATACACTTTTGCAGCTAATCAACCTGATCCACTTTTCGGGCGAAGGAGGCACCAAAAAGCCCCGCACTACACTGTGGGCGGGGCTTCATTGCTATTATTTAAAGGATGAATTATTTATGATTGGCCGCTTCCAGGATCAGCGCCACTACTTCTTCAGGATGAGAAGCCAGCGAGGCATGGCTGGCGTCGAGATGAATAATCTTCCTGGCCTTGATATGCTCCGCCATTTCCTGTTCTGTTTCAGGTGGGATCATCAGGTCTTTATCCGATACCTGGTACCAGCTGGGTTTGGTTTTCCAGGCTGGAGTACCCGTTGCATCACCGAAGCATCGGCCATGTATGGGCTTCTGGGATAACGACATGACCAGGGCTTCCTCTTCCCGCAGATCCGCACAAAAGGAGGCATGGAATTCATCATACTTCAACCATAAAAACCCTTTGCTATCGGGATAGATGCTGGCGCCTCCCGCCGGCTGCGCCCTGCGGCCGAAAATGGCTCCAAGGCTATCCCCTTCGTCCGGCGCAAAGGCCGCAATATACACCAGGCCCACTACTTTATCATGATTTCCCGCACCAGTAATGACTGCACCACCATAAGAGTGTCCTACCAACAGCACCTTCCCTTCCTGCGCATCAATTAAATCCCTGGTTTTATTGATGTCATCTTCTAAGGAGGTCAGGGGATTCTGTACACTTCTGACCTTATACCCTTCCTTATGCAGGGAAGGAATAATATGCCTCCAATGTGAACCATCTCCCCAAGCCCCATGGACAAGGATGATTGTTACCTCTTTGTTTGCCATGATGAAAGTTTTATTGGTTTGAAAAATCTGCCTGAAACAGGATGAGTAATGCAATGGTTAGCTTAAAGCTACGGCAGTAACTTCTATTACAAATGGAAGGGATGTAAAGTTTATATTAAATCAAACAATGAGTCCGCTAACAACAATGCGGCCACCGGTGAAGGTTGGCCGCA
The DNA here is from genome assembly GCF_056394125.1 of Chitinophaga sp. 10T418. Taxonomy (NCBI): domain Bacteria; kingdom Pseudomonadati; phylum Bacteroidota; class Chitinophagia; order Chitinophagales; family Chitinophagaceae; genus Chitinophaga; species Chitinophaga sp. 10T418. The sequence goes on from NZ_JBFTHG010000006.1 coordinate 577,550, forward strand.
TCGTGTTTTGCTTTTAACTTTATTTCATATCTATCACACAAATCTCATACAACGATGGAGGCGCACTGGCTTTGGTGACCCGGAAGCGCAGCTTGCTGGCATGATAGCTGCGTGGCAGCCTCACCACTTTACAATCGCCCATGGGTTTCGACTCCATGTAAATCGTTTGCCACTCTCCATTATTGAATATATCTATCGCATATTCCTGGATGCGGGGAAGCCTGATTTGTGAAAAGCCATCCGGCAGCTCCTTCGTGTCTTTGTACTCGAAAATGCTGACCTTATTGAAAGCATCTGAGGGGTTCAGATCCATTTCCACACTGGCAATGGTATCTGTAGCTGCCCAACGGCTATCCAGGTTACCATCATTGACAGCGCTACCACTATACTGATTGTTTTTATCCGGATATACACTGGAAGCTGCTGCAGGCTTTAATGCTGAAATAAACCGGCCATTCTTAGGTAATGGTTTACCGACGGACAATCCCAGTCTCTTACCCAAATCAATTGCCCTGAGCGCCGTATATTCCCTGATGCGGCCCGTTTGATCAGGAGGGACATTCATCACGAGGCAATTATCATTATCGGTGCTCCAGTAAAATAACTCTTCCAGTTCGTCCAGCTCGCGTACAGGCAGCTGTGGGGATTTTTCAAACCAGTTCAGTCGGTCGCTGATGCAGATGGTATGTTCAAAGGGAAGATAATAGGACTGGCCTTTATGCAGATATTGTTTTTTATCAAATCTTGTAATCATTTTCGGATCCCATAAACGGAAATCAGAAGGGAAATACTGGAAGTAATATTTATTGTCAGCAGTCATTTCCCCCGGCACGGTGGGCTGCCGTTTTCCCTCTTCATTTACAATAGTGTGATTGACACTCACAGCGCAGGCAGGATTAAATTTCTTTACCAACTGATACACCTGGTCAACACCCCATTCGTCTGGCTTCCGGTCCCAGCCCCCATCCAGCCATAGTTCACAGATGCTGCCATAATTGGTAAACAGCTCCGTCAACTGGTTGAGCATATAGTTCACATACTTTTGTTTGTCCTGATCCTTATAAGACGGTTCATGACGATCCCAGAGAGAATAATAGATCGCAAACTGAAGTCCGTATTTTTTACAGGCATCCGATACCGCTTTTACCACATCTGTTTTAACCGGCGAAGCGCCTACATCATAGGTGGTATATTTGCTATCCCATAGGCAGAAGCCATCATGATGTTTGGTGATCAGCAATACATAACGAAATCCGGCATCTCTCGCTGTGCGCACCCATTGGTCCGGATCAAGGTGAGTAGGATGATATTTCTCCACCGGAATAGTACCATCTGACCACTCCACATCCGCAAAGGTATTGATCCCGAAATGGATGAACATCCCGTAGCCGCGTTTGATCATATCCCGCTGAGCAGCGTTGGGCTTTTGAGCTGGTTGCTGCAATTGGGCCTGGCAGTAATTAAGCATCCCGACAAGCGCGCTTAATAATAATATGCTCTTCATCATATATTTCCGTGTTACAAAATCGAAAATTTAAAAATAGATGAACTATCTCACGCTTTCTGGAACTTAAGTGACTAATAGTAAACTTATTTTAACAAAAAGAACGATGCAGCAAACAGCAGCACTGAAGATACGCTGCACAAATAGCTGCTACTTTCATCAGAGAGGTAGATGATACTCCGGGAAGGGCCAATAATTTAATAGCCGGCACTTACCAGGTGCCGGCTATCAAGCTCACATAAAAAAGTGGCATTATCTATCTCTTAAAAAGATATCCCACACTTACGCCTAAGTAACGGTTCTTTTCTTTTTCGTTTTTGTAAGGGCTGCTGTTTACCAGGCCAAGGCTATAGTTTACACTGAACTGAAGCCCCATTTTCAGTTCATAACCTGCAGTGAAATTAGCGCCGGCGTCAAAAGGTTTTACATATACCTCAGTGGCGCTGTACTCAGTCGAATTCTTGAATTTCACTTTAATACTCTCATCTACTGTAGCTATATCAGGAGATGTCATCTTCATCTTACCACTAATGCCATAAGCAAAATAGGCACCGAGGCCTGCAAATAATTTACCGCTTCCTATCTGATGCTTATACAACAGATTAACAGGTAACTCCAGGTAATTTAAACGGGTAGTTGTTTTAATCGTAACAGGACGATCAAGCAAATCAGGCGTCACCGCTTCTAACTTAGCTCCTTTCTGACTGAAAAATAAACCAGGTTGCAAGGAAAGTTGATCATCCAGTGCAATATCAACAATAACACCGGCGTGGAAAGCAGGAATCATTTTGGTGTCGGCCTTTCTGCCGGCAATTCCACTGTCACCTTCAAATTTGGATGACATGTTGGCTGCGCTAAAACCAGCCTTTAAGCCAAAAGTCACCTGCGCCTGCGCGTATAGGCCACCCACAAGTGCTGCAGTACATAATAGGAAATACTTTTTCATAGATACATAAAATTATTTCACAAATATAAAGCGCGTGTTCTTTCTTCCTGTTGAGAAATACGTCACTTCTTATCCAGACAATAATTTTATTAATTCCGGGTTTGTAAAAGCTTAGTGCGGCTATTCAGCGGTCTGCGTTTATTTCTGTCAGTATCATATCTGTGAGGTCGAAACGGGGAAAGTCGCCGGTATTATTCAACAAGATAATTACGCCGTCATTATCTTCCTGTTTTACAAACATGGTGTAAAATCCGATATCTGTTCCAGGGTGATAAATGATTTTGTGTTGTGCGGCAGACAATGCAAAGCGTCGCTGATCTATCATCCATCCATATCCATAAAAAGCTTCCCAGTCTGCATAAGCCGCACGTGGCTGACACATTGCTGTTATCGTTTCTTTGGAAAGTAATTTATTGGAAGATAATGCAGCAGACCATTTTAGCAAGTCTGCTGCCGTGGAAACGATACCACCGGCGCCGAGGGTATTAGCGGTGAAATACGGCGGTTCTTTGGTTTCATACAGATAACCCGTTGCCATCCTGTTATCACCCGCAGTATCAATTCCGGCATAAGTATGTTGCATCCCTGCCGGCAAAAAAATATTTTCTTTCAATACCTTCACAAACGGTTTACCATAAATTTCTTCTGCCAGACAAGCCAGCAGCACATATCCTGAATTGCTGTATTGAAATTGTGTTCCAGGTAAAAACTCCAGCGAATCACTACAGAATTTTGCCACCAGCTCTTTAAGCGAAAAAGATTGATGCATGATTTTCGAAAAATAATCAGGGTTGTTGGTGTAATTCGGAATCCCCGATTGATGTGTGAGCAATTGATCAATCGTTACGTCTCCATGAATATAATCAGGCAGGAACTTTTTAACGGAGTCTTTCAGCTGTAGCTTTCCCTGCTGCATCAGCTGTAAGATGACGATAGCCGTAAATGATTTAGATAAAGAGCCTATCCGGTATTGGGTATTGCTGTCTGCCGGCAGCTTTTGTTCTTTGTCGGCATATCCATAGCTTTTGCTCAGGATAATTCCGCTTTTATTTTTCACCAAAGCGGTGCCATTAAATTGATTGTTCAGATGATAATAGCTGAGGATGGAATCTATCCTGGCAGCAGGATCATGAGGCATCTGTTGAATTTTTCCACGGACCTGTTTTTGCAGCCGGCCGTTTTCATTCCTTGTCTTAAGAATAGCAGCTATTGCTTCTGCATCAAAATCAGGTAACAACATGGTATTGTGGCGCCAGAAATCTGGTTCCAGGGGCGTCGTTTGATTTTCTATGACCTTACTATCACCGAGCCTTTTACCAATAGAAACCGCCTGTTCTTTTGTGGTATCTACACCGGTAACAATGTAGTTTACTTTTATATCAGCAGTAAAATTGTATTGTCGTTTTTTACTATAAAAATTCAACAAAGTATTACTCACTACATCAGACAGTACCCAGCGCTCCCCTACTTTCTGGTACTCCACACTCAGCACATCTTTCCGGGGATTGATATGGATATCCAGCAATGACATCAACGTTTTGGAAGCCAGATCTCCATAACTGGCATAGGACAAACCTCTGGGACTCAGCTCCCGCTCCATTTTCAGGAAGGTCAATGTTTCTTTATCGAGGTACAACTTACCTCTGTACAAAGATTTTTTCACGCCTGCACGCTGATCAAATGTAATTTCATAAGCAGGGGCACCTTTATAATCAACAATGCCCTGGATAGCAAAAAGGTGATTCGTTAACCCTTCTTCACTCAATATTTTACTGCTTTTAATTTCTTTCACCATATCATAGTCAAACAGGTAATCCGGCTTCAGTCCCAGATCCAGGCCATGAGAAGCGGCTTCGTCTTTGACATACCGCATGCGGATCAGGTACAATTCGTTGCCTGTTTTTTCGCCGTAACCGTGATTGAAGATATCAAAAACGGCTTCAGATAATTGCATATAATCCTCTCCGCGTGTGGTATTGATGCGGTAAAAACCTCTTAACTGGTGTGGTTTATTGATATAATTATCAGGTATCCTTCTGATCGCCTCTTTCAGGAGCTTTACCGGATCTTTCATCACTACTGCCACTTCTTTTAAAGCCAGGGAAGCAGGTTCCAGCATGATATTCATTTCCCGGTTCACTACTACCGGCAGGTACTGTACTTTATACCCCAGGGAAGATACTCTCAGTGTATCATGTAATGCGTTAGCGGGTACCTGCAAACGAAAGTCACCCATGCTGTTGGTGATAGTTCCGGTGCCGCTTCTGTTTATCGTGATGCTGACTCCCCTCAGCGGCTGCTGGCTTTGCAGATCTTTTGCCCTTCCCGATATCTCCATTTGCGGCTGTTGGGCAAAAACAAACGATACAGGTACTGCTGTAAACAATAGCAATAAGGATAACAATTTGATGGGCATATAAAGAAATGATTGTTGGGATCAATCTTATTAAATTACAGATTATAACCTGCGGACAAACGAATGAGTTGTTAAATATTATAAAATACTTTATCATGAAAAGGTTTTTGAAATGTCCAGAACATAAGCCAGACAGCAAATAAATAACCACTCTGCCATACCGAACTGATCATAAAAAAATAACTACCTTTGCCGGGAGTCATCATTGAAATCAGGTATAAAATTTCCCCTGAAAAAAGGCCATCATGGCCTTTTCATATTTACATTGAGATAGTAACAATCATTTCATGCGCCATACTAATATTAAAAAAATCGCCCTAAAGGCATTAAAAATAATTTCCATATCTATTGCCGCTATTATCTTTTTACTGTTTTTATTGCCTGTTCTTTTTCCTACAACGATATCCAATAAAATAAAAACATGGACTAACAACAGCATCACCGGCGATCTTAATTTTTCCAGGGCCCGGCTGTCGTTCTTTAACCATTTCCCCGCACTAACACTCACATTATACGACTTTAGCCTGAAAGGAGCCGCTCCTTTTCAAGCAGATACGCTGATATCAGCAAACGAGGTGGCACTGGGAATTAACCTGTCCAGCGTATTTTCCAGCGCTATTAATATTGACCAAATCTATCTGACGAAGGGAAATATCCGTGTGCTGGTGGATACAGCAGGGCATCCCAACTACAATGTATATAAATCAAGTCCTTCTTCCACACCCAGCCAGGCCGACAGTGGCAGCGCCTCTATGCAGATCGCACGGATACAGCTGGAGCATTGCAATATTATTTACAATGATCAGTCACTCCCCATGTATATCCGCGCCAATGAGGTGAACTACCTGGGTAAAGGGGATCTCAGCAAAGCACAGTTTGACCTGTATTCAAAAGTCAGCATTGGTTCATTTGATATCAGTTACGCCGGCACCCAGTACATTTTATCCAAAAAACTGAATGGAGAACTGATCACAAAGATCAACACCAATTCACTCGACTTCATTTTCGAAAAGAATGATCTGAAAATAAATGAATTGCCGGTGCGGTTTAACGGCGCATTCGGATTCCTGAAAAATGGCTACAAGATGGACTTTCGCCTTAGCTCCATGGAATCAGAGCTGCATGCAATTTTTGGTGCGTTACCACCGGAATACGCGAAATGGGCAGAACACATGAACATCACCGGAACGGCGGATGTCAATGCTACACTGATCGGCCAGTACATTGCGGAAAGTAACACCATGCCCGACCTTACCTTCAATATGAAAGTAAGAAATGGTACGGTCACCAACGATAAAGCACCTGCCCCGGTAAAAAACCTCTTCCTGAACTTCCAGTCTACACTGGCGCAACTCAATACAGATAGCCTTTACGTCAATGTAGATTCTATCTTTTTCAACATCGACAAAGATTATTTCAGCTCTGTTATCCGCGTGAAGGGCCTTAAAACTCCGGATATCCATATTAAAATGAATACCGACATAGACCTGGAGAAATGGAACCAGGCGGTAGGGTTGAAATCCATTGACCTGAAAGGAAGACTGCAGGCGCATCTGCAGGCCGATGGCCGGTATGAAAAAAGCGTAGTTTATAAGGGCCTGCAACACCGCGCAGACACGGTGATCAGCAGCATCCCTGTCTTTAACTTTGATGCTACTTTACGAAACGGCTACTTTAAGTTTGCCTCCTTGCCGGAAGCGGTAAAGGACATTCGTTTTAATGCACAGGCCTCCTGCCCGGATGGGAACTACACCCATACCTATTTCAGCATCAACGATATCAATGCCAATATGCTGAGCAATTATATCAGGGGATACTTAAAGCTTACCAACGCGCAGCAACCACTCATTGACGCCAAACTGGAGTCATTGCTGCATATGAACGATCTTAAAAAAGTATACCCGATAGACAGTCTGGATATGACCGGCGACCTGGCGGTAAATGTGGTCACGAAAGGTACCTACCTGCCGGCCAAAAGATTATTCCCGGTTACTACCGCCAAACTGACCATGAATAACGGCGCCGTACAAACGAAATACTATCCCCATCCACTGGAAAAAATTAATATAGACGCCACCGTTACCAATACCACCGGAACCATGCGTTCACTGAACGTAGACATCAAACCCATTTCCTTCGAGTTTGAAGGGCAGCCCTTCGTACTGAAGGCCGACCTGAATAATTTCGATAACCTCCGGTATAACATCGCATCTAACGGGGTAATAGACCTGGGGCGCATCTACCAGCTATTTGCCATAAAGGGATACGACCTGAAAGGTCTTATCAAAACCAACCTGTTACTGCGTGGCACACAAAGTGACGCCACCTCGGGCCGGTATAATAACCTGAGTAACAGCGGTACCCTCATCATAAAAAATATCGCGTTAACATCCGAATCGCTGCCCCTGCCTTTTTTAATCAATAACGGCGTTTTCCGTTTTGACCAGGACAAAATGTGGTTTGATCAGTTTAACGCCAGCTATGGCAAATCATTGATTAACCTCAACGGATACCTTAGTAATGTGATTGGTTATGCCACCACCAAAGACCAGCCTCTCCGAGGGTCCTTTGACCTGAAAAGCGCTTATATACTGGTAGATGAGATGATGGTAAACGGAGCCGGCAAAAGTACGGCGGCCGGCAAAAGTGCCCCTGCCGGGCCTTCCGGCGTAGTCATCATACCGGGCAACCTGTCGCTGACGCTCAATGCCGCTGCTGACAAGATCCGATTCAAGGGCATGGACATCAACAGTTTCCATGGACAGCTGGTGATCGATAGCAGTAAGCTTAAGTTAAACCAAACCGGCTTTACAATCGTTGGTGCGGCAGTGGAAATGGACGCTACCTATGTGAGTCTGCAGCCGAAAAGAGCCATGTTCGACTATCATATCAGTGCAAAAGAGTTTGACATCAAAAGAGCCTATAACGAAATAAAGATCTTTCACGATATGGCCTCCTCGGCGTCTTATGCCAGCGGTATCGTTGGCCTGGACTACAGCCTGAATGGTAAGCTGGATGAAAATATGAATCCCGTATATCCTTCCCTGAAAGGCGGAGGCGTGCTATCTGTTAAAAAAATAAAACTAAAAGGCTTTAAGTTATTTAATGCCGTCAGCAGCAGCACCGGCAAAGAAGATATGAAAGATCCGGATCTTTCCCAGGTAGATATCAAATCCACCATCAACAATAATATCATTACCATTAACAGAACAAAAATGCGCATCGCCGGCTTCCGTCCACGTTTCGAAGGACAGGTGAGTCTGGATGGTAAACTAAACCTCAAAGGACGCCTGGGGCTTCCGCCATTAGGCATATTCGGTATACCCTTCAACGTTACCGGCAGCCAGAATAATCCAGTCGTTAAACTGCGCAGGGGAAGTGATAAAGATAAGCTGGAAGAAACGGAAGATCCGGATGATGATGATAAAAAATAGTCGTGTTACATCAAAGAGCCGGGAAGTGGTTATTTCACCACTCCCAGCTGCTTCATCATCGTCAGCTCATCGGTCACCCGCCAGTGTTCCGCTATTTTACCATCGATGATTTCTTCAATGTTAACCTGGTTAACAGTTACATATTTTCCGGTAGGGGGAATATTAAATAAGCTGTCCTTCTGCGTTCCGGTCATCACCACTCTTACCACCGCCCTGTTTTTTGTAGCGATCACATCTTTGATCGTATAATGCAGGTCCGGGAAAGCTCGCCTGATAGCCATCACAATTGGTTTTAAGCCCGCTGCCCCTTTCGGAGGATTGGGCACAGAGGGTGTATGATTAATATAGTCGGCACTCAGCTGCTCATCCAGTAATTCCACTTTACCATTATTCCATACCTCGTTAAAGTAGCGTTCCACCAACTGCTTATTTTTATCTTCCACCGTCTGCGCTGGTTGCTGGCAGGCAGATAGCCCCAGGAGGACAGCACCCATCAGGGCTACAGAAGATCCAGGGATATACGGCTGTTTAAACACAATGTTGTGGAGCGAATATTTACCACTGCCATTCACAATTACCGCCAGCGCCAGGCCTATGATCAGTAAATGGTATTCAAACCCTTCTCCTTTTTGTGTACCAAACCAATTCATAAAGAAACCATTATCCAGGTGTTCCATGAAAATAATACCCACAAACAGGCCGATGATGGCGACAGACCAGATTCTGGCTGCAATACCCAGGATCAATGAAAGTGCGCCAAAAAATTCAATGATGATCACCCCGAAAGCGATGATCCAGGGCAGGTGAAGGGTATCGGTAAAAAAGGTCATTTCCTTTGTGAAACCGGGGCCGCCAAACCATCCGAGTACTTTTTGTGCGCCATGGGGAAACAATATCAATCCCAGTGTCAGTCGGATAATCAGGCCGGTCCAATCGTTGCGTGTGCTAAAGATGTAGTTTTTCATTTATTTGCATGTGCATTTAGAACCACAAATAAACGATGCAGAAAAATCTAAAAAATTAAAGTAGTTGAAGAAATTACCGGCTGCTTTGTTTTTTACGCAGCATGCTCAAAAATACCGGTGTCATACCTAAATAAGCAGCCACTTGCTTTTGAGGAATACGTTGTTCGAGCTGAGGATACTTTTTTACAAAATCTACATATCGTTGTTCTGCTGTAAAGGAGAGATTTTGATTAATCCGTTTTTGCTGTGCAATGAAAGCATTCTGCAGCAGGATTCTGAAAAAACGTTCAAACTTCGGCACCTGCTCATACAACTGGTCGAGGTGCTCCTTTGAAATCTGCCACAGTTCAGTATCTTCCAGGGCATCAATATAATAATCGGAAGCCGTGTTGGTGAAAAAACTGAAAAAATCGCTGGTCCACCACCCTTCCACACCAAACATCACGATGTGCTCAAACCCACTCTCGTCTATCGTATACATTCTCACACATCCTTTGGCGATAAAGTTTTCAGTTTTACAAACATCTCCCTGCCTGAGCAGGAATTCTTTCTTTTTCAACGTCCGGAAAGTTAGTAACGAGAAAAAGAAGTCGATTTCGTTCTGCTCCAGGTGAATATGCCGTGCTATATTTTGAAGTAATAATTCATCATTCATGATACCTGGCTGATATTGGTAGCGTCAAAGTTATTTGAATTTCGCAAAATGGTCTCCCCATCTCCTCTGTTTATGCTTGCAGGCTGCCAAAAAACTGCCTGATATCGGTAGCTACCAGGTCCGGTACTTCCCATTCAGGGAAATGGCCGCCGCATTCCATCAACGTCCAGCGCTGCACGTTGAAAGTACGCTCCGCCCACTCACGGGGTGCAGGAACGTTTACTCCGTCCCGTAAAGGCATCAGAATAGCCGTTGGAACTTCCACACGGCCTTTTATGCCCGGGTCACGGGCAACTTCTCTATATAGCCTTATAGCGGCCGCACCGGCGCCCGTAAACCAATGCAGAGAGATATTGTCGAGCAGGGCATCCCGTCCAAAATGATCATCGATTAAAAGACCACCATCACCCCATCGTTGAAATTTTTCTATGAACCAGCTGGCCAGACCTACAGGGGAATCCGCCAGCGCGGGCGTCAACGTCTCCGGACGAAGGGCTTGCAGCTGGGCATATGCCGTTTCCAGCGGCCCCCATTCCTCTACCTGTTTTTGATAGGCTATTTCCGCAGGGCTGAGATCATCCGGCAATGGCACCAGGGAAGAGGTTACAGAGGAACGATGCAGCCCTATCACTCGTTCGGGATATTTAAGCGCAATTTGTTGCTGTATCCATCCACCCTGGTCGGAACCACGACAGGCGAAGCGTTCATATCCCAGTCCATCTGTCATCAACCGGGTGGCCAGCTCCCCGATCCGGGCAAAGTTCATCCCATGCTCCCGCGGGAATTCCGTAAAAGGGTAACCCGGAGGTGATAGCGCGATCACATCGAAAGAAGGCGTGCCATCTGTTCCCGCCGCTGTCAACAGTGGAATGATCTGCAGCATCTGCACAAAACTACTCGGCCACCCCTGCATCAGCAACAAGGGGATCGGGTTCGGTCCCTGACCGGCAGCGCGGATAAAGTGAAGCTGTGAGCCGTCTACCTCAGCGAGATAATGATCAAAGCGATTCAATTGCGCTTCCCGTTCCCGCCAATCATATTCCGATAGCCAGTAAGCGGCGAGATCCTGTAAGTAGGCGCCATCGGTACCATCCGCCCAGCCGGAGCCGGCAATAGGATGCGCCCAGCGGGTGTGACGCAGGCGGCGGTGCAGATCCGCAATGTCCTCCTCGGGAATATGAATCTGCATCGGCCTAATTGATATATCTTTCTGCATGACTAAAGTTGGAAGTAAATAAATAGGGTAATCTGATACTGTACAAAAGTATTTAAATAGGCGCTAATTCTATTGCTGAAAACAGAGCCGCAATGGGAGAATTATTTACGATAGTAAGACGACAGAGGGGAATTCATTTCCCTTACTCTCTTACTGAAATGCTTTCAGTAAATTATCTTTATAAGCCGGCGACACTTCCACTGCCGTGCCATCATTCAAACTCACATAACCACCCGCACCCTTGTGGTAGGACTGTACGTAATGAATGTTGATGATATGTGATTTGTGCACCCGTACAAAGGGATGGGGTAACATCTCAGAGAAGTGTTTCAGAAAACGGCAGACCATCTTTTTATTGCCATTGGTAAGATAAACATCTGTAAAATTACCATTCCCTTTCAGGCGCACAATTTCCCCCATCTTCACCACATCAAATCCATCCAATGTAGGCAGGATCACCTGTTGCATACCGGGGTTGACTTCTTTTGCATTTTCCATGATGATGCGGTTCCTGTTCAGCCATTGCTTTTGCTGTAATTGTTGCTGCACCTTATTCACCGCCAGGATCAATTCTTCTATGCTCACAGGTTTCAACAAATAATAAGCTGCACTCTGGTTGAGTGCTTTCAGGGAATATTCAGAAAAAGCGGTTACAAAAATGGTTTCAAACTGGAGATCCTGACAGCCTTCGAGCACATCAAAAGCATTGCCAAAGGGCATTTCCACGTCCAGAAACACCAGTTGCGGACGCAACTCGTGTAATAATTGAATCGCCTCCCGGCTATTCTGCGCCGTTCCTGCTACTTCTACCTGGGGGCAGAATTTCCGGAGATAGTTTTGCAAGGCAGCCATCGCAGCGGCTTCATCTTCAACGATAACTGAAGTTATTTTTTCTGGTAAAATCATTTTTGTTCATTAAGGGAATTTGCAGGATTATCCGCGTTCCGGTAGCGCCATCCAGCGTTATTTCTTCCATCAGCAGCCGGATATGCAAATGGTATATGTCATTGAGTAAACTGATTCGTTCGGTCGTATTGGTAATTCCCCGGGATTGATGCGCTTTCTGATGCGTTGTTTTCAATTTCTGGCTCTCTGCCAGTCCGATCCCATCATCTTCTATCAGTACCTGCATCACCGGTCCCTGTTTTTCGAAGGTCAGCCTAAGCAACCCTTTCGTGGCTTTATAGCGGAGCCCATGCCAGACTGCATTTTCAAGATGAGGTTGGATCAGCATATTGGGAATCATTACCGCATCGGTATCCAATGCTTCATCTATCTCCAACACATACACAAATTTATCACTGAAGCGCAGCTGTTCCAGATCCAGGTAGCTTTTCAGCTGTTCTACCTCTACAGATAAAGGCACAAAGTCTTTACTGGAATGTTCCATCACATTCCGCATCAGACCAGAATAAGAAGTCAGGTATTTATTTGCTTCCACCTCATTACTCTCTGCAATATATTGATTGACGCTATTGAGGCTGTTAAAAATAAAGTGTGGATTCATCTCCCGCCGCAAAGACTGCAAAGCAATTTTTTTATTCTTGATCTTGATGGCACGTAATGCGCGGATAATAAAAAACAATAACACTGCCATTGCMAGGATGGAAGCCGTCAGGAAATAGTTGAGGGTATTTTTATTACTGATCAATGCCTGCTGCAAGGCCCGTTCTCTTTCCAGGTCTTTGATTCTTCCTTCTGTAACATCAAACAGGCTGGCATCTACGAGCGAACTATCCGTTCTGATGAGCGTATCCAAATGATGCAGGAAATCATCGTACCGGCTCAGGGCAGCATCTTCCCGGCGCTGTTCCCGATAATATTTTGTCAGTGCCAGCAAACAGTCTTTTGTTTTGGAAGTATTACCACTACTGAATGCCAGCGCATATGCTTCCTCCAGCAGACTGCCTGTTTTTTCGGGTTGTTGTTTCCTGGAATACAGTTGCGCCAGCTCACGGACCTGGTCAATTTGCAGATCTACGTTCTGCTCCCGTTTTGCTTTTTCCAGGATGGATTCATTCAGCAGGATCGCTTCATCAATATTATTTCCAGCCACATATACTTTGGATATCTTCTTACTGATAGCGCTGATTTCACGGGTATTGTCACTCTTTTCAATCGCTTTTTTATAGCTGGCAATGGCGTCAGAGGTATTATGCTGTGATAGCTGACTATTGCCCAGTTGCTTGTAGGCATCTGCGGCTTCCTGTTTCTTTCCTTCCTTTTCAAAAATAACAAGATTGGATTGTACGTAACCTATTTGTGCCTGGGGGTTACTGTTATTCCGCAAACGGTTGGCATCATTGAAATTAATGCTCTCCAGCGTTTTATCTTTCGTCAGGTCACCGGCTGACTGGTAATTTTGTATGGCCGGAATTATTTTTTCTTGCAATTCCTGCACTTTGGCCAGGGCGCGTCCGGTGGTGGCGGCCGCGTCTTTATCATTCAGCCGGGTGTATATTTCCAATGCCTTTTTAAGATACTCTTCTGCTTTGGCATATTCACTTTGATCCATCAGCTCTTTTGCCAGGGCCTCGTAGTGACTGGCTGTCTTCAGGGCATCATCATCGCTGGAAAGCGATTTTTTCAAATCCCTCGCTGCTTTGGATACCCCGCCCTTTTTACCCTGCGCCTCCGCTGTTTCACAGACACCAAAGCAACCCAACAAGATAATTATATAAATACCGTAGCGTACCATGTTAATTGATTCAACCGCAAAATAGGTTTTTTCAGTGTGGGCAACCGGGTATTTCACCCATTCAAAATACGATTTCACCAAGTGGTCTCTAACAGGCAAATAAGACCCCCTATTTTCATGGGGTCATCTTAAATCAAGCAACATGAAAACGACACTATTAGCCAGCGCACTGCTGGCATCGGGATTCCTGGTATGGAAATATGATACACGTCCATACCTCCTGGATAAAGAAAGCGATAAAGCTACTCCAATATGTGCTTATGTGACTCCTCCTTCCGCCGAAGACAATACCCACATACAGGTAGCTTTACTACTGGACACCTCTAATAGCATGGATGGATTGATAGACCAGGCAAAATCAAGGTTGTGGAATATTATCAATACCCTTACTACCCTGAGATATAAAGGGAAAGCACCGGTAATCGAGATTTCCCTTTATGAATATGGTAATGACGGTCTTTCTCCTGCAAGTAATTTCATCCGGCAGGTTACCCCACTCACCACCGACCTGGATCTCATCTCTGAAAAACTATTCACCCTTCGCACCAATGGCGGTTCAGAATATTGTGGTGCAGTCATCACCGAAGCGGTAAAATCACTGCGTTGGGGAAAGGATCAGGCAGATATGAAACTCATTTATATCGCCGGTAACGAAGCGTTTACCCAGGGACGGATCAGTTATAAAGAGGCCGCCAGTGAAGCTGTTGGCAAGAACATCTTTATAAATACGATCTACTGTGGTGATAAACAGGAAGGCATCAGCACCAACTGGAAAGATGGCGCCGACAGAGGCCATGGCCAGTATTTCAATATCGACTCCGATAAAAAAGTTGTTTTTATTGAAACCCCTTATGACGGGAAAATAGAGGCCTGCAATGAACGCATCAACCAAACCTATATCGGGTACGGCGCTTATGGCGCATCCAAGAAAAGTAACCAGATCATGCAGGATAAAAATGCGAAGTCACTATCCTCCGCTAACTCCGTTGAACGTTATGTCAGTAAATCAAAAGGCGCCTATAGAAATGAAAGCTGGGACCTGGTGGATCGTGTTAACCAGGACAAAACCGTTTTGAAAAGCATCAGCCAGCGTGATTTACCCAAAGAACTGCAGGGAAAAAGCGTTGCCGAGCTGGAAGCCCTGGTGGCAGCCAAAAGCAAAGAACGGGAAAGCATTCAGAAAGAAATGGCCACACTGGGCAAACAACGACAAAAATATATTGATGAGGCAGTAAAAAAGACGGTTACGACCGATGATCTGGGCGCTGCGATCAACCATTCCATAGTACGGCTGGCAACGGCAAAAGGATACACCGCAGAAAACTAGACCCGGCCAGGCATCCATTGTCGGGAGGATGGCAGCAATGCACCTGGTCGGGATACCCCAATAAAAAACCTGCGCAGTTGTCGCAGGTTTTTTATTGGGGTATCCCAGGCAACCAGACATATTATAAAAATATCGCTATGTTTAAATTTCACTTTAACGTTAAAAAATTGTTACTTATTTAAGTAATAATTGTTTTTTCATGCACATGTGGACATGATTTCTTTTTTTCTATCAAACTTTTATTACTTTTGGTCCCCGAATGAGAGTAGTAATATTTTTTGCATGCTTATGTTTCCTACTGTTAAGAGGAGATAAATGCGCATTTTCATTTACGCCTCATCACAATATCTGCAACAATCCCACGCAGCATCTCAATAGCCAGTCGCTATTAAAAATTACAGACACCAATCAGGACGACACCATCGCATCCGATACCGATGTAGATGAGGAAGCCGAATACCTGGTAAGTGATGATGTGGAAGATGACGATGCGAGTAATTTCCTTGTCAGGAAATACAGGCTACTGGCCAGGTGCAATTTGTCACGCGCTCACCTGTCTACTTTAAGTTATCTACGCAAATATTTTCAGGCCCCACCACTCTTTTGGGGTCATCTTTCCAATATTTATCTTACGCAGGGAGCGCTAAGGATCTGATCTGTTACCTGTATCAGTTACCAAACGTGTGACCATGCCAACCTGATAGATGTATATTGATAATACATCCTCCTGCATTGCCGTTCAGGTTACCCTGGCGACTGATAACGTTCTGCATCCATAGGCGTCTTTGCCTTACTACCATGCCATCGCTTAATATCCATTAAATATCATGAATAGAATTGTCATGTTTACGGGCTTCTTTGCCCTGCTGTACTTAACAAGCTGTAAACCTAGAAAGGAAGAAAAAGAAGAAGCTGGCAAATACACCGTTACCAGTCCATCCAGAGTGGATACTTCCTTCACCCATGAATATGTTTCCCAGATAAAATCTGTCAGGAACATAGAAATCAGGGTACAGGAAAGGGGTTACCTCCAGAACATTTATGTAGATGAGGGACAGTTTGTAAAAGCTGGCCAGCTGCTGTTCAGGATCATGCCTAAAATGTATGAGGCAGAACTTCAGAAAGCGGAAGCGGAAACCAGGGCAGCAGAAATAGAACTGCAGAATACCAAAACCCTGGTCGACAAAAATGTTGTCTCCAAAAATGAGCAGGCAATGGCGCAGGCCAAACTGGATCAGGCCAAAGCAGAAATGGCATTGGCGAAACTTCACCTGTCATTCACTGAAATCAGGGCGCCATTTGATGGCACCATTGACCGCATCCCATTCAAACTGGGTAGCGTAATCGATGAAGGTGGGTTACTGACAAGCCTTTCAGACAACACCCAGATGTTTGCCTACTTCAACGTATCTGAACCGGAATACCTGGACTATGCTACCAACACCAAAGGCCGCGGTAACAGCAAAGTAGGACTGCTGTTAGCCAATAATCAGCCCCTCCAGTATAAAGGAGATGTGGAAACCATTGAAAGTGAATTCAACAATGAAACAGGAAACATTGCCTTCAGGGCAAGATTCCCGAATCCTGAGAAGCTGCTGAGAAATGGAGAAACAGGTAAAGTACTGATGACCATTCCGCTTAAAAATGCGTTAGTCATCCCACAAAAGGCGACCTACGAAATTCAGGATAAGCTATATGTTTTTGTGGTAGACAACAACAATGTGGTAAGGTCCCGCAACATTGCTATCCGTGGCCAGATGCCCGACCTGTATGTAGTGGAAAGTGGCATTTCAGAAAATGATAAGATACTGCTCGAAGGTGTTCAGAAGGTAAAAGATGATGACAAGATCAAATACGAATACCGGAAACCCGAGGAAGTTATTTCCCAACTGCGATTGAAAGCGGAATAGTAGTTCAGTTCAAGTCCTAATAGCGTAGCGCAATGTTTAATAAATTTATACAGCGACCGGTTCTATCCATAGTGATATCGCTCATTATTGTGTTCCTGGGGGTGCTGGCCATTACCCAGTTACCGGTAACACAATTTCCTTCTATATCTCCACCAAAGGTAAATGTGACAGCGGAATATCCCGGAGCAAACGGTGAACTAATGATCAAATCTGTGATCATTCCCCTGGAAAGAGCCATCAACGGCGTTCCGGGGCTTAAATATATCGCATCAGATGCGGGTAATGATGGAGAGGCTTCCATACAGGTAGTATTTAACCTGGGAACCGATCCTAACCAGGCATCGTTGAATGTTCAAAACAGGGTGGCATCAGTAGTGAATAAACTGCCCCCACTGGTGGTACGTGAAGGTGTTAAGATTACCCGTGAGGAATCAAACATGCTGATGTACATCAACCTTTACAGCAATGATCCACAGGCGGATCAGAAATTCCTGTTCAACTTCGCCGACATCAATATATTGCCGGAGTTGAAAAGAGTGGATGGTGTTGGGTTTGCTGACATTCTTGGTAACAGGGAATACGCCATGAGAATCTGGCTGAAGCCCGACCGCATGCTGGCTTATAAGATTTCTGCCGACGAAGTAATGAAAGCCCTGGGAGAACAAAGCCTGGAAGCTTCTCCCGGTAAAACTGGTGAAAGCTCTGGCAAAAGATCCCAGACCTTCGAATATGTATTGAAATATCCCGGCAGGTTCACCACGAAGGAAGGATACGAGAATGTTATCTTAAGATCCAGCCCCAATGGAGAAATACTCCGCCTGAAAGATGTGGCGGGTGTAGAGTTCGGAAGCTCGATGTATGATATTTACTCCAACCTGAATGGCAAACCTTCCGCCGCCATTGTGTTAAAGCAATCCTATGGAAGTAATGCCAGCCAGGTAATCAAGGATATCAAAGCAAAAATGAAGGAGATCAAATCCAGCTCTTTCCCTAAAGGAATGGATTATGAGATCAGCTATGACGTATCAAAATTCCTGGATGCTTCTATTGAAAAAGTAATCCATACCCTGGTGGAAGCCTTTATCCTTGTAGGATTGGTGGTATTCCTCTTCCTGGGCGACTGGCGCTCTACCCTGATTCCTGCCATGGCCGTACCGGTATCGCTTATCGGAACATTTATGTTCATGCAGTTTTTCGGTATCACACTCAACCTCATCACGCTGTTTGCGTTGGTGCTGGCCATTGGTGTGGTGGTGGATGATGCGATTGTGGTGATTGAAGCGGTGCATGCCAAAATGGAAGAAGAGCATCTCTCACCATTGAAGGCCACCAAAAAAGCGATGCATGAAATCAGCGGGGCGATCATTGCCATTACGTTCCTGATGGCAGCGGTATTTATCCCGGTAGCATTTATGTCCGGTCCGGTAGGGATCTTCTACAGACAGTTTTCCATTACCATGGCAACGGCCATTATTCTTTCGGGTGTGGTGGCGCTGACCCTTACACCTGCGCTTTGCGCCATGATCCTGAAGAATGGACATGGACAACCTAAAAAGAAAAATCCTGTAGACAGGTTCCTCGATGGCTTTAATAACTCATTCAACCGTGCATCCGGAAAATACCAGAAAATACTGGGCGCCATCGTTAACAGAAGAGTAGTCACCATTGTGGTATTACTCACTTTCTGCGCCGGCACCTGGATACTGAACAGCAATGTTCCTTCCGGCTTCATCCCGAATGAAGACCAGGGAATGTTCTATGCCATCATACAAACACCACCGGGATCATCGCTGGAAAGAACCAACCAGATAGCCGAGAAGCTGCAAAAAGTAGCGGAAGGTATTGAAGGCGTGCAATCTGTTTCTGCGCTGGCAGGCTATGAAATCCTGACAGAAGGAACAGGCTCCAACTCGGGTACCTGTTTGATTAACCTGAAAAGCTGGGAAGATCGCAAACATTCCGTGCAGGAAATCATGACCGAGCTGGAAGAGAAATCCAAAGATATTCCAGGTGCTACCATCGAATTTTTCCAGCCGCCTGCCGTGCCTGGTTATGGTGCTGCCGGTGGTTTCGAGCTGCGCTTGCTGGATAAAGCCGGATCAGGTGATTATAAAAAGATGGAAACCGTGAGCAGGGAGTTTGTAAAAGAACTTACTAAGCGTCGCGAACTATCTTCTGTATTCAGCTTCTACAGCGCCAGCTTCCCGCAATATATGCTGAGAGTGGACAATGATATTGCCCAACAAAAAGGTGTCAGCATTGACAATGCCATGAACACGCTTTCTACACTCATTGGAAGTAACTACGAAATCAGCTTTATTAAATTCGACCGTCAATACAAGGTGATCATACAGGCATCGCCGGAGTACCGTGCATTGCCGGAAGATATCCTGAAGTTGTACGTAAAAAATGACCGTGATGAAATGGTGCCTTTCTCTGCTTTCATGAAAATGGAAAAAGTGTATGGCCTGTCAGAAATCACGCGGCATAACATGTACAACGCCTCAGAAATAAGTGGCGCCGCCGCACCGGGATACAGTAGTGGCGAAGCCATTAAAGTCATCGATGAAGTAGCGAAGAAAACCTTACCCAGAGGGTTTGGGATAGACTGGGCTGGTATTTCCAAAGATGAGGTGGCACAGGGCAACCAGGCCATTTATATATTCCTCATCTGTCTTGGTTTCGTATACCTGATCCTCGCAGCACAATATGAAAGCTTTATCCTGCCGCTGGCAGTGGTACTGTCGCTGCCTCCCGGAATTTTTGGTGCGTTCCTCTTACTGAAATTACTGGGGCTGGAAAATAACATTTATGCGCAGGTAGCGATGGTAATGCTCATCGGTTTGCTGGGTAAAAATGCGGTGTTGATTGTGGAGTTTGCCGTGCAGAAACACCGGGGTGGAGCCACTGTGTTTCAAGCTGCCATGGAGGGTTCTAAGGTGAGGTTCCGTCCTATCCTGATGACTTCCTTCGCATTTATTGCGGGATTGATTCCATTGGTGATGGCGTCTGGTCCTGGTGCATTGGGTAACAGAACCATTGGTACGGCTGCTGCCGGGGGTATGCTTTTCGGAACGGTATTCGGCGTGCTGATTATTCCCGGACTGTATTACATATTCGGCAGAATTGCAGAGCGACATGCACTTGTGAAAGACGAAGAAGAAAATCCATTAACAGAAGAAATTGATCACAATGTATAAATTCAGGATACATAGCGGCATTGGTATGCTGAGTGCTTGTCTGGCAATAGCCAGCTGCAAGGTGCCGGCAATCATGCCATCAGCTGAAAACAAGGCTGTTCCGGCATCCTACGACAACAGTGCTGATACGACCAATACGTCCAGCATGCAGTGGCGCAACTTTTTTACCGATAAGAACCTGGTAAGTCTGATTGATACTGCACTGAAAAACAATCAGGAGTTGCTGGTCACCTTACAGGAAATTGAAATTGCAAAGAGTGAAATCCGGTTCAAACACGGCGCATTACTTCCTACAGTCACTGCAAAGGCAGGTGCCGGCGTTGAAAAGGTAGGAAGATATACCAGTCAGGGTGCAGGTGATGCCTCCACGGAGATTGAGCCAGGCAAAGAGATGCCTGATCCACTGACGGATTTTACGATTGGCGCTTACGCTAACTGGGAAGTAGATATCTGGAAGAAACTGCATAACGCCAAGAAAGCCGCAGTAACCAGGTATTTATCTACGGTAGAAGGCAAAAATTTTGTACTCACCAACCTGATCGCAGAGGTAGCCAATTCTTACTATGAATTGTTATCGCTCGATAAGCAGTTCGAAATCGTTAAACAAAACATTGAGCTGCAAAAAAATGCGCTTGAAATTGTAAAGGTGCAGAAAGAAGCCACCAGGGCGACGGAACTCGCAGTTCAAAAATTCCAGGCGGAAGTATTAAAGTCTCAGAGCCTGGAGTTTGATATACTGCAGAATATAAAAGAAGCAGAGAACAAGATCAACTTCCTGCTGGGTCGTTATCCGCAGGAAATTATCCGGGATAAAGATGCCTTCACCGGTTCTCTTCCTTTGACCATCAGCGCCGGTATTCCATCACAATTGCTGGCCAACCGTCCGGATATTAAACAGGCAGAACTGGAATTAACTGCCGCGAAGCTGGACGTAAAAGTGGCCCGGGCTGAATTTTATCCTTCCCTCGGTATTTCCGCCGGACTGGGTTTACAAGCCTTCAAGCCATCTTACCTGGTGAAGTCGCCGGAGTCGTTACTGTACTCGCTGGCCGGGGAGCTTGCCGGACCATTGATTAACCGGAATGCCATCAAAGCGGAATTTAACAAGGCCAACGCCAAACAGCTACAGGCCATGTATAATTATGAGCGTACCGTTTTACATGCGTACCTCGAAGTATCTAATCAGCTCTCTAACATCAGCAACCTGGAAAAGAGCTATGATTTAAAGTCGAAACAAGTGGATGCTCTCACCAGGTCGATCGACATTTCCAATGACCTGTTTAAGTCTGCCAGAGCCGATTACCTGGAAGTACTGATGACACAACGGGATGCGCTGGAATCTAAACTCGAACTGATAGAAACAAAAAAACAACAACTGAATGCGGTCATCAATGTTTACAGAGACCTCGGCGGTGGTTGGAAATAAAATAACATGATAAATAAAAGAGCCGGCAGCGATGGTTGCCGGCTCTTTTATTTACATCCTATATTTTAATTTCGCCATTCCCTCTTCCCTCCCCTTACCGAAAAATATTTTACATTTATTGAAAAAAGAGATGCAATATTTCATTCATCAGACACCCAAAGAAATACGATTGGTCTCCGTTTCAGATATAGTAGCAGAAAAGATAAGCGCACAAATGAAAGGCTTCCGGATACAAACCGGGGCAGTGGAAACCTGGGAGAAAGATGAGAAAATGCCCTCCAGCTTCCCGGAGAAATTGTTGAAGAACGGATACGCAGCCATCACGGAAACACAGTACCAGGAGCACCTTAAAACAGCCGCTGCTGCGCTGTTAGCGTTAACACAGGAACCATCCGGGAAGGACTATCAAATTGTTCCCTGGGAAACAATTGAAACACAATTTGAACCGCCATTTCTGAATGATGTCAATGAATATTTGAGCAACCCCGTACTCCGTAATTTCTGTTTGTATCCCGGCGATACCGTTATTGAGGGAGACCTGGTGATCGACTATTCCGAACTGGCAACAACCGCCCAAACGGCCAGCAGGAATATCATCGTGAATGGTCATCTCACAATCAACGGCAACCTGGATGCCGGCCGGAATATAGAAGCATTGCCTCAATTCATTTACGTTGCCGGTGATCTCCGGGCCAACAACCTACTGTTATCCGGCTGGCTGGACATCATCATAGGAGGAAATGCCACCATTACCGGAACAGTGCTGGGCTACTATGGAGAACCTGGCGGCAGACTGCTGATAAAAGGGAACCTCACCACCACATATCTCCTGGATGGTTTTATGTACCAGATCAACGTAGAAGGTAACACCCAGGGCGCATGTTACAGCTTTGACATATACGACACCGAAGGATTGGAGGCACAGGAAATAAAAAGTAGTTTCACCGGCGGGCAGGTACCCGATGGATATCCATTAGTTCCGGCGGTGATACCTTTCGATACAGATTTAAAAGAATATAGTTTTAGGTTTGAAACGGCCTGTGAACTGCTCCGCGAGGGACAGACTATTTTTGTTTAGCGGGCGGTAAGTCGATCAGGAAAGGAATGCGTATAAGCCACACGAGGACCAGGCTATAAATGAATACTTCCACCGGCAGGTATAAAGTTCTGTTATAGTCTTCTATCGCATCCAGTCTCGAAAAAAGACACCAAAGATGTATGCCCATATAGCATGCATTCATGCCAAACGCCAGGTTAATCAGGAAATTTATTCTTAATTGCCGGCTGAAAGTAAATGCCAGCATAATACTGGATATAATAAGTGAAAATGTTACCGGAAAATTCAGGTACCGACGTATACTCAAAAATTTGTACAATTCGCGAACAGCATCTTCCTCCATATGAGGACCATTCATCGTCATCATCTCCGAAGGCAATTCTATTGTCATTCTGAATAGGTAAATGGCTTGCAAACATATTTCGATTGAACTGGAAAAGAATAATCCCAAAAAAACAGCGATAGCTGTAACGGGTGATGTTGCGTAATGGTGCATACAAATCACCAGCAAGGGATATAATATGGCAAATGAAAGGACCAGCATCAGGTAAGCTGATAACTGATGCTGTGGCATACTCCCCTCAAACACAACATTCAGAGGACTATCTCCGCTGATCTGGTAAATCCAAAAAACATATCCTTTAAACAATAATGCCAATATATAGATGAATAAAATGCTGGCAGCTGTAAAATATGCGGTACGGGAAAGCGGTCTTTTCTCCATAAGTTTATTACATTAATAGGAATATTTCAGGGCAATACAGGTTTAAATAAATAAGCCATATAATTCCCTGCAGATTTCAGAGAAGGTACAACAATTCGGAACCAATCATTACACCATGAAGTTTTCAAACAAGGCCTATAAATATCTTGATAAATTAAACCGTGATAAGGAATTCGTTATCGCAGACAGTAATGAAGTCATTAATTACCTGGCTAAACAAAATATTACCGCCTTCGACCCTGTCATTGATTTTCAAATGAAGTTTTCAGGATTGGAGCTGACGATTTCAAAATGCCGGGGGGCAACATTTAACGCAAGGCTTTTCTCCAGAAGTAACGTTGCAAAAAATACTAAAATCGAGCTGATAAAGGTAAACGGACAGTCTTATTTCTTTTGTGGGGACCATGAAACTGCGCAATTCTGGTTTGTATTAAGTGAGCAAGGACAACTATGTACCTACAACAGCAACAATGGCTCCGTCAATACTATTTTTTCTTCTTTCGATAAATTTATTGAAACCTACGCTTTTGAAGATCTCTTAAGCAGGGAAAACAAATATGAACATCCTCCATTCTATGACTTAATTAACCCAAAAGAATTTGACTGGCTCACGAAAGACTACTTCCAGCATTTGACGGCGAGTGATGACTATAATAAATGGTTATCATCGGGCGACATTGTCATTCATAAAGGAACCTGGTACGATCGTGCTGCCTGCTATATCCATGTCTATGGTAACTCTAAGCAGCATTGCGAAACATTTGTCAACTCCTTAAAAAGCGCTGCCATCATCGCGTAGCGGGCTTCCACATCATTTATGAACCAGGCACCTGAAGATCGTATCAGGTGCCTGGCTATAATTAAATACTACTCAGCTGTTGATATTTACTTTCCTGCGGGACTGATACAGTATTGTTATCTGCCCAATAGCCCAGGATCACAAATAGCCATTGAAACTGGGCAGACCAGGCGAGTGCCGTAACATTTTCAGGAACAGGTCCCCAAAAGTTGGAAAGCTGTACTAAGAGGAGTAAAACGATATTCACCCAGAAAATAATCCTTGCTTTTGCGTTTAAAGGCGTTGTTGAACGCAGGTAAAAAACAATGCCGGATATAAACAATATCAATTCTACCAACAAGGTACCTCCTACGGAAGACCAGAGCGAAAAGCCAACTTTCACCGATGCCCCCGGCGATAACGGCAAATCATGAAAGTGTACAATAAGATCCAGCAACCAGTGACTGAGCACCGCAGCTCCCAATATCAGGGCATTCCTTGCATTTTTCTTAATTGCATAATGCACCGCACCAAATAAGATCGCCAATATGAAAGCGCCCACCAGGCTATGTGTAAATGGATAGCTTGTAAACTCAATGGCTCTTTGTCCTTCAAGTTCGGGATGCAGTGCCACTTTTTCTACGCCCAGCAGCAATAAAGTAGGCCAAATGAGGTCAGAAAACTGCACTGCCATGAAAAGTGTTCCCAGCGAGAGTTGCGGGGCTATTTTTTTGGTGACCATCCCCAGTCCGAAATGTCCGATAAACATAAGATTTGTTTTAAATTATAACGTTACGTAAAACGCTGACAAGTGTTTATTTAGTACTCATCAACGATGATGCGTATGAATTTTCTTCTCCACAAATATTGCATTTGATCGGGATAGTCTGCTTGACAAAAATCAAGATTTTTTTTTCGACGTTGCTTAGCATTCGGTAGTCTCATTTATTTCTTTGCAATAATTAACCATCTGTCTGCTCTTTTTAACCCGGTGACTGATTATCAGTGTTTGTTAGTTACTTTTAACCTAATATTATTGGACATTCATTAAAAAAACAMTCAGATGTTTTCACCCGAAACATACGCCAAAAGAAGAAACAGGCTGCAATCAGATATAGGCAGCGGAATTATTTTACTCCCCGGTAACGATGACAGCGGTATGAACTACCTGGACAACGTCTATCCATTCCGGCAGGACAGCAGCTTTTTATACTTTGCGGGCATCGACAGGCAAGGGCTTACATTTGTTATTGATATAGATAATAACAGGGAGATATTATTTGGAGATGAACTCACGATAGAGGAAATCATGTGGACCGGTCCCGTAGATTCGCTGGCAGCACAGGCTGCGAGAGCAGGTATCACCGAGATACAGCCCTTATCCCGGCTTTCGGATTTCCTGACCGGCTGTATCAGCAGCAAACAAACAGTCCATTTTCTTTTGCCTTACAGAGCTGATAACACCATAAAACTGAGTGCCTGGCTGGGCATACCCGCCAGCATGATACCACAGCGCGTATCCCAAAAGCTGATTCACGCCATCATTCGTCAGCGGGCTATTAAAACCAATGAAGAGGTAGAACAAATAGAGATCGCTGTGAACACTACCATCGACATGCAACTGAAAGCGATGGAGCTGGCAGCTGCCGGTGTTACCGAAACGGAGATAGCCGGTCGCTTACAAGCCGTGGCAATTGCGGCGGGAGGTAATATCTCCTTCCCTGTTATCCTTACTGCCAATGGACAGTTCCTGCATAATCATCCACACCGGACGCCCCTGCAAAACGGACAGTTGGTACTATGTGACTGCGGTGCAGAAAATGAAATGCGCTATGCAGGAGATCTAACCCGCACCCATCCTGTCAATAAAAAATTCACAACTGCCCAAAGAGAAATTTATGACATTGTGTATCATGCATACAAAGCCGCGGCAGATGCCGTGAAACCAGGGATACGTTATAAAGACGTGCACCTGCTGGCCTGCGAACAACTGGCAGAAGGACTGATTGCACTGGGGCTGATGAAGGGCAATGCCAGAGAAGCGGTAGCTGCCGGCGCACATACACTGTTTTTCCCTTGCGGTTTGGGACATATGCTGGGACTGGATATTCATGACATGGAAAACCTGGGAGAAGAATATGTAGGTTATACAGAGACCCTGCAGAAAAGTACAGCGTTCGGATTAAAATCATTGCGCCTTGGACGTGAGCTGGAAGAAGGCTTTGTATTGACCATCGAACCTGGTATCTATTTTAACCCTTTGCTGACGGAGTCCTGGCAGGCAGTAGGTAAGTGTGCTTCTTTTATCAACTATGAGAAATTAGCGCCCTATGCCAATTTCGGAGGAGTACGGCTGGAAGATAATTTCCTGATAACAGCCGGTGGCAGTCGCCTCCTGGGTCGCCCATTTGCCAGAACCGCCACTGAAATTGAAAACCTGATCGCTTTATAAATATCCTGCTACATATGAGCAACAAACTACTGTTAGTATCCTTTTTATTTTTGCTCGCCTGCAATGCCCGCAAAAATGAGGATACCGGAAATAATAAATTAAATCTCCTGGCAGAAAAATATGTGCGGCTCGGATTGAGTATCGGTCAATATGATCCCGACTTTGTAGATGCTTATTATGGCCCGGATTCCTTAAAGCCGGCTGCAAAGCAGGCCAGCTTCCCGAAAGATAGCTTCCTGCTGGCAGTGGATGCATTAAAAGCATCACTGCAACAGCTTTCTGGTGAAACCAAAGATGACACCATCCGCATCAGGGCTAACTGGATCACGAAACAACTCACGGCCTTCAGCAGGCGCATAAAAATATTTTCCGGCGAATACGGTTCTTTCGATATGGAATCAAAGGAATTGTTTGATGCAACTGCACCCAGCTACCCGGAGAAATATTATCAGTCGCTGGTGGCGAAGCTGGATAGCCTGCTGCCCGGTAAAGGTCCTGTGCAGGACCGTTTTCAGCAATTGGCCAATCGCTTCATCATTCCGAAAGACAAACTGGATACCGTTTTTAAAGCTGCTATTGCAGAAGCCCGCAAACGCACTTTACAACATTATGCGTTACCATCAACAGAAAACTTTACCCTGGAATATGTTGCCGGTAAACCCTGGATGGGCTACAACTGGTACAAGGGAAATTATGTGAGCCTGATTCAAATCAGCGCGGACCTGAATATCTTCATCGAAAAAGCAATAGACCTGGCCTGTCATGAAGGATATCCCGGGCATCATGTATACAATATGATGCTGGAAAAAAATCTTTATCATGATAAAGGCTGGGTGGAAATTTCGCTCTATCCCTTATTCAGTCCTCAGTCGCTTATTGCGGAAGGCAGTGCTAACTACGGGATAGAAATCGCTTTTCCCGGAGAAGAAAAAAATACGTTTACCAAAAACATCTTATTGCCACTCGCAGGGTTGGATACTACCGGCTTAGACACCTATTTCAATGCGCTGGCAATAAAAGGAGCGCTTAACTATGCCCGCAATGAAGTAGGCAGAGGCTTACTGAACGGCAGCATGTCCGATTCTGCGGCTGTACACTGGCTGCTGGACTATACGTTACTAAACCAGGAAGCAGCCGCGAAAGGGTTACTGTTTATTAAGAAAAACCGTAGCTATGTCATCAACTACAATTATGGACAGGACCTGATCAAAAACTATATCTCCGCCAGCGCCAATGGTGATCAGCAAAAGAGATGGGAAAGCTTTGGCCACCTGCTCAGCAACGAAATTACGCCGACCGACCTCAAAGGGAATCAGCCATAATTATTCTTCAAAACGCTGTCTGCTTACTTACGGGCAACCGCCATGGCAGACAGCCGTTTTGAAATCAGCAACAGCAACACGCCTGCCGCCCCCACCATAATTACAAAAAGCAGGAAGAAGTCGTACGCATCGCGGATGATATACCCTCCGAAACTAATCGTCCTGCCCCGTTCAGGGTACAGGGTACTTAATACGCCCGCAAACTTGTTAGCCGCCGCAGTAGCCAGGAACCATACCGCCATCAGTAAGGAAGAGAATTTCAGCGGTGATAATTTATTGACAAGTGAAAGCCCTATTGGTGACAAACAAAGCTCTCCGAAGGAATGCAACGCATACATCCCGGTAATCCAGATAATACTTACTTTCGTACCCGGCGCCACGGCGTTCACCCCAAATGCAATCCATAAATATCCCAACGACAACAATAGCAAACCGATTGCCATCTTCACCGGTGCGGAAGGTTCATATTTTCCCAGCCGGGGCCACAGCCAGGCAAAGAAAGGTGCAAACAAAACGATGTAGATGGAGCCCAGGGAAAGAAACAGGCTGGGTGGTATTTCATGCAGCGACAGCACATTTTCATGCTGCACGAGAAAATATGCATTTACCCCAACAATGCCCCCCAGGAAGAGGAATAATAACCCGTATACCGTATTACGCAAGAGATGATCGGCAGCGGATGACAGCTGTCTTCCAGCCTTTTGGAACAATCGGTATAACCCGTACAATAAAAAAACAGACACCAGCTGAATGCTCCACACAGGTATTTGCCAGCCCAGTTGCCGGTTGGTTTGTTCATCTGCAAAGAATGTGAGTGAAGCACCTGCCTGTTCAAAAGCAGCCCAGAAGAATATCACAAAAAAAGAAATGATAAAAATTAATTTGATCCGCTGTTTTTCCGCCGGCGTGAGCGATTTGTCTCTGAAAATAATTACGGCAATCAGCAATACCGCTGCCAGCAACAAATAAGACAAGTAATTGACTACTTCTGCGTCCAGGTAGAGTAACCCGATCATCAAAAAGGTGGTCAGCAATAACCCGATGATAACAATAAGCGGCTGTAATAGCTTGACCGGTGCGCCTTCCGGGATCAGGCCCAGCACATTTCCCTGGGGGTCTTTCACATACCGGTGATGAAATACTACCTGCACCACCACACTGATAATCATGCTGATGCCACCTGCCAGGAAGGCCCATTTGAAATCTGCCGGGTTGCCGGTATCTCCGGTAAGGCCGCAGATGATAGGCCCCAACGCCCCGCCGGTATTAATGCCCATGTAAAAAATGGTATAAGCAGTGTCTTTCCTTTTATCTCCATCTACATATAACTGCCCTACCAGGGAAGATATATTGGGTTTAAAGAAGCCGTTGCCGGAAATCATAAAACCAAGACCGCAAAAGAACAGTAACAGCGAAACCGCMGGATAACTATGAAATAAGGAGGCACTCACGAAGAGGATCATCTCCCCTATGGCCATCACAATACCACCGGTAATGATGGAACGCCGGTTACCCCAGTAACGGTCGGCGATATAGCCACCCAGTAGTGGCGTAAGGTAAATAAGTCCCGTATAGCTCCCATACAGGTTGGCGGCAAATACCTTACTGAATAACAACGCTTTGGTCATAAACAGGATCAGTACCGCACGCATTCCGTAGTAGTTGAACCGTTCCCACATTTCGGTGACAAACAATATATAAAGACCTTTGGGATGAGATAACGGCCGGGAAGCATCGGGCATAGGAATGTTTTTTCAGTACCAGGTTAAGTCAGGGCACCATATCAAATATGACTTTCTTTAGCAGATATCTGTTTGCAGTAATTAACAGAATATGCGTTCATTTTAACCTTATCCGGTTACCAGATCAACTATCAGGGGCATACGGGGATTTTCACGGGTATATGCCATGGCGGTACTCGTTATATTTGTTACAACTATCACGGCAAAGCCCTATTTTATGACAACTCCCAACATTCCCTCAAAAAGTGTAAATGCCTGGATTTACCTGGATGAAGATGAACCCAAGGGCACAGGCTACACCTCTTTAAACAGCAGCTACCAGTCGCTGGTCAACAACAACGTTTATAAAAATACGGATATGGTGATGATCTGTTTCTTCGCCGTATTACTAAACGAACAAGGATATTACACGATCGACATCGGCAATGCGGGTACTGTTCACCCGGATGGTTCCACCACCGCCCAATACCTGCAATACACCATACAGGATGCCCGTGCACAAAATCCGGATGTGAAGTTATTGGCTACCATCAACTATAATACCAATACCCTTTCCCAGATTTTTTCATCCGACTCCAGTCAGTGGCAGACAGAAGCCGCGAACTTTGCGACCAATGCCACTAATTTCCTGGCCACCAACCAGATGAACGGCATCGATATCGACTGGGAAGGAAGTTTTTCTGTTGCGATCACCGCCCAGCAATTCAGCATTCTTTTCAATGCGATCCGACAGGCCTTTAATGCCAACAGCGGCTCCTACCTGTACCTGAGCCTTTCACCGGCATCAGTAGGCAACCTGGACGTAGCAACCATGAACAGCTGCTTTGATATCGTGAACCTGCAGTTGTATTCCGGGTTCACGTCTGTCAGCTCATTTGTTGACATAGGCATCAATCCATTGCTGATGGCCTACGGCGCCAAGTTCGAATCCAATTACCAGAATGCCAGCAACGCATATGATCAGGCCAGCAAAGGATTTAAATACAAAAACCAGCAATACATTTATAATAATATCACCCAGTGGCGGTTGAATTCAAACAACTATGAGTTTGAGCAGGGACAACAGATATTGCTGTACGAGCTGGCTTACGGCATTTCCGGTGTTTCCTTTAACGATGGTGCCATTGTGAGTAACGCTGGTAACCCACCTGTTACGAGTCTTAGTATCAACAGTGGAGAAGTGCTGGATGCATTGCAGGCCACCAACACCTGGACCACCAATGGTACACAAAACGTATTGGGCCTGTTACAACATGGCGGGAATGGTGGTCACAACCAGACGATCAACCTGGCTCCGGGTGAACTGATCACGGAAGTGTATGGCTACAGTGGTATTTGGTTTGGCTGGGACATCATTGCACAGCTATCCTTTAAAACCAGTTCAGGAAATGTACACGGCCCTTTCGGCACTATGAATAATGTTTCTTCTTCTATTGCTTTTAATTTCACGGCTCCTTCAGGCCAGAGTATTGTCGCCTTCAACGGCGAAACGGTGCAGTTACCGGTTGCCGGTGGCGGTACTACGATGGTCATCTCTTCCCTCACAGTAAGCTACGGATAAGCAAAACAAAGGCGCGATTAATCGCGCCTTTATTTTTTTTTATGAGGTAGATGGATTACAATTTCTGTATTTTTCTTACACTCATTTTTCCGTTATAAGTCAGCGACAGTATATAGGTGCCTGTTGGTTTATTGCCGGCATCAAACGGGAAATTATAAATGCCTGCCTCTAAACGTTGTGAAGTGATCAATGCTTTTACCCTTTTACCATTGATGTCATATACATCCAGACTCACCATACCAGCTTTTTTCAGTTTGAAGCTGATGCTGGCGTGGTCATTAAACGGATTGGGGTAACTGTTTAATGCGAACGGATCTTCTGTCACCGGTGCAACGCTCATCTTCGCTGTTGCCAGCGCGCTGCCACCTGTTTGTATTCTTACTTCCGTATAGCTGTTCCATGTATTTACACTGTTGCCATGCCCCACTATCCGTACGTATCTCCCGTTTTTAGGTGTAAATGAAAACGTTTGCAGGTTAAGTGAAGTGCCGCCGCTCACCAGGCCAGCTGCTGCGGTGGTCCAGTT
The DNA here is from genome assembly GCF_056394125.1 of Chitinophaga sp. 10T418. Lineage (NCBI taxonomy): Bacteria > Pseudomonadati > Bacteroidota > Chitinophagia > Chitinophagales > Chitinophagaceae > Chitinophaga > Chitinophaga sp. 10T418. The sequence continues at coordinate 609,409 of NZ_JBFTHG010000006.1, forward strand.
AACAGTATCATTACCTACCAATACATCAAATGTAGAGGTCCGCACATTGCCGCTTAAGAAGGCGATTTGTACGCCTGATACCACCACGGTATCATTCAGGCAAAACTGTATCCATTGTCCGTTACCGTTGGCAGACCAGCGGGTATTCAGGTCTCCGTCCAGGACATTCGCCGCGACATTGCCATCATCACTGCTTGCAATAACGGGCTGACAGGCTGGTGTGAGGTCACTGGCAAAAGGACCTACCATGGCGGGTGTTAGTATACGGGCAGTAACCGGAGCAGTAGAAACTTCATCGGCACCTTTGTCCAGCGGAGAATTGCGTGGCTGTCCGTCCATGTMGGTCGTAACAACCGCATAAGACCCGGTGCCTGTATTGATTGCAGGGCTTCCGGCCTGCAGATGGAAAGTGCCGGTGCTATCCCTTGCCAGCAATGGATTAGCTGTGGTATATCCGCTACCGGGCATACTACCGGCGCCATTGGTATTATAGAGCAAATTACCCGACCATACACCGCCTGTATAAGGTCCTGCAATGGAAGCTGCCGGGCCACCACCCTGGATCACATTATTGACAACCGTTTGTGTAGTAGCACCCAGTCCACTTGCGCGACCGTTCTGTACTATATTCCCGGTGTTATTCACGAGGGTATTATACGCTATCAGTGTACGATCGGGACGATCATGTACCGTCAGCGCATCGCCGTTTGCCACCTCTCCATCACCATTACCGATGTTGATAGCAGGGTTACAATTTTCAAAATGGTTGCTGAAAATGTTGTGATCATCTCCGAAAATGCGGATGCCCGGTGTGTTAATAAAATAGTTACCATATACGTCGCAGTGATTACCATGCCGCAAAGTAAGCTGTGCAGGGCAATTCCGGATGGTGTTGTAACGCACCGTAACTGCCGATGATTTCACAGACAGCAACTCATTTTCACCTGCACAATCTTCAAAAAGATTATACTCAACAATACTGTTGGAGGAAGAAAGACTAAAACCGCTCAGGCCAAACTGGAATGTTTCCGCGCCATTCTCTGTTTGCGGCTGTTGATCCAGGAAGTAGTTATGATGGATATGCAGCCGTTGTGAAATCTGGCTACCACTTCCGCGCACCGCGATAAATCGTCCCATCGCATTTTTATGCTGAAAGGTATTGTGATCTATCTCCTGGTCGTTTCCATATATCAACAGGTTTTCTCCTGCACCGGGATTCTGGAAAACATTGCAGGTCCATCTGCAAAAGCTGGTACCAGTGGCCATGGTAGCCTGGGAAGCATTGTGCGTAAATTTGAATCCCCGGATGATAATATATTTTGCGGGACTCAGAATACTAAAACCGGCAGTACCTTTTATTTCCGCTCCGCCTATGGTTTGTGCAGCAATGGTAATGGGTTGCGCTGCAGTTCCCTGTTTACTGATCGTAACATCGGTGGATGCAGTATATACACCATTGGCAAGAATGATGACATCACCTGCCACCGCATTGTTGATCGCTGTTTGCAAAGCGGATAAAGAAGATACATTAATAGTGGCAGCTGAAAGTCTTACTGCTGCCACGAGACATAACATACAAAAAATAGTTCGTTTCATCATGCGGCGCATCTGCAGCCCGCATAACAGGGAGTAGTTTTTCCGACTCATTTTGATCGATTTAGAAGGTGATTTTGATTGAAATTGACATACACTTTTTTCATATGGAATTCGTAACATCAACGGGGAATATAGCAGGTTATACAGGATCCTTCTATTGCGCAATACATATATCATCAACAGGTCTTACTCATGGCATTTACGCCTGACCTTTCTCTAAAATAAGTATTTTATTTGAAAATGCAATCGTTTGCATAAATTTTATAAATCACTGCTGATTACCCGCAGTAGGATCTCCACCCGTGATACGGATCTCACACAAAACATGTACGTTTCAACAAAGTAATTTGAACGTTTTAACAAAATGGCCGTATCAAATTGAGCCGACCTTTGATAAACACTAGCTTATAAATGAATGGCAAAAGTTTGGTTTATTACCGGCAGCTCCCGCGGATTGGGAAGAAGTCTGACTACAGCAGCATTAGCCAACGGCGACCTCGTAGCCGCCACCGCCCGGCATCCGGAGCAATTACAAGATCTGGCTGAAAAGTATCCCGATCACATTTATCCGTTAACGTTAGATGTCACCAACCCAGCAGCGATCATGGCAGCAGTTGAAAATACGATGGAGAAATTTGGCCGGATAGATGTGTTGGTAAATAATGCCGGCTTTGGCATTCTCGGCGCTGCGGAGGCTTACAGCGGGGAACAGGTGCGCAGCCAGCTGGAAACAAATTTATATGCGCCCATCGCCATCACCCGGGCCATATTACCTTACATGCGCCGGCAACGTTCCGGCAGAATTTTACAGATCAGCTCCATAGGTGGCCGGGTGGGTGGTCCTGCCCTTACCATCTACCAGGCCGCAAAATTCGGTTTGAGTGGCTTCAGCGAGGCGCTGGCGAAAGAGGTGAAGCCACTGGGCATACTGGTAACCAGTATTGAGCCCGGCGGTTTCCGTACCGAAGTATTTAGTTCCATGAGCTGCGCACCCACCATAGAGGGCTATGAAAGCACTGTTGGCATGCGGATAGCGCAGTTTAAAAGCAGTAACTTTATCCTGGCAGGCGACCCTGACAAAGCCGCAAAGGTAATGATCGCCCTGGTGGACCATCCGGAACCGCCGGTACACCTGCTACTCGGCAATGACGCCATCGGCAGGATAAAACAAGCCAGTGCTGCCACAAACGAAGAAATGGAAAAATGGCTGCCGGTAAGCATTTCCACCGATGCCGGGACGCCATAGGTTTTATGCAAACGGAAACGGGTAAACGTTTTCCCAGAAAATAATAAATTTAAGAATGCCAGCACTCAATAGAAAACCATCACCCATCGCTTATTCCTGCTACACTACCAGCAGCAGGGCGGGAGAACAATTTATACCCGAGTTTACATTCAGCTACCAGGAATCAGGCACGATGATCATGAATGATGGCAGCCAGGAGTATATTTTTAACCCCGGCGACTTTAGACTCGGCAGGCGGAACCAGCTGATGAAATTCAATAAACTGCCGCCCGATGGAGGGGAATTCCGATCGATATCCGTTCACTTCGACCAACCCTTTTTACGGAACTTCAGCATGGAAGCCGGGTATACATCTGAAAAACATGTCCCCGGCAATGCCGTCTTCTGCCTGAAACAGGATCCCTTGTATAAAAACTATTTTGATTCCCTGTTGTCGTACATGCCCCTGAATGGCGAAGTCGATGCACCCTTGATTACCGTGAAACTGAAAGAAGCCATCCTGCTGCTCCTAAAAGTAAACCCTGAAATGAAAGACATCCTGTTTAATTTCAGCGAGCCAGGGAAAATAGACCTGGAGGCTTTTATGAACAGGAATTTCCACTTTAATGTAGACCTTAACCGGTTTGCTTACCTGACCGGCAGAAGCCTGGGCACCTTTAAGCGGGATTTCGAAAAACTATTCCACTCCACTCCCAGCCGCTGGCTGCAACAACGAAGGTTACAGGAAGCCTATTATCTTATTAAGGAACAAGGTAAAACCCCCTCCGATATTTACCTGGACCTGGGTTTTGAAGACCTCTCCCATTTTTCATTTGCTTTTAAAAAGCAATATGGGGCTGCGCCTACAAAAATTTAATGTGCAACCCCGTTTTACATCACCCGCTTTTTCATAGGAGCTGGCAGACAAACGTTTGTGCTGATTTTGACAATTATTTTGTATATATTCGTCTTAATCAGAAGACAAAATACTATATGAAAGGATACGCTTTATTACTGCTTTTACTTGCTTCATTTTCGGGATTTGCCCAGAACACGATTAATAACTACAAGTACGTGCTGGTACCGGAAAAATTTAATTTCTCCAGAGAAGAAAACCAGTATGGGTTAAACACCCTGGCCAAATCACTGCTGGAAGAAAAAGGATTTACCGTTTATTTTGACAATTCAGAAGTACCAAAAGAACTGGCCGGCAACAGATGTAATGCCCTGAATACTGAGGTAGTGCAGAAAAAAGGACTGTTTGTTACCAATCTGACCGTTATACTCAAGGACTGCCAGGGTAATATCATCTTTAAAAGTAAAGAAGGTAAAAGCAGGGAGAAAGAATTTGCAACTTCCTATAATCTTGCCTTGAGAGATGCCTTTACATCACTGAATGATGTACCATATGCTTATAATGGCACCGTCAATGAGAAGCCACAACAAGTAACACCTGCTGCTGCCGCTGGTGTTGTCACTGCTACTGCTACCGTTGCTCCTGCGCCCTCTCCTGTCGCAACACCGGTGGTAGCAGAGGTAAAGGAAGCTGCCGGAACATTATACGCCCAGGCAACAGCCAATGGATATCAGTTAATTGATACCGCACCAAAAATAGTTTTAACCTTACTGAAAACTTCAGCTCCCGATTATTTTATTGCCGACAACGCAACATCTCATGGAATAGTGCTGAAGAAAGGTGGAGAATGGCATTTTGAATACTACAAAGACGGTAAGCTGATCTCTGAAAAACTGTTGATTAAGTTCTAACGATTATTGAATTAATGTTCATATAAAGAGCCTTCAAGTCTAACGATTTGAAGGCTTTTATTTTCTTCCTGTATATTCACCTCATCACAGCAGAAAATATGGCCAAAGCATCTTCCGTGATCATGCCGGCAGGCATACAAATCTCCAGGGAATCCGCTGTACCTCTGTACATGCAGCTATACCAGCAGATTAAAGAACTGATCGCATCCAAACAACTACGACCCGGGAACCGTATTCCTTCCAGCAGAGTCCTCGCTGCGGAACTTAACGTATCGCGTGTCATCGTGAGCCAGTGTTTTGAATATCTTATCATAGAAGGATATCTTGAAGGTAAAACCGGCTCCGGCACCTTTGTGGCCCAGGTACAACCAGAGCAGTTATTACAGGTGAACACATCATCCGCAAACAATCCACCTGCTTTAAAAACAACACCACCACCAGCCGAAAAAAAATCAGGCAGCCGCATTATAGCCCAACCTTTCCAGATAGGCATGCCTTCCCTGGACCGTTTCCCGTATCATACCTGGCAGAAGATCGGTAACCATGTATTAAGGGACCTGAAAAAATATCATCTTGGATATGAAGACACCCTCGGATTATGGGAACTCCGTAAAGAGATTGCCGTCTACCTGAGACTGGCCCGGGGCGTTACCTGCGAAGCCGCACAGGTAATGGTGGTGACGGGTTCCCAACAGGGACTCAACCTGGTAGTGCAGGCATTATTACAGCCCCGCGATAAAGCATGGATGGAAGATCCCGGTTATCATGGCGCCCGCCTTGCGTTTAAACATGCCCATATCACTGCCTGCCCGGTTCCGGTACAGGAAGATGGCCTGGATGTAAGTTATGCCATGGAACATTACCCGGACGCTAAACTAGCCTATGTAACACCCTCCCATCAATTCCCAACCGGGTATACCCTCTCAGCGGAAAAGAAAAAGCTGTTGCTGGAATGGGCTGCCACCAATAACAGCTGGATACTGGAAGATGATTACGACAGCGAATACCGTTACGAAGGAATGCCCCTGCCCTGTTTGCAGGGAGCCGATAATGCCGGCAGAGTAATCTATGCGGGCACCTTTAGCAAGGTATTGTTCCCGGGATTGAGACTGGCTTACCTGGTACTTCCTTCTGCGGAACTGGTCAGTAAATTCAAAAAAATCAAGGAAAACACAGATCGCCAGTCCCCCGCTATGGAACAGTATCTGCTATATCATTTCATGGAGGGAGGTCATTTCCTGCGCCATATCCGTAAAATGCGGTTACTCTATGCAGAACGCCAACAACTGCTCATTCAACTCGTTCTTACAAAGCTGAGTGATTACCTGGAGGTACACAATACTCCTTCCGGCATGCATCTTCTTTGTTGGTTAAAAGAAGGTATAGATATCACGAAACTAAAACAGGAAATCAAATCACAGGCATTGAGTGTTTCCTTTGTAGAAAATTTCACCACTACCCATCATTTGCCACCGGCCATTTTGCTAGGCTTCACGGCTTATTCCGGATACAAGCTTAAAACAGGTATTGAAAAACTGGCCACCTGCCTGCAGCGTGCTACACAATAAATTACAGGTGGTCTTAGTGAAATGGTGAAAATGGTCTTAATCAGTTATCCATGATGAAAGTAGCTTTGTTTCATAAATAAAAAAACGATGAAAACAACTACTCCTGAAGTGACTGAAACTACTATCAGCAACACTGATCATCTGCCCCGTAAAACCGTGATGGCACTGGATACCGAAATTAGCTACATTGACGCCGGTGAGGGCGAACCTGTAGTGTTTCTGCACGGCAACCCTACCTCCTCTTATTTGTGGCGCAATATTATTCCCTGGCTGAGCAAGTACCGTCGTTGCCTGGCTCCTGACCTGGCAGGCATGGGGAAATCAGGCAAATCACCGGAGCAACGCTACCAGTTTACAGACCATGCCGCCTACCTCGATGCCTGGTTTGAAGCGGTAGGATTAAAAGAAAATATTATACTGGTATTACATGACTGGGGCTCTGCGTTAGGCTTCCACCGTGCTTTTCGTTATCCTGAACAAATCAAAGGCATTGCCTACATGGAAGCCATTGTACAGCCAAGACGCTGGGAAGACTTCCCTACCGGCAGGGATACTATTTTCCGCGCATTGTTATCAGATAAAGGAGAAGAGATGATTATGAAACATAATTTTTTCATCGAAACGGTGCTGCCCAAAAGCATCCTCCGGAAACTGGATGAAGTGGAAATGGAAGCTTACCGCGCACCGTTCCGGGAGGAGGCCGACAGACTGCCCACACTGATCTTCCCTCGTTCACTCCCTATCGATGGGTCGCCTGCAGACATCGCCCTGATCGTGGAGCAATATGGAAAATGGATGGCAGAAAATAAACTACCGAAATTATTAATCTCCGCAGAGCCGGGAGCGCTGCTGGTTGGCAGGGCATTGGATTTTTGCCGCACCTGGCATAACCAGCGGGAAGTAACGGTGAAAGGTATTCATTACATACAGGAAGACTCACCCGCAGAAATTGGCGTAGCGCTCAGAGAGTTTGTATTGCATGATTGCGCCACCAGATAAAAGAGTGGGCTGGCCCCCAAATAAAAATCCGGTCAGCCCTTTTTTATGAATTAAAAACCAGGAATCAGTATCTTGTCTACTCTTAAAAAACAACATGCAACGTTTAATCGCCACATTGGAAGCGCTCACTCCTCTGCCCACATCACTGATTGCGTTTCTGCCGGAAATTGTTTTTTCGGCCAACCATCTCAAAGGCGCCCTGCTGGCTGAACAAGGGGAACCCTGCCGGCATATCTACTTCATTGAAAAAGGATTGCTGAGGGGCTACTATCAACATGGCTCAAAAGATATCACCACCTGGTTTGCACGTGAGCAGGACATGGTTACTTCGATGTCGGCCTTTCTAACAGGCCAACCTGCTATTGAAAACATCGAAGTCCTGGAAGATGCCAGCGTAAAAGGTATCAGCTACGAACACCTGCAGCTGCTATATCAGCGTTTCCCGGAATTCAACATAGTAGGAAGACTGCTTTCCGAAAAATATTATATAGAACTGGAAACACGTACCTTGTCGTTGCAGTACCATTCTGCCCGGGAAAGATATTTGAAGCTACTGGATGAACAACCCTATATCCTGCAAAAGGTGGCCCTCGGACAAGTTGCCTCTTATCTCGGTATGTCACAGGAAACATTAAGCCGTATCCGCAAGAACCTGTAATGGCTTTTCTTTTTTGACTTTTATCAAATTTCTATCTGCTGCGCAGGCCCTAGCTTTGTGTCGAAAATATTAACGATGCAAAAGAAATGGCGACTCACCTTCCTCCTGCTTCAGCTGAGTATTTACGTCCAGGCACAACAAAAGATCCTGGGTAAATGGCGCTCAGAAGATAAGGCCGGCATTACGGATATATATATAGAGCATGGAAAGTATGTGGGAAAACTGGTATGGCTGAAGCTTCCCAACGATGCGAATGGCCGCCCCTATACGGATTCAGAAAACCCTGATAAAAGTAAAAGATTACAGCCGCTGATAAATCTGGTTATACTAAAAGACTTCAGCTATAAAGACAATATGTGGAGAGATGGCAGCATCTACGATCCCGAAAAAGGAAAGTTGTATAAATGCATCATGTGGCTCGAAGATGACAACACCCTGATGGTTCGTGGATATTGGGGGCTTTTTCACCAAACACAAACCTGGACAAGGGCACTATGAAACAGCTCCGGTATTTCTTTTTATTGACAGACCTTGGCTTTATCGCCTATTGGTTGATTACTATTTTGCACCTCCTTCCCGCCGAATATTTATACAACAATTACCAGTCGCCTGTGATGGTTAGCTGGAACTGGTCATTTTTCCCACTGGATATGCTGATTTCCGGCAGCGGACTTTTGAGTATAGCCCTGCATCAGAAAAATAACAAGGACTGGAAAAAATGGGCACTAGTTTCTCTTATATTGACAAGCATTTCAGGACTGCAGGCGATTTCTTATTGGGCGCTGTCGGGGGATTTTGATCTTACCTGGTGGCTGCCCAATTTATTTGTGCTGTGCTATCCCTTCTTCTTTCTGCCAAAGCTGTTTAGATCGCTATAGGTTGCGCTAACGCTTCTTTTCTCCTAAAGGGAAAATTACCACAATAACATCATCGGTGATCAGTTAATTGCCTCTAGTGTAATATTGGGATGCTCCGCAATGATGTTCAGCAATATGTCAAAATAGGTTTGTCCCTCTCCTTTATTCAACGCATCCAGTTTTTCGCGGAAGTGGTCTTTATCAAAAGGTGAGTCTGGCAGGAGTTTCTCTTCGTAATATTGTTTGGTGGCCTCATAGCCCAGGGCCAGCCTGCTTTTTTCCATCTGCTTCCATACCAGGGTGACCGGTTCGTTACTTTCGATGGCCCCAAATCCACCGTAAAGGAGGTCATTAAAGGCGTCCAGGCTATTGCCCAGTGTCCAGTCTTCACCAGTCATAAATACACGGTTTAATTCCCCGTAAAACGATGGGATATCGCTGATCAGGTTTCCATCAATGACAATTTGTTTTTCCATGGCTGGTTTTATTTTATAAAGATAGGGAAACAAAAATAGCGGAGAGAGGATTAGCGGAAACAGAAAGCGTGACACATTCTTTCGAACGTATCACGCTTTCGGATCCTATATCAGATAAATAGTCTGGTATGCGTTAGTGCCAGAACCGACTATTCGTATTATGTCTTCTGAATTTCCTGATAGCTTCGAGATTCATTCTCAGCTTCTTGTTCTGGTCTGAAGATTTCGCCGCTTCAAATGCGCCCACTGATTTGAATGCCATTACCATGTCGTAGTCCATCGCTACCTGACCGGAGTCGAAAGGAACATTGCCATAATTATTCCGGAACCACAGGTTCCATTTAGGACTGCCAGGTGTATAAACGAATAAGGTGTCATTCGGGAAGGGACCAGGTAACAGGAAGGAGTTAAATGAATCCTGTGCCGGGCTATGGCAACTCATACAGGAAGACAGTGCCAGGTTTTTATACTCCTTGCCCGTATTAATATCGTAGGCTACCTGTGCAACAGCACCATCATTCGGGCCGCTTAACCGACCGCCCCAACCCAGTGTTTCCCGGCTATATTCCGGCGCTAACGGATTAATAACGGTTTCCTTCAGCTTACGATTGGGTTCCAACGTACTGTTTATGCCCGGGTCATTGCCCCACATGGCTCCAAGCGGTACCATCTTTCCCCATGGCGTTGAAGCAGGCTTGTACCTGTCATATACGAAGGTGGAATATACCCATCCGGTTTCAGGAGAGGTAGCGCTATCCTTTACAATGATATCCATCTGGAAAAAGCTGACGGTACGCATCTGGTATCCAAGTCTGGGATCGGCTTTTGTTGGAATAGTATCAAACACGTGGAAGGTTTGCGCCCCCTCCATAGGAGCCCAGTCCGGGCCATTGATATTTGAAAAAGCCAGCTTTACAACCACACTACCTTCTTTAAATTGTGCGGCATCGTTCATCAGGTTAACTTTCTGGCCGGTTTTACCCCAGATTTGTCCAACCGTATAAGCAGCAGTAGAATCGTATAAAACAAGCGCGTATCCGGCTTCATCTTCTTTTAAGGTCTTGAACATATTGGCGGGGTTGCCGTTGCCTAAATAGGCTCCCAGGATGGCTTCCCGCTGAGTTCCCAGCCAGGGTTCATTAAACCAGCCATATTTTGCGGATGTCCAGGAGCTGTTGTTGGTAAAGAATGGGATTACACGGGGAGCGATGTAGCTCTTTAATGAATCCATGTAAGCAAATACATTCGAAGCGGAAATGGGCTGCCCGTTTAATGCACGACGCCAGGGGGGATCTACAACAGGTGTTACTGTTGTAGGGTAATCATGGCTGAGTACAAATAAAGAATCGGGGTACTGTTGTGCCGAGGGAACGGAATCCCTGTGGTTTAGAAATGCGCCATCCGTGACAGATACCTTCAGCTCAGATTTTGCATCGGTGTCTGTTTTGTTGTTGCTTGCACAGTTGTATGCTAATACAACTATAACAGATAAAGTAAATAGGACACCGGTAACGCTGTGTGTTTTCTTCATAGCATGTAGAATTTTGGTTAAAACGATTTGTGAAGTGGAATTAAAAAAGTTATTTTGAGAATGGGGAAATTCACACGATTGCTTATCAGATTCGTTTCAAAACGATATATAAATATATCGAAAAAAATAAATCATCTTCATTTTTAATCCATAAAACAGCTAATAATTATAACAGACCACTCAAACAGATGTATCCTTTGGAAGTGTGAACCCTTCGCTGCCGAAATCAGTTATTTATATAGGCAGCTTACCTAACTATTCGTGAAAGCCATATGATGGTAGGCTGCAGGAGATCCGGTTTATGATAGAAGGATCACCATCCAATAGATTTTAACTATTGAAACATAGAAATTAATTGATTGTGATTATTACTTCAATACCATAACTTTATAATTCTGCACAAATACCAGGTGCAAGCATGTGTTCATTTCATACCCTAAACATTCAAAAATGGAGAAAGAACTAAACKACATCAGTAAATGCCCGTTTCATAATGGCACTATGAAGCACAACGTTGGCGGTGGCGGCACCAGGAACCATAACTGGTGGCCCAACCAGTTAAAGCTGAGTATCCTGCGTCAGCACTCATCCTTATCAGACCCTATGGGTGAAGATTTTAACTATGCCGAAGCTTTTAAAAGCCTCGACCTGGAAGCAGTGAAAAAGGACCTCCATGCACTCATGACCGACTCGCAGGAATGGTGGCCGGCAGACTTTGGACATTACGGTCCCCTGTTCATCCGCATGGCCTGGCACAGTGCAGGTACCTATCGCGTTGGTGATGGCCGTGGTGGAGCAGGCGCAGGACAGCAACGTTTTGCCCCGCTGAACAGCTGGCCCGATAACGTGAGTCTCGACAAAGCCCGCAGACTACTCTGGCCTATCAAACAGAAATATGGCCGCAAAATTTCATGGGCAGATTTGCTGATCCTTACCGGTAACATAGCACTGGAGTCCATGGGCTTTAAAACCTTCGGCTTTGCAGGTGGCCGTGAAGATGTATGGGAACCGGATGAAGCTGTATACTGGGGCTCAGAAACAACCTGGCTCGGTGGCGACCTCCGTTATGCACATGGCTCCCCCGGCGTAGACGAAAAACATGGCGTAGTGATATCCGATGATGATGCCAATGGTGATATCCACTCCCGCAACCTGGAAAAACCGCTTGCTGCGGTGCAGATGGGATTGATCTATGTAAACCCTGAAGGTCCTGATGGTAATCCCGACCCGATTGCCGCCGCTAAAGACATCCGGGATACCTTTGGCCGCATGGCCATGAACGATGAAGAAACAGTAGCCCTGATAGCAGGCGGACATAGCTTTGGTAAAACCCATGGCGCCGCTCCTGCCACTCACGTAGGCAAAGAACCCGAAGCCACTGACATGGAAGCGCAGGGCCTGGGCTGGAAAAACAGCTACGGCTCCGGTAAAGGTGCAGATACCATTACCAGCGGCCTGGAAGTAATATGGACGAAAACGCCTACTCAATGGAGCAATAACTTCTTCGAAAACCTGTTTGCTTTTGAATGGCAACTTTCTAAAAGTCCCGCCGGCGCACACCAATGGGTAGCTAAAAATGCAGAAGCCATTATTCCTGATGCATATGATAGCTCTAAGAAGCATCTACCCACCATGCTGACGACCGATCTTTCATTAAGACTGGATCCGGCTTACGAAAAAATCTCCAGACGCTTCCTGGAAAACCCAGATCAGTTTGCTGATGCCTTTTCCCGGGCATGGTTTAAATTAACACACCGTGATATGGGGCCCCGCGCACGTTACCTTGGCCCGGATGTACCAGCAGAAGAACTGCTCTGGCAAGATCCTATTCCTGCAGTTAACCATGCATTGATAGACGAAAATGATATTACTGCCCTGAAGGCAAAAGTATTGGCATCAGGTCTGAGCGTTTCAGAACTGGCTACTACCGCCTGGGCCTCCGCGTCCACCTTCCGTGGTTCAGACAAACGCGGTGGCGCCAATGGTGCCCGCATTCGTTTGGCGCCACAAAAATACTGGCAGGTAAACAATCCACCGCAACTGCAAAAAGTGCTGGATAAATTAGAAGGCATTCAAAAAGAATTTAACGGTGCACAGTCTGGCGGTAAAAAAGTTTCCCTGGCAGATTTGATTGTATTAGCTGGTGCTGCCGCTGTTGAAAAAGCAGCAAAAGATGCCGGCAATGCCATCACCGTTCCTTTCACACCCGGTCGCATGGATGCTTCCCAGGAACAAACCGATGTTGAATCCATAGGCTTCCTCGAACCTTTTGCCGACGGCTTCCGCAACTACCGCAGATCAAAACCATCGGTGTCAACAGAAGAGTTACTGCTGGATAAAGCACAGTTGCTCACACTTACTCCTCCAGAATTAACCGTACTGGTAGGTGGTATGCGTGCATTGGATACCAATTTTGATCATTCTGCAAATGGCATCCTCACTAAACGCCCTGGCCAGCTGACTAATGACTTCTTCGTAACGCTGCTCGACATGAACATTGCCTGGACCCCTGTTGGAGCAGACAAAGAAGTATATGCAGGCGTAAACCGAACTACCAATGAACCCATTGGGAATGCCACGCGTGCAGACCTCGTATTTGGTGCAAACTCAGAACTGAGGGCAATCGCTGAAGTTTATGGCAGCGCCGATGCGCAGGAAAAATTTGTGAAAGACTTTGTGGCTGCCTGGAATAAAGTGATGAACTTAGACAGGTTTGATTTAGCCTGATGGCAAAATTTAATGAATAAACTAATAGAAAGCCTCCGTTTATCGGAGGCTTTTTTTATGACAGCATATTGGAATTGCCCAATCTGCTGTTCTATGCTTTTGGCTACAACAAAGCCTGTTCTGGATACATCTGTTTTGTCGCTGCGATGGATCTTTGCATCAACAAACAAACAGTATATGAACATCGTACTTACAGGCTCACTGGGGCATATTGGAAAACCACTTGCACAGGACTTAGTGCAAAAAGGACATGCAGTTACAGTTATCAGCAGCAGAACCGAAAGACAAAAAGACATCGAAGCATTGGGAGCAAAAGCTGCCATCKGCACCATGGAGGACGCTGATTTTCTATCGGCCACGTTCAAAGGCGCAGATATCGTTTATGTGATGGAAACACTTGACGCTGCCGGCGCTTTCTTTGATCAGAATATTGACTTCATAGGAACGATCAGCCAGATTGGCCTTAACTACAAACAAGCCATCCAGGAGTCAGGTGTAAAGCGTGTGATACATCTCAGCAGTGTTGGTGCACACATGGCTAAAGGAAATGGGATTCTTGCTTTTCACTACAATGTAGAAAGCATTCTCCAACAACTACCTGCCGATGTTTCCATTAAATTCATGCGTCCTGTTGGGTTCTACACCAATATGTTTGGGTTGATACGAAACATTAAAGCGAAAGGCGCCATCATACAAAATTATGGAGGCGACAACAAAGAACCCTGGGTGTCTCCTTTAGATATTGCGGCAGTGATTGCCGAAGAAGTGGAAAAACCTTTCGAAGGCCGGACGATTCGTTACATCGCGAGCGATGAATTTTCTCCCAACGAAGCGGCATGTCTGTTGGGCGAAGCCATCGGAAAACCGGATCTCCAATGGGAGGTCATTCCGGATGAAGAATTATTGAATGGCTGGTTAGCAGCAGGCATGAACCAGCAGGTTGCCAAAGGCTTTACGGAAATGCAGGCCCGCATGGGGGACGGCGTGTTGTATGAGGATTACTACAGGAATAAACCAACATTGGGAAAAGTGAAGCTCGTCGATTTTGTCAAAGAGTTTGCAGCCGTGTATCATCAGCAGTAAAATAACCCTCTTTCTTATTAAAAATTAATACCAATAAGGAATCAGGATGTATTACAGCACCTGGTTCCTTATTGGTTTAATATATTACAAGAAGTACAATTGCTGATATTTTTCATTTAGTCATCTCTTAAATGCTTGTGATTTTCTTAAGAAAATCCATAAAGCTGCCGGCAAATTCTTCAAACTCCCAACGTCCCATACCATGCTGGCTAAACAGTATCGGCGCATCACCATCACTGATCATTGACAGATTCAGGCAATAAGGATCTCCTCCATCATCTGCAATGACTAACAGGTGCGAAGGCCAATCTTGTATGACCTGGTTGGTGACGGGATTAAAAGCGTACCCCTGTTGACTAGCTATTAATTCCTGCGCTCCGTAAAGATGCAACCCCTGTTCAATATGGCCACCATCGAGCATTACATGCAAGGGTGAAAAATCTCTCAGGAATAATGCATACACTTCGGGCAAGGCCCATTTTTTTTTAATGCGCGCCAGGTCATTTTCATTGGCGATGATCAGCAGGTTGCCGGGATTAGCCTTATCGTATCGCTCTTTGCGGTATTTCGCCAGTTGTTTTTCAAGTTTTGCGACCAGCATTTCCAGCGGTGTTACCGGCTGCAGTAAGGCCGGATGTGTTGCAGGAGCCGTATACCCAACACCTGATGAATACCCTTCTTCCTGCCACTTCAATAACGCGGGAAGCGGCAATTGTTCGGCCTTCCAATAGCCTGGATCACCTGGAAGATCACGATCGAATTTTTGTTCACTATGTACCGATAAGCATTTGATGGCATTTGCACGCACCTCCAACTTCACTTCATCACTCATCGCCATTGTCACCAGTAAGGGATAAGCTTCCCTACCAGCTGTTTTCAGGTAACCGCTAACCGCCCAATAAGACAGGTCTGGAACAGTCAGCGCCCATTTAAAAAATGCGGCGTAGCCCTCCTCTCCTTCCTGCACCAGTCCGATAATGTCTGTCATCAGGAAGTTGCGCCAATGCAGGAGTTTGCCCTCCCTGGCGTAACGTATGAATGCCTGTATTACCGCCTCCCGCTCTGATTCGCCAAAATTCTTTATCAGCTTGTCTTTAAGACGGGAAAACTTTGTCCCGTCTGTTTCTTCGGACAACTTATGCTCCAGTTCTTCTCTTTTGTTCATCTTCATACTGAAAAAATCTTCATTAAAAAATGTGGCCAACAGAGATGACCTTACACGCAACTGTTAGAATAAGCTACCCTGCACTACTGCCGGCGGCATTGTTGGCTGAAACAACCCAACAATTGTAAACGGCTGCCTGGAACCCGCATGTGCATTTTGTGTAGTACCCAGGAAGAAATGAAGATCCGTATTCCTGGCATATTCCTGCTGGTATTTCTTTTTCACCTCGTTGATGGCTTTCTGTTCTTTTTCAATACCACCACCCTTTTTCAGGCTCTTCCAATACAGGGAGGCCAGTTCCCAGTCTTCTACCGGGAGTGTGATCTCTTCGTTTTTATCATCAATAAAACGGTAGGAAAACTTATAAGGGAGCTTTTTCATTACCGCAAAAGGATCTTCCGGCTGCTCATATACGTTACCATTTTCTTTCTCTTCCTGTAATTTCTCCAACCGGACGCTATTCCATTCCCGCTCCGTTTCTTCCACTACAAAACCTAGTATCCGTGTGGGTTTGAATACCACCAATGAAGTATAAAATGCTTCGTGTTTCGCTTCCATCATCAACGTGGACAGGTTGCGGTATAGACTCTTCAGCACCATGGCTTTCCTTTCACTCCAATGATCTTCCGTACCCAGATGTCCTGTCTTTTTTACCGGAGCATCCACCACTACAGGTCTGAAACTTTCCAGTCTGAAGTCACGGGTGTTACGCATAAGATCCAGCTCCACCCAGTCGTATAACTGATATTGCTCTTCGTATGTTTTTTTTGAAAACGGGATGGGATATATCCTGATAAAGGTTCCATCTTCTCTGACACCGGCGATGCTAACCTGCTCATCATAATGGGAAGATACGGTGGGGTAACTTTTAACAGTGATCAAAACTTTCGTCAAGGGCATGCGCAAGATGTTTTATAAAATATAAGTGCCGTATTAATTCTCTGTAAAATATCCGGCAATATTAGGTTAATCGTTGAAAATAAAAAAGTTAGCGATCATACCGGCAGCATTTTCCATGGCTGTTTTATCTCCTGGTAATTTACCATATAGATTTTCTCCACTCCCTGATCGAAACATTCTATGTGTATTATTCCACCTAATTTGTGTACTTTGTACGCATAAAATTTTAACACATGAGTTTTCAAGATGAGCTGAAGAACCTCTTTGTTGAAGAAAATGAAATACCCGAAGAATTCCGTATTTCTGAAATTCATCAGAGAGAGTACCTGGTAAACGGGGAGATGAAACAATGGAATGGACCGGTGAGTGAGGTATATTCTMCTATTAATATTCCCACTGCGGATGGCCTGAAACGCAAGTTGATAGGCACTTACCCGCTGGGCACAGAAAAAGAAGCCTTCGAAGCGCTGGATGCTGCCCTCGCAGCATATGATAACGGTCGCGGAGAATGGCCAACGATGGGACTGGATGGGCGCATCAACTGTCTCACCGTATTTGCCCGTAAAATGACGGAGCAACGCTCCCTGATCGTAAAACTGATCATGTGGGAAATTGGAAAATCCTATGCTGACTCTGTCAAGGAATTTGACCGCACCATAGAATATATTAACGCGACCATAGACGCGCTCAAGGAAATTGACCGCAGCTCGTCCCGCTTCGAAATCAAAGAAGGCACCATCGCACAGATCCGCCGTTCTCCACTGGGTGTGGTACTTTGTATGGGACCATTCAACTACCCGTTGAATGAAACCTTTACTACGCTGATTCCTGCGCTGCTGATGGGTAATACCATTCTCTTCAAACCACCAAAACACGGTACCCTGGTGCATTATCCATTACTACGTGCATTCATGGAATCATTCCCGAAAGGCGTGGTGAACACCGTATATGGTCGCGGCGCCTCCGTAATACCAGGCATCATGGCTACCGGTAAGATCAACGTACTGGCCTTTATCGGCTCCAGTAAAGTGGCCAACGACCTGCGTAAACACCATCCCAAACTGAACCGCCTGCGTGCAGTACTCAGCCTGGATGCCAAGAATGCCGCTATCATCACGCAACATGCGGATATACAGGTGGCCGTAAATGAATGTATCCTGGGGGCATTATCGTATAACGGTCAACGTTGTACCGCCATCAAAATATTATTTGTACACCGCTCCATTGCCAATGAATTCAATGCGCGTCTCAGTGAGTCTATCAGCAAAATGAAATTCGGTATGCCATGGGAAAAAGGCGTACAACTCACACCCGTAGCAGAACCTGGCAAGCCTGCCTACATTCATGAAGTGATTGAAGATGCTATCGCCCACGGTGCTGCTGTGATCAATGAAAATGGCGGCGCCAGCAATGAATCGTTTGTATTCCCTGCGGTGGTATTCCCGGTAAATGATAAAATGAAACTCTATAAGGAAGAACAATTCGGACCTGTAATCCCTGTTGTACCTTATGATGAGATAGAAGAAACGATCGATTACCTGATCGAATCGCCACATGGCCAACAGGTAAGCATCTTTAGTAATAATCCTGATGAAGTGGCTTCACTGATCGATCCATTGGTAAACCAGGTAAGCAGGGTGAATATCAACAGCCAGTGCCAGCGTGGACCGGATGTATTCCCCTTCACCGGCCGGAAAGACAGTGCAGAAGGTACGCTCTCTGTGCATGATGCGCTGCGTTCATTCTCTATCCGCTCACTGGTAACTACCAAGATGAACGACACCAACAAAAAGCTGCTGGAAGATATCGTGAATCAACACAGCTCTGACTTCCTAAGTACTAATTTTATTTTCTAGCATAAGTTTCCTAAAGAAAGGCCTTGCAGCAGATAGCTGTAAGGTCTTTTTTTATGCTATGCACCACACCTTCCTCCACACTCCTCCTCGCTCTTCACCTCTTTCACACCTGTACTTGTCAGATCCGAAATAATGAGCAGGGCAAAGAAACCAAACAACACCAGGATCCCAATCACCATCCAGTTTGCGCGACAACCCGACAACATCACAATGACGGAAAAAAAGAGAAAGACCAAAGACCAGTTTTTGAATGGAGTAGATCGCTGACGGGGCAACCCCAGCGGGAAATGTTTCTTCCAGATATCAGCAGGAGGATCTTTCCTGAAAACCTGCCTATAGTTTATCAGTGTATCTTTCAGCCAGTGTTCGTACTTCTTTTTTTCGTGTGGCCCTCCTTTCGAAGGATGATGATGCAATTTTCTACCGAGGGTTTTATCGCAGAATTCTTCCCAGTAATTTTGGGTGTATTCGAGATGAAGATGCCATACTGCGTCAACAACCTGAGAAGGGGAAGCACCTATAGAGGATATGCAGCTGAGGTATACGAAACGTTTGTATTCATGAATGGCTCTCCGGGTAAAGTCTTCACTCCAGTTTTGCATCCTGGCCAGTTTGCCGGAGAACGGGATAAGGGCTTCAGGGTCATCAATACTAAAATCGTTTATCCTTTGCCAGAGCGGGTCTTCGGAATAAGCGAGATGGGTCAGGTCTTTCATGACAATTGTTTATGGTCTGCTTCCACAAAGGTGTAGTAATGCCAGAAGATGGAAATCTTGTAATGATATTATAAAGGCCTATAATCGTATTATAATCGTATTGCCAGCTTACTTATCTTTCTTAAAACGCAAGGATGAAATATTCATTAACCTGTCCTGGAACAGCTTCGCGTGATAAGCAGCCTTCATTTCTTTCAGACAATTAAGACAGAGACAATCTGAAAATTGTTCCTGGATATAACTTCTTTCCAGGTCATCCAATGGCAGCAAAGTACATTGGCAAATCAGAATGGATCCTACCTTGCACTGAAATTCGCTGTTACAGCGCGGGCAATATTTCTGCTCATGTTCGCACATACTTCACGGTTTTAATGAATCAGGATATGGTTTCCTTTAAAATAATGGGTTGCAGTAACGTAACTGCAACCCATTCGCTTTAAACAACATCTTATAAATGAAGATCTCTTGCTCCTTTTACTTCTGTAGATATTTCACCTAACATCGTTCCTGCACTGCAGTTCTGACCGGTATATACCTTTACAAAATCAATCGCATTCAAGGTTACTGCTGTCCCACTGGCATTTACAGCCCAGGAGATGTCGAAAGTATTATAGCCGAGTGTCGGATACTCGCTGGAATAACTGTCGGAATATCCCCATGCGAACGCAAGATTGGTAATGATGCCACCAGTTTGTAATGTATTTACAAGTTTGGTACCTGTAAAGGCGATTGAATCCTGGTTAGGCGCCATAGCCGGATAATAGTTGTTCGTAGTGTGATAAGCGTTAGCCTGCACATAACCGGTAGCGCCCTGGTTATCTTTCCACAACACACTGGTACCCGCAGCATGAGGATTATAATAAGTGATGCGATAATTTTTGATAGTACCCGTTGCGGTATACTGGCTACCGGCCAACTCATACCAGGTATCATCAGGAATGCCATTACCGTTGGTATCCTGGCTAACCATCACCACTCCCGGCTCTGACCATTGATAGGTGGGCCCTAAGGGATTACCATAAATACCCAAATCATTGCCGGCACTGTTCACGACAGAGTGATCAAATCCAAATACAATGTAACCGCCAAAGCCACCAAGGGATACCAGGTTGCTGGTACTGCCCACCAGGCTTTGCGCTACCGTAGTAGTACCATACGACGCATCATTGATAAACTGTCCTGCGGCAGGCATGTACGTATATACATGGCTGATAAGGGGACTGCTGGTCAGTAAAGCAGGTCTTACCGCTACGTTGCTGACAAGCGAAGCGGAAGACTTCTTCATAGGTTCAAGACCGGCAGAAAGATTCTCTTTCTGACAGGCAGCCAACATTAAAAGACTACCAAGGCCTAAAGATGTCAAATAGGATTTTCGCATACTAATTATTGTTGAGGTTTAAAAACAGTTAAATAGTTCCCGTCTTAATAAAATACGGGAAGTGTAGGGAAATAATATCCGGCATAACGTACTGTTTGTTTTAAAGAACCAGTAGTAGCATCATAGAATAACCATCTGTTATCATTGCTGCTACCCCACTCGTCTGTCAGTGTCAGCACTACGAGTTCTTTTGTTCTTTCATTGAATCTAACCGCCGAGCCATAAAAATATTGACCATTGGGAATCGTGATGAATGGCGTTGCAAAAGAAGCCTCGTTGCCGGCTGTGTATTTATATATTTTGGTTCCGCTGTATTCCAGCGTACCACCAATACCAGGTCCATCTTTACGTTCAGCAATGAATACATCGTTACCGGATCTGCTGGCAGTGATACCACCTGAATGCCATGACCATAAAGCCCATGGGTTGGTTACTTTAAATGGTACAGGGGTTTCAGTCACAGCAAGACTAACAGGGTCAATGCGTAACAGTGCGGAGTCACCTGCCGCCCACACTGCGCCATCTTTAGTACGGGCAAAGCCGATAGTACCTTTGGGATATTTCTTTACTATGCTGTAGTCAGATGTTTTCAATATAACGATACCATCATTTTGTGTAAGTACAAATACATAGTCTCCGGCCACCATCATATCACCGGCAGATGAATTAATGCCATCTATCTTAGTCCCTATGGTCGGACCAGCGAGGTTTACACGGTATACGCCATCTACTGCACTTAACAAACCTCTTGTATCATCTATTCCCGTAAAGGCATGACCTTCGTCCTGCGGAAGATGATCTACCCTGCCTGTTTCTTTCATGGTATATGCATCAGCTACCACCAAAGGACCGCCTACTTTTACTGACATATACACCTTGCCTTTATGGACGGTGGCGAACTGCAGTGTTGCGCTGGTCGGACCAAAATCTTTACCGGGATTTTCTGTTTTAAATACATCTTTAACAATCTTATTACTGTCATAACTATAATAGAATAAGTCGCCGGAGGTAGTACCATACTGTCCTTCCTGTACTACCCAAAAGCCGTTTTCATACTTACCCCACACCTTTACCTGGTAGATCGCGGAGTCTGAAGCGCCGGCATTGCTGGCTGTAAATACGATATGGTAATCACCGCGGGCACCTGCCGTGAAAGTATACACCGAATCATTTCCGACTACATTTCCATTTATTTTCCAGCTGAACGTAGCGCCAACGGGATTGTTTATCCTGGGGTGATAAGAAAGCGTAGCGCCAATATGTATAGAATCTGCACCTCCGGTTTTATCCACACCGGGACCGGGAATGGTGTCGTCATTTTTTTTACATGACATCGCCAGTGCTAAAATAGAAACTACAAAGAAAGTACTTCCCGAAAATCGCATGTTTATATATTTGATTGATGATTAAGCTCCAGTTGTTTCAATTATGCATGTAATGCTTTGGGGTACCGGTATTTCAGTATTTCAAAAGAACCAAAGAATACCGCTGAATAAAGAAGATTTGCCACGAGCATATTCTTTAAAAATGGTAAAGCGAGGTAGTAACATTGCAACAAACCTGCAAGGTTGTACGTATAGGGTTTACCGGTAGTAATATCAATACCATGATTGATCCATACGCCGAAATCAGAAACGATCCAATGTATCAATCCGGCAGACAGCGCGGAAAGAAGTATGCGGAGAAGCGTTACTTTTTTGATGATCACTCTGCCCACTGTTACCATGAGTGCAAAGGCGGCATAGTTCCATACCCAGCCACTATAAAGCAATCCTGTAGCGTATTCCGGATATATCAGGTGAGATATGATGATATCGCTGATGAATAATGTCAGAATAGGAAAGGCATACGACTTGAAAAGATTACTGAAGTAAGCGCCCGCAAAAAGCGCCATAGCGCCAATCGGTGTAAAGTTTGGATAAGGCATCAGATTACCCGCACCTAATACACGTATGAGGCCTGCGCCTAAAATAAAAACAAGTAAAACTAGAAAACGTGGGTCAATTTTTTTATCAGACATTGTTAATAGTTATTATAAAGGGAATAGGGATTCTGCATGAAGAAATCAAATGATCTCTCACGAAAGAAAACATACATGTTATAGGTGATGACATGCGCTATCAGGCACAGTCAATCAGATACAAAAATTCATTTTTACCAAAAATAAAAAACCGGAACACCGGGAAAAATACATCCATGTTCTTCACCCGAAAACATGATATATAGTTGCAAAGGGCAGGTCTTCTGGCTTTCCTGCTTTTTCGGTCGCCTTCCCGTTCCAGATAAGCGGAACAGTGGCAAGGAGGAATTAACTCCGAAAAAACGATACCTGTGGTCACACAGGCAGCAGGATTTACAGCTACGGGGATAGCTCCGGTTTTACACCGGATTCCCTTTTAATATTCTTGCATACATGCTAGAATAACCAGTTGCAGGCGCAAATTAATGAAAGCAGATGGTTTCTCCAAATGTTGTGACAACAGGGATTGAGAATTACGAATTAGGAATTCTCACCCGATCCCTATAAACTATATCGCAGCCCTAACTGCATTTGCCAGCGCGAGGCCAGCGGATCCCTGAACTGGTACAGCGTATATCCCTGCGAGTTCAGTTTTATACTAATCGTCTCCCCTTCTTTGGTTATTTCTACATACTTCTCCGCCAGAGGAGCAAGATCTACATTATAACTTTGCGTTGGACCACTTATTGTAATAGTGTTGCCGGCATTGTCGCTGGCACTCCCTATCTTTTCTATATATGTTCCTGATAAGGAATAAGGCATGTTGGCTTCCAGGAAATATTTACCCGGTTTCATTTCCGGAAATGAATTTGGATATTACTACTCCTGGAAACAGGTAGCAGGTCGGCCACTCTAATGAAGTTGGCAATTTTTTTTACGTGATACAAGATATCGGTTACAGGCTTAGATCATTTAAATCCGCACTATGGTCTGCATTGCAAAGGGACAAAAATTATTTACACTCAATCCAGGCCACAACCAGATACCTTAATAAGTTGCTTGATGTCTTTAATACAGATCTTCCTGCTATGTGATGTCAAAATACCGGCAGCTTTAAACTCTGTTAGAAATCTAACAATATTCTCTTTACCGGTACCTACCATATTTGCCAGATCACTACGGGAAAGATTAATCATAATATCTTCCCCTGCAACTGTTTCCTGTTTAAATTTTTCACGCAAAACAATTAACGTGATTGCAAGTCTCTCTTTAACAGAACGCTGTGCAAATACAGAAATGCTATTTGCCAATACAGTGAATTCATGACTGAGTGCTTTGAGTAATCTACGCGGCAGCACGCTGGATCTTCCCATAATAGTCATAAAATCTTCTTTGGGTATGAATGCAATGACACTTTCTTCTAATGTAGCAGCAGAGTCTGGATAACGCTCATCGGCTAAAATAGCGTGATATCCGATTAATTCCCCTGCATTGGCAACGTATATAATTTGTTCCCTGCCAGTTTGATCCACCTGGTATTTTTTAACTTTACCTTTTTTTACAAAGAAAATACCGGAAGCAACAGCTCCCTCTCTAAATATAACTTCTCCTTTCCCGTATCGTTGCTCCTGCATATGGGAATAAAGATCTGCACATTCATCCTCCGGTAGATTAGTCAGAATGGACTGGGATTTAAAATTCCACTTATAAATGGGAAACAGACCGTCTAAACTCATAATAATTGACCCATTGGGCTAAAAAGTGATTTTTTGCAGGTTTTTAATTGAAAAGTATCAATGAAACCAACCACCATCAAAGGTACCTTTGCAATATGAAAATATCAACTATTTCTCGCCCGAGAATCAATTTTACAAATAATCATGAGTGGATTGATTTAAACGGAAGTGTTGGGTTTGTAGGTGTTTCTGCACACAGGCTAAAAGGAATTAAAAATATAGTCAATATAATATGGTATAATCCGAAAGGTATTATCGATAAAGGAACCATTATTGCCGAGATCCATACCGGTGACCAAATTATACCTATACATGCTCCTCTTGGTTGTAAATATCTTGGCCGGAATCAAAAATTATCAGGGAATCTAAATCTTATATTGGAAAGCCCGCAAGACAATGGCTGGGTATTTTTCGTGCCCCCGCTTAAATTCCACAACCAGGACCCGCTTCTTTCACCTGAAAACTATCAGAAATTAATCCGATCCAAAGTGGCCAATTGATTATTTAATAATAATGCGAAACATCTTGGTGAAACTTAACGGATAGTATTAACGGGCATCTTACCTCTCAAATGCAGTATCGGATTGCCGCTTCGTCCTTATCCGCATCGGGAATGCATCTATCTGGCATATACATGAAGATCAGAAGAAAATATTGTGATGAAGAAATCTAATTTTATTACTGGCATTTTGGAAAATAAATGCCCTCGTTGCAGAAAAGGAAAATTATTTAAAAATGACAATCCATATGAGCTGAGGAAAGTCCTTGATATGCACGATAACTGCCCCGTGTGTGGTCAGCGAACAGAACTGGAAATAGGTTTCTGGTATGGAACGGGATATGTTAGCTATGTTTTGGCAGTGATGTTTTCAATACTAAACTTAATATGGTATTGGTTAATTTTTGGTATCACCTGGAGAGATAACAGCATCTTTCATTGGCTCATAGTTAATGGCGTAATACTTACACTTGCGATGCCTTTGTTAATGAGATTGTCCAGGACATTATACCTGACCTTTTACATAGGTCATGATCCTGAAGCGGAAGACCGGAAGAAAAAAGAAGAACTATTATAACTACCTGCTAATTTAAGTTAACAACCTAAATATATTGCTATATCAGGAACCAACCGTTTATTGAATTTCCCGGCAATACCCACCACATATTTTAAAAGTTAGACAAAAGCGTATAGCGTCACGGATGACATAGCTATATATGATTTGATCATTAGGAAAAGAAGGAGTACCTCTGTACTCCTTCATTCCTTTTTTACTTTTCATATCAAAAAATTGCCTGACTGGTTTAAACAATGCTGAACGATAAGGCCGGTACGAATGACAGGTCAGCATTCAAGTATCAATTAACGCTGACTGAAAAATGGGGGATACAGTTACACTAAAGGACATTCAGATACCTTCCTGCCATCCCCGGCCCTGGCAGAATATTGCCATATTTAACCGCAGAAAACTTCTATTACCCGGCTCCCCTGTTGATTTAGTTTTATATAAATCCGGGCTGGTGGCAGCGCATGCCACATTACAAAAACACAGAAATATTATCTTATCTGAGTTTTTATAAATGGAAGCCGGCAGATTTTCGCCGCGCACATCTTATCTCTTATCTCTATAAAAATGGTACTATCCTCCCAGGCAAAATCACTGTCAATATATCCCAACCCAATTGCTTTCTTTAGCGAAGGCGATTGTGTACCTGAAGTCACCTTTCCAATAGGTACCCTGTTTGCACTATAAATTTTATGATTATGCCGCGGAATACTTTTATCCATCATCTCAAATCCAACTAACTTACGAGAGAGGCCACCGGCCTTTTGCTTTTCAAGAAGATCATCCGCCGTAAATGTCTTGACAAATTTTGTGATCCAGCCCAGTCCCGCCTCCAACGGCGAAGTAGTATCATCAATATCATTGCCATATAAGCAATATCCCATTTCCAGACGCAAAGTATCTCTTGCACCAAGGCCTATCGGTTTTATACCGAATTGTGCTCCTGCATCAAAAATATAATGCCAGAGCATTGCAGCGTCCTCATTAGGAAAATACAGTTCGAAACCTCCGGCACCGGTATAACCGGTATTAGAAATAATTACATTGGATACTCCTCCAAATGTTGCTATTCTGAATCCATAGTAAGGGATTTCAGATAAATTAACCGTAGTTAGCTTTTGTAAGGTAGCCAACGCCATGGGACCTTGTACTGCCAATAAAGAAATTTTACCTGAAATATTGTCAATCTCCGCGTTGAAAGTGTTTTTCAATTTCATCCAGCTGAGATCTTTTTCTATATTTGATGCATTCACTACTAACATATAAGTAGTTGCGTCCAATCTATATACCAGCAGGTCATCCACTATTCCACCCATATCATTGGTGAGACAGGAATACTGTATCTTACCATCCACCAGTTTAGAGGCGTCGTTAGTAGTTACCTGCTGAATGAAGGATAAGGCCTMCGGCCCTTTGATAATAATTTCTCCCATATGGGATACATCAAACACACCAACACCTTTTCTCACAGTTTCATGTTCAATATTTATTCCCT
Source organism: Chitinophaga sp. 10T418 (assembly GCF_056394125.1). Taxonomy (NCBI): domain Bacteria; kingdom Pseudomonadati; phylum Bacteroidota; class Chitinophagia; order Chitinophagales; family Chitinophagaceae; genus Chitinophaga; species Chitinophaga sp. 10T418. The sequence goes on from NZ_JBFTHG010000006.1 coordinate 636,166, forward strand.
CATATTGAATTGGCATATTATAACCTGCAAATGCCACTATCCTGGCCCCCAATTGACGATGAACATCTGTCAACGCTGTATCTTTCATTTTGTATATTAAAGTATATCTAGAATCTATCTTCCTTATAAGATAATGTCGTTAGTCATCTTTTTATTGCACAAGATTTGTGTACTGTTCGGCAGTGAGCAGGTGGGTCGTATCTATAGGTAACTTTACCTGTACTTTAATAATCCAACTGCCATAAGGATCTTTATTAACCAGTTCAGGGCTTTTTTCAAGTAAACTATTAATTTCCATCACCTTACCCCCAACCGGCATAAAAAGATCTGACACTGTTTTCACTGCTTCTACTGTTCCAAAAATAGTCTCGCATTCAAGCGCTTTATTCATTGAAGGAATATCCAGGAAAACAATATCTCCCAGCTCTTTCTGCGCAAAATCAGAAATGCCTATATACGCATACTCGCCATCAAGATGAATCCATTCATGATCTTTTGAATACAACAAATGTGTTGGATAATACATGCTTATATTAAAATTTTATTTTTTTATAATTTGATCCAGAATTTAAGCAAATGATCTATGTGTGTACCCACAATCTGATATCCATGCGGAGCCTCCGCTTCCGCACAATGATAGGTGGCAAGCCTCGTGCCCGCAGGCATTCTTTCAAGTTGGTGATATAAATACCTGTTATATTGATTATACAGACTCCTGGAATAGATAAGCTTATTATCTATTTTATAAGTACCGGGCAGGTTTTCATAAAAGGAGTTGAAAAAGTAAAAATGATCGTATTGTGTGAAATCCAATTCCATCACATTACCATGCATGTAAGTAACATTATTAAGCCCGGACATTTCCTGAGCAATAGTTGCGTAGCTTACCAGGTCATGACGCTGCTCAATGCCGTAAAAAAATGCACCGGGGTTGTAATATGCTCCTCCAAGGCAAAATTTACCCGCTCCACTACCAATATCCAATACCTTAACGCCCGGAGATGCAGCCAGAAATCCGGATGCTTTCTGAACTACCTTTAAGGGGGTCCAGTGTTTCTGAGCCAGCGCCTGTATGTAAAGCGGATAAAGATGATGGAAACTATCATCTGAATCAAACCACTTATCCAAATGTCCACGTAATGGAGTTGATGGTGTTGTTAATGACATGTATTATTTAATAATTTTCGTTTATGATTGAAGTGGTAAAATTTACTGAATGTAACTACCAGATCCATATTGTAAAGGTATTTATCATTCCATCTCGCCGCGGTAAACTTTATCATCCTAAAAAGTGAGTTTTATCAATTTTAAAAGTGTTAATTTTGTGTGCTATGAGTATCAAGGGTATATTTCCAATAGATAAATGGGATTTCAAAAGTGAATCCATCCTTGCTGATTTACCCCATGATGTTTATGAGCTGCTGACAGCTCATAAGAGTGAACAGATTTATAAAAAAAACGAGGTCCTTTTCAGAGAAGGATCCTATCCATCTGGTATATTTTACATCACCAGGGGAAAGGTCAAAAAATATAAGGTTGATAATGAAGGCAAAGAGCAGATCATCTATTTGGCCAATACCGGGCAACTGATCGGGTATCATGCCATCTTATCAGAAGATCGTTATCCTGATGCTGCTGCCGTGCTGGAAGAAAGTACCATCGCCTTCATCCCTAAAGAGGATTTTTTGAATGCGCTGGATTATTCTCCTTTACTTAACAACAGGCTATTAAAAGCTTTAAGCCACGAATTTGCAGTACTCGCCAACAGCTTAACAATGTTTGCACAGAAAACTGTAAGGGAAAGACTGGCGCTGCAATTGATCATTATACGGGAAAAATATAAAGAGAATTATGTAGATGGTATGTCCATAGAAATAAACATAAGTCGTGAAGATTTAGCCAGCCTCGTTGGTACCGCCAGAGAAAATATCGTAAGGGTCCTGACTGAATTCAAGGAGGATGACATACTGGAAACGAAAGGCAGGAAAATTATGATAAAAGATGTCAACAAGTTGATCAAAATAGCTAATTATAAATAGTTATGCTGGATAAATCAGCCAATACTATTATCTGTTTACTACTAATGCTCTTTTATCCCGAATCATGATACGATGTACCATTTTGGAAAACATCACACGAAAAACATCATAAAACATAGCAATCACCAATACAGCTGCCGGCAAATAAAAGGCGAAATAGCTAAGTTTCAAAAACATATATCCTCCTACAATCCCCCCTGTCAGAAAAAAGAATATGATAACGAGTCGCAGGATAATTTTTTTCCTGACGGCTGCAACAACTTTACCAGGCGCCGATATCAATGCATACAAGTCAATACCAAGATCTGTAAACATACCAGTAAGATGCGTAGTTCTAACCACATATCCGGAAATGGTTGATACCAAAGCATTTTGCATTCCCATGGCGAATAAAAGGCTACCTGCAAAGTATTCTGTTTTGATAATAGACTGATCAAATGTGTAGCCGAAGCTACCCACCAGTATAAGAATTACGATCTCAGTTACGATGGGTACCACATAGCCAAATCTTTTGTTCTGTCCTATTTTACCGGTACAAAAACTTGAAAAAAAAGCCCCGGCAAGAAAGAGTACCAGCCATAAACCCACCATTCTTGCAGATCGCAAATCTCCGGTTACTAACTTATGGGCCAGTAACGCCGCGTGACCGGTGACATTAGTGGTCAGTACCGAAAAGGCAACAAAACCGGCCGCATTCACCATTCCTGCTGTAAAACACAAAAGCACTGCCAGCCGTAAATTATGCCTGTAGTTCCTCTTTCTTCCTATATGACGCAGCATTTATTAATTTTGTTGAAAACTTGACATCAAAAATAAGCGCCCGGATATTAGTTTTATATCAATTCCATCATCGGATATTTTCTCAGGTATATATTAGCGTAACGTAAACATCCCCACTGAGTACTATTCCAATTAATGGGTGATAGACTTTCCAGCCAGGCCTGTAAGCCCTGTACGAATGGCTTAATCATACCTGTATACCCCGTTTGCTCAATACCAGCTATTGCAACTGAAATAATTCTTTCCACCTGGCTATTATCCCGGGCCGATTTCAACTCTTCAATTACCAACAATACATATTTATCAGCTGCCATCATTTTTGATTTTAACGTAAAATCTTATTTATTTTCAATTATCTCTTTATCCACATTTTCAAAAGAAAATCAACCGTTGCGTCTACAAGCTGGTAGCTGGGTGGTATTTCGTCTTCCAGGCTATGAAAGGTAACTAATCTCGTACCTCCCGGTCTATTATCTAATCCTTTGAACATATAGCGCGAATAATAATTGTACAAGCCAGTGGAATATTCCATCTCCTGGTCAATTTGTCCCTCATTAACAAGATTTTCAAAAAAAGAATTATAAAAATAAAAGTGATCGAATGCCTCAAAATCTATCTGCGTAAAATTCCCATTTATGAATTCAACATTCCTTGTGGCTGTCATTTTTTTGGCGGCTTGCGCAAAATGATATAACTCTTTTCGCTGTTCCACACCGTAAAATGTAGCTTCCGGAAACTGATGTCCTCCAATAAGACAAAACTTGCCGACACCACTGCCAATATCAAGAATCCTCTTGCCTGAACCCGAAGTCAAAAATTTAGCAGATTTTCTCGCCACCTCCATAGGGGTCCAATGCCGCTTGGATAATTGCTGTATCCTTTCCGGATACAACCAGTCAAATGCCGCATCATTCACATACCAGGTTGCATTAGATGTAATATTTTCCATGTTTATTGCTGACTATCTAAAAAATATATTGTGACTGTTTGGAAAAGGTTAACCGGATTAACAAAAAAAACTGGCACTTTATTTCTACAGCAAAGTTATCAGAAGATTCATTCTGTTTAATTGATACTTTGCAATTTTAAAGCTGCAAAAAGTCACTTTTTGAGTAAATGCACAGGGAGGCGCAATAACTAAACACGGTTAGTATAGAAGAAAAAAGAAGACCGCACTAGGTGAATATCGGAATTTACACTATTGCCTGGTACAATTCTTTGTAATAGCCAACAAGGTCATTAAGTGTGAAGCTTCGATTTAATCCACTGGGATTAGGCAACACCCAAACTTTAGCCCCACAGCAATCTTCCGACTGAAGCCCCCATGAAATTTGCTTTTTCCCTGAAAATGCCATGTAGGCAGGTTTACCCAGGAACGCGATATATTTCGGTGTGAAATGTTTCATCTTTATTTCAAAGGCTTCAATGGAATTGTGAAACTCTTCTTTTGAAAGCTCGTCCGCGCGAACAGTGGCTCTTTCCACTGCCGTGGTCAGGCCATACCCGAAATCAAGAATCGTTGCGTCCTCTTCGGGTTCAATTTGGTGGGGCGTAAACCCAGCCTGGTTCAATACCCGCCAAAAACGATTGCTTCGGTTGGAAAAATGATGCCCGTATTGTGCAGAAGTTAAACCAGGATTAATTCCGCAAAAAATGATAGTCAGGTCTTTTTTAATAATATCAGTTAACATACTTCTAAGTAACATTCGTGAATTTGTGTGGCATGGAAACCTTTCTTTGCTACATATACGCTGCAGATAAAAGACAAATCCGTTTCATCATATCTTCCTTTACAATACCTCCTCTGTCATTTCCCTGATGGATACCACCCCTTCTATATTAGCCAGTCCCCAGTCCTGGATATTTTCCAGAATCCCCATAAGGGAATGCCCTTTGGGCGAGAGCAGGTATTCTACATGCTGTTTCTTGGGATCATATTGTTTCCGTATGATCAAACCATCGTTCTCCAGCTCATGCAGATGCGCAGATAGCATTTTCCTGCTGATATTGGGAATGATCCTGTGCAGGTCATTATACCGCATAGGCTTTATAGCCAGGTAGCAAATGATACAGGGTTTCCACTTGGGCGAGAATATTTTAAGCGCACCGATCACCGCGCATTTTTTGATGTTATAGGTATCGCTTTGTCTCTTTCTGACAGGTAACCTTTTTGTAACTTCTTGACTCATGTTCGCTACCGATTTACCTTTGAAGATAATTTTTTTCTATGACTTATCATATAGCACAGATCAATATCGGCAGAGTGCTCGCTCCAATGGACAGCCCGGTAATGAGCACTTTCGTTGAGCGCCTCGATGACATCAATGCGTTGGCCGATAACAGTGAGGGTTTTGTATGGAGACTGAAAGATGATAACAATAACGCATCATCTATCCGGATTTTTGAGGATGACACCTTAATCGTGAACATGTCTGTCTGGAAAGACATAGATACGTTATACGCCTATACTTACCAGACGGCTCATACAGAGATCCTGAAGAGAAGGAAAGAGTGGTTTGAAAAAATGGGCGAAATGCAGCTGGCCCTCTGGTATGTGCCGCAAGGCCATATACCCACGGTAGCAGAAGCGGAAGAACGTTTGACTTATTTAAGGAAAAATGGTCCTACACCTTATGCATTCACGTTTAAACAAAGGTTTAGTTACGAGGAGGCAATGACCTTCAAAGATGAAAATGCCCGGGTATAGAGTGCAGTCCATGCTATATGCCGGAGACTAAATAAAACAGAGATGCTGTCTTAGTATCTCTGTTTTATTTAGCTACCTCGGGGCGCACTATGTTTCTTCGTAATAGTATGTAAAATTACAAGGTAATACCGCCATCGATTACGAATTCGCTACCGGTAATATACGAAGCGGCATCATCACTCAGGTAGGCCACCAGTTTCGCCACATCCTGCGGTACCCCTACTTTGCGAAGCGGAATATTTTCGGCAGCCAGTTTATCAAATAAAGCATCTGCCGAAGCTGCATCCAGGCCATTCTTGCTCAACACTGCCGTCCGGATAGGGCCAGGACTCACAATATTCACGCGTATCTTCCTTGGCGCCAACTCCGCTGCAGCAGTCTTTGCGATGGAGTTTAACGCTGCCTTGCTGGCCTGGTAAATAGAACTATGCGGTTTATAGGTACCTGCCACAATGGACGACAGTATTACCACCGATGCCGCATCTGCCAGCACCGGGATAAATTTACTCAGGGTAAAATAGGCGCCCTTGAAGTTGATATCCATTACATTGTCGAAGTTCGTCTCCACGGCATCCTCGATCAATCCACTGTCGCCTACAATCCCGGCGTTGATGAACAGTATGTCCACCTGACCATAGTTTTGCTTTACCTGTGCCACCATCACTTCGGTATCTTTTACACTGGCCTGGTCCACTACGAAGGGTACGGCGCCGATCTCTGCGGCAGCCTGTTCGATTGCTTCTTTCCTTCGGCCGGTGATGATCACGGTGGCCCCCAGATCTACCAATGCCGATGCCGTTGCATATCCGATGCCACTATTGCCACCGGTTACTATCGCTACTTTGTTACTGAATTTTTTCATCATTGAATATTTTTGACAAAGGTACCGTTGAATTGGTATACATTTGTAACCAGTATCACAGAGTATACCAGTCATAAAACGTAATCATATGCTCAGGAATCAGTCGGACGAATTGCGCGCACTCCAGGACACCTTATATTTCATCGGCGGCAAATGGCGCCTCCCTATCATCAACTCCATCTGCAACGGCAACCGCCGTTTCCGGGAGATAGAGCGCAGCATTCCAGGTATCACCACCCGCATGCTCTCCAAGGAGCTGAAAGAGATGGAAATGAATAAACTCGTGAAAAGAACCGTGTATGACTMTTCACCGGTATTGGTAGAATATGAACCTACAGAACATTGCCGCTCATTCGGTGGTATCATCATGGAAATGATAAACTGGGGCGTTGCGCACAGAAAAGTGGTGACCAAAAAACAATAAGCCGAGATATTTCACCCGCCTGAATGTCCGATTGAAGTTTCATCATGTCCAATTCACGGAGATGCAGTTGGCATCTCCCCTGCCTATTCCCAACTTTGTGTCATCAATCATCTAAAAACATACTGACTATGACACACAAATCCACCCTTATCACTTACTGGACCGGCGCATCTCTTTTATCATTATGGTTTGGCGCCAGCGGATTCTTTGAGCTAACCCGCAATCCGATTGTATGGGAGATCACACAACAACTGGGGTATCCTTCGCATTTCATTTATATCCTGGGCGTGTTTAAGCTCGCTGGCATCGCGGTGCTATTGTTACCCAACAGGTTACTGCGCCTGAAGGAATGGGTATTTGCAGGCGTCTTCTTCGATATTCTTTTTGCTTTCCTCTCGAAGGTTGCGGTGCTGGGCTTTGCCGCTACTGTAGACGCAATTATTGCATTTACTATCGTGAGCGTGACTTATATTATGTTCCGGAAGTTATACCCTGCCACCTTTACGGTGGCAGCGGCGGAGCTGTATAATCCAGCATAGTTTACCTGCTCACAATTAATACGTCTAACCTACTTTTTGGTAAGTTATTGACATTAAAAGGCAATAGAAATACTTTTGGTTCTCACCCAATCGTAAAAAAATAATGGTCGACCAACCCAAAATTTTCAATAAAAATTCGTTCAATATCAATCCGGGTCTTCTGTTCATCAATGGCAGGTGGAAGCCAGCATCAAATGGCCAAACGTTCGATCTGATCAATCCTTCAGATGAATCGCTGATCACCACTATTTCAGCCAGCAGCCCGGATGATGTTAACGAGGCTGTAGATGCAGCAAGACTGGCTTTTAATGAAGGACCCTGGAAAACTATAAAGCCTTCAGAGCGGGCTAGTCTGCTCTTCAAAATTGCAGACCTGATAGCCGCACATGCCGAGGAACTCGCCTTTTGTGAGGCCTTGGAAATGGGTATGCTCTTCAAGGACTCCCTAAACATCAATATCCCCCACATTGTCAATATGTTCCGTTATTACGGCGGCTGGGCAACCAAACTGGAGGGCCGGCAAAAACCGGTGGAAGGCTGGCCGGGCGAACATCTGTATTGCTTTACAAGAAAAGAACCTTTGGGCGTGGTGGCCGGGATAACTCCCTATAACTTTCCGCTGGTATTGTCTGTAAGCAAAATAGCCCCTGCTTTAGCTGCCGGTAATACATTTATTCATAAACCCGCATCCGGCGCCCCGCTATCGGCTATAAAACTAGCTAAAATAATAGAAGCTTCGGGCATCCCGGCAGGGGTTTACAATTTGCTGACTGGTTCAGGAAGCATTATAGGGAGTATTTTAACGGCGCATCCGGATGTAGCAAAAATTGCTATTACGGGTTCCACCGAAACAGGTAAACAAATTATCAAGGATGGCGCAGACACACTCAAACATGTAACGGTTGAATTAGGCGGCAAATCTCCGCATATCATTTTTGCGGATGCCGATCTCGAAAAAGCGGTCGAAAGTGCCTACTTCGCACTATTCTGGAATAAGGGCGAGGTCTGTGTGGCAGGTTCAAGATTACTGGTGGAGGATACTATCTACGATGATTTTATAGCAAAACTTACTGAATGGCTTTCCAAAGTAAAAGTTGGCGACCCGTTCGATCCGTTCACTGATTACGGGCCCATGTCGGGCAAAAGCGCTTATGATAAAGTCAATAGCTACATCAGCATCGGAAAACAGGAGGGCGCGAAAATAATCACCGGCAGCACGGAAAGACCATCATCAGAAAAGGGATATTATATCCGTCCAACAGTTTTTGCAGATGCCACCAATAACATGCGCATAGCCAGGGAAGAAATATTTGGACCAGTATTGCCTGTTATCAGGTTTCATGGCTTTGACGAAGCCATTCGTATAGCAAATGATACCAACTACGGACTAGCTTCCGGTGTGCAGACTACTGACCTCAGAAAGGCGATAAAAGCCAGCGAATTACTCCAGTCGGGCATGGTATGGCTCAATACCTGGCATCATTATTCACCTGCCGCTCCTTTCGGGGGCTATAAACAATCCGGTTATGGACGGGAAAATGGTGTCGAGGCGCTTGACTACTATACCCAAACCAAAACTGTATGGATGGACTTGAACAGCTAAAAATTAAAAATCGTATAATTATCTTTAGAGATGATAAGCATTAATTGAAAATTATAAAAAGACTCATGAACAAACAAATTCAACACATCAATCCCGATGGGATGATAAAGAGTCCGGCATTTTCTCAGGCGATCATCACACAGGGTAATGGAACTACCATTTATATCGGTGGCCAAAATGCGGTGAATGACCAGGGAGCCCTTATTGGCAAAGGAGATATCAAACAACAGACAGAACAGGTCATGAAGAATATCTTACTCGCGCTTTCCGCCTGTAATGCTACCTTCCAGGACGTGGTAAAGCTCAACATCTACCTGGTACAAGGCCAGGATGCAGGTGTTGCATTTGGTACTGCGAAAAAATTTATGGGGGATGGTACCAACCCTCCTGTAGTGACAGTACTGATGGTTGCAGGATTGGTTAACCCGGATTGGTTGTTGGAAATAGATGCCATTGCTTTTATTGGTCAATAGCACCAAATCCCAATTAACATCGATAGGGTTAATAATTGCAACACTACTAAATCCTATAAATAAAGTAAACGAATAAGTACACTATTCAATCCGGAAATGAGACACCATAGCAGTGTCTCATTTCCATATAGCTATCCCGCGCCGAAATAAATGCCCCTCCTTCTGCTTCACTGAGATATGCTTTCATGATAACACAGTATACGGTTTTGCTGAGTTACACGAAGTTGACGAATGTTAATTCTTTGCAATGCAAATCAGAAGCAGCACTATACACGAATTTTGATTTATTAGCCTGGCCTTCGCTGAAAGCTTTAATACCATTGTATATCCCAATTACCTATCAACTAAATTCTATCCAATGAAAACATTTTTACATCTGCTCAACCCAATGCTCCGACTGTTATTGGTATTACTATTCTCCTCCCGAAGTTACGGACAAACAGTTTATGCAAACAGCCAATCCAATTCTATCACCGGTTTATGCTTGTTATGCAGTATCACAAACCCCAACAATGCCGTTGATACTGACCTTAACAACTATTCGGAATTCGTGGTGCCAGTGCAATTATTAGGTACAAAATTATCTCAAACACTGATTTTCCCTTCCGCAGGAAGTGCTGCCTGCGACTCACTCATTATAAAAGTGGGAAGTAGTTATTCATTAAGTGTAGCTGCTTTTAGTAATATTACGCTACGTACATACAACGGCAGCACCGCCAATAATGATTCACTCACTCCCTCCGCAGCACAAATACATATTCTACCGGATAATACGCAGGCAGAACTATTATTGCGACCAGGTCAATCCTTTGACCGGGTGGTGATAACCTACAATTTGGGGCTCGCCGGATTATTGGGAAACTTCAGGCTATATTATGCTCTGCGTAAACAGTCATTACCTGCCCCCTTCACCATACCCGCCAAAGATACTACGGTATGCCAGGGAAACCCTGTAAAAATACGCCTGTTGCGCAACGCCAATACAATATACCGCTGGTATGATGCGGTGACAGGTGGCAATCTGATATCAGCTGATCCTGGCGATTATTCCATTACTGTTAGTCCTCCAACTACTACCACCTATTATGTGGAAGCAGAAAGCGGAGGATGTATAAGTCAGCGCACACCCGTAAAGGTACTTATCAATCCCAGGCCTGCTAATCCGGTATACTCAGTACCGCAGTCTATTGTCTGTGGCAATACTGCCATATCTGTATCCAACTATCAGTCTGGTATTAATTATAATGTCCGTCTTAAATATTCCGGGCTTTTTGGTCTCATAAAAGACACTTCCTATACGGTAACCAATAGTGGCATTGTGAATATAGCAGACATTGCTTATTTCTTCAACGCTAATGTTGATATTTATTTACAAGCAGTGAACGCCCTTACAGGCTGCCAATCAGATAGTGTACATATGGCATTTAGTATAGGAGGCCATGCCACCTATGTGGCGTTGGATGCAGACAGCATCATCATTTGTAAAGGAGACAGTGCTGCTTTTCATGCATTTATTCATAATGACCCTGGTGATGACATAGCCATTATTCGCTGGTATGATGCACCTGTGGGAGGCAATTTGCTTGGCATCGGAAAGTATTTCAAAGCGAGCCCTCCTACTACCACCACCTATTATGTTACTGCAGCATATCAATGTGAATATCCCGTGAGGGTTCCGGCAACTGCAGTTGTCCGTAAATTACCTGATCCAGTATATACTGTTCCGCAGGGAATGGTTTGTGGCAGCCAGACATTACCAGTCCAAAACCACCAGGCAGGCTTTAACTACCGCGTACATATATTGTACAAAAATTTTTCAGGTATATTTCTTGACACCGCCTATTTAATAACCAATAGCAGTAGCATCACTACTCCGGCATTCTTACCTCCTGTTCCATCGCAGGTGAATGTTTCCGTTCAGGCAGTTGACCCTGTATCCGGATGCAGATCTGATACCATTTATAAATCATATAATATGGGTGGCGCTTCTCAGCTTCCACACGTTGATGCAGATAGTATTAATATATGCATAAATGACAGTGCCACTTTGCATGCATTTGTTCCTGTATTTACGCTGTCGATTATCAGGTGGTACGATGCGCCAACAGGAGGAAATTTATTATTTACGGGCAACTATTTCAAAGTCAGCCCATCCACCACCAGGATTTATTACGCAAGCGCTGGTTACGAATGTGAATACCCGGTAAGAAAACCAGTGAAGGTAATCGTTAATCAATGCCTGTCCATTAGTAAAACTACTGCTACTCCACCTGAATCACTCGAATGTTATCCCAATCCTACCAGCGGCCTGCTCCAGATACGCCATAAAGAGAACCTGGAAGGCAGCATTATCCGTGTAAATGATCTTCAGGGCAAACCTGTTTATCAGAGTATTCTGAAAACTAACTCCGTACAGCTACCATCATCTGTACCAGCTGGCATTTATATTATACAGATACATATAAAGACAGGAAAAATACTGATCGGAAAAGTGATTGTAAATAAATAGCATTCAGGAACATTAAAAAAAGTCCCGGCACATTCGTCCCGGGACTTTCCTGTTCACTCACCCTACTGATCAAAGCAGGCTATATCCTTTGGATTTAATGGTGGCTAGTATTTCCCGTATATGCGACACCGTAGTAACAGGATTGAGAATAGTAAACTTCAGATAGAAGTTGTTCTCCACTTTGGTGCTGGCTACAATACAGATGCCTTCGAAGAAAAGGGCCTGTTTAATCCGGAGATTCAGGGCCGACAAATCTGTCTTGATACCTGTCGGCCTGAAACGGAATACCAGCACTCCGAGATCTGAACTACTGAGCAGATCAAACTCAGGGTCCTGTTGCAACAAGGCAGCAGTAGCCGCTGCGGTGTCTATCATCATATCCGTATATACGCCAAGTTTATGTTTCCCCATCAGCCGCAGCGTACACCAGAGTTTTAATGCATCGAAGCGGCGGGTACTCTGGGTAATAGATTTATTGATCTGTGCCGGTAGTTCATCATAGTCCTGGTCCTCCGGATTCAGATAATCCGCATGGTGCCTGACCAATTGCAGCGTGGATTTATCCCTCACCAGAAAAGCACTGCTGCTGATAGGCTGGAAGAAAGATTTATGGTAGTCAATGGTAACAGAATCCGCTTGTTCTATCCCTTTCAGCAAGTGACGATATTTGTTGGACAGCAACAGACCGCAGCCATAGGCAGCGTCTACATGCATCCACAACTGGTATGTAGCCGCGATGTCCGCGATGGGCTGCAATGGGTCTATGTTACCGAAATCAGTAGTACCGGCGGTGGCTACAATAGCAATCGGAATATTCCCCTGGCTCAACTGCTCATCCACAGCAGCTTTAAGTGCGGCGGTATCCATTCGGAAACGACTGTCTGTTTTCACTTTTACAATCGCCTGCTCCCCCATCCCTAACAACCAGGCATTTTTCTGGTTGCTGAAATGGGCTTTTTCAGAAACAAATATCCTGAAACGGGATGCCTCTGGCGGTAGACCATCTTCCTTGATATGATGTCCGAGCATCTTTATGGCAAAATGATCTCTGGCTAATAACAACCCCATAAGGTTGGATTGTGAGCCTCCTCCTGTAAACACGCCATCCGCATTCGTATAGCCAATCTCATTAGCAGTCCAGTCTATCAGCCTTCTCTCAATAAAGGTGCCGCCTGCGCTCTGATCATAAGTGTCCTGGGAGGAGTTGACGGCGCTGATGATGACCTCAGCGGCCAATGCAGGTATCACCACCGGGCAATTCAGGTGAGCAATATACTCAGGCAGATGAAATGCTGTAGCATGCCGGATGTACAACTCATTCACCTCCTCCAGCAACGCATCGTAACCGGCGAGTGGCCGGCTCAGGTCCACGCTGTACACCAGCTCCTGTATGGCAGCTGGTTTTATACCGGTAAAAGGTTGTTTGGTATCCCGCAGGAAGCCTATCACTGCCGCCCGTGCCTTTTCCACGGCCTGGTTGTATTCTGCACCGGTTGCTTCATATAGTATGTCGTTCAGTAATGGCTTGCTCCTGTTGTATAATTGAGGGGCTGCCATTGTAAGCTGATCTGTATGCATAAGTAAGTATTTTTATGAAAGAAAAGGTTAACGGAAGATGCTGCCATAATGCTCTTCCATGATAAAATAAGGATCTTCTGTTTTGGTGACCTCCCGGATATTGATGAGACTCGTCTTACTCATCATGCGCAACATCATTCTCCGTTCGCAGGGTACCAGTACTCCTTTTTCTTCCCGGAAGCCTGCCAGAAAAGCATTTCTACCGTGTGCACAGAGATGATTATTGACGAAGATGAGGTCACCGGCGGCGGGTACAAAATCATTATAGATATATGTTTTAGCTACCCCCCAGAATTCTTCCAGGTGATGCATGGCTTCAGCGCTCTGATTGGTATCAGGGTTATATAGCTGCTCGGCTGCATCAAAACGGATGAAAGGATATGTTTCATTGCCATACAGTACAGCTGCGGTCACCTCTTCTCCTGCGGCGGCATCCTGTGCATAATTGGCGTCTTTGGGACATTTATACAGCGGCCGGAACAACGGCCGCATCACCTCGTCTGTAGCACCATGCGAACGAATGGAGTACAGCGTGGAAGGCACCTGCTCTTCATTCCTGATAAACAGGAAACTCAGAAAATCGGCCTGATGAAAGAGAAATGCATCTTCGGTATGTACAAACAGATCTGTACGCGAGCCGCTACCCGTTTGTGTATGGCTCATGTTCTCGTCCGGTATGATGGCATGCATCAGCCCACCACCCTTACGCTGGGCATAATACTGTACCAGTTTGCTTGGCACCGCACCATGCATCAGGCTACTGATAAAACCATATGCCTTTAACTTTTCATAATCGGCCTCCTTCCAACTGGAAGGCGTTTTGCCCAGTTCATCCTGGTCCACCTGTATCAGCCCCCTGAAAACAATGGCCCCATATTGAGTGGCGGAATAATCTGTACCGAAATTGCTGAGTATACGTGCAATACGCTCCGGTAGCAGCTGATAGGCATTCAGGTGCAGCGAGGCTATGAATGCCGGATTTTCGTAGCTGCCATATTCCCTGATCAGCTTCTGGCCTATGTAGAACATGGCGGTAGATTCTCTGGCCGTTATGTCCACAATGAGCGGTGCTCTCGGCGGCGTTACGGAAGTCTCTTTCCATACTTCTGTTGTGATACCAGGTGTTGTTACTATTGCGTTTTTCATGTTGAAGGGTTTAAATGGATCAATGATTTTTTCCTTTTCTCCTGCTGCAGGGCGCTCCACCCCTCTGCACGATATTGAGCGGCCATTTTGCCGCCATCGATATGGTTCCAGCCTGGTGGCATGATAATGTATTTCAGTTTGTTTTTCAGGCCCGGAGCGTTTTTTATATCCGCCCACAAATCCCGCCAGAGCTGCAGTTGCACCTGCAACAGGTTTTTGCCACTGATCTTATCATTGAGTATGCCGTATATAGGTTTCACCTGTTCCATCTCTGATTGAAAAGTGCTGAAGATCCTGTCCCATATGGAAAAAGTTTCTCCATAATTCCTGTCCAGGTAGATATGGTTCTTTGCATGGTGCACCCGGTGTACGGAAGGCGTAATGAACAAACACTCCAGCCACCGTTGTTTTCCCACTATCTCATCAAAGTGGTCATTAACATGCTCATAAAGACCATACAACCTCGCAATGGCTTCGCAGATGAAGATCATAAAAGGATCAAATCCCAAAATCGGTAGGGCTATAACGGTAAGGGGTATATGAAGAAACCCAAGGAAGGAACCGCGCACAGCAACGGTCAGTTTCATTTCTTCAGCGGTATGGTGCACCCCGTGGATGCACCAGAAAAACCGTACTTTATGGCCCAGGTAATGCACCAGCCAGAACATAAAGTCATACACCAGGTAAGCCAGTATCCATACATACCAGGCATATCCAAGCGTGAAAAACCTGTACTCGTACATCCACATCATGGTACCGAAGATGAAAATCCTGCCCAGGAATAAATAAGGGAAACTGTCCAATACATAGGAAATCACATTTACCCAGCCCTCCTTATTGCTTTCCATTTTTTTTGTGATGACCAGTATTACCCACTCCAGTACTACCAGCCCAAGTACGATATATCCGAATACGCCCTGCATTTTACCCAGCAACAGCGGAAGATAAGTTTCCATAAAATAGAATAGTTATGCGGGTTAAAAAATTAATAGAGCCATGTTGTTTTCTTGTCAATGTCGGTGCGCTTCTTGGCGCTGCAGTAATTTTGCCGGTCATAATACCCCATGTAAAAGAAACCCAGGCATTGTTCATTTTCTTCCAGCCAGTTTTCCCTGGCGTAGGCAATGCAGGCATCGCAACTGTCCCAGTAGGCGCCGATATCATAAGCTTCACAGGTCAGCGCCATATTTTGCACAGCACAACATACAGCAGCCATTTCTTCCCATTCCTTTATATCAATCTTCGCGTTACACCGCATGATGATGACGATGATACAGGGTGCTTTCAATGGATATAGCCTTGCCCGTTCATGTCTGCTGTGTGACCATTCTGTTGCGGATAGCCGTTCCCGGTAGTACGCCGCGAGGTATTCCCCGAAAGGTGCACGCTGACTGTCCTGCAATACAATAAAACGCCAGGGCTGTGTCATTTTATAGGTAGGCGCCCAGGTGGCGTTGGTCAGTATTTCCCGGATAATAGCTTCCGGCACCGGCACATCCAGGTAGTCATCGGCAAATACACTTCGCCTCCGGCGGATAATGTCCGTCAGCACCTGCTGACGGACATCTTGTTTTTCTTCACACATCATCATTGACTCAGGGTATTTTCCAGCCCGGCGGGAGCTACGGTCCTACGTTTGAAAGGAGCGATCGGGTTCTGTAACATACCCGCCAGCTGCAGGCTTCCCGCCGGATCGGCCAGGTCTACCATCTGCCTGTTATTACGGAGTTGCAGGCGGTTCAGACAGGATAAAATAAACTCCGGCGCAAACATATCGTACTGCTCAAATTTGGCTGCATGTTGCGGTTGATCTTCCTGGTAGGCATATACACATGCCGCAACCTGCTGCCAGAAATCCTCTTCCGGATAATCACATTTGGTTACGAGAATATTTGACAGGAAACGAAAGAAGCAATCAAAAATATCTGTGAGTATGCTCAGTATCCGCAGTTCCTCCGGAACGGTCACGCATATACGTCTTCCTTTCTCTGCTATGTCAGTATTCATACGGAATACGCCGATTTCTTCGGTGATGTCCTTCATAATGGCCTTCACCGGTACATGATTCTCCAGCACCAGGATCAGGTTTTCTCCATGTGGCATAAATACCAGGTCATGTTCGTAGAAACAGTGCAATAGCGGTGTAAGGTATGCCTGCAGATAACGCTCCAGCCAATCGTGTACAGAGATACCGGAGGCCGCTACCAGTGCAGGCAACAAAGCATTGCCCTGGTAATCAGTGTGCAGCAGTGCTGCCATCGTCATCAACTGTTGGCCTGGTTGCAGTACTTTCGCCGGGCTCTCTCTCCAAAGACTGGCCAGCATCTTATTATAAGCCACCTGCTTACCAAACGGCTCATAATAGAAATTCCGGTAACCCACAGTAGCCACTTCACACAACAGTGTAAACCCATTCTGTTTGAGATAGGGATCTTCACCTACATATTTACGTATCCACTCCGTAATGGGCGGCGTGCTGTCCATATAGTACGGAGTAAGCCCGCGTACAAATCCCATATTCAAAATAGACAGCGCCGTTTTGGTATAATGCTTCTCAGGATGACTGAGGTTATAAAACGTGCGGATAGACTGCTGCGCATTGAACAGATCAGGACTATATCCCAGGCACACCAGATGCTGGCTGGCCAGGTCAGGCGCGCAGATGATGGCAAGTTTATTATACCACTGCCACGGATGTACGGGAATAAAGAAATAATCATCAGGAGAAAGACCTTTGTCTTCCAGTTTTTTGTTGAATGATGCCAACGTCTCCTCCCCCAGTTCATCCGCAATAAGCTTACTATAGGGCAACTCTTCTACTGCACTGTAAGCAGTACGGCTTTTATGACCGGCCAGCCATACCAGTTGTATTGGCTGGTCCGATTCGGGGGCATATATGCCATAGTCGTTGGCATCAAAACCAATACGACCGTTGTTGGCTACAAAGCAAGGATGACCGGAAGTCATGGCATGCTCAAAAACCTGGTAATCTGATTGTGCCAACGCACTCATAGACAACTGCGGCCTGCTCATCATATAGGCACTGCCGTTAAGCGTACTGGTAATCTCTTCCAGGTAGGAAGGAAGATTTTCTGTACTGATGTTCAACTGACGCTGGAGCTCCTGTATCAACAGAATACTGTCCAGTGGCAGGTCTTGTCCGTTATTCACTTTCCGGATACTGTCTGTATCAATGGACCAATGATTAAGACGGAGGATACGGGCACGGAAAAAGTAAGTAACCCCTGCTGCATCCGGAGCGGCCAACCGGTATTGCGACCACTCCTGGTCATCACTGATCCATTCGGGCTGCAACAGCAGCTCGTGGGCAAACTCACTGATAATTTTGGCCACATGCAGGCGGTTGGCCATAGCCCAGATATCAGGTTGCAGATGATTGATCACCTGTTCGGGGCAATTAATGATCGTTTCGTTGGTATTCATATTCCGTTATTTTTTTTGCATTTAAGTATTGTATTCGGGTACAGAAGGCCAGGGCAGCGGTTTTATGTGGCAATTGTACTTCCTTCTCATAGGTAAAACCTGCCCTCCTGTTGATATGATGTATTTTTTCGTTGCGGATATCAGGTTCCACCACCACCCTTTTATGTTGGGGATTATCAAACAGGAAGTCCATAACGATAGAGAATATCTGCCACGTAAAGCCATGAACAGGTATCTCCGGCGGGCCAACCAGTATATGCATCCCTACGTCTCCGGGTTGCGGTTCGTAGAAACTCCCAATGAGATCATATACCGGGTCGTAGCACTCACAGAGAAAAGCCGTTTTCCCATTTATCTTCCCAATCAGTGCACAGGCATGATCGTTATTATCTATGGCCATATATTCCGCCAGCACCGCTTCGTAAGATTTGTTGGTCATGCCCCAATAGTGAGCATAAGACTGGGTAACCCAACGATAAATTTCCGGCGTATCGCGCTGCAGGTCCATAAGCCATAGTTCCACAGTTCCCAGTAGCGGAACGGAAACCCGGTATGCGGGCGTTAGTTGTAATGGTATGATCGGTGTCTTCATTTTCAGGATGGATTAACCGGGTGAACATAAGGACGCGCCAACTGGTAATACATGGCCGTTACCAGCAGATAGCCCGCAAAGGCAGCTATGAACGGGATATACAGCGGATAATGCTCCACGAGTATACCGGCAGAAAAGGATGCAGTGAGCACGCCCAGGTTTTGAAAGAAATGTATTTTGCTGTATTCAACAGCATAGGACGTCGGATCGCAGACATGGAACAACAGGGCATCGAAACGGACAGCCGACTGGAAAAATGCCCAGCCATAAAAGCATCGGCCGGCAATGATGGTTACGGTGGATGGATAGGACTGCAACAGCAATCCCACCAATGCCAGTAGCAACGCCGGCAGGATAGCATGCCAGGGCGTATCYGGTGCTTTGCGCTGCCGATTCATCCAGAGGGCCAGGGCAGCCACTGCTGCCGGAATAGCGTATACCGCCCCCGATAGAATCCTGCTGTGCAGCATGGACACTGTTTCCCAGTATTTCACGAAAAAAGGACGGATGATGAAATCACTGTAGTAAAAGAACAGCGTGATTACACTCAGTCGCAGCACAGTACCAGAGGGTATCAGCGCTGTCCAGCTTTGTGAATGCTGTTTCGTTATCGGCTGTTGTGGAATCGTTTCTCCGCGACTCCATAACAGGTATCCGCTCAGCCCTGCCTGGAAGAAATCTCCCGCGGCCATGCCCAGGTATATGTACTGCGGTTGCATCCAGTCTATGACCATACCTCCAAACACCGCTCCCAACACACTTCCCAGGTGGATAATCACTGACAGTATGCTGATAATGCCTACATGTTTATCTGTGTCTGTGATACGCAGTATAAAAGGGTATACCAGCAGATAACTGCCTTTAAAAATGATGATCGCCAGCGATACGACCCAGAACAGCGCATAGTTGGTGATGTAGGCGCAGGAGACGGCCAGTATGCCCGCAATAATCTGTGTGTACACCAGTATGCGAAGTTCCGGTATGCGCCTTGATACCATCGCCCATACAGGGAATGCCACCATTACGGTAGCACATACAGCGCTGAAGTAGGTGCCGGTAACACGTGGGTCCTGTATGCCAAAGCGGGAAGCAAAGAACAGCGGATAAAATGGATGCATCATATAATCACTGACTACAGCCACCAGCGTCATTAGTATCAGGTAAAATCGCAGTGGCATATCAGATCAGGTGAGGTTGCGTGAGCACTGTTTCTTCACCGGCACTTACAGCAAACTGCTGAAAAGCAATCCGCTGTTCAATCGGATATACTTCACGCCCCAGCATCTCCCGAATGATCCAGGCGTTGCGGTAGCAGCCCATGCCCAGGTCGGGCGTCACAAAACCATGGGTATGCAGCTCCGCATTTTGTACAAATATGGAGCCCGCCTGATCGATGCTGTAGTTGCGGTTCACTGCATAACGTCCTTTTTCATCCAACTGAATTTTGTGGAGAATAGGTTCCATAAAATCAGGAATACGGGAAGTGTAACCGGTGGCCAGCACCAGGCCTGCCGTCTGATGAACATAATGCTTTTCCTGTTCCTCCTGGAAAAAGGTCATACGGAAACTTTCCGCCTGCTGGTCATACACCACCTCTCGCAGATCAGCATTGGTACGCAGCGAGATATCAATATCACCTATCAGCTTCTTAGCATAAATGGTATCAAAAATAGCGGCGATCAGATCGTTGTTAATACCCTTGTACAACTGCTTCTGGCTATGCAATAACTCGTCCCGCTTAAAAGGCGGGAGATCGTAGAAGTAGTCTACATATTCGGGTGATGTCATCTCCAGTGTGAGCTTACTGTACTCCAGCGGATAAAACCTTGGAGAACGGGTGATCCAATGCAGGGAATAGCCGTAAGTGTCGATATCCTGCAACAGGTCATAGTAGATCTCCGCAGCACTCTGGCCGCTGCCAACAATCGTGATGGAGCGTTTGGACTGCAGCAGATGTTTATGTTTCAGGTAATTGGCGGAATGTACCGCTGCTGTCATCAGTTCCCGGCAACTGGCTGGCACATAAGGCACCGTTCCGGTGCCCAGCACCAGTTTGCGTGCCCTGATCAGCAAATCTCCCTGCGTGGCATCAGTACATTGCAGCAGGTAAAGGCCAGCTGTTTCATCATAATCAATCCTTTTTACAGCAGTATTGAAGCGAACTTCCGGCAGTTTGCTGATGGCCCACTGGCAATACTGATTGTATTCATTGCGGAGCATTTTAAAATTTTCCCGGATATAAAAGCCGTATATGCGTCCCCGTTCTTTGAGGTAATTCAGGAAGCTGAAGGGATTGGTGGGATCAGCCAGGGTTACATGGTCCGCCAGGAAAGGTACCTGCAGGGTGGTGTCCTGCATCAGCATCCCCGGATGCCAGTTAAAGTCTGTTCTTTTGTCGAGAAATATACCGTTCAGATCAGGAATGGCATGAGTGAGACAAGCCAGTCCGAGGTTAAAAGGGCCAACACCAACAGCCGCAAAATCATAAATCATTTTGTCCATAGAATTTTCATTTTAATAATACAGGGTATTAAAAGTACGTGCGTCAGGCTGCGCAGTCAATCACCCCGTGATGCTAAAATGCTGGTAGTGGTATGGTATCCGAACTACCATGATCGTGGTATAAAATGCTGAAAAGGAGCAGTGGAATAAAATAAAGAGGGGCAACTGTGTAAAACAGTTACCCCTCTTTATGACAAGGAACTTACCTGACTCAGGATTCGAGTTTAACAATACCGGTTTCCAGCGCATAGTTACACAATTCAACGGCAGAATGTAACTGCAGTTTCCGCATGATATTCCTGCGATGTGTATGAATGGTGTGTTGACTTAAATGCATAGATCCGGCGATCTCTTTGTTGGATTTTCCGCTGACTATCTGACGGATGACATCTGTTTCCCTTACAGACAACCCCTCCGGCGGAAAACTGCGAACAGAAGGCGTTTTTCTTCTGTCAGCCAGCAATAAGTCCAGGGCAAAAGTGCAAAAGAATTTTTCACCCCGCAAGGTACAACTGATAGCCTGGTGGATATCACGTTTTTTGCATTCCTTGGTAAGCACACAGTAAATGTTGCTGTCAAGCAACCGGAAAATATCTACTTTCTTCTGTTGGCTGGAAAGGAGGATCACCTTGCATTCCGGGATAACAGACAGGGTACTCACCAGTTCATCAGCATCAAAGTAACCTGGATCATAATCCAGTATGAGTATGTCCGGCTGAAAGGAGAGTAAAGCAGGTCGCAGCTCTTCACTGTTACCTGCTTCTTCAATCCGGTAGTTACTTTGATGATCTGCTAACAAACTTTTGATTCCTTCTCTGTAAACAGGTTGCGCATCCGCCAGTATAATACGGGTCGTGACTGAACTGTTCATTATGCTGATAACACTTTACAATGACCTGTTTGAAGCAGGAAGATATATGGTTAAGGTTACTGCAGGGTTACCGGTTTTTCCTGTCGGGTCCTTTTAATCTGACTGCTCTTATCCGCTCGTGGCGTTACCTGCTTTTTGTTTCGTCTTCCCCACCAGATATAAAATCCGGTAACCGGCAGGGAAGCGGCTATCAGCGAAGCCAGGAAGGCGAGTATCTTTCCTGGTATACCGAGTACCGCGCCTACATGTATATCATAATTCATGGCATTTATCCGCTCTCCATTACCCATATCAGCAAAGGCCCTGCGCGTAAGCATAACTCCGGAATGCTGGTCATATTGCATACGAACAGCGCTATAAAGCGGCTTACCATCCCGGCGGGCAAATACAGATACAGCAGTTTTGTCATTTTTAGGAATACCCACAAAAAAGGTAGTCCCTTCAGGTGCTTTCAGGATGGCATCTGCCAATATCTTTTCCAGGGAATAAACACCTGCGTGGGTAGTATCAGATAATACAGGAGCTGGCAATACCGTTGGCTTTCCTCCGTTGGCGATCCATTGTATACCGTTGCTGACCCATTGATAGGAGAAAACCAATCCTGTAATGGCAATGACCAACAATATAAGCATGGAATAGAAGCCAAGGATATTGTGCAGATCATAATTTTTACGTTTCCATTTGGTAGTGCTTTTCCACTTGAAGCTGAAACGCTGCTTAGCAGCAGCCTTATTGCCAGGCCACCAGAGCACAATCCCGGATATCAGCATCACCACAAAAATAAGAACGGACCAATTCACAATAGTTCCGCCTATCTTTGGCCCGAGTAACAGGTTGATGTGCAGGTTCACTACCGTATTGAAAAATTCCCACTTGGTGTTCTCTATCTTCAGCACCGCCCCTGTATATGGGTCTACGTAAATGCGATAGAAGTACTCCATATAGGTAGCATACGAGTGCCCGTCAGGATTCACTTTCAGCGTACGAAACGACACGCTTCTCTCTGCCGCCATCGGCACTTCTGCCAATTGCAACGTATACTCCTTCCCTATCGCCGCTTGTGCTTTTTCCCTGATAACATTCATTGGCAAACGCCTGCCGCCTTCCGGCACTTCCACGAACATACGCTGCCGGTACACGATGGGCTTGAGTTCATCAATAAATGCATACATGCATCCGGTGATGCCCAGTATAAATACAACCAGCCCGGACGTAAGTCCGAGCCAGCGATGTATCTTCAGGATAGTCTTTTTTAAGGGCATATATGGATTATTTAATTACATCCTTACAGTAGTTCAAGGACTTAAAATTAAAAACGATATCCAACGCTCATCCTCACATTACGTCCGGGTTCTGTCTGCCAGTAATAGATCTTGTTCCCGTAGTTGTCTGCAGAAGGAGCGCCGGTGTACAGGTATTTATCCAATACATTATTTACAAGTACGTTCACACTGAATTTATTGATGGTGTATCCAAGGCCTGCATCCATCCTGAAATAGTCGGGCAGGAAGTTTTCACTCTTGTCATATACCTGGCCAGCAATACGGCCGGCCTGATACTGATAGCCGATGTTTGCACGCAGCCCTTTCAACGCACCATTACCAAGCGTATAGGTCAGCCAGGTGTTCTGGATATGTTTGGCAATGCCTGGCACATTGTTGCCTTGCAGTTTGGGATCAGCATCCCTGGAAACGACACCATCGGTATATGCATAGTTCACCATCAGGTTCAGCCCTTTCACTACTTCACCCTGGAAATCAGCCTCCAGTCCTTTGATGCGCTGCTGCCCATTTTGACGGCTATAGATGAACTGGTTCGAAGCCGGATCCTTGTGTTCCAGATCTGTTGTCAGTACATTATTTTTGGTGATCTGGTATACTGCCAGTGTAGTGGTAAAGCGGCCCTGAAACCAGTCGCGTTTAATACCGAACTCAATGTTGTCGCCTGTCATGGGATCGAATGGTTTCTTCTGCCAGTCCAGGCCCGGGGTCTGGATAAAACTCACATCATATACACCATATACGGAACTGTTCTTATCGAAAGAGTAGCTGATACCAAAGCGGGGCGTGAATTTGCTGTCTTTGTTGGTTCCATCGTACGGACTTATTACTTTATTGGTGGTATAACGGCCGGCCAGGGTTACCCGCAGGCGATCATCGAAGAAACCAAGCTGGTCCTGGAGATAAACGGCGCTGTAACCATAATTATATTGTACCCCACGGGTACGGATATCCGTAGAGCGGTCCCATTTGGGTTGAGTAACGGCACCGTGTTTAGGATTGTAGATATTAAAAGTAGAATCGCCGAATGATGCACCCTGTCCCCAGTCAGCATAATAGTTACTGTATTTCATGTCCACACCACCCAGTATATTGTGGGTCACAGCGCCGGTACGAATGGTACCATTCACAAATACCTGCGCCGTTTTGTTCAGGCCCAATGCATCCCAGATGTTCATGCTCCGTTGTAGAAGGCTGTCGTTCCCTTTTGTGGAGAAACCAGCCGGCCACATGCTCTGGCCGATCTGTTTGTAATGGAAGAAACCAAATTGGGCATTTAGCTTCCAGTCGGGACTGAACTTATGCTCATAATAAGCCATGACGCTGTTGTCATTAATCTTTGTAGGATCCATATTGCCTTCAATAGTGGTGAAGTTCACAGGCAGATCCCCGTAACCACGTTTGGAGAAGGAGTAGTTGCCGCCGATTACCGGCAGTTGCATGTACTGGAGGTTGTATTCCAGCGTAACCGTGTTTTTCTCGTCTATCAGGTATTTTAATACCGGAGAAATACTGTAACGGTTGGTATAGTCGAAATCGCGCCAGCCGTTTTTCAGCTCCCCGGCCAGGTTAAGACGATACAGCAGTTTACCATTTTTAGACAGTTTACCGTCAAGGTCTAGTGTGGTACGGTAGTTATCGTAACTACCCAGAGAGAGGGTCACTTCGCCCTGGTCTGCACCGGTAGGCTTTTTGGTCACCACGTTATACATGCCGCCAGGTTCTCCGTTGGACATCATAAAGCCAGCGGGTCCCTTCACGAACTCGATACGGTCTACCATGCTCATATCTTCTGTCAGCGGGCTCCATGGGCTGATAAATACGTTCATCCCATTCCGGAGGGAGCTGGCGCGGGAACCGCGGATCTGGATATTGGAATACATGTCCCAGTGACCCAGCCTCGAAGCACCGCTCACATTCCGGGTAACACCTTCCTGCATATTATAGATCTGCTGGTCTGCCAATACTTCCCTGGAAACCTCCGTAATGCTTTGAGGTACTTCTACCAGGGGGGCATTCAGGCGTAGTGAATTGGAGGGGGTGAGCACCGTATATTTGTTATACTCCCCAATTACAGTCACTTCCTTCATTTGCTGACCAGAAGCGCCGAGCGTAATAGTGGTACGGGTGATCCCATCTGTCTCTACCACTACTTCCTGAAGTACGTTTTCATATCCTACAAGAGATACGATGAGGGTATATTTTCCAGGCTTCACTTTTTTGATTACAAAGTCACCATTGGCATCAGTGAGGGCGCCATGGTTGGAGTTTTGTATCCTGACAGTAACGTAAGGTGCGGGTAAGCCATCAGAAGTAAGTACTTTACCTTTTATGGCTGATAAAATATCTTCCGCTATGGTTTGGGTGCAAACAGCAAATAAGAGTATAAACAGGGCAAATACCTTCTTTACTGGAATGCGCAGATAAAATTGCTTCATTGCTTTTCCTTTTGCACGCAAATGTAGCTGCCGCCAAAACGATAAAGGCCGCCTATCGGGAATTTGATTTTCGCAATCGGGAAAATCTATAAAGCCTGTCATATAGATTGACAATCATCCCTATTAAAATATGATACAAGGAAACTTTTTTTTGATTTTTATCTCCTGTTGATACTAAATAAAGAGGTCGCCTCATTATTAATGAGACGACCTCTTGTTAAAAACCATGGGAACTGATTGCTTCTATACTGACTGATTATCCTTTTAATTGTTCCAGAATACCTTTGATGATAGCAGCATTATGTTCCAGGTTATTCGTTTCTGTAATCATCTTTTCGTGTTTCCCTTTACCTTCGTAAATGTTGTATATCCCCGTAGTGGCGCCTTCCCAGCGATAATCTGTATTTGCTCTCTTTTCTCCGTTTTTCACCAGGTAAATGTCGGCATCTATCACGCCATCGTTCACCATACGATTATGATATTGTGAATAGGCATAGGCATCATCAATCATTCCGGCTTTCAACTCCTCTTCCACACCTGATAACTGTTGTACCAGTATCTCTGTCATTATCCTTCCCAGTTCTTCCTTACTGATACTTTCATCTTCTGCCTGACGTATTATTCTTACCGAATCAATCAATATAACAGCTGATACACGATGTCCCGCAGCAATCAATCCTTTAGCCACTTCAAATGTCAGGTTTCCACCTATGGAGTATCCCATCAGGATATACGGGCCCTTTGTCTGCAGTTTTGTGATCAGGTCTACATAGCTGTTGAGTCTGTCGGGATCTTCAATATAATCGAAACTATACATAGAGTGAGACTTGATCGAACCGGCCAGTCCGGCGTAAACAATCCCCTGCGCAAAAGCAGGTGGGAACATCATTACACCTTGTTCCATTTTCTGATTCAGTAAAGCCACGTGTTTGAGTACGGGTATATCCTCTTTTTTATGCGCTGATAAGACTGCTGCAAGATCCTGCAAGACAGGATATCTGAATATATCCGCCGGCGGCAATGTTGTCTGGAAGTGTTTGTTGATCTTTGCAACAGCCAATAATGTTTTCAGCGAGTGTCCACCCAGCTCAAAAAAGTGGTCGTTTACACCTACCCTTTCTATATCCAGCAATGTTGCCCATATGTCTGCCAGCTGCTGCTCTGTTTCGTTGCGCGGCGCTGTGTATGCCCGTTGAGACAATACAGCGCCCGAAGGAGCAGGTAGTTTTTTCTTATCGACCTTGCCGTTGGCTGTCAGGGGCAGCTGCTCCATTTCTATGAGCAATGGTACCATATATGCCGGCAATAAACTCCTCAGGTAAATAAGCAGATCTTCTTTATTAAAATGTCCATTGGGTACCACATAACCCAGCAATTGTTTATCTCCCACTGCATCTGTACGCAATGTTACCACCGTCTGCTTCACCAGGTTGCTTTGCTGCAATACCCGTTCTATTTCACCCAATTCTATGCGGTAGCCCCGAACTTTTACCTGTTCGTCTGCGCGGCCCAGGTACTGGATATTGCCATCAGGCAACCATTTGCCCATATCGCCGGTGCGGTACATTTTAGCACCTGCCTTATGGGAAAATGGGTCTGCAACAAACCTCCCTGCCGTTAATTCCGCGTTATTCAGATAACCCTGCGTAACGCCGGCACCGCCTATGTATAACTCCCCTTTTACTCCTGCAGACACCGGATGGCCCACCTGGTCCAGGATATAAACCCGCACATTGGACAACGGTTTGCCTATCGGCAAAGTCCCCGCAGGGTATGAC
>NZ_JBFTHG010000007.1:0-455713 GCF_056394125.1 Chitinophaga sp. 10T418
TTGATGAAAGTGATAATGCCTTTAGAAAGAAATATTATGATGAAGCGCTAACTGCTAAAAGCCAATGCCTAACAGCTGTAATTTAGCTTCCCATTTGTTGATGAAAGTGATAATGCCTTTAGAAAGAAATATTACGCCGAAGCACTAACAGCTAAAAGCCAATGCCTAAAAGCTATAATTTAGCTTCCCATTTGTTGATGAAAGTGATAATGCCTTTAGAAAGAAATATTACACCGAAGCACTAACAGCTAAAAGCCAATACCTAACAGCTATAATTTAGCTTGCCGTTTGTTGATGAAAGTAATAATGCCTTTAGAAAGAAATATTATGATGAAGCGCTAACTGCTAAAAGCCAATGCCTAACAGCTATAATTTAGCTTCCCATTTGTTGGGATAGTGTTATTAGAAAGAAATATTACCCAGAAAGGTCTAACAGCTAAAAGCTAATGGCTAAAAGCTCTCTAAAAAACAGGTCCCCGCAAGAAATTGCAGGGACTTACCATTTAACCTATATTCTGTACTGTAGCATTGTGTTGATGATCTCCCGAAAGTCTCCATTATCATTTTTCCGGTATCCTATCTTTTATCAGGAGATGATTATGTATTTAAGACCACGTACGTTGATTAAAGTTTAATGGTTTAAAAAAAATTTCTGAAAATAATTTCGGGAAACCGAAATTCGTACCCAGAATTACCGCTTTCATGAACCGTATTGACCGTCTAACAGCCATTCTCATACAATTACAGGGCAAAAAAATTGTGAAGGCCGCTGAAATTGCCGACCGCTTTAACATTAGCTTAAGGACGGTGTACCGGGATGTAAAGGCCCTGCAGGAAGCTGGTGTGCCTATTGGGGCAGAAGCCGGTACCGGTTATTATATCGTAGAAGGCTATCACCTGCCTCCGGTCATGTTCTCCAAAGAGGAAGCCGCTGCCCTTCTTACCGGGGAAAAACTGATGGAGCAGTTCAGCGATCACAGCAACAGGAAGCAGTTTAGCCTGGCTATGGAAAAGATCCGTTCCGTACTCAGGGGCACCGAAAAGGACTACCTGGAGTCGCTGGATGAAAATATAGCCGTATTACGGTATCGGCCACCAAATCTGGAAGCCGAGCAGTTCCCTAACCGGTTTCTGTCTGATATACAACAGGCATTGGGTATGAACCAGGTCATCAGCATGGAATATTTCTCCATACAGGAGGAGGTGGCTACCAAAAGAGAAATAGAACCGGTAGGCATTTTCCATATGAGCGCCAACTGGCACCTGATTGCCTTTTGCAGGCTCAGACAAGGGTATCGTGATTTCAGGATAGACCGGATACGTAAACTAAGTGTATTACCGTCCCACTACCATAAAAACAAACACCTGTCCTTACAGGACTACCTGGAGCAACAAAGGCAAAGGAATAAAGGAGATACCTACCTCATCAAGATAGCTATTGACAACGATGTAATGCGATACCTCCGGGATCAGAAATACTATTATGGCCTGATGGATGAAAAGGTGGTCGGGGATAAAACTGAGCTTACTTTTCTACAATCTCACCTGGGACACTTTGCCAGATGGATGATTATGCTGGGCAACCACGCGGATATCATTCAGCCACAGGAACTCAAGGACGCTGTCGGGGAGCTGGTTACAGAGCTCCATGCACATTATTTTTAATTTTTTGAAATGCTGCTGACATAAGGTTGTCACTTCATGGCCTTTGCTTTGTATTGTTATCAAAAACAATACGACATGAAAACACTAAGCAATTGCTATGTATACCTTTTCGATGGCTATTCAGACTGGGAGCCGGCGCTGCCCATGTATGGCATAAGCAGCTTTACAGATGTTAACATCGTCACTTTTTCCCTCAATGGTAAACCGGTGACTTCTGGTGGTAAACTCCTGGTACAACCACAGGCCAGCCTGGAGCAGGCATTGGCTGCGGATATTGACCTCCTGATACTCCCCGGTGGCGCTCCTATGGAGCAAGGTGCTAATACAGAGGTACTTCCACTTGTTCAGCAATTGCTGGAAAAACAAAAAACGATAGCCGCCATCTGCGGAGCCACCGTATTACTGGCCCAGCACGGCCTCCTGGATAATATCCCACACACCAGCAACCATGCTGAAGTACTCAAGCAACTGGCACCCGCTTATAAAGGCGCGGACTTTTATGAAAACAGTCCGGCTGTAACGGCTCCACATATCATTACCGCTGCCGGCACTGCTATGGTACCATTTACCAAAGCCATCTTTCAACATTTTGATTTACTGCAAAACGAAAAACTGAAGTTCTGGTTCGGCTTCTTTGATGCCAGTAGTACTGATACCGAGATGGGCGCTACTCAGCCGTTTCATTTCTTCTATCGCCGCTACGAGATTAACTATGCCGGTATGCTGGAGCTGGTGCGTACTGCCATCAAAGTGGTATATCAGCAAGCGGTGGAAGCCGGGCTGGAAATATGCGGCAGTCCGCAATGGCATTATCATGGCTTCGATGGACAACCAGATACCGTGTTCACCCTGGATATTGGTCTGCCGGTAACTGAAGTAAAAACAGTTGCTGCCCCATGGCAATGTGAAACACTGCCACCTTTCAAATGTGTAAGTATGCAACACCATGGCTCCTGGGAACTGTTGGCCAACACTTATGGTAAACTATTTACCGGCATGGAAATGCTGGGCTTACAGATGAATGGTTATACCCGGGAACAGTACCTGCAATACAACTTTGAACATCCGGAGCAAAATATCACCAACGTGCAGATTGGAATAATATAGTCTGGTAATGAGTGCAGGAACGGGCACCTGCACTCATTATTTGCCACTAACAAAGTGAATTCAACCTTTCACAAATGAAAACTTATATCAACCTGGGATGGTTGCTCCTGATCACATTTGTTTTTGATATACAGCTAACACTAACAAACATGAATAAACTGGATTTAACAAAAGCATTCAAACGCTATTATACTGCCGCGAATGCACCCGAACTGGTTACCATAGAAAAAGGACTTTTTGTTACTATAATGGGCAAGGGAGATCCCAACAGTGCCGTATTTGGAGAAGTTACCGCAGCTTTGTATGCGGTAGCTTACGGCATCAAATTCAACAGCAAGCAAAAAGGATTGGATTTTACCGTCAGCAAACTGGAAGGCTTCTGGTGGGTAGATGACCATACTGCAGACCCATTGCAGGTACCCCGGGATCAATGGAATTATGAACTGGCGATCCGGCTGCCGGACGAAATCACCCGCCAACAATTTTCTGAATCAGTATTGGCAGCGGAGAAGAAAAAGAAGTCGACTTATATCCGTCAGGTAGATTTTAAACACATGGAAGAAGGCCTGTGTGTGCAGATGATGCATATAGGGCCTTTTAGTGAAGAGCCGGTATCACTGAAAAAAATGGACGACTTTATGCATCAGCAGGGTTTGCAGATGAATGGGCGGCATCATGAAGTTTACTTGTCTGATTTCAGAAAAACGGCACCTGAAAAGCTAAAAACAATATTAAGGCACCCGGTGAAGAAGTAGAGGTATAATAAGGTCATTTCCAGGGAAGCCTTATATCAAATTCATTAATATGACCACTCAAAATATCTTATAGCCGGAAGCGAATAGCTAACGGCTTTTTTTAGTCCCCCAGCCCCAGTTGTATAATTGCCTGTTGAGCCGCAATCTGGCTGGCGTCTTTTTTATTGAAGGCTTTGCCACTACAGATCAGTTCTCCGTCTACAACAGCACCTACAGTAAAGATGCGCCGGCCATTATCCATTTGTTCTTCGAGTAATTCGAATTCCAACGTTTTGCCGTTTTTATTGGCCCAACCGTATAGTTTGTTTTTGTGGTTCATTTCCACGGTTTCCAGCAGTTCCATATCGATATAAGGCATAATAATGCGTTTATGAACAAACTGTTGGGTTTTATTGTAACCGCGGTCCAGGTAAACGGCGCCAACGAGGGCTTCCAGGGTGTTACCGAATATCTGGCTGATTTTGAGAAAGCTGTTGTATTTATCGTAGATAGTAAGCTTCCGCAAACCCATCTTGATAGCGATATCATTTAACTGTTGCCGGTTAACGATCTTGGAGCGCATCTCAGTTAAATATCCTTCTGTTTTATAGGGATACTTTTTAAAGAGATAATCTCCCACAATGGCGCCGAGAATGGCGTCACCGAGGTATTCCAGCCTTTCGTTGCTTTCCAGGAATTTTTCTTTACTGGAACGATGGCTCAGGGCCACTTCATAAAGGGCAAAGTTACCTGGTGGAAATCCCAGCAGGTTGTGCAGCTCTTTATATAAGTGCCGTTTTTTGGAAACAAGTCGATATAAAAAACCTGGCAGTAAATTCACACAATCAAGATCAAGGAACGAATTTTTTGAAAATAACGGAGGCATTATGTCCTCCAAAACCAAAGGTATTGGATAATGCAGCGCTTACTTCTCTCTTTTGTGCAATATTAAAAGTAAAATTCAGTTTCGGGTCTAACTGCGGGTCGTCAGTAAAATGGTTGATCGTAGGAGGAACTATGCCATCGAGGATAGACATAATTACGGCTATAGATTCAACGGCACCGGCTGCCCCGAGTAAGTGACCTGTCATGGATTTGGTAGAGCTGATGTTCATTTTGTAAGCATGCTCTCCAAAAACTCCCTGAATGGCTTTTACTTCGGCAATATCTCCCAACGGAGTGGAAGTACCGTGAACGTTGATATAATCGATTTCGCTGGCCTGCATTCCGGCATCTGCCAAAGCATTCCGCATTACATTTAAAGCGCCTAATCCTTCCGGATGTGGAGCAGTAATGTGATACGCATCTGCGGTAGCGCCACCACCGGCTAGCTCTGCATATATCCTGGCACCTCTTTCCTGGGCATGTTCTAATGACTCCAGTACAAGGGCACCAGCTCCTTCTCCCATCACAAAACCATCACGGTCAAGGTCAAAGGGTCGGGAAGCAGTTTTAGGATCATCATTCCTTTCCGACAAGGCCTTCATGGCGTTAAACCCGCCAACACAAGGCTCATTGATTACATTTTCTGATCCACCGGTAATCACCATATCGGTTTTACCATAGCGGATACTGTACATCGCCTCTATAATTGCATTGGTTGCAGATGCACAGGCGGATACCACAGAAAAATTAGGCCCCCTGAAACCATGGCGGATAGAAATATACCCAGCCGCGATATCAAGAATAAGCCTCGGAATTAGAAAAGGGCTGAAACGGGGCGTACCATCCCCGGTATGGAACTCTCTCAGTTCGTGACTGAAATTGATCATACCTCCAACACCAGTGCCCCATATCACTCCAACACGATCAGCATTGATCTTGTCTTTATTGATATTGGCGTCTAGTATCGCCTGATCTGCGGCAATTACAGCCGTTTGTGTAAAGGGGTCCATCTTACGGGCCTCCTTTTTGTCCAGGTAGTTAGCAGGATCAAAATTTTTCAGTTCACAAGCAAAACGAGTTTTAAACTTGGAAGCATCAAATTGCTTGATAAAATCCGCGCCGGATACACCGTTCGTCAATCCGTGCCAAAAATCAGCTACGGAATTGCCGAGCGGTGTAAGAGCGCCTAAACCTGTAACGACAACTCGTCTTGGTTGCATTAAAACAATTCTGATTAGTAGGATTATTTTACATGTTCTTCCAGGTAAGCAACTGCCTGGCCAACAGTAGTAATAGTTTCAGCTTGTTCGTCAGGAATGGAGATGTTGAATTCTTTTTCGAATTCCATAATCAGTTCTACCGTATCCAAAGAGTCAGCGCCTAAGTCATTGGTGAAGCTGGCTTCAGGAGTTACCTCGGCTTCGTCAACGCCCAATTTGTCAATGATGATCTTTTTAACTCTTGATGCAATGTCTGACATAATTTTAAGTGTTTTTGGTTTAAAACTTGACTGCAAAAATATAATTTTTATTGAATTGCCAACAGATAGCCCGAATTTTAAAGGCGCCCCAATAGGACCAATCCCACCAAACCCAGTACAGTAAACATATTCATTGCTTTGTTAATAAAAGAATTTATATATTTTTGATCCTGGCAGGTTTACAGATTTGCATATTTTACCACAAAAGTCGCCTTTTTCGGGACAAATACGCCAATCTCTCAAATCCAAAATATATAAATCTGAAAATATATCCATTCAACCGGCTATATCGCCACTTATCTAAAGCATTAACGCTATTTAACAGTCGCCCGGAGCTTTCAGCCCCCTCAATGCTTAAATTTGTCCGGCTTATGAGATAAGTAGCTATACTTTACCCTGTATCCTGCTTCCAGGTACTGTATCCGCTACCCTTTTTTTTGCTAAATACTAACAGCCAGGGACTAACAGCTATAAAAACACATATAAAAAAGATATGGCCATCTCCAAAAAGACCGTTCGCTCAATAGTAATATTGGCCGCTGCCGGTATCGTCATCTTCCTCGTTTATAAGAAAATAGCCGGCAACAAGTCTGCCGGAGAACCCGGTGCTGCCGCTGCTGCCAAAGGAGGCGGTGCCAAAACCCTCCTGACAGATGCCTGGGTAGTGAAAACATCCCGGCTCGATCAATCTATTGAAGCAAGCGGCACCTTGCAAAGCAATGAAGAAGTAGAAGTGAAACCAGAAATCAATGGCCGTATCATACACCTTTACTTTAAAGAAGGCACCTCCGTTAAAAAAGGAGATCTCCTCGTAAAACTCTACGATGAAGACCTCAAAGCCCAGCTTCAAAAACTCAAATTACAGCAGCAATTGTCCAAAACAACCCTGGAACGCCAGGAAAACCTGCTTAAAATAAATGGAATCAGCCAACAGGATGTAGATGTAACCCGTAACCAGGTAAGCGCATACGGAGCAGATATGGATTATACCCAAACCCAGTTACAGAAAACAGAACTGCGGGCTCCCTTCAGTGGAAAACTCGGTTTGCGTAACGTCAGTGAAGGCGCCATCATTTCTTCCGCCACCATTATTACTACCCTCCAACAAATAGATCCCCTGAAAATGGACTTCTCCGTTGCAGAAAAATACCGCAACGCCATCAA
Source organism: Chitinophaga sp. 10T418 (assembly GCF_056394125.1). Classification (NCBI taxonomy): domain Bacteria; kingdom Pseudomonadati; phylum Bacteroidota; class Chitinophagia; order Chitinophagales; family Chitinophagaceae; genus Chitinophaga; species Chitinophaga sp. 10T418. Next base: position 7,036 of record NZ_JBFTHG010000007.1, read on the forward strand.
AAACGGAGACCAGGTAAATTTTTATGTGGCCGGAGATAATAAAGAATATAAAGGCAGCATTTATGCCATTGACCCGAAAATAGACCTGACCACCCGTACGGTAAAACTCCGTGCCATCGTTCCTAATAACAATGGTATACTGTTCCCGGGATCCTTCGCTAAAGTAAAAATTGTATTAAAAGATATGCCGGAAGCCATGATGATCCCCTCACAGGCGGTTATCCCAGGCACCCGCGATAAGAAAGTGATCATTGCAGATAGCGGAAAAGCTAAGTTTGTAGTAGTAGAAACCGGCCTGCGTACAGAAAGCAGCGTACAAATCACCACCGGACTACAACCCGGCGATACCGTTATTACTACAGGTATCCTCCAGCTGAAGCCTGGCATGCCGCTGAAGTATAATAAGATACAATAACAATTTTCTCCTCTGACGATGGGCACCGGCAGTCCTTTATCTTCCGGAAAATTAACCCGCCAAAGGAGAGAATCCGAAAATATTTACCATGAGTTTACCTTCGTTATCACTCAAACGCCCCGTATTTGCTATTGTGATGAATATCATTATCGTGATATTCGGCCTGGTGGGCTTTACTTTTCTGGGGGTAAGAGATTTCCCGGCCATTGACCCACCCATCGTGAATGTACGCACCTCGTATGCCGGTGCCAACTCCGATATCATCGAAACACAAATCACCGAACCACTGGAAAAACAGATCAATGGTATTGCGGGGATTAAAAATATATCCTCCAGCAGCAGCCAGGGTAGCAGCAACATCACCGTAGAATTTGAACTGGGACAAGACCTGGAAGGTGCTACCAACGATGTGCGCGATAAAGTTTCACAGGCATTGCGCAGCTTACCACCCGATATTGATGCACCGCCGGTCGTTTCCAAACAGGACGCCAACTCCGATGCTATCATCTCCATGACGGTACAAAGCAATACCCGCAACCAGCTGGAAGTAACCGAATACGGCACCAACGTGCTCCTCGAGAAACTGCAAACCATTCCCGGCGTAAGCGCCATACAGATATGGGGAGAAAAAAGATATGCCATGCGTATCTGGATGGATCCCGCAAAACTATCTTCCTATAGTCTTACCCCCGGCGATGTACAGGCTGCACTGGTACGTGAAAACGTGGAACTCCCTTCAGGAAAAATAGCCGGTAATGCTACCGACTTCACCGTGCGGACCTTCGGAAGACTAGTCTCTGAAGATGATTTCAATGGCCTCATTATAAAAAATATCAACGGCAGCGAAATACGGATCCGCGACATCGGTCAGGCTGTGCTTGGACCTGAAAATGAAGAAACCATGCTGAAAGAGTCTGGTAACCCCATGATTGCACTGGCCTTGATTCCCCAACCTGGTTCCAACTATGTAGCTATTGCGGACGAATTCTACAAACGATTCAATCAGCTGAAAAAAGATATTCCGGAAGATTACTCCGTGAATATTGCCATGGATAATACCAAATTCATCAAACAATCTATTGATGAAGTAGAAGAAACCCTCATTGTGGCATTGGTACTGGTAATCATTATCGTATACCTTTTCTTCCGTGACTGGCTGATGGCACTACGCCCATTAATAGATATCCCCGTATCCCTGATAGGCGCATTCTTTATCATGTATGCCTGTGGCTTTACCATTAACATCCTCACCCTGCTCGCCATTGTACTGGCCACCGGGCTCGTAGTGGATGATGGTATTGTGGTAACGGAAAATATTTATAAGAAGATAGAAGCCGGCATACCACGAATGCGGGCTGCCCGGGAAGGGTCAGAAGAAATATTCTTCGCGGTAATAGCTACCTCTATTACCCTGGCCTTTGTGTTCTTACCGATCATCTTCTTACAAGGCTTCGTAGGGCAATTGTTCAGGGAGTTTGGTATAGTAGTGGCCGGTGCGGTAATCATCTCTGCTTTTGTATCCCTCACGTTAACGCCGGTATTAAACGTTAAACTGGGACGTAAAACACATACCCACTCCTGGTTCTATACTAAAACGGAACCTTTCTTCCGCTGGATGGAAGATGGCTATAAAAGTTCACTGGAATCGTTTATGCGTTTCCGTTGGGTAGCCGGATTAATCATTACAGGATGCCTGGTGATGATCTATTTCCTGTTTAAAACATTACAATCCGAACTGGCGCCGCTGGAAGATAGAAGCACCTTCCGGTTATCTATTACTACACCGGAAGGAACAGCCTATGACTACATGGATAAATATGTGGATAAGCTGACCAAATTCATGATCGACTCCATCCCGGAAAAGAAAATTGTGCTCAGCGTTACATCTCCAGGCTTCAGCGGTTCCGGAGCTGTGAATACCGCCTTTGCAAACGTCATGCTCACCGAACCACATGACCGTAAGCGCTCGCAGAAAGATATTGTGAACATGGTAAACCGTAACATGAACCGGTTCCCGGAAGGAAAAGTATTTGCCATTGAGTCACAAACCATCCAGGTAGGACGGCGTAGTGGTTTGCCGGTTTCATTTGTACTGGAACATATCAACTTTGATACGTTAACCGCTGTACTGCCAAAGTTCATGGAAGAAGTGGGCAACAGCACTGTTTTCCAGGGCACCGATGTAGATCTTAAATTCAACAAACCGGAACTGCGCATTCACATTAACCGCGATAAAGCCACCCAGCTGGGCGTTTCAGTACAGGATATTTCACAAACATTACAGCTGGCATTGAGTAACCTTCGCTATGGCTACTTTATCAGGAATGGTAAACAATACCAGGTAATGGGACAGGTATTCCGGGCTGACCGTGATGATCCGATGGATCTGCAGAACCTGTATGTACGCAACTCCCGCGGCGAAGCAATACAGCTGGATAACGTGGTAAGTATTGAAGAAGAAACCAGTCCTCCGATTATTTATCATTTCAACCGTTACAAATCGGCTACCGTTTCTGCTGGTCTTGCACCAGGCAAAACCATTGGTGATGGTATTAAAGAGATGTACCGGATTTATGATAAACTACAAAAAGAGCAGGTGCTCGATGATTCCTTTAACACCGCGCTATCGGGATCTTCACGTGACTATGCAGAAAGTGGTTCCAATACGATGTTTGCATTAGGGCTGGCACTGGTACTCATTTACCTGGTACTGGCAGCGCAGTTTGAAAGCTGGATAGATCCGCTGATCATTATGCTCACCGTACCACTGGCATTTGCCGGAGCACTATTATCATTATGGCTGTTTAATCAAACCTGGAATATATTCTCTCAGATCGGTGTAATTATGTTGATAGGACTGGTAACCAAAAATGGTATCCTGATCGTGGAATTTGCCAACCATCAGCGTGATAGTGGTATGCAAAAAGCAGACGCGGTAATTAATGCCTCTTCTATGCGTCTCCGTCCTATCCTGATGACGAGTCTGGCCATGGCACTGGGAGCGTTGCCGATTGCTATGTCGCTGGGAGCCGCTGCTACCAGCCGTATTCCGCTGGGTATTGTTATTGTGGGCGGTATTGTGTTCTCACTGGTATTAACACTATATGTAATTCCCGCAATGTATACCTTCCTTTCCCGCAGAGGTAATCTATCTCATCATGATGAGGAAGAACTGGAAGATGATGCAAAAGCGCCGGTAACATCTGCTCATGCCTGAGTACTACTGAATTGAATGATTAAGCTTAAGTATTTATGATGAAATATATAAAGATGCGTTGTTTATTATTACTGATGTCACTGGCAGGTACCGGCGCATTACATGCGCAGCAGAAGGTACTTACACTGGAACAGGCAATAGATGTAGCGCTGAAAAATAACTACGACATCCGTTTGGCAAGAAATACGGCAGAACTTTCTGCTAATGACTACGCCTATGCGAATTTTGCTTTTATTCCCCGTCTGAATGCTACAGCAGGCACCACCTGGAATAATACAGCCACCAAACAGGAGTTCGTAAATGGTACTACCCGCGATACAAGCGGCATCAAAGGCAATAACATCAACGGCAATGTAAACCTTAGCTGGACACTGTTTGACGGTCTCAAAATGTTTGCAACACGTAATAAGCTGGAATCTATCCGTAATCTCGGAGAGCTGGCCATGAAAGACCAGCTACAAAATTCCATTGCCACCATCATTGGTGGTTATTATAACATTGTACAACAAAAGCAACAGCTGAAAGCATTATCTGAACAGATGTCTATTTCTGAAGAACGGGTGAAATTATCAGATGCCAAATTCAGTACAGGGCTGGCCCCCAAAACAGATCTGCTGCAATCCAAAGTAGATCTTAATGCGCAAAAGGCTTTGTACATCCGCCAGCAAACGCTGATAGAGCAAAGCAAAGGATTGCTGAATCAGCTGATGGCAGTGCCTGCAGGCGCTATTGGCTATGACGTAGTGGACTCTATTCCCCTGAATGCCGGTATTTCCTTTGCTGTGCTGCAACAGAATATTGCAAATAATAATACCGCCATTAAAGTGCAGCAGCAGAATGTAAATGTATCTGCACTCACTATTAAAGAACGTCGCGCCGATTATTTCCCGGTAATATCCTTTAATTCTGCTTACAACTATACCCGTAATACATCCAATGCGGCTTCTAATGCCTTCAGTCCGCGCTTTAGCCGCAACGGTGTTGTTAATTACGGCTTAACCGCTGCCATACCTATCTTTAACGGCTTCAATGTAAAAAGGCAGGTACAGAATGCCAGGATAGACTTTGATTTTCAAAATATCACTTTAGATAACGTAAAATCACAGGTCGATCTATCTCTGAATAATGCTTTCAAGGATTACGAATACTATAAGAAACAGGCATCACTGGAAGAAGAGACCAATGACCTGGCAAGAGAAAATGCGATGGTGGCCCTGGAACGATTTAAACAGGGAGTATCCACTATACTCGAAGTAAAAATAGCGCAACAGAGTCTGGAAGATTCCTATTACAGGCTTATTCAGGCACGATATAATACCAAATTGGCCGAAACCGAATTAGGGCGACTGAATGGCGCATTGCTCCAATAAGCAATCCTTATTGACCTTTAAACAAAGAAGGGAATCATGCAGTAGCACGATTCCCTTCTTTGTTTTACCCAACAGACGCGGTAATAATGGATCAGGTTGAAAACGGGGAAATATCTTTTTCAATATTCACTGGCATTTGTCATTCTCAAATCCCATGGACCTATCGTTGAATATTAAGCAATACTCAATACACTCCCTTTAGCTAATCTTCCATCTATCCCGCAAACAGGTTCCCCGGATTATGTTATATTTATAGTAATCAAAATAATCTCCCATGGCAAAACAAATGTCTGTCATTTCCTTTACGGGAAAACTCGGCAATCTCATTGGGTATAAGCGCAATGGCAACTACTTCCTGCGCTCCATGCCTGAAAGCGTGCAGCAAACGGCTGCTACCCGCCGCGCATCCAGGCGCTTTGGCATCGCCAGCAGGAAGGGCGCTTTTATCCGTCATGCGCTCTACCCCCACCTGGATATCCATTGTGACGGCGCCCACATCAATCGGCTCAACAAACTACTCATTGCTGCCGGCGATCATCACGCCGCCCTAACAGGTTTCCGCTTCAATCAGCATACCGGAGTAGATCGTTTCTTTACAATGGCTCCCCGGCTTCTCCCTAACGGGATATTAAATATTCCCGCACAAACCATCGCCAGGGATAAAGGTATTGCTGCCCTGGAACTAAAAGTGATCGCAACGCGTATTGATTTTACATCACGCCAGGTGACGGGTAGTGAAACGGTTACACTAACGATAGCCCCCGATACCACTTTCCAGGAAACAAATGTTTCACTCGATGTACCCGGGCAGGGTTCACTGGTAGTGGTTTTCCAGGTAAGAGCCCTATACAAAGATGGTCCATCGGGCAACAGACAGTATATGGCCGCTGATATTATTGCAGTGGCAGCCCCGCAGGTACCCAAACATGCAAATAAACGTATCTACCCCAAGCGGACGAAATTACTTCCCAAACTTACCTATACACACGCATATCCAGCTGTCATTCAACTGGAATAAAGCTATTTTGCCCCCGGAGATATTTTGATAAACAAACCCCTCATACCTGCTTCCTTTTAATAATATATCTTTTTCCGCAGCTACCCCTGGTTGGGAAGCAGCCCTGCTATGGCCAGTGCTGAGCTCCATCCGTCTTCTGATGCAATTTCATCCCGGTTATACACCCGGACCTCATCCCCGCATCAAGTCCACCTCTGCTGCGTTGCTTCTATAGGTACATAGCGGGTGCCAGGCATAGCATCGACGGTATCAATGCAATGGAAATACATGTTGCAGGTAATGTTGGCTTTAATGATGGGGTTCTTAATCCACTATAAAATTTACACTATCCCCAGGTTTTCAACCTGATCCGCAATAATGTGCGGCCATGGACAGAAGCATGTACTACTACCGAACACATAAAATAATATATCATGTACTAATTGATGTTTATCAAATACAATCTCTCCGGCATGGTTTTGTAAATGCTATCTGCATAAACATTATCTATTATGTTACGTCGCCTTTCCATTACCGTTACTTTTCTTTCATTCCTGGCCTCCATGGCTACCGCACAGGAGCTGCGCGTGGTAAACCGTGGGATGAGCAGGGACTCCACCACTATTCATTTAAATGAAGCCCCCGGTGTAGGCATTGCGTGGATTAACAATAAGGATTTCGCCAATGGCACAATAGAATTTGATGCAAAAGGAAAGAATAAATTGCAGCAAAGCTTTGTCGGCATTGCTTTTCACGGCATGAATGATTCCACGTATGACGCTGTATATTTCAGGCCTTTTAATTTCCAGGTACCGGAAGCTGGCAGGAGAGGGCATTCTGTACAGTACATCTCACTACCGTTGCACGACTGGCCAGCACTCAGGCAGGATTATCCGGGTAAATACGAAAGTGAAATAGATGTTACCGCTGATCCCAATAAATGGTTTCATGTAAAAATTATCGTATCTTCTCCAGAGGTATCCGTATATGTGAACGGGCAGAGATGTTTAACAGTATCCCAGCTCAGCACACAAAAAAATGGAATGATTGGATATTGGGTAGGAAATGGTTCTGCCGGAGATTGGAAAAATTTGACGATAAAATAAGTTTGTTGATTGATATAGTTAGAAGTTGGGCTTTAGGAACATGTGTTCTTAAAGCCTTTTTTTGTGGCTATATTTTGTTGTTGGAGAGATGGAGAACAACAGCAGAACTATACCAAAGTTCTGGCTTCAGTTTAACTCAACCTATGCAACATGCATTTATCAGCGGATGGAATACTTATTGCACTGACATATTTGCCTCATTAAATGAACCCTTCGCCAGAAAAAAGACGTAATCATCTTTTTAAAAGATGACCGAAATTATATTTTCTTAAACAAAGAAAATAGATTCTCATGCTCCATTCATCACACACCAGATAGCATACAACATAAAGTGGCAAACAACTTCACAGCATTATAATTATTTTATTTTTTTACCAAAATGAATATTAAATTATTTTTTAGGTAGGATTCTTAATTATTTTTTCATCAATTAAAATTAATTACATAATTTCGATTTATTGTTTCGTACCCAAAGAAAATTGCCTCTCCCAAACATATCCTCAATCATTTTTAATTCATTTTAATTATGACCTTATATACAACAACAACTGTATCTATAGGAGAGCATCAATTCGGACAATTCCAGTTTCTTCACCTCAAACAATCCATGAAAGGGCATCATGAATTTGAACTGGGTATTGGATACGACTGGCTATCCCGTCATGGCCCCAATCCGCTGATCGCCGGCAAATCATTCCTGGGAAAGGAAATCAACATTTGCATCCAGGCAATTGAGCCTACGCTAAATTTCAAACCTTTATTATTTAATGGCATCATTACCAGTGTGAGTTCCGGTAAAGAAAAGAATGGAACTACCGGCAGTTGTACCCTTCGGGGAAACAGCCCTACCATACTTCTTTCCGGCAACCCACACATGCAGTCATACGAGCAGCTGGCCTTATCATCCATTGTTAACACCGTTTTTAAGAATTGTTACCCACTCACTGTTAATCCGCAGGTGAATCCTGCACTTACCCATCCGCTGAAATATATTGTACAGTATAAAGAAACAGGATTTGAATTCCTGCAACGGCTCTCGCAACGCTATGGAGAACACTTTTTCTATAATGGGCAGCAAATTATATTCGGACAATATATACCGCAGAAAACCAGTCTGACACACCAGGCAGACCTGGTTGATTTCCAACTGGAATGCAAAATCTTACCAGGAAATCAATTACTGCATACCTATGAATACAGGCTACAACAGGTCATTGAAGAGGAAACGGGCAGCCAGGTTTTCTCCACCCATAATAACTATTCCCAACAGGTACATTCATTAAGTAATAAATTTTACCATCATGCAGCCAGTTACAAAGTCCCCTATGCATTCAGCAGTAATGCGAGGGCAGAATTATCCACCCTGGCACGGCAATACCAAAAGGCAGGCATCTCTAAAATGGTATTCATAAAAGGATCCAGTAGAAATACAGGTCTGCAGCCGGGCAATATCATCAGTATACAGGAAAGATTGCTTTCCCGGGAAGATCATGGCGAATTTATACTGACAAAGCTGGAACATCATTGCGATGGAAATGGCGACTACTATAATACATTCGAAGGTATCCCTTCAGATGTAGCAACTCCTCAGATGCACTTGAACAATACCCCACAATGTGAAGCACAAAGTGCAGTAGTAACAGATAACCACGACCCGAAAGGACTGGGACGCATCCGGGTAAAATTCAACTGGCAAAACGGCGCTACTCCCTGGATCAGGCTACATCAGCCACATGGCGGCGCCAATAAAGGATTTTACTTTATTCCCGAAATCAATGAAGAAGTATGGGTAGATTTTGAAGGTGGCAATCCCGAAGCTCCATTTGCCACCGGCTGCACCAGTAATGGCAACGCCAGAACAAACTACGGAGATGAAATGAATAATATAAAAGTAATTAAAACACGTAGCGGCCATACCATCCGTATGGATGACACCAACGAACAGGAGAACATCATCATTTCTGACAAAGGAGGCAACACCCTTATCATGGATACGCATGGTCAGAATATTTCTCTCTCTGCTCCGGAAAGTATTAAAATAACTGCAAAAAATATCAGTATACATGCTACCGAAAATATTGATATGCACGCAGGCTTTCACATGAACCACACCGCGGGCATGAACATTCTCCATAGCGCAGGGGATTGCTTAAGTCAATACACAGTGAATGATTATCGGTTAACCGCTACCAACATCACCAAAACAGCTCTGGAAAACATACACCTGCAGGCAAAAGAGATTGAGAAAAATGCTGAGGAAATAAATATTGAGAGCTCAAAAGAAAATATGCAGATCAGTGCGGGAAAAACGGTGCATATTAAAAGCGGAGAGAAATCAAAAATATTCTAAACCCTGTCACCATGCGTAACAACCACGCAGGAAATCTGCTTATCATCTGCAAAAAATATACAGAAAACGGCAAGAATATTCAATGGAATAGCTCCGGCGATATGGCTATTCATTCCGGCAAATCCATTATCATTAATGGCAAACAACATGGACTAAAATTCCTGCGGGACACCTCCGTCTCTGCTATGGAAAAAAAATAATACACGCAAGTAAATAAAATGGTAAGATGGCTGATAAACATTTTGTCGTACAGGGAGCGGTGTGTAAATGTAGCTTCGGTAATACCAGCAGTAAGCTAAAGGTATCCGCTACCAATGAATATATCAATGACCATAGTGGCAGCTCCAAAGCGGTGGCCAGCAACATGGAAACAGGAAATCCTTTTACACCGGGAACATTCGGAACCTGCACATTTTCGCTTAGTGCCTGCACACCTGCCATTACACAATGGCTGGGATTTTCATCCAACGTCACCCTCTCCAATGGAGGACAAATATTAACAGAAGATAGTACCGCTATTTGCGCTGTATCAGGAAGTCCCTGTATCAGCATCAGCTATCACGGGCAAACTGCCGGTATTGCGCCTCCTTCAGACAAGGAAACGGAAGGTACTCAGGCATTCAACCCACCGTCCTTCCGGCAAACAAATTCGCAGGAAGTGCCGGGTATAGAGCGGATCGGACTCAAACTGGAAAATCGCTCGCCAGCGGCAACTTTCAGCAGTACTAAAATAAAAGACAATACCCTCCCTGATATCACTGTCAGAATAAACGAACCATTATTCTTTTACGTAGAAAAGTATGAGAACCCTGATAAAGCAGATGAATCAAAGGTAAACTGGAAAGTATTCGATAACCATAATAATAACACCACGTTGCTTTCATTTGAGGGAAATGGGCCTTATCTGTATATCAATCTTGATAAAGCCGGAAAGTATCGTGTGATGGCTTATGTGGACGAACAGATAAACATGACAACCTACCTGGATATAACAGCCGGAAACAACTCACTTAAAGATGAATTCAATGTGACAGATAGCACCGGGGAAACAACCAATACTTCTGTGAGGGAGTACCGGCTTCAAAAGGGAGAGCCGGTTACCATAGGAGCAGTATATGAAATAACACCTGCCACTGCATCCGAACAACAAAATGTATCCATGCAGATTACAGATCACTGCAATAATATTATTGCGATAGCAAACACAGATAGCATCAGCTTTACTCCACCCAATGCTGCAGCAACCTATTTTGTTAGTGCCACCATGTGTAACAACAATTATCCACAGGTAATTACACATACCCTACAATCAGCGAACAAAACAGTAATATCAATAACCAACCATCTGATCAGACCCCGCACATCCCTGAACTTGCATGCATCAACCATTATAACTGACGGCATATCAACTTCAGCTAATGCGGCTACCACAACGTGGCTACTGAATGGTAAAGAGGTGGGTATCGGTCCATTCATTAAACTTGATGGCGATACCCATTTTACCATTCCCGGAAAATACCTTATTGAAGCCCGTTCGAGTTACCTCCCGAGCGGGAATAGCGCACAAAAAGCAGTTGCGGAGCATAGCCAATGGCAACTGGAAGTCAAAAACAATGAACTACTGCAGATCAAAGTAGTAAATGGTAGTACCAACTGGATAGTAGGCAAATATTATACGCTATCAGCGCAAACACTAATGCCCTATGATGAAACACTGGATGGACCAATTACATGGACCCCATTCGGAGCTGGTAGCGATACATTGGGAAACGCATCTGCCGGACATGACGGGCAATTTACCATAGGCGCCAGGTTAGGTAAATCAAAACAAACATTGAAAATTAATGCCGGATACGCCGCCATTACCCGCTGGTGTTTTGCTGATCAACAAAACATTTATAAGCCCGCCGCCGGATGGAAAGAAAATATCAGGATCATTATTAACTGCCCTACCGCAGCAAATGAAAAAATAAATCTTCATCTACTGCAAAGCAACCCCGCTAACAGCATTTACCATATCAAAGACCTGGGAATAGTGAGCTTTGATGGAACTGGAGAATTGAAGCTGGATATCAGTACCTACAGCCTGAAACCATTACTAACAATGTTGAGTTTTGAATGGGACACTTTCAATATACTGTTTGCTATTGCACAAATAGCAAACAGTATCCAGTTCTCTGATATGAAAACAATTGTATGCAATGGTAACAAATACTGGTTCCCTCAACAGCAAAGTAACAAACGAACAGCAGAAACAGGTAAATACCTTCGGATCAGCACAAGAAAGGAAGTTCTATCCGTACATTTTTATGACAACTATCATCAACCTGCCTATAAAGTTTACAAATATGGAGAGAAAATAAAAGTACATATACAAACAAGTAACCTTGCTGGTGAAAAACTACTGATACAGGTTTGGGAAAATAAATTCAAAGACGAAGACAAATGTTACCTCAGCGGCAGTGTAAATGTAGCGGATAGTGAAATATGCCATATGACAATAGATACGCGCTCGCTGAAAACCGGAAACATACTGGAAGACAGCTTCCTTCGTTGCTTCTATGTAGTCATAAAATCCGCGTCTCACAAATATTTCTATCCTGCTGAAATAGCAGACCAAAACATATTTAACCCAAACAGCATCAGCTTTTATCAGCATATTAAACTCTCAGACACGCTGGATAAACTAATTAATAAACTTAGCAAAACAAATGCACCTGTTGTACTTGGAGAAACCATGGGGGAAGATATTTTTACTAAAGGTTGTCCCAGATGCAATGAAAACATTACCTCATCTCAACTGATAAAAATATTCCCCAACGCCAATAAGGCTGATCTGCAATCAGTAGCGGATACTTACAACCGCTACATGGAATCAACAGGCATGAATACTTGTTGGAATAAAGCGCACTTCTTTGCACAGGTAGGCATAGAAAGCGGCATGTGTCTTCATATAAAACACGGCGAAAGTTTCAATTGGTACTGGGAGGATTTGGATAAGCATTTCTCTCCATTCAAAACTCCAGAGGGCAAAAAGAAGGCCCGGGAATGGGGCAGGAGTGTAAGAGTTCCTGCTAACCCTGGCGTTAGTAATGAAAATCAGCAAAACATTGCTAACTATGTTTATGGCCCAGATACAGCTAAGGGTAAAACCCTCGGCAATATATCAAAAGGAGATGGTTGGAGGTTCAGAGGGAGAGGCCTCATACAGATTACTGGCAGAGGGGCATATGCGTATGCAAACACCTATACCATCAAAGAAAATGCAGATATCATCAGCCACCCCGATCTTGTTGCTACTCACATGAAAATAGCAGCCCTATCAGCTATGGCATTCTGGAAGTGGAAAGGCTTGCAACACATTGCGAATGGTAATAGGGAAATCACAGCGAAAATCAGCAAAGCTGTTGGTAAAGAAGTTATTTCCGGAGGAAAAAGCAATTACACGGAAAAGAAACATCTTTTCGAAAACAATACGGCGATCGTATTCAAGGTCAGCTCCTGTCAATATGGGCTAGCCCCCGAAGGAAGTATAAACAGGTACTACATCAATGTAGATACGTTTGACTATAAATTTGTTCAAAGCAATCCCGCAAGCAACAAATATCAATACGATTTATATGTCTCCGGCACGCCAATAAAATCATTTATACTGGAGAAAAATAAGCATTGCCTTGTTCCATTTCCGGAAACCGGCCCCAACTGGGGACGATATGGCGACAGAGATGGGGGAGATGATAATTATATTGCGCCAGGCATAGCAGCTCCGTTATTTGGTTTTTTCTATTCATTACCTAAAAATGGATATAAGGAGAAACTATATTTCAATGACATCTCCGCCAGCAACAAAAGGGACCTGGGACATAAAGGACATATTAATGGTAACGACATTGACATCAGGTATCCCGGCAGTACAGACAGAAAGGAGGCGGTACTATGGAGTGAGGCTAAAAATGCGTATGGGTCTGAGAGGGAGTTTATAACAGTGTTGGAAAATATTTTAAAAATAGCCGGCAGGTGGGGGTTTAGAAAAAATTATGGATATAAGATAGGTATTAAAAATACCACGGGCGCCTCAACAACTAAACATAAAAATCATTTTCACCTCGGTCTTAGAAAATAATAACCATTCAATGAAAAAGATCTATCTATCACTCGTAAGTACCACTATGATTATAGTTACAGCCTGCCAAATGCAGAATAAGCAAATTCAATCTACTAGTCCAGAGATGAATGAACCCGCTAAAAAAGTTTACAATATGAATATCGCGGAAATTAAAAAGCATTTAGCATTACAAGAACGTATGGAAGCATCTGAAGATACCATCTACGAGATTTACAACTATACGACAAGTGATGTGGAAATTTCACTACCTATTATAGCTCAGGGATTAAAAGAAAAGAACTTTGTAGCACTGGACTCAACAGATTTTAATGAAAAGCTAAGGATAATTTTTGGCGATATATTCCATGAAGAAAATAATAATGTAAAGCTTCGGAGTAAATTCAATACCATATTTATTGACACGACAAATAAGGAAGATGAATTTGATTATACCATTGATAATATCTTCATTTCAAAAGAATACAAATTCATTACGTACGTACCACTTCTTGGGGACTTCGTCAATTTCACGGATAGCAATCATTATACAATTGCAATCAATCCACCACTCATCGCACGTAATAAATACCTCTTCAACAACAGTCAACCCGATCTCGCCTACCTCCTTCATGAAGACACACTCTTCCTAAAAACACTTGTCAAATCCTTTGGCTATACCAAGGAACCTAAAATAAATGATCTTGCTATGAGTGATTACCTGGACTTAGATGATAATCACATTGCCACTGTAGGGGAAATAATCTTTGTAAAAAACGTCAAGGGCGAATTGGAAATAAAAGAAGAACTCCTTAAATGGATTTCAGATCATACACAGGTAAACGATAATAGAATGTTGAAAGCACTGGACTGGTATGCTACTGCATTATATGACAACAGTGATAATAGCATCTTCAGCAATAATCCATTCCAGTGCTTCTCTCTTAACGAAAAAAGAAAAATTGCGGCTTATATCGCCAATACTTATGATCCGCTCTACTACAAACTTGCACCAAATAACCCGCGCATCTGGCCAGCAGAAGCTGTTCTGGAAGGTTTACTAGTAACCGATAAAGGATTGGCAGACTATCTTAAACAGCAGCATTATTTCTCATTGCCGGCGCTGCAGCAGACAATAGCATCTTTCGAATAATTATTACGGCTGACTTTTGGAAATGATATACCAGTTTCCACCCGCTGCCTGAATAGTAACACCCAGATAGGCAACATTGGATACGAACGTTGTCGCGTTATCCAGTTTCTGMCCGGTTGCTGGCTTTATGGTCATACCACCAGATGCGCCTATTCCTAAAAGTTTTATATTATAAATACGTCCGATACAGGTGGTCGCATCAGGAAGCGTAACGGAAATATTTATATTAGAAGAAGCGTCTATTAATACAGTATAATCAGCGTCTGTTAAAGTGGTGTTGCTGGTGATAATTTTTATATTTTTTGCAACAGATCCATTCACATGGAAAGTAGAGGTAGGAGCATTTGTAGCTATTCCTACATTTCCGGCTGCTGTGATACGAAGTCTTTCTGGCTGGGTAGTTCCGCCTTGCGCTATACCAGTATGAAAAGTCATTTCTCCCGGACTGATCGTATTGGTACCACCCCTTAATTTAACTTCTGCTCCTCTCGAAGATATGGTACCATCTGCTCCACCGAAAATGCTCACATCACTGATGGAATTATTAGAGCTGATGGTGGTAGTTACCAGGTTGTTAAAAGTGCCTCTTCCAGCCCAGAATGAATTGCCGGCACCATCTATCCGGCCTACTTCTGTTATACCGCCGTAGAATTTGATGCCATTCGTCGTATTGTTCTGAGGTACCGCCAACCACATGTTGGATGATTCAACACCGAGACTGTAATCCCCCTGGCTGCCGCTCATTACCGGGTTTAGCGTTATTTTCGTACCAATACTGCGGGTATTAAAAGCAGGAGCGCCTAACCCATTACCAAATAATATATTATTGGAAGTAGTATTGCTTAAACTAATCAGCCCGCCATTATAAAATAATTCCGCTGGTTTTACGGTAAGGAAATTGGTGAGATTAGCTACTGTATTAGGCACCAAAGTAATATTTCCACTATCACTAGTTAAATACATATCAGTATTACCAGAAGCACTTTTTCCGATATATCCTACTCTCGTTTTCGCATCATTTTCGTAAAATGATAATACAGACATGTTAGTCTTTCCTTTATCAGATCCTACAATTCCAGAACCATTCAAACTCAATGCAGGCTTCGCAAAGTAAAATTTAGCCCTGTCAGTTTGGAAATAGCTAAAATCCGTATTCAACGCACCTATTTCAGTATACCCATTGGGCAATTTGATTCGTAATGCGTTCTGTGTACCCTGACTTAACTCAGTAGAATCAGTATTGAGTGATAGTTTCAGCGGCCTGGCCGTGGTTACATTTGTAGTCACGTTATCCACCCATGAAGAAGAGGTCACATCCTTAGCATCAAAATATGCCACATACCAGGTGACATCGGTATCAGTGGGACCTGTCAACCAAAAATAATTCACGGAAGAAAAGGTCCCTCCATCTCCCGATCCCCACCTGAAAATATAATCTTCCCATTTTCCAGTTCCCTCAGTTTTACTTAACCACCGGTCTATCCATGAAGATCCATGGGCATTAGACGCTTGTTGTATGGAGTACCCAACAGGTATTAATGCACGGATCCTGGTAATATGCGTCTTATTTGCTGCGGTATTAATCCCAGCCACAAACCCTCCAAGTCCTGGTGATGATGGTAAACCCGTCTTATAATCTATTTTAAGATAATAGCCGGAAGAGTTGGGCACTGCATTAGATAAAACAGTGTTCGTTCTGGTCATAGTAACCGCGTTTCCCCCCAAATTGTTATAGACTGAGGTAGAATTCAGCCCTGTCCGGAATTCAGGATCAGCAAATAGTTGTCGCCCTTCAAAAGAATTCCATAATTGGTTAACCCCTCCGTTTGAAGAATTCKCAAATGGCAGATGTATGTATTCTGAGGTTCTGATTCCGCCACCCGTAATATCCATTTTACTCCTTGGATTAGTAACACCTAATCCAACAAGCCCTCCCGGTGTAATTCGCATAGTTTCTTTCCATCCAATAGCATCATACCCCCAGAATGCCAATCCCGGGTATCCATCAGTATTATTGGCTGTTAATTGAATATTAGCAGCCTTACTCCCTGCGGGATCTTCCAAAAGTATACTAGCGGCTAAACCATCTGACCCAGGTTTAAGTAACGAAAGGCGGCCTTCTGTTCTCATCACACCTGTTACCCAACTACCAGCTGGTTGGGCAATGGCATTCTGATTCCGGATATAGGCTTTATCTCCATAGTCTTTAAATAACAACTCTCTCCAGGCGCTCCACTCTTGTCTGGTATCATCTTTAGTTCGGATAAAAGCACCATTCGGACCGAGTAATTCACCATCCCAGTTTATGGCAAAATCGAAGCCAGTAGGTCTGATAGCACTTCGTAAAGCAAATCCATTATAATAGGTCTTATTCCCCTTTCCCTGAAATGCCTGATCAGATAATGCCGGCATATCAGCTCCTCTGTAAGCGTCATATCCAATGATTTTCCCGGCTGTCCAATTATTGTACAACACGCTGTCATCATAAACGATAGTCCTGAAATTGGTACTACTTAAATCATACCGGCTGTCCCCCCAACTGCTTAAATCCAGTTTCACCGCCAATGTTGTCCCATCCATCTTCCGGTAATACAAAGAATCATTTGATCTGTATAAAGTATCCACCGCTGTTTTCACCAGTGTCCCCAACTGAATTGTATCCTGCCCTACAATCGCCAGTGAATTCCCCAGCAATTTCATTCTCATTTTTCTAAATTCTGTTCGCCCTTTTCCTTTATTAAAAAGAACACCTAGTGTATCCTGCGTATGATTCTCAATAATCAACTCTGCAGTATCGCAGGCGCTGTAAATACGAACACTGTCTGCGCGGATTTGGTATACAGTCTGGGCATAGGAAAGGCTGCTTAGTAAACAAAGCAGGAGCGTACGGAATAAAAATTTCATAGGATATTCAAATATTTATTTGGATGTGTGTTCTTTATTAATTTGTTGTTCCAGTTTATCTAATCTGGCATTCAGTTCCTGCACACTTTTCAGCAATAACCCCACTGCATTCATCATGTCCAGGTGATCATGCTTCTCGCCCGAAACGATGGATGGTTCGTCATCTGCAATGATACCTACTACTTTTTTCCCTGGATCTTTTTTGTATTCGAACTCTCGGATTTTCAAACTATCTATTATGCGGGTAGCATTTAATTCGCAGGTTTTTATATTCATTTTTAATGCCCGTAAAGAAGACTGATAGAAGCCGGTAGAAGTTACACTTCCGGTTACTGTTTCATTTCCGCCTACGGTAAGATTTCCACCAAGTGCCCCGGCACCTGTCAGGTTGAAGCTACCGGTTTGAATAGCAGCAGGTTGATTCTGGATATAATTTGCAGAACCGCTGGCCGGAGCGGCTGCAATGTCTGTGGGTGTCAGAGACCTGGTAGTGGCAGCAGTCACATGGCCTGCTTCATTTGTAGTAAAAGAAGCCAGTACATTGGCACCTGTCAGTGGTAACGTAAATACCTTACCGGCAGGATGATTATTCGAATGCCATACTGCGTACTTATTCACGCCATTATCAGGTGAATATAAAGGCGCTGCATCTGTATTATTCAGATAAAATATTTTAGATGTAGAAGAATTGCCATCTCCTGTTGAAATAAATGCACCTCCTATATTGGTCCCTGTATTAGAAACGCCGAAAGACGCAGTGGCATTCAATGTTCCGATGTTTCGGGTGGTTTGAAAATTGTACTGGGTCCCATCTCCGGCAACGCCTAAAGCAATCGTATTTTTAGTGGTAACGCTATTGGTAAGTACTGACGACAGGTTGATATTTGCCGCGGCACCACCGATATCACTTAACATCTGCGCGCCTGTCCGATACCTGATGTTTCCCCCATTACTTACCAGGAATTTATCTACATCGGTTGTTTCTGCCAGTATAGTACCCAACCTGATTTCTCCTGTTGATCTCTTTATTACGAGTGGTGTTGATAACCCTGCACCTAAGCTATCATAAGTCTTTATCGCAAAATCTGCTCCCACATTACCTGCTGCTTCAGCACCTGATTTAAAAATTGCCCACCGTAATTCTGATGGGGTTAAATTCGTACCTGAATACATCAAAAAGTCTCCGTTATTGATAGCAGCAGTTGTTCTTACAGCACCGGCAGATGAATACCCAGTAACCCATGAATTGGCCGCTTGTGCTGCACTCTGTTGATTCTGAATAAAAGACCCGGAGCTATTAACTAAATACCCATTCGCATCAGTTCCTAAAACGCCCACATTGCGAAACTCTATAAGCCGATAACCTATGCTATCAATTCCAAATCCTTTTGAATTAGTAGCAGAAGAGCCTCCTCTTATCACCACAGGCATATATTTAGCAGGAGAAACAGTTCTGTCAGCACCTATAAAAGTTGCTGCACCGTAAATCATCCCAATTTCTGCTGCCACTCCCCTTACAGTGGTATCCGCCCATCCTTTAAATCTACCCTGACCCGCCCATTCAGATACCCCAACTCCACTTATCCTGCCAATCTCTGTAGTTCCTCCGTAGAATTTGATACCAAAGGTGCTATTTTGTTGAGGCACTGAAAGCCAGGTATTGGATGATTCTACTCCCATTGCGTGATCTACTGATGCACTACCAATAGTATTACCCAATACTAATTTTGTTCCTACACTTCTGGGAAGAAAAGATGGAACACCTGTACCACCGCCTACAAAAGATAACATATTGGACGTTGCATTGGCAAGTGTAACAGTACCTCCACTATATAACAAATTGTTTGGCTCTACACTCAAATAACCTGTCAGGGAATTATTGTTGGGATAAATATTTACTTTCCCCTGTTCACTTATCAGGTAAAGATCTTTATTGGATTTACTGGCCATACCTACCAATCCCATTCTCGTTGCTCCATCGGCCCGCATGAACTGCAGATACGACTGAGTAAAATCAAGTGTATCGGCTCCCCTTATCTTCGAAGTATTGCCTCCAATAAACCCATATGGCATATCAACAACGCCACTCCCCGAATTTATTTCCATTCTTTTAACCCAGGCAGATCCATTGTGTATCCAGGTAGATACACCTGGATTTACATCTCCATTTAATTGGAAAATAGCACCCCTCGTTTGAATGGCATTAAATAACGCCAGGCCACCTGAAACAGCATCACTGCCATCTCTCTTTACCTGAAATTGTGCAGTACTGAATCCACTTCCGGCAACAGAAAATCCTCCCGGCTGGTTTACTGCCGTTTGAAGTCTTACAAACCCTGTCCCCAACGCAAGCGTATCCTGCCCTACAATCGCCAGCGAATTATCCGCCAGCATCTTCAGCCGCAGCTTCCGAAACTCCGTTCTGCCTTTACCCTTGTTAAATAAAAAACCGGTGGTGTCCTGTGTATGATTTTCAATAATCAGTTCTGCAGTATCGCAGCCACTGTAAATACGAACACTGTCTGCGCGGATCTGGTATACGGTCTGTGCATAGGAAATGCTGCTTAATAAACAAAGCAGCACCAGGCGGAATAAAAATTTCATAGAATAAACAGCTTGTTGGTATAGGATCTTTTAATGATGCTTACTATGTTGGGTCAACTGCTCAGCCAAAGTAATATGAGGCAAATATATAAATAATTACATGTTCACAGGAGATATATGCCGCATAAAAACAAGTACGCCAGGTGAGTCTCACCTGGCGTACTTGTTTTTATGGTTCTTTCTTTTCTAGTTTATGGTTCTTTCTTTTCTAGCTTCTGTTTCTGGTAAGTTTCAAATGATTGCTTGATATATAACATCAGATCATAGTCCGATGCATTATTCAAAAACTGATACCCTGGCCGGTATTTATACATAAAAGAATCCAACTCGGGACTTTGCAGCTTGGTCATTTTTCCTACCAGCTCCGGAGAATACCGGTAGTCAATAAATTTCTCTTTCTCCCAATACAGTAATTGTTCGTGAAACTGCTCTTTCCGCTTACGTACTTTACTGGGAACAAGATAAGTTAATGCCGTGATAGGATTAGCTGGTAAGGTTTTCAGCACATCCATTGCTCCAGGCTTATGATAATTAAAATACCGTCCGTATTCATCACGTAAGGCCAAAGAGTCATTATGATAATTCTTTCCACGTACGTTCACGCCCTGCAATTCAAACATCCGCTTCTGCAGATATACTTCTTGTGAAGAAGATAACATAGGAGCGATGATCAGCTTTGGCGCATAACTCAACATGGAAAATTCAAGCGTATCCCCGGGAATAGCCTCTATATAAAAACGGCCACTTTCATTGCTGAGTGTTCCCGTCATAGTCCTCTTGTTGACAATTGAAACAAAAGGTAATCCCGTTTTGGTCT
This sequence comes from Chitinophaga sp. 10T418, assembly GCF_056394125.1. Taxonomy (NCBI): domain Bacteria; kingdom Pseudomonadati; phylum Bacteroidota; class Chitinophagia; order Chitinophagales; family Chitinophagaceae; genus Chitinophaga; species Chitinophaga sp. 10T418. Next base: position 28,071 of record NZ_JBFTHG010000007.1, read on the forward strand.
CCTGATCCGCTACCATTCCAGACAACCGCACCTGTGCGACTGTAACCTGCAGGCTAATGAAAAAGAAAAAAAACAGTGCTCCGATATATGCTGTAAAACGAATCATGAATATAGTAATCCTTCAAATTTAATGTTCCACCCGCAAATGAAAAGTTAAAAAACAGGGGAAATGACAGTGCTCGTGCGCAAAAATATTAATTATCAACATTATAAATATCCCCCTAATCACTTATTTTTACGATTATCTCAGATATATCCTGTAAAAGTCATGCCACAGAAGATCATTTTTGCAACACAGCATTACCAGTATTTAAAAAATAGGATACTGTCAATCACAGGTACTACCTGGGAAAATGGGGAGTTAGAGATACGTGATTTTCCAGATGGGGAACATTATCATCGCATATTGAGCAATGTAAGCAACAAAGAAGTGATCCTGATAGGAGGGACTATAGACGATAAAGCAACACTCGAATTATATGATCTTGCCAGCGGTTGTATACAGCTGGGGGCTTATTCTCTCACTATCATCATTCCTTTTTTCGGATATTCCACTATGGAACGCGCGGTGAAATATGGAGAAATTGTGAAAGCCAAAACACGCGCAGTGCTGTTTTCTTCTCTCCCTAATACCTCACGTGGTAACAGGATTGTGATGATCGACCTTCATGTGGATGGTATCACCTGGTATTTCGAAAATGATGTGCGCCCGGTTCATTTATATGCAAAAGACTTTGTAAAGGATGCTGCCATGGAACTCGCTGCCGGAAAGCCTTTTGTGCTCGCCAGCACCGATGCTGGCAGAGCTAAATGGGTAGAATCCCTCGCTAACGACCTGCACGTACCCGCTGCCTTTGTATTTAAACGCCGCATCTCTGGCGATGAAACAGCTATTACCGCTATCAGTGCCGATGTAAAAGACAAAACCGTCATCATTTACGACGACATGATCCGTACCGGAGGCTCACTCATCCACGCGGCAGCATCTTATCATGATGCCGGCGCCGCAGAGATCTGTGTAATAACCACCCATGGTATCTTCGCAGGCAATGGCTTCGAAAAAATCAAACAAAGTGGCCTGATAAAAAAAGTGATTTGCACAGATACACACCCCAACGCGCTCACCATAAAGGACGACATGTTGCAGGTGAAATCCGTTGATCAACTTATCGTCAATTACTTTAATTCGCAACATCCCTGAGCGCCTGTTGGCAAGCTATTTGTCTTTCAAACACTTGTGGGCCCCTGTAGCAGATTAGCAGCCCACCAGCCAATTGCTTAAATGCGGTACATAAACCTAAGAAACAAACATGCTTGATTTTCGTATACTCGAATACGGTAGTTGTGACTATCACACCATGGTAGACCTTCGTAATGAAGTGCTACGAAACCTCTTGGAATAAGCTTTTCAGCAGCCCAGCTGCAACAGGAAATAAATGACATTTTTATTGCAGGATTCACTGAAATAAACACTAAAGAAACTATGGTCGGTTGTTGTATGCTTACGCCCATCAATGAAAACACCGTGCAGCTAAGGCAAATGGCGGTATCACCCGCTTTACAGGGAAAAGGTGCAGGCAGAGAAATTATTGTATTTGCAGAAGAATATGCACGTAACAATGGCTTCGATGAATTAACCATGCATGCTAGAAAAGAAGCCGTGGGGTTCTATCAGAAACTAGGCTATGAATCTTGTGGAGAAGAGTTTACAGAAGTGGGCATTCCGCACTACGAAATGAGGAAAAAACTTAAATAATAATTTTTTTGCTCCTGCAACCCATTGTAGAAGCACTTTTGATTGTATTGTTATATTGATGGACAATCAATACAACAATAGACAGCAAAAGATTTCTGGCAAAAAATTTTGTAACCAAATCTTTAATTATACAATGAGAAGCCATGTACTAGCCTGGTCGGGGCTGTGCTATGCCTTTTTCTGCTATACCTCCAGCAGCGCATACGCAAAACCCGAAGGGTATCTCTCCGCAAAACTGCAAGCTGATACCACCGTTCCGGTAGTGATTAAACCCGCTGCAGCTGATTCAAGTATCAAACAAAAACAAGATACCACAAAGCCAAAACAGGATACCGCACAAAAAGCGCTGCCTGCTCAGGATACTACCAGACCTAAGCAAGATACTACCGCCAAATCAGTTCCTGATTCCACTAAAACCACTACTGCAGCTCCTAAAGAGGATACCGCACTCATCCTCCCTCCGGATCCGGCTACCGCAAAAAGTGAAGTGGGGAAATTCTCTCTCACCGGTACAGTGAAAGATGATAAAGGAACTCCGATCCCCGGCGCTATCATCCGTAATAAAACCACTAAATTAAATGCCCAGACAGATCCTGCCGGAAATTATACCATCAAGGCAGGCATCAGGGATACAATACTGGTAACAGCAACTACTTTCGGTGAACAAACCATTCCCATCGAAAAAAGAGGCGAACTGAATATTACCATGGTGCCCTCCAATGCTACTAAAAAAGTGTTGGGAGAAGTGGTAGTAACTGCCCTCGGCATTAAAAAGAATCCCCGCTCAGTTGGCTATGCGCTGCAGGAAGTAAGCGGTAGCGCAGTACAGGAAGCTAAAGAAGTGAACTTTGTCAACGCACTCACTGGTAAAGTTGCCGGTGTACAGGTAAGTACCAACACAGGATCCATGGGTGGTTCCAGCAAAATTACCATCCGCGGTGTAAAATCAATCCTGGGCGACAATAATGCATTCTTTGTACTCGATGGTGTTCCTATGATGAATAGCATCACCAACGCAACAGGCCAGCAGAACGGCGGTGGTGGATACGATTATGGTAGCCCCCTGCAGGATATCAATCCGGAAGACATTGAAAATATATCTGTACTGAAAGGCGCTGCCGCCACCGCATTGTACGGCAGTCGCGGCGCAAACGGTGTTATGCTTATTACCACCAAAAAACGCCCGGATGCTGAAAAAGGAATTGGCGTCACTTATAGCCTCAATGCACAGATGGATCAGGTAGCAGTGCTCCCAAAATACCAGAACCAATACGGCGGCGGTACTGCCGGCAGCTTCGATACACTCTATTACAACAAGAGCCCGGAAGGATTCCTCAATGAGCAAAGCGCTACCTACGATGACAATAACGGTAAAGGCAGATACGACCTCCTGCCTAAATATGCAGTAGACGAATCATGGGGCCCCAAACTGGACGGCCGCAAAATCCGCCCTTACTGGTCATGGGATAAAAATAAAAACAATCCTTACTTCGGACAAACAGACACCTGGTCTGCACATCCAGACAATGTAAAAAACTTTTACAAAACGGGATTCACGCTGACCAACAATATATCCATGGCCGGCAGCAACGATAAAGGCTCCTTCCGTTTGTCTTACGGCAATATGGATCAAAGCTTTGTACTGCCCAATGCTACCAATAAAAGAAATAACCTTTCCGTGAATGGTAATTATGAAGTCACCAAAGGCGTAAGAGCGGTGGCTTCCATCAACTATACTTCGCTCAGAGTAAAAGGCCGCCCCGGTACAGGATTCACCGGACCCAATCCTACCTTACAATTTACCATGTACGGACAACGTCAGTTGGATATAGAAAAAGAAAAAAGATATAAATACGATGATGGTTCCCAGATCACCTGGAACCGTAAATCATGGGATAACCCAGGCATTTCCTCCAGCAACGGCCCATACTGGAACCGCTACATGGACTATGAAACAGACGGACGTAACAGGCTGTATGGATATGCCGGCGTAGATATAGATGCGACCAAATGGCTCACTTTCACCGGCCGCGTATTCATGGACGACTATAATACACTGGAAGAAGAAAGAACCGCACAGGATTACCTGCCAGGTACTTACACCAAACGGGTACGCACTTCCAGAGAAATGAACTACCAGATAACCGCAGATATAAAGAAGAACTTCGGAGAAGACTTCCAGTTAAATGCTACTGTAGGTGGTAACCTGATGCACCGCTTATGGACAACTACCGGCGGCTACACCAACGGTGGTTTTATTATCAAGGATATCTACAACCTTAATAATTCCCTCCAAACAGCCGGACCTATTGATGAGTATTTCGAAAGACAAATCAATTCAGCATTTGCAACCGCCAATATCGGTTACAAAAATTTCCTGTTCCTCGACCTGACCGGTCGCAGTGACTGGACCTCCACCTTATCAAAAGGCAATAATCAATACTTCTACCCATCAACATCACTGTCATTTGTATTTTCTGATCTGTTGAAAGACTGGAAGTGGTTATCATTCGGTAAAGTAAGAGGAAGCCTTGCGGCTGTAGGTAATGATGCAGATGCTTATCACACCTTCAATACATTCAACTTTATACTGCCATTCAACGGCAACCCTGTTGGCCAGTTCAATACCACCTTCAATAGCCCGGATTTGAAACCGGAACGTACCACGGAAGTGGAAGGCGGTGTGGAACTCAAATTCCTGGATAACCGTATTGGCCTCGATCTTACTTATTACAGACGCGTTACCAAAAATCAGATCATTACCTTACCAGTATCAGCGCCAAGCGGCTACTTAGGCGCTTACGTAAATGGTGGTAGCGTAGAAAACAAAGGGGTGGAAATTGGATTAAACTTGAACCCTATCCGCCTCAAAGGTGGCTTCCGCTGGGATATCAACGCCAACATAGCATTCAATCGTAATAAACTGCTGAACCTCGATGTTCCACAGTACAATACTTCATTACCTATCTTAACCATCGGCACCGACCGCCGTACACAACAGGTATCTGTGGTAGCTGAAGTAGGAGAGCCACTGGGAACCCTTCGTGGTACTGACTACACTTATGTTAACGGACAAAAACTGGTGGACTCCTTAGGACGATATGTGCCCAGTGCCATCAAAAACATTGGTAATGCTTACCCGGATTATGTAGGTGGTATTACTAACACCTTCTCTTATAAAGGTTTTTACCTCTCTGCACTGGTCGATTTCCAACACGGTGGGAGTTTCTTCTCCTACACTAATTTGTACGGAGAAAAATCAGGTCTGCTGGAAAGCACTGTAGCCAACGGCATCCGTGAAAACGGCATCGTTACTCCTGGTGTTACAAAAGATGGTAAACCGAACACCCTCAACATGTCGGCACAAGACTATTTCAAATACAATAGTGGTAACACCATCAGCACAGCAAACCTGTATGATGCCAGTTATATCTACCTGAGAGAAGCCAAACTTGGCTACAACCTGCCGGAATCCTGGTACAAAAAAATCGGTGCGCAAAATGTCCGCGTATCCCTCTATGGTCGTAACCTTTGGCTGATCAAGTCCAATGCTCCTAACGTGGATCCTTCCAACATCCTCAATTCCGCTTCCAACATCCAGGGAATTGAAGGGGGAGCATTGCCTTCACTCCGGTCTTATGGTATTAACCTGAATGTATCATTCTAAATTTTTATGAAGATGACAAAGACGATTTTGAAATATAGTGGTGCATTGCTTTTAACCGTTTCGCTGGCTATCACCGGTTGTAAAAAACTGGATGATATGAATAGAGATCCAACCAAACCAACCACCACAGAACCACAATACCTGCTGACCGGTGCCCAGAAATCCGCCATGGATGTACTGTACAGCGGTTTGCAGAATGGCTATATCGCCATGCATTATGCACAGTTCTGGTCAGGAAATGCAAGAGTAGCCGATAGTCAGTATCAACTCGATCAGGGTAATAACAATACTTTGTGGAATACGCTGTACAGCTACTCACTCCACAACCTGGATGCGCTCATTACCATGAACAAACCTAAAGCAGGTCAGCCAGGGGTGGCCAATCAAAATGCCATCGCCCATATCATGCGCGCCTGGCTTTTCCAGGTATTGGCAGACACCTATGGTAATATACCTTATTCAGAGGCGTTCCAGAATACAACCGACATTACTCCTAAATACGATGATCCTCAGGCTATTTATAACTCCCTGATTGATACACTGGAGGCGCAAATAAAAATATTAGATGCATCACAAACCAGTTTTAATACGGGAGATATCATTTACAACGGTAACGTGGAGAGCTGGAGAAGACTGGCACATTCACTCCTCCTGCGCATGGCTATCCGTATGGTAGACGCCAGCCCGCAAAAAGCCAAACAGATTATTGAAGCACATTATCAACAAGCCTTTACTGACAATCTCCAGGGTGCACAATTCCAATATGTGGATGCGGTGCCTAACAGGTATCCCCAGAACGATAAAGATCGTCCGATCATTGATTTCGCAGTAAGTACCACGCTGCTGGATTATATGAAAGGCCTGGATGATCCCCGTTTGCCAATATATGCGCGCCCTTCAGATCAGGAGAAGTTGCTTGTAGGATTGCCTTACGGCTGGAGTACATCAGATCCGCTGCACAAAGGCGATGCTTACTACTCTGCCCCCGGCAAACAAGTATATAGCACTACCATGCCGGGCATCCTGATGAGTTACTCAGAAGTAGAATTCATCCTGGCAGAAGCAGCTGCACGCGGTATGAACGTAGGTGATGCAGCTACACACTATACAAATGGCATCAAGGCCTCTATGCATTACTGGCGCGATCTGACTAAAACAGCTATCGATGAACCAACCATCAATGCTTATATCGCCAAAGTACCTTATGCAGCGGCAGACTGGAGAAATGTAATCGGCACCCAGAAATGGCTGGCACTGTACCCCCAGGGTTTCCAGGCATGGTTTGAAAGAACCAGACTGAAATTTAAAAAACCAGGTGGACAACCGCTGTTTATGGCGCCTAAATCCGGAGTACTGGACGCAAGTGTTACAGAAGGAGTGCCTTATCGTTTAACTTATCCAATACCGGAACAAACACAGAATAAAGCCAATTATGACGCGGCCGCAACAGCTGTTGGCGGCGATTTCAAAGGCACCAAACTGTGGTATAACAAGTTTTGATACAACAATCAACTATAGCTAAACAACAATGTGACGGCGCCTGCATCTGCAGGCGCTTTTCTTTTTTTAGCATCGGTTTAATTATCTTTAAGCCGAACCTATATTCAGCAATTATGAGGAAAGTACTGCTCACAATGGCCCTGCTGGCCATTGTCCGTTTTGTATCAGCACAGGATATGACGCAAGCCTACCAAAATTGGTATACCTATTTTGGTACCATGAAACTCAATAACAAATGGGCAATCCCATTTGATGTTCAACTACGTATCAGAGATGGCATCAGCAATAAAGGACAATTACTGATGCGCGGCGGATTACAATATTCACTGACCAAACAGGACCATATTTTACTGGGCTACGCCTACGTGCCCACCTATAATGGTGTAAGTAACACCTGGTTACCGGAACAACGCATCTTCGAACAGTATATTCATAAGGCGAAGAATATTGATATGACGCATCGCGTACGACTGGAACAACGTTGGGTGGCGCAACCCTCAAAACCAGGTAACGCACATGCCATTGGCGATTGGAAATACGGCAACCGTGCCCGCTATTTCAACCGCACACAACTGGCCATTAAACATAAAAAAGAAACAACCCCTTTTTACGTAGCCTTACAAGATGAAATTTTTCTTAATCTGTGGGGAAATGATATCAGCAACCTGCTATTTGATCAGAATCGTTTCCTGGCAGCATTTGGCTACCAGTTCAATACTAAATTGAAAGCAGATATCGGGTATATGAATCAATTGATACAGGTAACATCTGGTGCCAAAACAATGAATCATATCCTGCATTTCAGCGTATTTCATACCATGGATTTATAAATCCATGGTATTATTTGTAATTGCTGAACTTAGCCTTTAACATACTGCTGAAGTTCCGGTATGACTCCTCTGTTTCGAATGCACTGATAGGAATAAGAAAGAAGGTTTTTTTGTCTCTGTATAGAAAGAAGAATTTCTTTGTTTCCACTACCTGAGAAAAGTTACTCCAACTGATAGCCCGCTGCCGGTCACTCGCACGTGTAGAAATTAATAAACCTTCTTCGGAGTATTTAAGATGTATACTGTCTTTGAATGTAGCTGCTTTGTTGTAGATAGAAACGGGTAGGAGATACCAGAATACCCAGCCCAGCACCAATATCATGAGAACAATACCTGTAAGTGCGGCCGAAGTTACCACGCTGAAAAAATAACCTGTCAGGGTAGCTAATAGTAAGATAATAAGGGTATTGCGGAAGACTTTTATCTCTCCCCTCTGCATAAAATGATAGCGCAATGCATGCAACACATCCCCCTTATTGTAATTGAACTCTAAATGCATTATCGCCTGGCAAAACGATTTTATCTGTTAACTGAAATCGACATAGGATTATCCATTTCATCACGCACAGTAACGGGTGCTTCTTTCTTCCGGCCGCGTTTTACATTAGACAGATCGTCTTCGCTGAAACCAGGGAAGTTTTTCTTGATGAACAGGAAATATTGCTGCAAGGTTTTTGGATCCACTTTAAAAGGGAAAGCCAACTCCTTACCACTTCCTTTGAGGAAGTCGTTTGTATTTAATTTGGTCTCGTTTTGTAAATACCACTTGTATAAATCCACAATAGCTTTTTCCAACTCGCCTTCATCAACTTTCTCTGCTGTTTCAACTCGTGGAAACATTAACACAAACTCTTCTACCCGTACAGGCTTTGTATTATTTGCGTTTTTAGAGTTATTACGGTTATCGTTGTTATCCCCGTTTTTCTCTCCATTGTTATCCCCATTCTTGAAACCAGTGTTGGCATTTGCTGAAGCGGCTGCGGCCAAAACTACCAACAGCATTAACAACAGCTTTTTCATAAGGTGTCAAATTTTCGAGTTTAAAAATACAATTATATTTTGAGATTTCTAATAGATTAAAAAATATGCGTAGAAACCCCTGAAAAAACAAAAGCAATGGACGAACCATTGCTTTCGAGAGTCATTTACAGTGCATGATGAGTCATGCGGTGTAGGAATATTTGGTTTTTCATAGGACAGTAACCATAATAAAAATTAATACAATAACAAATATAATAAAATTATACCGTGACTCAGACAAAAGTATAAATATTAGAAAAAATCAAATATTTCAAGGCATAATTTCAAAAGATGCAACGAAATCAATTTTAACAGAAAAAAATCAAATGGAAAATTGAGCGGTAAAAAATAAGAGAGAAGTCTTAGCTCAAAAATAGAAAGGTAAAATCAGGTATTTCTTATAAAAAGTAAGGGCGCCTAGAAAAGCGCCCTCAATTTGTTACTATCCTATGAAAACCCTATTTGAATACAAAGGTAAGGGCATGTTATTTTTCTTTGAAATTTTAGAGGCACAATAACATATCATTAACAAGAAGTTGCAACATCAAATCAGCTACAACCCATGCTGCTACCGCAATTCAAACATTTGTAACAAGTTCCGGATCGCACGGTGATATGCCCACAAGTATTACACGCCGGCGCATCACTTTGCATGCTCTTCAAATAATCCTGTGTGGTACTTTCCTGTTGAAATGCACCAACAGTCTGTGTTTTGGGAGTACGTGGCGCTGCCTTTCCTCCATTATTTACCGCCGCCTGCGAACGGGTTGTTTCATCATCTTCTTCCTCATCTTCTCCCGTATTACCTGGTGCATCTAACACATGCACCAGGTCTGTCCGCCCCAGGTACTCATATCCAAGCACACGGAAAATGTAGTCAATCAGTGATGTAGCAGACTTAATATTGGGATGATCCACCATACCGGCCGGCTCAAACCGCGTAAATACAAACTTATCAACAAACTCCTCCAGCGGTACCCCATATTGCAATCCCACCGAAACCGCTATTGCGAAGCAGTTCATCAAACTGCGCAATGTGGAGCCTTCTTTTGCCAGATCGATAAATATTTCTCCTAACGTACCATCATTGTATTCCCCCGTACGCACAAAAATAACCTGCCCACCTACATTCGCCTTCTGTGTAAACCCGCCCCGCTTGGACGGTAAAGCCTGCCGCTCCACGATCCTGGACAACTGCCGCTTCAACGTGGTATCCCTGCTGGCTAACATCCGCTTATTTACTTCTTCCAATAACTCATCTATAGTCAACTCGTTCAAATCCTGCACCACTGCGGACGTTGTACCAACCTCCGTTTTCTTCTTTTTATCGCTTTTATTGCTCAATGGCTGGCTTAATTTACTACCATCGCGGTATAAAGCACAGGCTTTCAGCCCCAATTGCCAACTCATCTTATAGGCATCCGCAATTTCTTCTACTACTGCCTCATTAGGTAAATTGATGGTTTTTGAAATAGCCCCTGAAATAAATGGCTGCACAGCCGCCATCATCCTGATATGACCATGGGGATGAATATAGCGCTCACCATGCTTGCCACACTTATTTGCACAATCAAAAACAGACAAATGCGCATCTTTCAGGTAAGGAGCACCTTCTACCGTCATAGTGCCACATACAAAATCGTTGGCGGCATCTATCTGATCATCTGTAAACCCAAGCGCATGCAGCAGACTGAACTCCAGGCTATAGTATTCTTCAGCCTTGAATCCCAACCGCTGCAAACATTCCTCTCCCAAAGTATATACATTAAAAACAAAGGAAATGTCAAAGGAAGACGCCACAGCCGTATCCAGCTTCTTCAATTCTTCTCCCATAAATCCCTTTTCACTCAGGGAAGGGTGATTAATATAAGGCGCTCCCGCAAAACTGCCGGTTCCTTTGGCATAATCCACAATAGCCTTGATTTCGTGAGGGGAGTAGCCCAGGTTTTGTAACGCTGTGGGAATCGACTGGTTAATGATCTTGAAATATCCTCCGCCGGAGAGCTTCTTAAATTTCACCAGCGCGAAATCCGGTTCTACTCCGGTAGTATCACAATCCATCACTAAGCCAATAGTGCCTGTTGGCGCAATAACAGTTGCCTGCGCATTACGGTAACCATATTGCTCTCCCAGCTTTACAGCCTCATCCCAGGCTTTAGTAGCAGCTTTCAACAGGTAATCTGCACAGTACCTTGCATCAATGCCCTTTGGCTTTATTTCCAGGCCATCATAAGCATCAATCGCATCGTAGGCCGCCGCCCGGTGATTGCGCATTACCCGGAGCATATCTTCCCGGTTTTCCCCATATCGGGGAAAAGCTCCCAGATGAGCAGCCATCTCTGCCGATGTTTTATACGCAACTCCCGTCATAATAGCGGAAAGTGCCCCGGCGATACCACGGGCCTCTTCACTGTCGTAAGCAATTCCGCTTACCATCAGCATAGACCCCAGGTTGGCGTACCCCAAACCCAGTGTACGATATTCATAACTGAGCTGAGCCACTTCTTTAGATGGAAATTGCGCCATCAGCACAGAAATCTCCAGCACCACGGTCCATAACCGCACGGTGTATTCAAAACCCTTTACATCAAAGAGATTCTTTTCATCATCAAAAAACCGCCGCAGATTCACCGATGCCAGGTTACAGGCGGTGTTATCCAGGAACATATACTCTGAACATGGATTGGACGCATTGATACGCCCACCCTTCGGACAGGTATGCCATTCATTGATAGTAGTATCATACTGAGTACCAGGGTCCGCACAACGCCAGGCGGCATAGGTGATCTGATCCCACAAATCCTTTGCCTTCACCGTTTTCAAGGTTTTACCACCATTCCGGCCTTTTAATTCCCAGTCACCATCCGCTTCCAGGGCACGAAAGAAAGTATTAGGAACACGAACGGAATTATTTGAATTCTGACCTGAAACGGTTTTATATGCATCTCCTTCATAATCAGAAGAATAGCCTGCAGCAATGAGCGCAGCCACTTTCTTTTCTTCTTCCACTTTCCAATTAACAAAATCCATGATCTCCGGATGATCCAGATCCAGGCACACCATTTTTGCTGCCCGCCGGGTGGTACCACCTGATTTAATAGCACCCGCTGCCCGGTCTCCAATCTTCAAAAAACTCATTAATCCACTGGAAGTGCCACCTCCACTCAATTTCTCTCCATCTCCCCGGATATGCGAAAAATTGGTGCCTACACCGGAACCATATTTGAAAATGCGCGCTTCCCGCATCCACAAATCCATAATGCCGCCTTCATTCACCAGGTCATCACTCACACTCAAAATGAAGCATGCATGCGGCTGAGGGCGCTCATAAGCAGAAGTCGATTTTTCCAGTTGCCCGGTATGTTGCTCCACATAATAGTGTCCCTGAGGCTTTCCCTTGATACCATAACTCTCAAATAGCCCTGTATTGAACCACTGTGGAGAATTAGGCACACAAGATTGATTAAGCATCCCGTAACTCAGCTCTTCATAAAATATCCTGGCATCCTGTTCAGACGCAAAATAACCGTATTTCTCACCCCAGGCACGCCAGCAATTAGCCATACGATGTACTACCTGCTTTATGGATGTTTCCCGCCCCGATGTACCATCCGGTTGCGGTACGCCCGCCTTACGGAAGTATTTCTGTGCCAGTATATCCGTGGCGATCTGCGACCATCCTGCCGGTACTTCCACGTTATTCATTTCGAAAACAATATCCCCACCAGGATTGCGTATAACGGAAGACCGTAGCTCGTACGTAAATTGATCGTAAGGACTCACACCTTCTTTAGTAAAATGACGGGAGAACGCGAGGCCACTCGTACTATTGACTGGATTTTTCATGCCCATAACTTTTTCTTAGGTGATACAAATGAGTTAGTAATGCGGAGTACTCTAAAATTAATTTTTAAATACGGGGACTGATCCTTTTATTTTGCACAGATTGTGGATAATTGCTCAAACAGTTTGCCAACACATTTGTTATAACCCCTAAAGAAATCCGGCTTAAAATTTGTCGTTAACAAGAAATTTGCAGTTGTATAACATATAATGAAGTAGGTATCATGAAGTTCATGAATAGAAAATGAATTGAATGCATATTTATATAGCACTGTGTGTTATTAATAAAAATATTATACATTTGCGACAACCGGAACAATGCGCTATTGATGTACAATAACATATACACTTCGTTCATCGAAAGAAAGGCTAAAAAGGAAAAGGCATTCGCGGTTTTAATTGATCCGGATAAGGTAACACCTGCCGATATCATAGAAATTGCAGCCAAATGCACTGCTGCCAAAGTTGACTATATCTTCCTTGGAGGCAGCCTGGTGATTTCTGATCATCTTGATGAATGCGTACAGCAGCTGAAAGCCAGCTGTGATATACCCGTTGTATTATTTCCCGGAAGCCCTTCACAGGTATCTAAATATGCAGATGCCTTACTTTACCTGTCTGTCATCTCTGGCAGAAATCCTGAATTACTGATTGGCCAGCACGTGGTTTCCGCTGCTGCTGTCAAAAAAAGTGGATTGGAAGTGATTTCTACCGGTTACATGGTGATTGATGGTGGAGCCCCCACTACTGTATCTTATATCAGCAATACCACACCCATCCCGGCAGACAAGGCAGATATTGCCATGTGTACCGCTATGGCTGGTGAGATGCTGGGTATGAAAGTGATTTATATGGATGCCGGTAGCGGCGCCCGTGTACCTATCACGGAAAGTATGATTAGTCGTGTTGCGAGCCAGGTACAGGCCCCTATTATTGTAGGTGGAGGTATCAGGGACGCTGAAAAGGCTTATCTGAACTGCAAAGCCGGTGCTGATATCCTTGTGGTAGGCAACGCCATCGAAAAAGATCTTTCGCTGATTAAAGAACTGGCAGATGCCGTGCATTCTGTACCAGTAAAAGCATAAAGCTATTAGCTATTAGCAGTTAGCCGAATACAGCAAGTATATTATACTCCGCTGCATTCGGCTAACTGCTAATAGCTAATGACTAAAAGCTTTTTTACAAACTCATCATTTCCTTAAACTTCACTGCCTGCCTACGGCTCACTTCAATTTTTTCGCCGCCGCGCATTTCCAGCAACAGACCACCATTGAAGTAAGTATCAATTTTTTCAATCATCCGCAGATTTACAATATGCTTACGGTTGGCACGGAAAAAAGTACGCTCGTCAAGCCTTTCCTCCAGCGCATTCAATGATTTAAGAATCAAAGGTTTGTTTGTTTCAAAATACACCCTTGCATAGTTACCTACGCTTTCAAACAGACGTATTTCCTGCAGTTTCACAAACCAGCAACGATCCCCGTCTTTCACAAAAACCTGGTCATTCTCAGACAATAAGTTGCGGATACCACCTGATGCAGCCAAACGATCTTTCTCATCCTGCTGATGCAATTTATGAATCGCATCCGCCAAACGCTTAGGCTCTACGGGCTTTAACAGGTAATCCAGCGCATTATACTCAAATGCTTTCAATGCATACTCATCGTATGCAGTAGTGAAAATCACCTGCGGTGTTTTTTCCAGCTCTGCCAACAAGTCAAAACCCGTCTTGTCGGGCATCTGGATATCCAGAAACAGTAAATCAGGATGCAGTGTTTCTATCTTTTCTATACCATCCTTCGCGTTCACAGCTTCTCCCACCACCACTATCTCCGGGTGATCTGCCAGCAATTTTTTCAGTTCACTCCTGGCCAGGCGTTCATCATCTATTATCAATGCTTTTTTCATTGGCAATATGAAGTTTGGTTGATGATTTAATTGATTAAATAATAATAGCCATACCTGCTATCCAGCGGCTACAGCAGTTTATAACAAGTGATTAGAGCAAGGGCATCACTACAGTAGCTTCTACCGTTTGCTCGTCTTTATTCCTGATTTCAAAAGAAGCCCTGTTGCCAAACAAAAGACTTAACCTTTGTCTGGTGCTTTGTAAACCAAAGCCATGGCCATTTATACTGTTTTCTACTATTTGTCCGGTATTCTCAATGGTGATTACATGCTGCATACCCTTCAGGGAAGAGTTAATATAAACCGAACCACCTTTGATAATGCGGGAAATACCATGCTTGATAGCATTTTCCACCAGTGTTTGAAGCATCATAGGTGGCACTTGCAACTCCAACGTATCCGGATCAATTTCGTACTTCACATTCAGGCGCTCCTCAAAACGGATATGTTCCAGTGCAAGGTAATCCTTTACTATATTCAATTCGTTTTCCAGACTCACTGTCTCCGCCTTCTCCGTTTGCATGGAACTGCGTAATATGTTGGAAAGCTCTGTTATAGCGGTTCTGGCTCGTTGGGGATTCTCATCTACCAACGCCCTGATACTGTTTAACGCATTAAAAATAAAATGCGGATTTAACTGCGCCTTAATTGTTTTAAGCTCCAGCTCTTTCACCGTGGTTTCCAGCTTCAACTGATCTACCTGTGAACTCCTGTTCCGTTCTATATAGTGCCATATATAGTAGATCATCCACCAGAAAAAAGCAATACCAAATGCAGATACCAGCCCCTTGATGATGCTGGGAACAAGGTCTTCCTGCTTATATTTAAATACAAAGTACATCAGCCCGTTATAACTCATATATAACGTCACTGCCGTACCAGCCACCATGGTAAAAAATAAAAAAATCTGCTTTTCAGAACTATAAGTCACCCAGTTACGCCTGTTAATCAAAGTCCGGAAAAGATGCGTTAAGGAAAGTCCTAATGTAATGAATATCAATAAATTAATGAAGTCAGATAGTCTAAGTATCGACTTATCAAGGGCGTAGTAAAAAAAACAATTTAACACGAAATAAGCCGACCACCCCAAAATCTGACACCACCAATATTTGTTTATTTGTCTAAACATTAAATCAAATTAGTAAACTTCACCTATATTCCAAAAATACCCTACAGCTCCCCCCGCAGAAACCTAAATGTTATAAATGGTGAATCAAAATTGGTAAATGGCAGATGCCTCTGTCTGAATGGTGAGATATCTCCATTCTGTCCTACTTTCCTGTTACAGGATCACGATTTACCACATATTTTTATGTATTTTTGTTACTTAATATAAACCCTGAGCCCAATTATGAATATTAAGGCAGGTCAACTGTTGAGCCAGATAGAATATCCCGCTGATTTGCGAAAGCTGAATAAAGAACAGCTTCACCAGGTATGTGAGGAGCTGCGTCAATACATTATTGACGTAGTAAGTGTGCATGGTGGCCACTTTGCGGCCAGTCTTGGTGTAGTCGAGCTGACAGTAGCTTTGCATTATGTTTATAATACGCCATACGACCAGCTGGTATGGGACGTAGGTCACCAGGCTTATGGTCATAAAATCCTGACCGGTCGCCGGGAAGCATTTCCTACCAACAGGAAATACAAAGGACTCAGCGGATTTCCGAAAAGAGATGAGAGCCGGTACGACACCTTTGGTGTAGGTCACTCTTCTACCTCCATTTCTGCAGCACTGGGTATGGCCATGGCCTCCCACTACAAAGGCGAATTTGACCGTCAGCACATTGCCGTTATTGGTGATGGCGCCATGACAGCAGGTATGGCCTTTGAAGCGCTGAATCACGCCGGCGTAGCCAACGCCAACGTGCTGATTATTCTGAACGACAATTGCATGTCCATAGATCCTAATGTGGGCGCGCTGAAAGAATACCTCACAGATATCACCACTTCTCCTACCTACAACAAAGTAAGGGATGATGTATGGAACCTGTTGGGAAAACTCCCTGTAGGTAAAAAATTCACCCGCGACATGGCCTCCAAACTGGAAGCCAGCCTCAAAGGTGTGGTATCCAAATCCAGTAACCTCTTCGAAGCACTGAAGATGCGCTATTTTGGCCCCATCGATGGCCACAATATCACCAAACTGGCTGATACCCTGCAGGATTTGAAAGATATTCCCGGCCCCAAACTGCTGCATATCGTTACCACAAAAGGTAAAGGCTATGCCCTGGCAGAAAAGGATCAAACCACCTGGCATGCACCAGGACTGTTCGATAAAATCACCGGCGAAATATTCAAAAAACCAGTGACCAGCCCCCAACCTCCCAAATATCAGGACGTTTTTGGCCACACTATCATTGAACTCGCAGAACAAAACGATAAAATCATCGGTATCACCCCTGCCATGCCTTCCGGCTCCTCCCTCAAATTTATGATGGAGAAAATGCCGCAGAGAGCATTCGATGTGGGTATCTGTGAACAACACGCAGTAACTCTATCCGCAGGGATGGCAACTCAGGGCATGCGCGTATTCTGTACGATCTACTCTTCTTTCTTTCAACGTGCTTTCGATCAGGCCGTTCATGACGTAGCCATTCAAAAGCTCCCCGTAATATTCTGCCTGGATAGAGCAGGACTGGTGGGAGAAGATGGCCCTACACACCATGGCGCCTACGATATCGCCTACATGCGTGGTATCCCAAATGTAATCATCAGCGCACCAATGAACGAAGAAGAGCTGCGTAACCTGATGTACAGCGCACAACTGCCCGAAAACGATATGCCTTATGTTATCCGCTACCCACGCGGACAAGGTGTAATGCCCGAATGGCGTACACCATTTAAAGCAATCAAAGCTGGTACCGGCCGTAAAATTCGTGATGGTAAAGATATTGCCATTCTCTCCCTCGGACATACCGGCAACTTCGTTACAGAAGCCTGTAAAGAACTAATAGGAGATGGGCTGCAACCCGCTCACTACGATATGCGCTTTGTAAAACCACTGGACGAAGCCATGCTCCACGAAATATTCCAGTCATTCGACAAGATAATTACCGTGGAAGATGGAACCATAGTAGGTGGCTTCGGTAGCGCCGTGATAGAATTTATGGCCACCAACAACTACAGAGCAGAAATAAAAAGATTAGGCATCCCTGATAGATTAATAGAACACGGTAAGCCGGAAGAACTCTATCGCGAATGCGGATTTGATGCCGCCGGCATTGCCCGCACTACCAGGGAGATGCTGAAGGAAAAAATTACGGTGACCATTTAAATAGAATTACGAATTAATAATTACGGATTTGGTAGTAGATAGGAGCGATTAATCGTTCACCATCTCCCACCAAATCCGTAATTCGTAATTATTAGTTCGTAATTATTTTCTGCCCATGTACTTTCAGCTCAGGATAACGGATATCATACGCGAAACGCCCGGTACTTACACCTATCAACTGGAGAATACCACACCGGAGCCACTGGAATACCTCGCAGGACAATTCCTGACATTCCTTATTACCCTCAACAATAAGGAATACAGACGTTCTTATTCATTCAGCTCTACACCCGGCGTAGATCCATTCCTATCTGTTACCATCCGCGAAAAAGAAAATGGCGAAATATCCCGACACCTGATCCATTCCTGGAAAAAAGGAGATATCGTTACCGCACTCGAACCCTCCGGACGTTTTACTTATGCAAAGACGGCAACACCCGTAAAAGACATTTTCCTGTTAGCTGCCGGTAGTGGCATTACCCCCATTTTTTCGTTGCTGAAACACATCCTGCGGGAAGAGCCGGACGCGCATATTAAACTCATTTATAGTAACAGCACACCGGAAAGAACCATCTTCTATGAGCAACTGCAGCTATGGCAAACACAATATCCCGAACAACTCCAGGTTATTTATCTTTTCAGCAATGATCCGGATAGCCATCATACCTACAGAAGACTCAATAATATTTTACTGGAACAACTGGTAACAACGCATCTACGCTACCACCGCGAAGATGCACAGTTTTTCCTCTGCGGGCCACCAGACTATATGCGCACCATTATGCTCACCCTTACATTTATGGGCTTTCCGGAAACACAACTGCATAAGGAAAACTTCGTGGTAAATACCGATGCCCGGATTGCTAAAACACCGCTGCCTGCTGATCATCACCTCAAAAAAGTACTGATACGTTATCGTAACCAGGAGTATCAGCTCTCCATTCCAGGTGATCAAACCATTTTGAGCTATGCCCTGGCAAACGAAGTGCTGCTGCCTTACAGTTGCAAGGGAGGCGTATGCGGTTCCTGTACCGCCCAATGTGTAAGTGGCAAAGTTTGGATGCCTGTCAATGAAGTATTAACAGATAAAGAGCTGGCAGAAGGACTGGTACTTACCTGCGTAGGATATCCCGCAAGTGATGAAATTATTCTTGAATTATGACCAGTTATAATATAAAAAATACTATCAATCATAATACTCTGAGATAATTTTTCTGTTGGTTAAAATTTGGCTAAATTATCTTTAAAATCAGGTCATGCGGAATGCCCCATTAAAGATGGCTTGTCTATGTTTGTTGTTACTTGTCATTTTGATTAATAGCTATCTCCTCATAAAAATCGGACCCGGACAGCATGCCCTCTTGCTTGCCGGCAGCATTCTAATATCTGGCAGCATCTTCATCATACTTTTTATTGCCTCCGGCTGGCGTAACCAACGCTCCCTCCAATTTGAGCACCTGTTTAATGAATATCCGATTCCCATGTGGATCTATGAAAAATCTACTATGCGCTTCCTCTCTGTTAATGATGCCGCCATTCAAAAATATGGGTATAGCAGAAAGGATTTTATGGAAATAACGCTGAAGGATATACGTAATAAGGAAGATATACCGCTTTTGATTGACAATGCAGCAGAACGGTGCAATGGCACGGAGTATCGAGGAATATGGCGGCACCGTAAAAAAGATGGCACTAATTTTTTTGTAGAAATATATTCATTACCGGCTATCTACTACGGAAAGAACGCCCGCTTTATTATGGCAAAAGACGTAGATGCCGAAGTGAAAGCCAGCAAAGAAGCGAGAGAACTGGGCATGCGCTATGAACTGCTGGCACAGGCAACAAACGATGCAGTGTATGATAAAAATCTGGTTACAAATCAGGTTACCTGGAACCACGGCTTGTCAAACCTCTTCCTGTATAACAACAACGAAAATACGGACCTCGTACAGTGGTGGCAGGAAAACATACATCCCGCCGATCATACCAGGATCAATGCGTCACTCGCTACCTGTATTGCTGCCGGCTCTAATTACTGGTCAGAAGAATACCGGTTTCAATGCGCAGACGGATGCTATAAATATGTAGTAGACCGTGCCTTTATCATATATGAAGACAAGGTGCCTTTGCGCATGATTGGTATGATGCAGGACATAGACAAACACGTAAAACAAGCCATACAGTTGGAGGAACAAAACAGGACATTGAAAGAAATAGCCTGGATCAATTCTCATGAAATACGTCGTCCGGTTGTTTCCATACTCAGCATTACCGGCCTGTTTGATAAAAGCAACCAGGACAGACATCTCAACTCCCAGCTTATGGAATGGCTACATGAATCCACACAACAGCTGGATGAGATCATTCATAAAATAGAGCATAAAGTAAAAAAACTTCAATAGTCATTTTGAGTTCACAAAGCAAAATGATTGAAGTCTTCTTTTAATGCTATATATAGTTTCTGGAATATTTCCATACGATGCTGTATGGTATCAAAATCATCCACGGGCCGGTCGTCATGAATTACAGTTACGGGCGTATCTGATATCTTTTTAGCACATTGCTTAATGTCGTGATGCATTTCATCTGCTACCTCACGTTGGCGTAGTAAACGGTTTTCAAAATGTTCAACATTAGTCATTACTTCCCTGGATGCATTACTAAGTGAAATCTGCTCTAATCTGTCCCGCATCATCTTTACTTCAGTTCTCACTTCATTTACTTCTTCTTTCCAGGAATTAAGCTGCTGGTGCAGTTCTTCGGTGGGAGATGTCATTTCCATGGTGTATTGATTTATCAATTTAAATGATGATTAAAAAGCTATTCATCATACCAAACGCTGTTGTCAATATCCATATTAATTTGCGTGTAAAGACCTGTTCTAAGGTACAATCTTTTTCTATTCCACCCACCACTTTTAACCTTCTTTTTGCAGATAAATACCGAACTCCGGAAAAAAATCCATGGCTTCCAGTATGCCGCCGGCTCCTGCCCGTCGTGCCTGCAATACATGCGCCATGGCAGCAGTACGCGCTACTAATTCGGGCTCCGAATTACCTACCACAACACCTTTAAAGCCTGTTGCATACATGGAATAATCATTCATAGAATCACCTGCTACCAACACCTGTTGATGCGGCAACGCCAATACTTCCAATAATTGCTGTAGTGTATATCCTTTATTAACACCGGCAGGTAATACATCGAGATATTTCCCGGCAGATAATACGAGGTCGCATTGCAGGGAAGTAGCTACCAGTCTGGCGCCATCAATATCTGTACCTTCATCATAGTAATAAGAACAACGGTATTGCTGGTGTGCTTCCTGATGTAATAATCCTCTTACTGTTTTCAGTGTTTCTCTCACATGATCACCAGGCCATCTGGCTGCAATATTTGACTGCACTGGTTCTACAGCTGCAAGGGTAGGCAGGTGCGTAACGGTAGCGCCCACATCGCCAATAATATATTCAGGCCGGGGCAATGCGGTATCTTCCAATAACTGTAATACACTGCGTATGCCCCTTCCTGTTACAAATACCAGTTGTATACTTTTATTATGATGTAACAGTGTATATAGGCGTTCTTTATCTTCAGGGGTACCTCCTAAAAAAGTACCATCCAGATCTGTTGCTAATAACATGGCTGATGTCTCTGTAGTGGCTGTTTAATAATAATTTCAATAAAAATAGAAAAAAAGACCAGCCTTATTGGCTGATCTTTTTTAGATGTAACGGGTTAGTATATAGTAATGTGTATGATTAGTTCAACATTGGTATATCTATCAGCAAAAACTCTGCCGGTTTAATGACTTCAATGTTAGCCTTG
The DNA here is from genome assembly GCF_056394125.1 of Chitinophaga sp. 10T418. Classification (NCBI taxonomy): domain Bacteria; kingdom Pseudomonadati; phylum Bacteroidota; class Chitinophagia; order Chitinophagales; family Chitinophagaceae; genus Chitinophaga; species Chitinophaga sp. 10T418. The sequence continues at coordinate 49,700 of NZ_JBFTHG010000007.1, forward strand.
TCATACTCAGACAAGCCAATCGCATCACGTGTTTGCAATACTTCACCATCTACTTTTATTTCCCCACTCAGCAAGAACAGATAACTGCCTATTCCCGCTGCTTTAGGCGTAATATCTACTGTTTTCCCCGCATCAAATTTGCCCAAGGTAAACCAGGCCTCCTGATGCAGCCAGAGGGCATCGGCTGTTTTATCTGGTGAAACCACTACCTGTAAAGCATTTTCACGGGCAGCAGGATCAAATGTTTTCTGATCATACCGGGGAGTGACATTTCTCTCTGCCGGTATTATCCAAATCTGCAGAAAGTTGACATCATCTGTTTTTGAAGCGTTGAACTCCGAGTGCACCACGCCTGTTCCGGCACTCATAATCTGCACGTCGTTCTTGCGGATCACTTCCTGTTTACCGGTATTATCACGGTGTTCCAATGCACCATCCAATACAATGGATACGATCTCCATATTATCATGCGGGTGAGCGCCAAAGCCCATTCCGCCCTTTACTTCATCATCATTCAATACGCGTAATGCTCCAAAGTGAATCCTGTTAGGATCGTAGAAATTAGCAAAACTAAATGTATGATGGCTCTTCAACCAACCGTGGTTAGCATATCCTCTGGTATCTGCACGATGAATAACTTTTTTCATAACTTAATCTCCTTTGTTTAATACATCACAAATATCGCTATAAACGCCCGCGTGGAGAATGGATGATCTGTTGAAAAGTGTGGACAAAAAGCGGAAGGTGTAAAACAAAAAGCAGAAAGCTATTAAGGTGAATCACCGAAACAAATACTTTCATATCTGCTTGGATCATTCGCTCAATAGCTTTCTGCTTTTAGCTTTTGGCTGTTAGCTTACTTACACCAGCTTCGCATCAGAAGTAATGGTAGCATTTAACAGTTTGCTTACAGGGCAGTTAGCTTCTGCGTCTGCTACAAACTCAGCAAATTTTGCTGCATCCAGACCTTCAACGCTGGCAGTTACTTCCAGGTGACTGCTGGTGATAGCACCATTATCCAGTGTGATTGTGCATTTGGTATCAATGTTACCAGGTGTAAAACCAGCTCCGGTGATCACAAAGCTCAGTTTCATGGTGAAGCAACCAGCATGCGCTGCTGCAATCAGTTCTTCAGGGTTAGTACCAATACCATCTTCAAAACGGCTGCTGAAAGAGTACTGAGTCTTGTTTAACACAGTTGACTGAGAAGTTAAAGTGCCTTTACCTTCTTTACCGGTACCTTGCCAATTGGCAGATGCAAATCTTTTCATGTTTATTTTTTATTTTTTCTCATTAGAAAAATCAGTGCGGAGGCCCAAATTACAAATTAATCGGCAATAAAAAACGCCGGAGCTTCCTGCGTTTCAAAACCCGGTAAATCATCCCCACAAAAAAGCCGCGCAATACATTGCGCGGCTTGTGCATGGTTCCTGTCAATTGATTCCTATATCGTTTCTACCAATTCTGCTATTGGTTTACGTACTTTCTTAGCATGTTGCATCGCATCATCGGCTGCTCTGAATCCTACACCAGCAACTACTACGGTAGTAAGGCCCTTATCTTTAAGTCCTAAAATTTCATCATATTTAGCAGCGTCAAAGCCTTCCATTGGGCAGGCATCAACATTTTCAACGGCTGCTGTAGTCAGCAGGGTACCCAATGCCAGGTAAGCCTGTTTAGAGCTCCATATAGCTGTTCCTTCTGCACCTAAGCGGGTAACAGTGCCTTTCATCATATCAGAAAAACCTGTCAGCTGCTCAGAAGCTATGTTGCGCGTTTCCGCCATATTATTCATATAGTCATCTACGTGAGAGCCATTCAGATCTGTATATCTCGCAAATACAATCAGATGTGAAGCATCTGTTATCTGCGACTGATTATTCGATGCCGATTTCAATTGCTCGCGCACTGCCGGATTTTCCACAATCAGGATCTTATATGGCTGTAGGCCATAGGAAGACGCTGAGAGTCTTGTTGCGGCCACCAGTCTCTCCAGCTGTACTGCACTTAGTTTCTTAGCCGGATCAAATTTTTTAACGGCATAACGCCATTCGAGTTTATTTAAAATATCCATTTTCTTCAAATATTATTTCATTGTTATTATTCAGATATGCTGTCCGGGATACAGGGCTGTAAATGAACAGCATATCTGAATAATGATATGAAAATGCTTTATTGCTTAATCATTTGTACACTCGCCAGTAACCTCACTTCATCACTCAGTAATAAACCACCGGTTTCAGTAGTAGCGTGGAAAGTAAGACCAAAATCCTTACGGTTAATTTTACCGCTTAATTCAAATCCGGCTTTAGTCTGACCATATGGATCTACTACTTCTCCACCGAATTCAACATTCAGTTCTACCGGACGGGTATTATCACGGATGGTTAAATCACCTACCAGTTTAAAAGTATCTGCGTCTATTTTCTTTACTTCTTTAGATACAAATGTCAGCTTGGGATATTTCTCTGCTTCAAAGAAATCAGCTGCCTGCAGGTGTGCATCACGCTGCGCATTCTGTGTGGAAATACTGTTGATGTCTGCTTCGAAAGATATATTGGCAGTGCTGAAATCATTATCAGCAGTTTGCATGGTACCTTCAAATTTTGCAAACTGACCTGTTACGGTCGTAATCATCAGGTGCTTGATTTTGAATTGTACATCACTGTGTGAAGGATCAATTTTCCAGGTTGTCATATAGTTTTTTGTTTTAGTATTGTTAGATAAGTGATTAGCGTAATTCGCCCATTTTACCGGTGTTGTATTCGTCAATAGCCACTCTGATATCTTCTTCCGTATTCATTACAAAAGGACCGTATGCAAAAATGGGTTCATCTATCGGCTCTCCGCTCAACACCACCATAGTAGTGTCTTTCAGAGCAGTAATCGTGATGCTGGTACCATTCTTTTCGAATAAAGCGGTTTCCACTGCTTTTACCGGTTGTCCGTTAATATCAGCTTCTCCCTGAAAAACCACCGCTACTGTATTGAAATGTTCAACTACACTGAAGGTGATGCTGTCACCTTTCTTCAAACGTACATCCAGCACATTCACAGGTGAGAAAGTAGTAGCAGCGCCTTTAGTACCATTATACTCTCCGGCAATTACTCTTACATAGCCTTCCTCACTCACCTTTACTACAGGTATTTCCGCTTTAGTCAGATTCTGATAGGCAGGTGGGTTCTGCTTAAATGCTTTGGGAAGATTTACCCACAGCTGGGCAAATTCTACTTTACCGCCTGTTTTGGTGAATGCTTCGCTATATTTCTCTTCATGTAAAATTCCTCCTGCAGCAGTCATCCATTGTACATCACCAGGATACAGAAATCCATGGCTACCGGTAGAATCCCGGTGTTCCAGTTCGCCCTGGTATACGATGGTAACTGTTTCAAAACCTTTGTGCGGATGTTCGCCCACACCGCGAGGCCTTGGGCTTGGTGGTATATAGTTGGGAGCGGCGTAGTCCATCATAATAAATGGGCTGATCACGTTGTTTTCAGAACGGGTGCCTCCGGGTAAAGTGCTTTGTACCCTGAAACCGTCACCTACCATATGTGGCGCGGCGGCAATTACGATCTGGCTTACATGTTTTTTTGTGTTCATATTGTTTGCCTCCTTAAGACAACACAAAAGTACATGTTGTAACACCTTTCAAGAATGGATAAAACGCCGCTAGTGATGGACTTTTTTTAAAATTCGCGGAAATCCTATGCAGAAGGGCTGGCAGAAGAGCGGGAGGCCTCTTTAAATTCGGAAGGGCTCTGGTTGGTATATTTTTTAAAAAAGCGGCTAAAATAGTGGGGATCATCAAAACCCAGCTTGTAGGCTATTTCTTTAGCAGTAAGATCTGTATTGTATAAATAACGCTGGGCTTCAAGGATTACGCGGTTACGGATGTGTTCCCCGGCCGTAATTCCGGATAACTGTTTACTGATTTCATTCAGCAATACTGGTTTTATATGCAATAACCCGGCATAATCAGATACCGTTTTTAACTCCTGGTACTTTTCTTCTATCAGATTTTTAAATTTCAGGAAGACAGAACTGTTGTGAACGGCATGCTGCTCCGGAGAGATGCCCACATTTTCCCCCTTAATACGTGATGCCAGCACCAGGAAGTAGCGCAGCAAGCCATGCAGGGCCATTTCATATTCAGGTTCATGCAGGGTTAATTCTTTCATCATCAGGCGAACCACAGCATCAATATCTTTCTCTTGTTCATCATTGAGATGTATTACACTGCTAAACTGACTATTAAAAAACAGGCCGGAGTTAATCCCCGATACCTGCGTCTGGTCTTTTAAGCACATAAAAGCATCCCGGAATGCAATCATGAATCCATCAATCTTTTCCGTAGCCTGCAGATTATGTACCTGTCCTGGCGCCACAAAGAAAAGGGTGTTCTTTTTTACTTCATATGTAACCGCATCAATAGTATGTAACAGCTTACCTTTCTTAATCCAGTAAATGGTGTAGAAATCATGCCGGTGGGGCACACCAATCTGGTCAAAAAAGCTGTCGCCTAATTCGCAAAGACCAGATACTACAAAACCTGGATCTACATGTGCGTATTCCGGTAAGGAAACAATTCCGATATYTTCACGTTTCTCAGCCATCTATTAAAGTTCCTGCAGGTTCTTCCTCCCTGTCGGAAGGATCGATATATTCAATAATAAAGTTGTTTCTTCCTTCTCCCACCATAATGCCCATGTGCTTCATTTGTACCAGTTCCAGCATACTCAGGAACAGGAATATCGCGTGTACACGGTCTTTACAGTGATCAAATATTTTTTCGAAAGATAATGTCCGCTCTGCCCTTGCTAATTCTTCCATATACATCCTGGAGCCTTCCATAGTATAGTCATACTTATATACTACGTGCTGGGGCTTATTATCGCGCTCTTTCATGCGCTGCATCACCTTTTCAAAGGTTTTGGTCAACTTAAAGAGGGTAAGCGTCTGTACCTCTGTACCTTCACTGGTAGCTTCTCCGATTTCAGCCAGTTCTTTGGCTATATTTCCACGCTTAATCTGCAGCATACGATCGGCTTCCATTTCAGCCAATTCGGCCGCAGCCAGCTTATAGCGTTTATACTCCAGGATTTTGTCTATCAGCTCCATGCGCGGATCTATTTCATTTCCCTGTTCATCTACCTCTTTACGCGGTAACAGCATCTTTGCTTTGATGCGCATCAGGGTAGACACAAAAAGAATGAACTCACTCGCCAGCTCAATATTCAACGATTCAATATGATGAATATAGGCCAGAAAATCCTGCGTCAGGGTGTTGATGGGAATATTGTAAATATCCAGTTCATCACGCTCGATGAAGAACAGCAACAGGTCAAAAGGACCTTCAAATTGCGGTAATTTGATCTTATAGACAGGTGCTTGCTCGCTCACGTAATGTATTTAATACTTGGTTTAAAAAGAATTCGCACAAAGGCACTGCGAGAAATGAATGCCGGATACACTACATCCGGACTTCTTTTATACACGGTACCTATGTGCGATATCAAAAATAACAAAAATCCCGCGAATCAAAACTTCGCAGCAAAACCAACCCCTATTACCTGCTTAATTTGCAGTCGTGGCCCCATTACTCCAGTTTCTTTATTTTCAAATACTTTTACATCATCATCATATATCATATCTACTGTCAACAAAGCGGATATCCACTTATTAACTTTGAGTTCCAGAGCATTGGTGAAAAACACATCTATGTTTTGTGGATTATGTAAGTAGTCTGAAAAAAGATCCAGCCGGCCCTTGTAAGTCATATTTTTCGCAAAAGTCTTTACATAATTGGCAGACAAATAAGCACCTATTTCATATTTAAAATGTTTACCTGTATCTACACCGTATGCTCCTTGTTTTGAAAGAAAATCATCCATTACAAACACAAACCGGGATGTAATAGGAGAGAGGAATAAAGAAAATGAATTATTCGGTTTATAATCGAAACCTGGTGACACCAGTACATATGCCGGTGAAAAGAATTTAGACGATAACGTTTTTGTGGTATCATTTGGATACAGATAGCCGTTGGCAAATTGTGTACGTAAGTTCACCAATCCACTTACATACCAATGGTTGCCAATATCATAGCCATATTTGGTGGTCAGATCAATGCGGTCATCACTTTTACGGCCTCCGAGACTGGTGGTATTGAGATATGCAAAGGCAAGATCGGCCACATTGTCCCAGGAACGCCTACCTTTCTTATAGAATGCCCAGGCATATAGATTGGAACCTACAGAGAGAGAAAAATTATCTCCACCTGCAGCCCAGTTGCTCAATGATCCCTGGTTAATATTTACATTAATATTCATCCCTTTCCGCCATAGTTTGGGAATGGTGTCATTAGGATCAATAGGGTCTTTTTTAATTTTCCCGGCAGCTTCCTCCCGTGACTTCTTCATCCAGTCATTTTGTGCATGTACAGCTGTAAGCATTAGCATACAGCAGGCAATGGATAAAATGAATTTTTTCATCAATTTAATATTTAAGGTGAGTATACGTATATGACCATCATATTTCTCCCGGTCGGGAAGAAATATGATGGCGGGGGTATTTATGAAGATTTTTACTTTGATTTTTTCAGTTCATCACGAATTTCTGTGAGCAGTTTTTCCTGTGTAGATAATTCAGCTGGAGCAGGGTCTTCTTCTTTTTTCTTGGTCAGTCTATTCATGAATTTTACCAGCAGGAAAATACAGAAAGCGATAATCAGGAAATCAATTATGCTCTGAATAAATGCGCCATAAGCAAATACTCCCACACCTTTGGCCTTTGCTTCCGCCAAGGTTGCAAACTCTCCTTTACTGGTGTCAAGCAATACAAAGAGATCATTAAAATTCTTGCCATGGGTGATTAACCCTATTATGGGCATCAGAATATTATCTACCAAAGATGTAACGATCTTTCCAAACGCAGCTCCAATAATCACACCCACAGCAAGATCCATTACATTGCCTTTCATGGCAAACTCTTTAAATTCTTTGATGAACGACATAATGCAAGGTTTTAGTGGTTAAAATAAGTGAACAAAAATAAAGCATAATCCCCGAAGCCGTTAATTATTAACCCATTATTTCTTTAAACGGGGATATTTCATTTGCAATGATTTCAGTGTATCCCTTAACGTTAGGGCTATCAAATATTCTTTATACCAGTTTTGATCGGCTGGCACAATAAGCCATGGTACATAATTACAGCGATTAATGGCCTCTTCATATGCTTCCATATACTTATCCCAGAGTTTGGCTTCCGTCAGATCATTTTCGTTATACTTCCACATCTTACGTGGATCTTCTGTGCGTTCAACCAGGCGTTGCTGCTGTGCTTCCCGTGACACATGCAGATAACATTTTATGATATGGGTATTATTGTGAACGGTCAGCAATTTCTCAAAATCATTAATCGCCTCTATCCGTTTTTGCACCATTTTATCGTCAATCCATTTGTGCACACGTTGTATCAGGATATCTTCATAATGCGAACGGTTGAACACCTGTATCATCCCTTTACCCGGAGCCTGATGATGTACTCTCCATAAAAAATCATGTTCTGATTCTTCTGTACTGGGAGCTTTAAAAGAGTGTACCGTACAGCCCTGGGGGTTCAGTGTACCTGTAACATTTTTGATCACACCGTCTTTTCCACTGGCATCCATTCCCTGTACTACCAATAGTATACTATGTTTATGCTGTGCATAAAGCAGGTTTTGTAGCTCATCGAGTTCCTGTAGAATCTCACGGGTTTTCGCCTTTATCTTTTCTTTATCCAGCTTTTTAGGCGCTGTGGTACTGATCGCGGACAACTTGATTTTACTCATGTATTGCATTCTTATAAATAAATTTAACAAAATCAAATCAGAAGTGTTGCGATAACACGATTTATATTTTGTTGAATGCCCCCGATACCTGCACCTTTGTAGTCATAATTTATAACTATGAACCAACGTTTCGCTCATTGGGGAGTTTTCGTTTTGCTATCACTCACCTGGGGCAGTTCCTTTATATTAATGAAGATTGGACTGGAATCATTTACCTCCTACCAGGTAGCCAGTTTAAGGCTGGTGGCGGCAGGCTTAGCGCTGTTACCTTTTTTACCAAAGGCGTTGCGACAAACGCCAGGAAAAAAAATACCGCTTATTTTACTTTCCGGTGTACTGGGTAATGGTATCCCGGCTTTTCTTTTTTGTTTGGCAGAAACAGAAATTGATAGCTCGCTTGCCGGTATTTTAAATGCACTCGTCCCATTGATGGCTTTACTATCAGGCATTATCATTTTTAAAAGTCCATTTAAAAAGGCACAGCTCACAGGTATATTTGTTGGGTTAGCAGGCGTTGTATTGCTTTTTACCTCCAAAGGGATCAGCACCAACGAGCATTGGTATTATGCCTTCCTGGTGATCCTGGCTACCATCAGCTATGGCATCAACATCAGTCTGGTACACAATACGCTTAAGGGCTTCTCTTCTCTCCAACTGGGCTCTATTGCCATGTTTTTTTGTGCCATACTCACTTTCCCGATATTATGGTTCAGCAACTTCTTCCCACAATTTACACAACCGAATGCGCCATGGCGATCGCTTTCCGCGGGCCTTGTACTGGGTGTAATGGGTACCGGTATAGCGGCAGTGCTGTTTTTCCTGTTAATTAAACGCGCCGGATCGGTACTGGCGTCTATGGTAGCATATGCGTTACCGTTAGTAGCTGTTGGTTGGGGACTACTGGCACATGAACCTATTACCTGGGTGCAGGTACTCTGTATGGGGATCATTTTACTGGGTGTGTACCTGGTAAACAGTGCCAACAAAGCACCGGTGGAGAAAATTCAGGAGCAGGTAAAGTAAACCACCTGGATAAAAGAAGCGGAGATATCAATGGATAAGCATCCATTGATATCTCCGCTTTAATATTTACTGGCTGAAAGCAGATGGGAAATCCCGACGCCTTAAATTGCCATGATTTCTTTTTCTTTCACTTCGCAGTGTTTGTCAATTAACACGCTATGTTTGTCGGTCATTGTCTGAATTTCTGCTTCGGCATCCTTGGCAGTATCTTCACTTAAACCGTCTTTTTGTAATTTCTTTACAGATTCAATAGCATCGCGGCGGATACTCCGTACAGCTACTTTTGCCTGTTCGCCTTCATTATTTACTCTTTTCACAAATTCCTTCCTGCGCTCTTCTGTCAGCGGGGGGAGGAATAAACGGATGATGATACCGTCATTTTGTGGATTAAGACCAATATTAGATGCGATAATAGCCCTTTCAATAGGCTGCAGCATGTTTTTTTCCCATGGTTGTATTGTCAGGGTACGGGCATCAGCAACACTCACGTTAGCAACCTGGTTCAGTGCAGTTGGCGCGCCATAATAGTCAACGAAAATGCCATCCAGTATCTGCGGATTAGCTTTTCCGGCTCTGATTTTTGTAAGCTCCAATTCCAGGTGCCCGATTGCTTTTTTCATCGAGTCTGCTGCCTCATCAATGATAAGCGTTAGATCATCTTGCATAACATAAATAGTTAAGTGCGTGCAAACCTACAGGTTTTCTTTTAATCGTCAAAGTAACGCTCCATGATAATGGAAGGAGAAATGCTTGCAATAAGCCTTAACAGTAAATTATCCGGAAATAATTATTTATCCTGTAGCACACCGTCTGTTGTAACACGTAATATTTTGGTAGATTCTTTTGCCACTGTTGCTACAGGCTGCACAACCGGTTCAGGTATAGCCTGGATAGCCAGTGATCTTCTGCGGGCCAGGTATAACATACCTGTAAAGAAGGTGGCAGAACCAATTACCACCATCAATAACCAGGTGGCTCCCATTCCCTGTAACACAAATGCGCCGAGTATATAAGAAGCATTAATAGCTACGGAAACGAGCGTGGTTTGCCTGTGGTTCAGCTTTAAGTCAAGCAGGTAGTGATGGATGTGGTTTCTGTCGGCAGAGAAAGGAGATCTTCCCTGTATCATACGCACCGCAAATACGCGTAAAGTATCGAATAATGGTACTATCAGAATGGCAAAAGCAACTGCTGGTGTAGCCGCAATAGGCATCTTACCAACAGGATTTCCTGCTACATCTATAAATTTAAGAATCAGCACCGCATTAACCAACCCGATCAGTAAGGATCCCGTATCGCCCATAAAAATGCGGGCAGGAGAGATATTATAAATCAGGAAACTAGCCAAACCGCCTGCCAATGCAAAACCTATTACAGCATACGTAGTTTCACCCACGTGCAGGAAATAAGCACCCAGCACAGCACTTACCAGTAATCCAATGCTACCGGCATGTCCATCTACACCATCTATCAGGTTAAAGGCATTTATTACTACTATAAAGGTGAAATACGTCAGCATAAGGCTGATATTGGGAGGCAATGTATAGATTCCCATGAACCCATACATACTGGTGAGCTGAAGATTGCCCAGGTAAATAATAGCAAAAGATGCCGCCAGTTGTCCAATTAATTTTTTTAACGGAGACAACCCTACGATATCATCTTTCATACCTACCATGAAAATAATAAAGAATGCAGCCATCATATACTGAAATGGCGAATTAGCCATTGCGGGTACACAGATAGCAGCTGCAATTATAAATCCGGAGAAAAAACCAATTCCCCCGAGTGTTGGTATACGCTGTTTATGCGTCTTTCGTTCGTCCGGTTCGTCGTATAAATGCTTTAATTCCGCGACTCTGATAAGTATTGGAATTGAAAAATAGGTAACCACAAAACTTAGGACGGTAGCAATTAATACATTCTCCATTAGTGGGGCTTAATTGTGCAAAGATATTAATTTCAATGAAATGTGAAAAGAAACGTTAAAAAAATCAACTTTTTTAATACTTTGAGATCGCAAAAAAAAAGTTCAACAGCCACAAATTCTACGAAATTCTATTAGTTTTGCGGCACAAAAATTAACAACTATCATGCCACAGCTCAAAGATATTGCTACTCAGGTTAGAAGAGATATTGTACGGATGGTACATGGTGTTCAAAGCGGACATCCGGGAGGATCATTAGGTTGTGCAGACTTTCTAACTGCACTATATTTCAAGATAATGGACCATAAGCCTGTTCCTTTTGATATGGATGGTAAAAATCAGGACCTGTTCTTCCTCTCCAATGGTCACATATCTCCTGTTTTCTACAGTGCCCTGGCTCGTTCAGGATACTTTCCCGTACAGGAACTGAGTACTTTCCGTAAGCTGAACTCCCGCCTGCAGGGGCATCCCACCACCCACGAACACTTACCCGGTGTACGTATTGCTTCCGGCTCACTGGGCCAGGGCATGAGCGTGGCCATAGGCGCAGCACTTGCAAAAAAACTTAACAACGATAAAAACCTGGTGTTCTCTCTTCACGGAGATGGCGAGCTGGAAGAAGGACAGATCTGGGAATCTGTGATGTTTGCGCCACACCACAAAGTAGATAATCTTATCATCACGGTAGATCTTAATGGTCAACAGATAGATGGGACTACTGATGATGTTGCCGGACTGGGAGATGTAGGTGCTAAATTCGAAGTATTCGGATGGCATGTACTTCACATGAATGGTAATGATATGGATGACGTTGTGGCTACACTAGAAAAAGCTAAAAGCTTTACTGGTCAGGGTAAACCCATTGCTATCATCATGAAAACCGTAATGGGTCAAGGTGTTGACTTCATGGAAGGACATCACGAATGGCACGGTATTGCTCCAAGTGATGAACAACTGGCAAAAGCATTGGCACAATTACCTGAAACACTAGGTGACTACTAAGCATAGTCTTTAAAAATAATTAAAAAGGGTTCGTATAACTATTATACGAACCCTTTTTAATTATTTTTAAAGACTATGCCCTGTTTATCAAGTAGGAAATAATCGTGTTTTTTTATCATGTTGCCTTTAGTGTTATAGCTTCTACAGCTGCCCTTCTTGCTGGATACCAACTGGCCGCTATTCCTATCACCATAATAGTAATAAATACTAATCCAAAATCTTCTGCATGCATACTTACCGGATAAGCATCTACCAGAAATGAGGTGCCTTCCAGTTTAATAATACCAAATCGCTGCTGTAACAGGCAAAATGAAATACCTAACCCAAAACCCACCACCGTACCTATTCCGGCTATGATGAGTCCTTCCGCCAGGAAAATACGCATGATCAGGGATTTACGCGCGCCCATGGCCTTTAGAATAGTAATGTCTTTTTGTTTCTCTATCACCAACATATACAAAGAGCCAATCATATTGAATGCCGCAATGATCATAATAAAACTGAGTATCACATATACTGCCCACTTTTCTGTTTGCATAATGGCATATAGCGATTGGTTCTGTTCATAACGTGTTTGCACCTTATACCCTTTGCCCAGTACCTGCTCCAGTTTTTCTTTCAACAGCTTTTCGTTTACCCCTGTCCGTGCCCCGATTTCCAGCGCCGACATTTCATCATCACCCAACTCCAGTAGCTTACGCAGGAATTCAATATTGGTAATCACATACTTACTGTTAAACTCCTGTTGGATAGCAAACGTTCCTGTAGKATATAATACCCCATTATTCAGGGCGTCCTCCGGCGTAACAAAGGCATTTACATTCCTGCGTGGCAGGTATACCGTTACAGGTGCCAGACTATGTACAACATCCACTCCGAGGGCTCCTTCCAGCTCCAATCCCAGCACAGCCCGGTAAGCAACACTGTCTCCGGTGTCAAAGCGTCCTCTTACAATATTGCTTTTAACATCTGTTACATTATTATAACCACTGTCTACTCCCTTCAAAACAGCAATCGTAGGCTCGTCACCGTAGCGCAGTACGGCTTTTTCTTCTATTACTTCCGAAAAATGAGCTACGCCCGGAACGGCTGCTATCTGTTGTAGCTGAGCAGGAGTGAGGAGAATCGTTTTTCCACTGGCAGGCGCAATTTTTATAGCAGGATAAAAAGACGAGTACAGGGATTTTACAAGGCCTTCAAAACCATTAAATACACTTAATATCACAATCAGGGCTCCTGCCCCTACTGCAATCGCCACCACACTTACCCAGGCAATGATATTAATAGCATTCGTAGATTTTTTAGCCCGGAAGTAACGGGAAGCAAATTGCCAAACCATAGCGTTAGAATTACGAATTATGAATTACGGATTTATGGGTAGATATAAGCGGATAGTGGTATTTGCGTTTACTATCTACGCACAAATCCGTAATTCGTAATGCTATTTATTGCCATCCTTAATATTTGCATCGTCTTCCTTGATCTTTTTAAACAGCTCTTCCATCTTGAACACATAGTCCAGGGTATCATCCAGGAAGAAGCTCACATCAGGTATTCTGCGCAATTGTTTGCCCAAACCTATTCCAAGCGATTTCTTTATTTCGCCCATTCTTTCCTTGATACGCTCCAGCATCTCAGCAGGGGCCTTAATCTGAAACATGCTCAGGTATACTTTAGCCTCCAGCAGATCAGGCGTCATTTTTACAGCAGCAACAGATATCATTCCTCCATCTACCACATTAAATCCCATCCGCTGAAAAATACCACTTAGTTCCTGTTGCACTAATTGTCCTATTTGCTTCTGCCTTTTAGTTTCCTGCATCTCATTCAGTTTTAATCGTTAGTAAAAAGGGGCCTCTGTACGATAATAGCATTTTTACAGCACAGCGCCAAACCTTAACAGGCTGCCAGCAGCCCGTCAGATGCGAAATTAACCTTTTCCTGCAAAGAATAGTGGCAATTAAACCCCGACATATCGTATTTATGCTATTTTTGCCAGCAGTTTAAAAGCAACAGGAATGAAGACGTTCAAGCGATTACTAAGATTTGCGACCCCTTTACATCATTATTTTCCGGAATATGTCATCTACACATTGATCGGTATCATATTCGGTATGGTCAATTTTGCTATGTTAATTCCGTTGCTAACGGTTATTTTTAATCAGGTAGATGAAGTCCCAAAAGTAGTAACGGCACCACACTTCACTTTTTCGATTAACTACTTTATAGACCTGTTTTATTATTACTTCTACGACTTTATCAAAGCCAGCGGCTCCAAGCTAAGTGCTTTATACTTTGTTTGCGCAGTTATTGGAATATGTGTAGTCATCGCCAACTTTGGCCGATATATGAGCGCGCGGGTAATGGTACGCCTGAAAATGACAGTCCTTTCCCGGTTACGCACCCGCCTGTATGAAAGATTTACGGATCAATCACTCTCCTTTTACAGCGAGCAACAAAAGGGAGATCTGTTATCTTCCATGACCAACGATGTACAGGAAATTGAAAACAGTGTGATTAATGCTGTTCAAACGCTCCTGCGTGATCCGTTCATTATCATTGGCTATTTTGCAGCATTGTTTTATATCTCTGTAAAATTGACCCTGTTTACCATCGTTTTCTTCCCTGTTTCCGGTTTGCTGATTTCATATGTTTCGAAAAAACTGAAATTAAAAGGCAAATTCAGCCAGGATCTGCTGGGCAAAATCTTGTCTGTTACAGAAGAAACACTCAGTGGCATAAGGATTATCCAGTCATTTACCGCAGAGCGCTTTATGAAAAATAAATTCGGAGAAGTAAACAACCGGTTTGTGAAAGTCAGTAAGTCTATGTATAACCAACGGGAACTGGCATCTCCTATCTCCGAAATACTGGGCGTAATCGTAATTATCATCCTGGTTATTTATGGTGGTTCACTGGTGCTGTCCGGCAGCGAACTGCTCACCGGCGCTACTTTCATGACTTACCTGGTTTTCTATTCACAGATTATGACGCCGGCTAAAAATGTATCTACTTCTATTACCACCATCCAAAAAGGAATGGTATCAAGTGAGCGGATCTTTAAGATACTGGATGCACCAGTGACTATTCAGCAGAAGCCCAATGCACAACCTGTAAAAGAATTTAACAGCCTTGTTCAATTCGACAACATATCCTTTAAATACGAACAACAGTATGTGCTGAAAAATATTCAGCTGCAAATTAATAAGGGACAGATGATTGCCCTCGTTGGACGTAGTGGTGCCGGAAAGTCTACCATGGCCGACCTTTTACCGCGTTTTTATGACGTCAATGATGGAGCCATCCGTATAGACGGCACCGATATCCGCGACCTTAAAGTACATGACCTGCGCGGCCTGATCGGCGTGGTGTCACAAGAGGCAATTTTGTTTAATGATTCAGTGATCAACAACATTGCCTTTGGCCAGCCAAATGCTGACAGGGAGGCGATTATAGCTGCCGCAAAAATTGCCAATGCCCATGAATTTATTGAGCAGCTGGATCATGGCTACGATACCTTCATTGGTGACCGCGGACTGAAACTCAGTGGGGGACAGCGCCAGCGTCTGACTATTGCAAGAGCCATTTTTAAAAATCCTCCCATTCTTATATTGGATGAAGCTACTTCTGCCCTGGATACCGAATCTGAAAAACTGGTACAGGCGGCGTTGGACAAACTAATGCAAAACCGCACTACCATTGTAATTGCACACCGACTGAGTACCATACAACATGCCAATGAAATTATTGTAATGGACAAGGGAGAAATCAAAGAACGCGGTACACATGACCAGCTATTGCAGCAGCATGGCATCTATCATAAGTTAGTAGAAATGCAGGAGTTTAAATAAAGGATTCCTAACGTTAAAGCGTAAACGAAAACGCAGTACGTCCCGCAAAAATGCGGGACGTACTGCGTTTAATCAGTCCCCATCTGTGTTTCCTTTATATTATCTTCTGAAAAGATAGTGGTAATGGGTACGGTTTTTGTTATTGTTGCGCCCTGACAATGCCAACACCAGCTCTTTGCAGCACTTATTTTTTAACCTTTTAACATAGCGAACTCCTATGATATCTATCGTAATTCCTGTATTAAACGAAGGTGCTACCATACGCCAGGTTATTAAAACCGTAAAAAAAACGTCCCGTAAAATTGAGATCATTGTAGTGGATGATAACTCTACAGACAACACTGTAGAAGAGGCCATGAAAGAGCAGGTGAGGGTAATTACCAGCAGCCAGCGCGGAAAGGGAATTTCCATGCGTGAAGGCATGATGGCAGCCAAACATGATATTATTGCTTACGTAGACGGTGACATCCTTACTTACCCCGACAATATTATAGACCTATTAACTGGTCCTATAGAAAAAGATGAAGCCGACTTCGTCAAATCCTACTTTGAACGGCAGGCAGGCAGGGTCACCCAATTGGTGGCCAAGCCGCTGCTTAGTATATTATATCCGGAGCTTTCCCATTTTCAGCAACCACTCAGCGGTATGATTGCAGCACGGAAATCATTCCTGTCACGTGTGCATTTTGAGAATGATTACGGCGTAGATATTGGCCTGCTGATAGATATGCACCATTTGGGGGCACGTATTACAGAAGCGAATATCGGGAAGATCGAAAATGCCATGCAAACCTGGGAACAGCTGAGCAAAATGTCGAGAGAAGTATCCCGCACTATTCTACGCAAAGCAGAAAATATACCGCAGGAAAACCTGGAAACCCTTGGTAATATTAACCTGATACGAGAGCAGATGGAATATTCCATCCTGGAGTCTATTGATAAATTACAGAAGATGGTCATCTTCAACCTGGACCATGCAGTATTCACTCAGAACTACCTGCAATGGGCGGCCACTGCATTTGACAAAGAAGAAGCCCTGCAGGATATCCTGGCTGGCCGTCATGATGCTTTGACCCGAATGAAATTGAGCGCCACGCTCTTTGAAGGACGCAATATTGCGGAGATGCTGGAGATAGCAGATGCGATTCCTTTAGTACCTGGTTTCAGGGAAATAGTGCAGGAATTGAAAAAAAGAGGGTATGCCTGTGGCCTCATCACAGATGGATTCGGAACTGTGGCCCGCCATATAAAAAACAAGCTGGGAATGGATTTCGTATTTGCCAATAAATTACATCTGGTCAATAGTGTAGCCACCGGTGAATTTTCCGCAGCAGATTATTTTATGAAAGGCGACCATTATAACAAGAGCAATGTGTTCCCCTATATAGCGCAGCAATATCACATTAATACACAAAATATCATTTACGTGGGAGAGGGGAAGCAAGACAGCCAGCTGCTGGCAGAAGCAGGCATAGGCGTTGCTTTTTGTCCACAGTACCATGGCGAAATTGTAGAAAAGGTTGCCGACAAAATCATCAGTGGGCTGTCACTCGCGCCACTGCTGGATATAGCGCAGGCAAGTCCTTCGAAATTTGGTATTAAGCTCCCTGCTATCAGTAAAAAGCAGGCGCGCAATATCGGTGTGGGTAGTTTGGTAAGCCTGGCAGGAGCGGGATTAATTTACCTGGCAGTACGCCAGTTGCGTAATAAGAAAGTAGCAGCCTGCTGATAACTCATCGCAGTGAAGAAATAAAAAAGGCGCAGTGGACTAGTCCGCTGCGCCTTTTTCGTTGCGTCTTTACCGGTGGGTAAGACTATTTACTTTTAGCCAGTTTGGCTTCAATGCTCAATGTAGCGTGTGGAACAGCTCTGAGACGTGCTTTGTCTATGAGTTTACCGGTTACACGGCAAATACCATAGGTTTTATTTTCAATGCGCATCATAGCTTTTTCCAGGTGATCAATGAACTGAATCTGACGGCTGGCCATCTGGTTAAGTTGCTCTCTTTCCTGGGAGCCACTACCATCTTCCATGCTCATGTATTTGTTCTCTGTATCGTCAGTACCAGCTTCATCTTTACGGGTGATTAAGCCTTGCAGGTAGATGAGTTCCTTTTTAGCTGACTCCAGCTTTTTTTGGATCAATTCTCTAAACTCCTGGAGGTCGGAATCACTGTATCTGTATACAGGACCGGTAGGTGGTGCTGGTTGATCCAACACTGACTTAGTAAATTCAGGTTGATAAGTTACCAAAGTAGCTTTTCCACCTTTTTTCTCGGTTTTTTCAGTTTTTTCGGGTTTTTCGGATCTTTCCGTCTTTACTGATTTTTCAGCCTTAACAACTGGCTTTTCAGCTGCTTTTTTCGAGGAGTCTTTTTCCTTAGCAACTTCTACCTTAGTATCTGCTTTCTTTACTGCCATCGTTTTAAGTTCTTTTTCTTCTGACTTAGAAATAAATGGTTTCTCTTTTTCAGCGGAAACACTTTTCGTAACCACTTGCTGCTTTACAGCAGGCTCTTTTTTAACGGTCGATTTTGCAGGTACAGCAACGTTCTTGACGGATGTTAATTTACTGTTTTGTATGGCTGAAGCCTTTTTTACCGCTGGTTTCGACGCCACAGGGGCGGCTTTTTTAGCAGTACTTTTGGCTACCACGGCTTTTCCGGCTGCTGGTTTTGCAGCTGCTTTGGGAGCCGCCTTTGCAGGGGCAGCTTTTTTTGCAGCGGCTTTCTTAGGTGCGGGTGCGACTTTTTTAGCGGGGGCAGGTTTAGCAGGTTTCTTTGCTGCTGGAGCCTTTGCCGCCGTTTTCTTAGCCGGAGCTACCTTTTGGGTCGTTTTACTAGCAACCTTCTTTTTTGTTGCCATGGGGGATTAGCTTTTTTTGTTAACTAATACATTAAATTTAAGGTCATTCACCTCTATTTCTGTACCATCATGCAATCGCTCCACTAATTCCAGGCTATCTGCCAAAATTTCCGTGCAAATATAGTCATTATAGTTCACAATGGCCGACTTGAGCGCCTCCACACTTTCAACCGTTACGTTGATTCTGTCTGTTAAAGCAAAATCACTATCCTTGCGGATTTTCTGTATCCGGTTTACCAGTTCCCTGGCATTTCCTTCATCCTGTAGCTGGGGAGTAATAGTAATGTCAAGCGCTACCGTTAAAGCGCCCTTATTAGCTACTGTCCATCCCGGAATATCTTCGGAAATGATCTCAACATCAGAGAGTTGGATTTGCACTTGCTCTCCTTCCACAACCAGGTTGAAATGGCCGTCGCGCTCTATCGTGGCAATATCTGCATCTGTAAACCCGCCGATAACGGCAGCCACAGATTTCATCTTTGCACCCATTTTACCACCAAGCGACTTGAAGTTCGGCTTAATCTTTTTCTTGATAAAACCTTCCGTTTCCGTAAGATAATCAATCCCTTTGACATTCACCTCACTTTTTATCAAGTCCGCTACCTTTTCTATTTGTTCCTGCATCCGAACATTGGTAACTGGTATTAAAACTTTTTGCAAAGGTTGACGAACCTTAATGTTCACCTTCTTACGCAAGGATAGTACCAGTGACGAAATATCCTGCGCCAGTTGCATTCTTTCTTCCAGATCTGCATCTATTGCAGCAGTATTAACTACCGGGAAATCAGTGTGGTGGATAGAAGCAGCTTTACTGCGGCCACTTACACTGTTCAGGTTGTTAAATAACCAATCTGTGAAAAATGGGGAAACCGGGGCCATCAGTTGTGTAATTTTTTCCAAACATTCGTACAATGTCTGGTACGCACTGATTTTGTCATGCTCATATTCTCCCTTCCAGAACCGGCGGCGGCAAAGACGCACATACCAGTTGCTCAGCTGCTCATCCACAAAACGCTCGATAGCTCTGCCTGCCTGTGTAGGTTCATAATCATCAAAGCTGCTGGTCACATCTTTCACCAGGGTATTTAATACGGAAATGATCCAACGATCAATTTCCGGACGCTCTTCTAACGGAATGTATGCCTCCTTGAAAGTAAAATTATCAAGATTAGAATACATGGCGAAGAAATTATATGTATTATACAGGGTACCAAACAATTTACGTTGGGCTTCTCCTATACCTTTTACATCAAATTTCAGACTGTCCCATGGGGAAGCATTGGTGATCAGGTACCAACGGGTGGCATCTGCACCATACTTTTCAATGGTTTCAAATGGGTTTACCACGTTTCCGAGGCGTTTACTCATTTTATTACCATTACTATCCAACACCAATCCATTGGATACCACTGTTTTATATGCCACTTTATCGAAGAGCATTACACCTAATACGTGTAATGTATAAAACCAGCCACGGGTTTGGTCCACACCTTCAGCGATAAAGTCAGCCGGGAAGGACTCTCCTTTATCTATTAGCTCTCGGTTTTCAAACGGATAATGCCATTGTGCATAAGGCATTGCACCACTATCAAACCAAACATCCACCAAATCCGGCTCGCGGCGCATTGGTTGCCCTGATTCACTCACCAATATGATATCATCTACATAGGGTTTATGTAAATCCAGAATACCTTCATGCAGATATGATTTATTCACATCTCCTCCCAAAACTTCACTTGCTTTCCGGATCTCAGCATTCAACTCTTCAATTCCTCCGATACATTTCTCTTCTGTACCATCTTCTGTACGCCATATCGGCAAAGGAGTACCCCAATAACGGCTACGGCTAAGGTTCCAGTCTACCATGTTCTCCAACCAGTTACCAAAACGACCGGTTCCGGTGAAGGCAGGCTTCCAGTTAATGGTTTTATTCAATTCCACCATCCTTTCCTTCATTGCAGTGGTCTTAATAAACCATGCATCCAGCGGGTAATATAAAACTGGCTTATCTGTGCGCCAGCAGTGAGGATAAGTATGCTCGTATTTTTCTACTTTAAACGCCCGGTTTTCCTTTTTCAGCTTTACCGCAATATCAACATCTACATCTTTATAATCAGGGTCATCCTTGTAGTTCTTTACAAATCTTCCAGAAAACTCACCCACATTATCTGTAAACTTCCCCTCTCTGTCTACTAGCGTTAAAATACCAATGCCGTTCTTTTTACCAACTCTATTATCGTCTGCACCAAAAGCAGGAGCAGTATGTACTATACCAGTACCGTCTTCAGTGGTAACGAAATCGCCCAGAATTACTCGGAAGGGATCTCCTTCTTCCGGCTGCGCAAACGGCAATAATTGTTCATAGCGGATATTCTCCAGCTGACTTCCTTTAAAGCTGCTCAGTATCTTCCAGGGAATTACTTTATCGCCTTCTTTATAAGCATCAAAATCAGCATTTTCACCTTCTGCCTTAAAATACTTACCCAGCAATACTTTCGCCATAACAACATTCACCGGCAGGTGAGTGTATTGGTTAAAAGTACTTACCAATACATATTCTATATTAGCACCTACCGTCAAACCCAGGTTGGATGGCAATGTCCACGGAGTAGTGGTCCAGGCGAGAAAAAACACCTCACTTGTTCCGGCTGCATCAAAAAGGAATTGTGAATTATCTGCCTGCAGGGCTTTAAACATGGCCACTATAGTAGTGTCCTTAACGTTCTTATATGTACCTGGCTGGTTCAGTTCTGCGGAACTAAGCCCTGTACCGGCAGCAGGGGAGTATGGCTGAATGCTCACGCTTTTATATAACAATCCTTTCTTATACAGGGTTTGCAAAGCCCACCATAAGGTTTCTATATATTTATTCTCAAAGGTGATATAAGGATCTTTCAAATCAACCCAATAGCCCATTTTACGGGTCAGGTCATCCCATTTATCTTTGTACTTTAGTACTTCTCTGCGACAGGTTTCATTGTAGTCTTCAACAGAAATCTTAGTACCAATATCTTTCTTAGTAATCCCGAGTGTTTTTTCTACACCCAGCTCCACTGGCAGGCCATGCGTATCCCATCCGCCTTTACGCTTTACCTGGAAACCACGCATCGTTTTGTAACGGCAAACCAGATCTTTTAAAGTACGTGAAATAACATGGTGAATACCCGGCAAACCATTGGCGCTTGGGGGGCCTTCATAAAAAACAAAAGGAGTGGCGCCATCGCGCACTTCCACACTCTTCTCAAAAGTCTGGTGCTGCTCCCAGTGTTGCAGTATATCTTTCTCGATCTGAGGTAAATTCAACTGGCTATATTCCTGATATTTGCTGGACATAAAACAATTCCCCGCCCTTTGATGTTATTTAGACAATAATTGATTAAAATTGTGCGAAGTTAAGAAAATACACTGGCTCCTAAAGGGGCAACTTTATTAAAAACAAAGCTTTTTGAATATTTTTTATTGTTTTTTTTGTACTTTGCAATAAAGAGCAATTAAATTGCGTTTTTGGCATTGTTTTAGCTTATTTGCCAGGAAGATTAGAAAAACCTAGTAGTTAATTTTAACCCAACGGAAAAAACCATATCGAATATGAAAAAGTTGACGTTAATTTTTTGCGCGGTTCTATTCACTTCCGGCATAACTTTTGCACAGCAAAAAAAATCAGTTAAGAAAACAAAAATAGTTGCTAAAACGGTGCAGGCACCTGAGGCAGTTAAAAGTTCTTTTGATCAGAATTTTGCGGGAACAACAGCTGCTAAGTGGACAAAGACAAGTGCAGGACATTGGACAGCAAGTTTCCAAAAAGAAAACATAAACACAATTGCAGAGTATGATGCGGATGGCAAATGGATTGCCACAAGAAGCGCTTATGATGCTCAAACTCTTCCGGAATCAGTGTCTGGTACATTGAAAACAAAATATCCGGCAGCAACCATAAAAGATGGCTGGAAAATTGAGAGATCAGATGTGGCTTCATACTACAAAATAAATATTCAGGAAAACGGTACAGACAAATCAGTGTTGTTGAACGAAGCAGGTACCATTACTGAATAACACAAACAAGTATTTCATAGGTATAGGGATAAATAGGACAGACCCTGCTCTTTTGGGCGGGGTTTTCTTTTGCTCCTGGCTCCAAGAACAAAACACTGATCAAGTTCAAAAGTTGGAAAATAGCTTTTTCAATACTCTCTAAATGCCATTCAACCTGCGTTTGCCATTCTCAAATACTCACCGAATATTATACAATACTCATCTCATTAGTTTTACACATCAGGTGGCGGGTAGCGAAACTGTTGTATTAAAGATTTTTGATAATAACCCCTTTACACCTGCTTCCTTTCAATAGTATATGTATTTTCGCTGCTACAGCCTGGTACCGAAGCTGCGCTGCTATGGCCAGTTCTGACCTCCATCTATCTTCTGATTCTATTTCTTCCTGATGGTACATCCGGAAGTCATCTCCACATCAAGTCCACCTCTGCTGCGATACTTCTGTATGTATATAGCCTCTCCTAAGCATAGCATCGACTGAGTCATCATAATGAGAATACATTTTGTAGGTAATGTTGACTAATTTCCACTATCTCCAAGTTTCAACTTGATCCCAAAAGCCCCAATCACCAACTTCCCCACAAAAAAAGTCGCCCGCAGAAGCGAACGACTTTATAAAAATCTGGTAGAAACTTTTCTGGCAAGATGCACTTAACTTCAATGGTGTTTGATATTCATGCAAGTATTATTTATGGCTTTACTTTTTGCCAGCCAAGCTTCTTCCATGGTCAAATCTGATAAGGAAGCTTATAGGAAACGCAAATGGATATTTGCCTATCGTGTTACAAAGAAACAGCTATATTTTATCTTCCACTTTTCAATTCGGGAAAACAAATGATCGAAAAAGGAAAATACATATAACTCTTTTATGATAGCAGGTTTCCCGGTATCATAATTCTATGTAAAAGTAAAATGTAAAGAGATATTAAACAGACACTGGCTTACTAGCGCAGCAAAAGTTCGCAAGGCTTAAGCCCGGTATGCTTTTTAAAAGCTGTAGAGAAGTGAGAAATACAGGAATAGCCCATCAACATGGCCACTTCTGAAACAGACATGCCTTTTTCATACAACAGACCCTTGGCTTTTTCCATCCTTTCTTTCTGGAAGTAATCATATATGGTAGTACCATACATGGCCTTAAAGCCTTTTTTAAGATAGCATTCATTCATAGCTACCCGGCGCGCCAAATCCCTGATGGTAATAGGAGAGTCCAGTTGCTCGAGTAAAATACCACGGGCATTTTCTATTTTTTCGCGGTCTTCCAGGTGAGTCAGGAAGCGGCAACCATAGCGCTCGTCCGTATCATTCTGCATAAACTGGTCGGAGCTGTATAACAGCAGATCCAACGCACGGCTTTGCAGGAATATATTTTTCAGAATGCCTTCGTAATCGTGATGTACCATGGTTTCCAGTACGGATTTTGATTTCGTACATGGCTGAATGGTTTTCACAAAAGGTTTACGTGATTGATTTTCAAATAAAGAGAAAGTAGTGGTCCCTTTCTGCAGCGACTGTATAAAGGCAGGTTGAAAGCGCACGGTGATCAAATCCACTGACGGCACCCTGTCTGAACAAGCCTCTTTGTGACCTTCTGAGCAAAGTTGATCTGTACAGGATGGATTTTTACAATATTTGGTTCCTGCAACGCAATACCGGAGCTCAATAGCAGCAGATTGCCCTCTTTTGGCTGGCTGATAAACAACCATCGCCACATCTTCAACCGGTAGTGGCTTATCATATGTAAAACGCTGTAAAGTAAAGTCCAGGCAGTCAGGTACTGACACACTATCCTGCTCCGCCAGTTGTAGCTGGTCGCTCATCGCGGGTTGCGGAATGGCTAATGCCAATATTTCCTGTATTTCTTTCACTTTAGCTATTTTTTAAATCCATGCTGTTATCGAAGTCACAAATTTAGGGATTCATTTTTTAAACAAATACGTTTTGACAATACAGTTACAAAGCCCCTCACCTGAACAGAATGCTTTTACGCTGCAGTCGCGCGCTCACAGAACTTATTGGTATAAATTTCGTTTATGCCTTACTGATGGCAAAAAACGGATTTAATATACGCAAACTGATTAAGATTGTACTCATCACTTTCGGCAGCCTTCTCCTATTAGTAATAGCAACCGGTTGGTACCTGAATCGCCACTGGAACAGGCTATTGAAGCGCGAATTACCCGGATATGTAGCAGCGTTATCAGATAGTCTTTATACGGTGGAATTTAAGGATCTGCACCTTGATGTACTTTCCGGGAGCGTCACTGTGGAAAAAGTTGTCATGGTAGCGGATACGGTAATTTACCGGCAACTGCTGGCCCAGCAAAGGGCACCAACAGATATCTATACCATCAGTGTAGACAAATTAGAACTGAAATACTTCAAACCGTGGCGCTATTTCATCGGAAAAGAACTGAGTGCCTCCTCTCTTACCGTGACTGGCCCCAGTATTATCATGGAGCAAAACGCAACTGTAATAGATACCAGTAAACCGAAAACTGCTTATCAGAACATATCTGCCAGGATGAAGTCTATTTTCATCGGTAAACTGGCGCTGGACAGTACCAATTTTAAATACATTTTTACACGGAAAGATTCCTCCCGTGTTGTTCACCAGTTTCATAACCTGAGGGTGCGCATCAATGATTTCCTGATAGATTCTTTAGCCCTGGATGATCCTACCCGCTTTTTATACGCCCGCAACTACGAAATAGAGATGAAAGACTATATGAACAGGACCCGGGATAGCCTTTACTGGATCAATGTACGGGGTATCCGGTATGATGCCGCATTGCGTACCCTCCATATTGGTAGATTTGAAGTACAGCCCCGGTATGATAAAGTGGCTTTTCAACGAAAAACCGGCGTACAACAGGACCGGTATGAAATGATACTCAACGATATCAGTCTGCATGACCTGAATCCCCGGCTTTTGCTGCAGGAGCAACAGGTCTGGGCACAACGGGTAAATATACAGAGCGGTAATGTGGAAATTTACCGGAACCGCATGTTGCCAATGCCCCCCGGAAACAAATTGGGGCAATATCCCCATCAATTGCTGCATAAGTTAAAACTCCCCCTGAGCATTGATACGCTTATTGCCAGTAATATCAATATCCGGTATACCGAATTAAGCCCGGTAACCGAGCAATCAGGGTACATAAACTTCAGTCATGTGCACGGGCGATTCAGAAATATTACCAATATCGACAGCCTGGTTGTCCAAAACAGGCATATGATAGCTGATGTAGATGCTGTATTTATGCAAAGCGGTAAGCTCACCGCCAGGTTCGATTTCTCCCTGAATGATAAGGCTGGCCACTTTGCAGTTTCCGGGCAACTTAAAAATATGAATGGGAAAGACCTCAATGTAATTACCAAGCCACTAGGAAAAATTGAAATCCGCTCCTGCGATATCCAGGAACTGACCTTTAATATTAAAGGAGATGAAAGAAAAGCAGATGGACATGTAAACATGCTGTATCAGAACCTGAAAATTGCGGTACTGAAGCTGGATAAGGATCACAAGGAATTTAAGCGGAAAGGACTTATCAGCCTGATCGCTAATTCATTGGTTATCAACGAATCTAATCCATTAAAAGGAGAAATACCACGCATTGCCACCGTAACCTGCCAGCGCGACATCCAAAAATCCTATTTTAACCTGGTGTGGAAAACTTTATTTATGGGGGTAAAAGACATTGCTGGCGCCGGAAATCTGTAATGGCAAAATTAGCCTGTCCTCACCTCTTAAAAACAGGCATTCTTTTGTGGAAATAAGGCTTATTTTTCGTATTTTTGCATGATTGTCTACCGATTTTATTTCTAATAGATTTTACACCAACATATGAGCGAAGAATTAGTGCAAGCACCCAGCCCCAGCAGCAACAAATATGATGCAGGGAGTATACAGGTATTGGAAGGTCTGGAAGCCGTACGTAAGCGTCCAGCCATGTATATCGGCGATATTGGCATCAAGGGTCTCCACCACCTGGTTTATGAGGTGGTAGATAACTCCATTGATGAAGCCCTTGCCGGATACTGCAAAAATATTGATGTTACAATCCTGGAGGATAACTCTATCCGCGTAAAGGATGATGGTCGTGGTATTCCTGTTGGTATCATGCCTAAGGAAGGCCGTTCTGCCCTGGAAGTTGTAATGACGGTACTCCACGCCGGTGGTAAATTTGACAAGAACACTTATAAGGTATCCGGTGGTTTGCACGGTGTGGGTGTAAGTTGCGTGAATGCCCTGAGTGACGTACTGCATGTAACAGTAGAAACTGAAGGCAAATTATTTGAACAGGAGTTTCACCGCGGTGTACCGCAGTACTCTGTACGTGAAATAGGCGTTAGTGAAGTAACTGGTACTACTATACACTTCAAACCAGACGGTGAAATTTTCAAGGAAACTACCTACAACCGCGAAATACTCGCAGGTCGTTTACGCGAACTATCTTACCTGAACCGCAAAATCAAAATTACATTAACTGATGAGCGGGAAAAGGATGAAGAAGGAAATAATTTCTCTGAAACTTTCTACAGTGAAGGTGGTATCAAAGAATTTATCCAGATGCTCGACAAAAACGGCCGCCGTAACCCACTGTTGCCAACACCGATTTATGTAGAAGTGCATGAACCGGTTTCCAATGTATCAGTAGAGGTGGCGCTGGTGTATAATGATGCATTCAGTGAAAACATTTTCTCTTACGTTAATAATATCAACACCATTGAAGGTGGTACACACGTAGCCGGTTTCCGCCGCGCTATTACCCGTGTATTCAAATCTTATGGTGATAAAAATAAGATGTTCGAGAAATCGAAGATCGAAGTAACCGGAGATGACTTCCGCGAAGGATTGAGTGCGATTATCAGCGTGAAAGTTCCTGAGCCACAGTTTGAAGGTCAAACCAAAACCAAACTTGGTAACTCTGATGTAATGGGTGTGGTAGACAGCTCCGTAGCTGCTGTACTGGACGCATTCCTGGAGGAAAATCCACGTGAGGCAAAAACGATTATCAATAAAGTAGTGCTGGCTGCACAAGCCCGCGAAGCTGCCCGTAAAGCCCGTCAGCTGGTACAACGCAAGAGTGTAATGACTGGTAGCGGTTTACCGGGTAAACTGGCTGACTGCTCCGATAACGATCCTACCAAATGTGAGCTGTACCTTGTCGAAGGAGACTCCGCGGGTGGTACTGCCAAACAAGGCCGTAACCGTAACTACCAGGCTATCCTGCCACTGCGTGGTAAGATCCTGAACGTAGAAAAAGCTATGGAGCACAAAATCTATGAGGATAATGAAATCAAGAACATCTTTACTGCACTGGGTGTAACCATTGGTACAGAAGAAGATGACAAGGCACTGAACCTTAGCAAACTGCGCTATCACAAGCTCATCATCATGACGGATGCTGACGTGGATGGTAGCCACATTGCAACACTGATCCTGACCTTCATTTTCCGTTATATGAAAGCCATGGTAGAACAGGGTTATGTATACATTGCACAACCACCGTTGTACCTCGTGAAAAAAGGTAAGGAACAAACTTACGCATGGACAGAAGATGAGCGTAAAGCTGCTACCCTGAAACTGGCAGGAGCCGGTAAAGAAGACAGCGTAACCATTCAGCGTTATAAAGGTTTGGGTGAGATGAACGCAGAACAACTGTGGGATACTACCATGAATCCTGAACATCGCACACTGAAACAGGTAACTATTGAAAGTGCTGCAGAAGCTGACCGTGTATTCAGTATGCTGATGGGTGACGAAGTTCCACCACGCAGAGCATTCATTGAATCTCATGCGAAGTATGCAAAGATCGATGCTTAATTACGTATATACGTTTAGGTTATAAACAAGAAAGCCTTCCGCTAAAAACGGAAGGCTTTCTTGTTTATCGTTTCTTTTTTATCCTTCTTTTGTGAGAATATAATTCGCTAAAATCTGGTACCCGAAAACACCGATCAGCATAACGGTAACGAATATATTAAAAGGTTCGTTTGTTAAAAAAGTAAAGCCCACTCCTAACGCGCCCAGCAGGGCGAGGCCCCATACATACCATCTCGTAAAATTGCGGCTCTTTTTTCTTTCAGACACGTACAATCCTGCTGATGGCAACAGCATAACGCCTGTACAGATGCACAATGCCAGCAGGCCGTTAATCCCTGTGAGCAAAAACGCTATTCCTGAGAGCAATGTACCTCCTAAGAGAATACCTACAATGTTGGATACCTTTGTTTGCTCCGGACTCAGGGCATATCTGCCGTAAGGGTTGAGGCGAAGAAACAGGTTACTCACCGGCGTAATCAACCAGGTGGAAATAGCCATTAATGCGAGGACAATGTATAGCGGATAGAAATACTGATTAGCAATTTGTGTGAGTATAAAAATAGCAATAATGATGGCCCATTGGGTACGTGCTTTCTGACGCCCCATAAAGAAGGAGTAGTTCAGGAACTGTCGGTATAGCCAGTACTTTGCTTTCATGGCCTGCACCATACCATTTCTGGCCACTTCATTATTAGGGTCTATTTTTAATGACTCCCTGAAATGTTCCAGCGCTTTGCGGTGATTACGTGCTTCCAGCCATTTCCAACCGAGATTGGCGTGGGTGTAAGCGTTTTCCGGGTTATGTTCCAGTGCCTCATGCAGGCCTGAAAATGCTTCTTCTTTTCTGCCTAAACTAAACAAAGCATGGGAGCGCAGATTCAGACAGGCTTCATCTTCCGGATTCAGCGCCAACCCCTCATCCGCTTTATGTAGTGCGGCTTCATACTCCTTCTTATTCAGCAATATCTGGCTCCACATGGCAAAATAATGTGCATAGTGGGGGTTGAGAGCCACGGCACTGCTGATAGCCCTGATAGCCTCATTATATTGATTTTTAATGAAGGCTATCCTTGACTGCAGATACAGGAACCGGTCGTCATAGGGAGCGAAGCTGAGTGTATTGGCGGCTACCTGTTCTGCTTCTGCAGTATTACCTGTTTCCAGGTAACATACTGCCAATAGATAAAGGCCTTCGGTATCATGTGCATTTGTGCTCAGGTGCTGCCGTAGCGCAGTAAAGGCATCTTCGAAGCGGCCTTGCTGTAACAAAATCTGAGCGCGCTGAATTAATACAGCCATAATCGTTATTTCTTAATATCCAGGTATTTCAATACATCATCATAAAGACCGGTTTCATTTGAATACAGCGCATAATTACGGGCAGTATTAAACCATTCCCTTGTGGTTGGTTTATGGATTTTAGCGGCTTTTAATAATTCTTTTTGTGTGATGGGCTGTGGTACACCTTTTTGCAGTGCTTCGAGCAGTTTTTCTTCAATGGCAATATCTACAATTGCTTTCAGATCAGCACCGGAATAACCAGGTGTAGCTTTCGCCAATGCATTATAATTAATGTCACTTACCGGTTTATTGCGTAGTTGCAGTTTCAGTATTTCTTCTCTGCCTTCTGTTTCGGGCGGAGCCACAAAAATGATTCTGTCGAAACGGCCGGGGCGGCGGAATGCCGGGTCCAGGCTCCAGGGGGCATTGGTAGCACCGATGATGAGAATATTTTCGTTGCTGGCGGCAATACCATCCATTTCTGCGAGGAACTGATTGATAATATGAGTTGCGCCAGACTGCCGGAGTGCAGAGCGGTTAGCGCCCAATGCATCTACCTCATCAAAAAACAGCACGCAGGGTTTACTCTGACGGGCCAGCTCAAACAGGCTATGCAGGTTCTTCTCACTTGTACCTACCCACATATCCAGCACATCATGAATACCTACATTGATGAATTCTGCCTGTATCTGCCCTGCGGTAGCTTTGGCGAGATAGGTTTTACCACAGCCGGGAGGACCATATAATAAAATACCTCCACCGGCTTTTTTACCGTAGGCTTTATATAGATCCGGAAATTGCAGAGGCTTAATGATCTTCAGATCTATTTCCTGCTTTTCTCTTTCCATGCCACCTACATCTGAAAAATTGATTTCAGGTTTTTCCAGCATGAATAAGCTTTCGCCTTCTTCTTCTTCCTCATCTTCACCGCTAAAAGAAGCAGGAGATTGCTGGGCTACACGGAAAAGTCCGTCCAATGCTTCATCGCGGAAGCCTGGATTTATTTGCAGTAAATGCTGGTATATATCTTTTGCCTGGGGCATAGATTGTTCTTTCACCAGGATGCGGCAATGTAACAGCAGGGCATCGAAGTGATCAGGCTCCCGGTGTTCCAGTTGTTCCAACACCACAATGGCAGCTGAGTATTTCTGCTGATGGTAAAAAGTCCGCGCCAGACCAAGCTGGGCAGCTGTATTAGCAGAAGAGAGCTCCAACACTTTTCTGTATTGCTCTTCAGCTGCGGTATATTCATAATCCTGCAGCAATACCTGCGCCAGGTGCATGCGTAAAGGCACATTTTCCGGCGAAAACTGCACCGCCTCCTGTAATTGCTTTATTACTTCCGATGACATAATGTGCTTTTAAAATATTCAGTAACGCCGTAATAATACGCAATTCAGGCCCAAAAAAATTGTTAATTATAGTATTTCGACCAGTGTTTAGAAGCGTAGTCCTACCTGATACACGACTATGATGAAACCCAAAAAGTTCTATCCAGCGCTACCGGGGATCTCATAAACCTGATAACATCCCCCAAATTGCAAAGATATCTTCCATCCGGCATTAGCTCCCATCGAATTGTTCCGTATATGCCGGCCACACACATAATAATTAACTATAGCGTTTTCTAAAACTAAGTTTTACCATGAAAAAACAATCAATTAGCGTCATATCCATATATAATTTATTTAATTCATTTTTATTTATATATATTGCACCCACATTATCCCTATGCCAACAGACCTGACCAGTATCCTATGTTAATTTAAATTATTGCTGGCCGCCACCATAGCGGCCGGCACTGGTTTTTCCTGACTAAAAAGGCATACCGAAACAAAAACTATTACGTCATGCGTATGAAATTATTATTGGTAGCCATCATTGCTGTATTAGGAGTAGGTCTGAGTGCCTGTAGCTCCAAAAAAGATGACGCCAGGCCAGCCAGCAGCTTTTTCTTTAAACTGGATAAGGATACTTATCAGTCCAATTCTACCGAAGCTTATGTCACTGATACCATTTATGCCGGCAAGAAAACCCTGGTAGTGGATGGTGTGACTAATAACTTCGGCTATCACATGGAACTGATGATTACGTTTCCTAAAGATTCCCTTACTACCGGCTCATTTGAAGGAGTAGAAATGTCCCTGATGCAAATCCAGCAAAAGGAGATGGGGTATACCGGTCGAAATATCAAAGTAAATATAACGAGCATTAATAGTAAACATGCGGAGGGTACATTCTCTGGTATATTATCAAATGGTGATATTGAAAAACCTTTAACGGACGGGACTTTCAAAGTCGAAATTTATTAAACATCATTTTTGATGACTTTGCACACTGGCCCTGCCTATAAAGGCGGGGCTTTGTTCGTATATACGTTAAGGTTATATTATTTATGTTTATTGTTTACCCTCAGTTAACAATTAATTTGTACCCCCTTTTTTCGGCTCTGTTAACATTAAGGTTAAATAGGAATGGAAATTTGATGTTATTTTAACTCAAAAAATAAAAAATTGCGTTTTTTAAGTCTACTTTATGTACTCCTTAACAATTCCGTAATGATCTGTTAACATTCTGGTTGTTTTAGACTGTTTCCTTTGCACCTGTAAATACTTACAAACAGTTTATGAAATCATTCTTTACGCTATTAGTTAGCTTCCTTGTAATCATTTTTTACAACAACGCGCAGGCGCAGGTGACTACATCTGTTATATCGGGTAAAGTAGCCGATGCAGGTGGACAAGCCATTCCCGGCGTTACTGTAGTCGTAGTAAACAATAGCACCGGTGCCAAATCCGGCGTGCAAACAAATGGTGACGGCCGCTATATCCTGCCGAACCTCAATCCTGGTGGTCCTTATACCATCACTGTTTCCTTTATCGGATATAAGAAAGAAGTAAAAGCAGATGTCAACCTGGGTCTGGGAACAACCAGCTTCAACTTCAAATTACAGGAAGAATCAACTGCCCTGAGTGAAGTAGTAGTAACAGGTAATGCTGGCGGCGGTAAATCCGGCGGGACCAGAGTAGGACAGGAGCAGATCAAAACGCTCCCTACACTGAGCCGTAGCCTGCAGGATCTTACTAAAGTAACTCCTCAGAGCAATAACAACTCCTTCCTGGGTACCAACTACCGTTATAATAACGTAACCCTGGATGGTGCTATCAACAATGATGCGATTGGTTTCAGCCCTTCCTTAGGTGGACAGAGCAGCACCAGCGGTCAACCAGGTAGCAGTACCCGTACCAACCCCGTATCGCTCGATGCGATCCAGGATGTACAGGTTTTACTGGCTCCGTTTGATGTGAAAGTAGGTAACTTCCTCGGCGGTAGCGTAAATGCGGTAACACGCAGCGGTACCAACGAAGTACACGGTTCCGTTTATGGTTATGGCCGTAACGCTTCCATGATCGGTAAAAACAATGCCGGTGACGGTTCTAAATTACCAAGCGATTTTCATGAATACCAAACTGGTATTCGTGTAGGTTTCCCTATCATTAAGAACAAATTATTCTTCTTTACCAACGAAGAAATTACACGTCGCGTTGATCCAGTGATCCTCGCTGCAGGTTCTGCTGATAACGGTGGTATCTTAACAGAAAAAGATGCAGCTGACATCACCGCCTTAATGAAAACCTACGGCGTTGATGCAGGTACTGCTGGTAACACCAGCATCTATTCCAACTCTAATAAATTCTTTAACAGATTAGACTGGCATATCAACGAAAAACATCAGTTATCTATCCGTAACAATACCATTACTTCTGAAGCCACCAACCTGGAACGTGATCAACAGAACTTCCGTTTCAAAGGTATTGACTTCAAACAAACCAATAACCAGACCTCTACAGTTGCTGAACTGAAAAGCAATTTCAACAGCTTCCTGTCTAACAGTCTGATCCTCGGTTACTCTTCCGTTCATGATTTCAGAGATCCATTGTCTGATCCTGCTACACCGCAGATCCAGATTAAAGGAAGAACACCAGGTTCTACTATCTTCCTGGGTACTGATCGTGAAGCAAGTATCTTTAACATGAAACAAAAAACGTTTGAAATCACCGATAACGTAACCATGTTTAAAGGTAACCACACCATTACTGTTGGTACACACAATGAGTTCTACAACATCACTTACGGTTTCGTAAACTCCTGGAATGGTCGTCTGGATTACGACAGCATTGGAGCTTTCCTGGCTAACAATCCTGCCCGTGTACGTGGTAACTTCAATTATACCAATAACTCACGCGATTATATCATGAATAATCCTCCCGCACAGTTCAAAGTGAACCTTCTGAGCTTATACGGACAGGACGAAATTCAAATTACTGATCGCTTCAGAATCACTCCAGGTTTACGTTTAGACTACACTGGTATTCCTAACAAACAACCATTGAGCGATAAAACTATCAAATCTCCGGAAGATCCTAATTTTGGAACTACTTACTCCTATACCAAACCTAAGGATATCAAAAACGACTTCCTGAATAACATACAATTCTCTCCACGCTTAGGTTTCAACTACGATATCAAAGGTGATAACAGCCTGGTATTACGTGGTGGTAGCGGCTTATTCACTGGTCGTATTCCTTTTGCATGGATTGGTTACGCTTACTATAATAATGGTGTTACTTACGGTGCATACGATAATAAAGCATCCAGCAAACCATTCGTAAATACGCCACTGCCTGCAGCTAAGCCATCTCCGAATGGTATCGCTGATTTCGCTTCACAGAATGGTGTAAACGTAAAAGACGCAGCAGGTGCTACACAGGTAGATATGATTGACAATAACTTCAAAATGCCACAAGTATGGAGAAGTAGCCTGGCACTGGATTACACTACGCACGACCAGTGGAAATTCACCATCGAAGGTATCTATACCAAAGTAATTAAGGATCTGCAGTTCCAACAGGTGAACCTGGTAGATAATCCTACTTACTATGCTTACGATGTAAATAAACAACAACCAATTTTCTCCGGTAAAAAAATCAATTCCCTGTATACGAACGCTTACCTCCTGTCTAACACTGACAAAGGTTACCGTTACAGCATCACTGCCCAGATCTCTAAAGTGTTTCCTTTTGGTCTGAACTTCATGACTGCCTATACTTACGGACAGGCGAAAGATATCACCAACGGTATCCGTAACTCCATGGAGTCTAACTGGCAACTGAACCAGGCACTGAACCCTAACAATCCGGGTCTGGCTTATTCTAACTTTGATGTTCGTCACCGTATAGTAGCTACCGTTAGCTACAAACAGGACTGGGGTACAAAAGGTAAATGGGTATCTAACTTCTCTGCCTTCTTTAATACTTCTTCCGGCCTTCCATTCAGCTACGGTTTCGTAAACGCCACGGTACAGGGTACTCCTCAACAGGTGAGCCTGGCTTACATTCCAAAAGATGTAGCTGAAGCTACCAACTTCTTTACTGATAAAGTCGGTGGAGCAACAGCCGCTCAACAGGCAGCAGCTTTCATGGATCATGTAAACAGCGACAAATACCTGAGCAGCCGTAAAGGTGATTTTACAGAACGTAATGGTGGACGTACACCATGGAATACACAGGCTGACTTCCGCTTCAGCCAGGACCTGAACTTCAAGGCAGGTAAAAAAG
Organism: Chitinophaga sp. 10T418; assembly: GCF_056394125.1. Taxonomy (NCBI): domain Bacteria; kingdom Pseudomonadati; phylum Bacteroidota; class Chitinophagia; order Chitinophagales; family Chitinophagaceae; genus Chitinophaga; species Chitinophaga sp. 10T418. The sequence goes on from NZ_JBFTHG010000007.1 coordinate 84,988, forward strand.
TACACACCATCACGCTGACTTATGACATCGTGAACGTTACTAACCTGCTGAACAAAGAATGGGGTATTTCCTACTTCTCACCAAATACCTTCAACTCATCTGCGAGTGTGGGTCTGACGCCTACCGGTAAAGTGGTTAACAACTATCCAACTTATAACTACAGCAATCCAGGCACTCCTTACTCAAAAGATTTCTTTGCATCCCGTCATCAGATGCAGCTGGGTCTGAGATACAGCTTCTAATTTAACTAGTCTTTATAAATGTAAAAGAGGTTGTTCCATTACGGAACAACCTCTTTTTTTGTTATTACATCTCCAGTGTAATTATTTTATAGCAAATACTGCTCTTACTTCTGCACGGATCTTAATGGTTTTGAAATCAATATCAGATGAAGCATCTTCACTACCAGCTGCAGACTTATAGTTAGCCATCATCATTGGACGAACATCTGTATAGTTATCAGTGTTCATTTCCTGAATTTCAATAACACCATCCATTTTATTACCGATAGCAGTCAGCATATATTCTGCTTTTTCCTTCGCTGCGAGTAATGCTTTAATTTTTACTTCTTTACGATATGCTTCCATTTTGCTGGAAGAGTAAGAAGCAATTCTTGTATTTTCAATTCCTTCTGCATCTACTGCACCCAGAATTTCATTGATTTTATCCAGCTTCGTTAATTTAAGGCGATACTGTTTGCGCGCCATAAATTCCTGTGGATCTTTCTTTTTACGTAATATCTCAAAGTTGTTACCATACACGTTCTCGATGGTAAGATCTGCCTTGGAAATACCTGCATCCGCTATTGCTTTCTGCAATTGTTTTTCCAGCGTGCTGATCTCTACTTTGTTTTTACCTTTCACATATTCACGTAAAGAGATGTTGAAATAAATTTCATCCGGTGTGATTTCCATTTCTGCGGAACCGTTTACTTCAATCTTTTTTACCGGTTGTTTGTCTGCCTGTTGTGCAAAAGTGCTTAAGGCCAAAAATAATCCTGCGGCTAATAACATTACCTTTTTCATGTGTCGATGTTTTCTATTGTTTTTAAAAAATTAGTTTCCGTTGTTAATTACACCCTCATGATGCTACGTTTAAAAGTGATTCCACAATGGGGTTTTATAAAATTTTGTTAATGCACAGTTACAGAAATGGATATATACATTTCATATTGTGAATGAAACGTTTACAACGAATTTATGTTACAGGTGAAATTATTTGCGGCTGTCGGTCATTGCCTTGAGGAAATCGTACAGGTCATTCATATTACGGATACGGGAGGCTACCAGCATAAAGTTTTTGCCTACCTGTTTCAGTTTGGCGTTGTTTGTACGGGTTTGTATATACGTTAATATATGATTGAACGTAGGGGATTCGAAATAAGGGGAATCGGGGTTATTAATGAAATAGCAACGCAGGTTTTCTTCTTTCAGCATCATTTTTTCGAAGCCCAGTTGTATGGCCATCCAGCGGCAACGGATCATGGTGAGCAATTCTTTTACCGGCTCAGGCAATGGACCGAAGCGGTCAGCCATATCCACTTCAAAGGCCTTTAGCTTGCCTTCTTCCATGATATTATCCAATTCCTGGTACAGGTTCAAACGTTCCTGTATACTCTCTATATAAGTATCAGGAATCAATATTTCCATGTCTGTATCGATGGTACAGTCACTTACAAAGTCTTTCTTTTCTTCCAGCTGATCTTTAAACAGATCGCGGAATTCATTTTGTTTCAGTTCGCGGATGGCTTCGTCCAGAATTTTCTGGTACATATCAAAACCTATTTCCGCCATGAAACCGCTTTGCTCACCGCCCAGCAGGTTACCGGCGCCACGGATATCCAGGTCGCGCATAGCGATCTGGAAACCACTACCCAGTTCACTGTGTTGTTCAAGTGTTTGCAGGCGTTTGCGGCTATCGGAAGGCAGGGTGCTCATTGGCGGTGCCAGCAGATAACAGAAGGCCTTTTTATTGCTGCGTCCTACACGACCACGTAGCTGATGCAGATCGCTCAACCCAAAATGATGAGCATTATTAATGATGATAGTATTTGCATTGGGAATATCCACACCACTTTCCACGATATTGGTGCATACCAGTACGTCGTATTTGCGGTCAATGAAATCCAGGATCACTTCTTCCAATTGATGTCCTTCAAGCTGTCCGTGAGCAGTGGCAATAGAGAGATCGGGGCATAATCCCTGAATCAGCCCGGCCATTTCTTTCAGTCCTTTTACCCGGTTGTGGATAAAGTACACCTGTCCGCCTCTTTCTGCCTCATAATAAATAGCGTCACGGATCAGGTCCTGGTTAAATACCTGTACTTCTGTTTCAATAGCCTGCCTGTTGGGCGGTGGCGTGTTGATAACAGAAAGGTCACGGGCACCCATCAACGAAAACTGTAGTGTACGCGGTATAGGCGTTGCCGTTAGTGTGAGGGTGTCTACGTTATGTTTTATCTGTTTCAGTTTTTCTTTGGCAGAAACACCGAATTTTTGTTCTTCATCTACCACCAGTACGCCGAGATCTTTGAACTTTACTTCTTTGCCCAGCAAGGCGTGTGTGCCAATGATGATATCGATCTTTCCTTCTTCCAGGCGTTTAAGTGTTTCCTTTTTTTCTTTGGAAGATTTGAACCTGTTCAGATAATCTACTGTGCAGGGGAAATCTTTCAGACGGTCTGCAAAAGTTTTGTAATGCTGAAATGCCAGGATGGTAGTAGGTACCAGTACGGCCGCCTGTTTACCATCTACAATAGACTTAAATGCGGCACGGATAGCTACTTCTGTCTTACCAAAACCTACGTCGCCACATACGAGTCTGTCCATTGGTGCCGGCGATTCCATATCACGTTTCACATCTGCCGTTGCTTTGCTCTGATCCGGGGTATCTTCATAAATGAAGGATGCTTCCAGTTCTGTTTGCAGATAAGTGTCCGGTGTATGCGCAAAACCTTGTTGGGCTTTACGTACGGCGTACAACTGTATCAGATCTTTCGCGATATCTTTTACCTGCGTTTTGGCCTTTTCCTTCAGCTTATCCCAGGCATCGCTGCCCAGTTTATTTACTTTAGGTTCTACGCCTTCTTTGCCGGTGTATTTACTGATTTTGTGCAGGGAGTTGATATTTACATACAACAGGTCGTTGTTCTTGTAAATAATACGGATGGCTTCCTGCATTTTTCCTCCTACCTCAATTTTCTGTAGACCGCTGTACATGCCCACGCCATGATCGATATGCGTTACAAAATCGCCCGACTGCAGCTCCCGCAAGGTTTTCATGGTAATCGCCTTATTCTTGTTATAGGCTTGTTTTACCTTGTATTTGTGGAAACGCTGGAAGATCTGGTGATCGGTATAACATACCAGTTTCAGCGAGTGATCAATGAATCCGGTACTGATAGCAACAGGAATGGGGAAAAATACAAAATCTGCTTTGAGGTCCTCAAAAATACTCCGCAAGCGTTCCAACTGACGGGGATTATCTGAGAATATAAAAAGGGAATATTTATTACTGTTATGTTTGCCCAGGTCTTTGATCAGCAGATCGAACTGCCGGTTAAACACAGGCTGCTCCTGGGTATCGAAGGCAATAGCTGTGGCGGAATAGCCTTTTTCAGTGAGCCAGTCTTTGTTACCAAAAACAATGGTGGACTTTTTCAGCAGTTGTTGTATCAGTGGAGCGGCTTTCACAAAGTCGTCTTCTTTCAGCACCATCTCTTCGTCTTCATCCACTTTTACTTTCTGTCCGGTGAGCAGGAAGTCGTCCAGGCGTTGCTCCATTTGTTCTATCACGCCCTGTACATAGGCGGGGTCTTTCATCCATACCACGGTATTGGCAGGCAGAAATTCTGTGAGCGGGGTTTTGCCGTGATCCGCGCTGGTGCCATGGGTGTCCATGTTAGCGATGAGCGTCACCTGGGTAAGTTTGCGTTCACTCAGCTGTGTCTCGGGATCAAACAGGCGGATGGAGTCTATATCTTCTCCAAATAATTCAATACGATAAGGCTTTTCGTTCCCAAAGGAATAGATATCCAGGATACCACCTCTTACCGCATACTGGCCGGGTTCATACACAAAATCTGTTGCATGAAAGCCCCAGGTGATCAATTGTTCCAGCAGCGAATCTACTTTCAGTACATCGCCTACTTTCAGCTGTACCATATTGGCGCTAAAAGCCTGGTTGCCGGCCACTTTCTCCCAGAGTGCTTCCGGATAGGTGACCAGTATTTTTTTACGGACACTGTCGCCGGAAAATTTCATGAGGGCTTCTGTCCGCAGCATGCTATGGCTGCTGTTGATCTCGTGAAACTGACCTGCTTTTTTGAAAGAGTCCGGGAAATAAAAAATGTCCAGTGCCTGGCTGAGTTGTTCCAGATCGTTATGGAAATAGGCTGCCTCCTCTCTATCGTTTAAGATGAAGAGATGGTTCGCATCTGCATGCGCCCAGGTGCTAACTGCCACAAAGTTTATTGCACTCCCACTAATGGAGGAAAGCTGAAAGTATTGTGGGGTGGGTGATTGTATCCCCTTCACCAGCGACTGCAGGCGAGCATCACGTTGAAATAATTGTAATACAGCCTGTAAATTCATGAAGACAGCAAAGGTAAAGAACATTTACCGATTTTGATATTTGGTTATCAAGATATTTAGGTTTTGAGGAAGGTAGCTGGCCGGGGAATAATCAAATAAGGAAATATCCAAATAACAAAATCCCGAATTTTCAGTATATTCAGTGAGACCAAAACTCAATTTCCATGTTGGACCTATGGCATACAGGCATCGTCACAAAGTTGGTGGATGAAACCCACAACACCCGCCGCTTTTGGATACAGGTACCGGACATGGATCGGTTTGACTTTAAACCGGGGCAGTTCGTAACCCTGGATCTGCCCATTCACGAGAAAAAAAACAAACGCTGGCGTAGTTATTCCATTGCCTCTCATCCTGATGGCAGCAATGTTTTTGAGCTGGTGATTGTACTCCTCGAAGGCGGATTAGGCAGTACCTATCTGTTCAACGAAATAAAAGTAGGGAGTGAACTGTTGCTGAGAGGTCCACAGGGAATTTTCGTACTCCCGGAACCGTTAGACAGGGAATTATTCCTGATCTGTACGGGTACAGGAATAGCTCCATTCCGGTCGATGGCGCATTATATTCATGAACACGCCATTCCGCATGCGCCTATTCACCTCATTTTCGGGGTGCGGTATCAGCATGACCTGCTGTATGCGCAAGAGTTGCAGCAGCTGGCAGCCGAGCTGCCGAACTTCAACTACATTCCTACTTTATCACGTGAGGAAAACTGGACTGGTAAAAAAGGATATGTACATGGTGTATACGAAGAGCTGTTGCAGAACGATAAACGTCCGGCGCACTTTTTCCTTTGTGGCTGGAAAGCCATGATTGACGAGGCAAAGCACCGGATACAGGCGCTGGGCTACGACCGGCATGATATACACCAGGAATTATACGGATAACCGTTAAAACCTGAATCCCATTCCCCATTCCGGCGTTGGAAACGGCGCTACATATTCTTTTGAAGCCATCGCAACAAGTCCTACTCTCATTAGCAGGTGCTTTCCAATAGTACGGCGATAATGCATAGACATCCAGCCCAGCCAGGTATAGCTGGTGGTGATATCATCATATCATAGCGAATCACCTGACATGTAGGTGAGTCCTGCACCGAATTCTATCATATGTTTGGGAGAGAGGGCCAGCACATAATTAAGCCCGAATGGCAGCGTAGTTTTGGCTTTATATATTCTCTTATAGGTAATATGCGTTCTCCATGATTGCCGTTCTTCAGAATACTCCGGCACATATCCGAAACCGATTCTGGCGCCAAGGCCTTTATCTGTGCCGTTGAACCGGATATCATAATTCAGGGATATGCCACAGGCAGGACCAGCACCGCTTAACAATATTGTCTGACTGTAGGGGTGCGGCGCTTTCTTTACGGAGATGCTGGTCGTCTCGGCGGGGGGCTGTGTTTGCGCCGTAGCGGATAAACAACGCATAAAAAGGGCTATGACAGTTATATAATTTCGTATAGGCATAAAGGTGGTTGCTTACACTTATATAACGGTCATAGCCACTATAAGTTACCGAAAAATGGTACTAGAGAATTTTGCTTAAAACCAGTGCTTTCACTTCTGACAGCGGGATGCGTTCCTGCTCCATGGTGTCGCGGTGACGGATGGTTACAGTACCATCTTCTTTGGTCTGATGATCAATGGTTACGCAGAAAGGAGTACCAATGGCATCCTGGCGGCGGTAACGTTTTCCGATGCTATCTTTTTCTTCATAATAGCAATGGAAATGTTGTCTACATTCATTCACCAACAGTTTTGCCACTTCTGGCAAACCATCTTTTTTAGTTAATGGAAATACCGCCAGTTTAATTGGAGATAATTTGGCCGGCAATTTCAATACCACACGGCTATCCTGTTTATCTGCAGTGCTCAGATCTTCTTCTGCGTAAGCATTACAGATAGTAAGCAGGAACATACGATCCAGACCGATAGAGGTTTCTATCACGTAAGGCACATAGTTCTGATTGATTTCTGTATCGAAGTACTGAATTTTTTTCTTGCTGTATTCCTGGTGTTGTTTCAGGTCAAAATCACCACGGGAGTGAATGCCTTCCACTTCTTTGAAACCAAATGGGAACTCGTATTCAATATCCACGGCAGCATCCGCATAGTGCGCCAATTTTATGTGGTCTTTGAAATGGTATTTAGCAGGGTCGATGCCCAGGCTCAGATGCCATTGCATACGTTCTGCTTTCCATTTTTCGTACCATTCCTGTTGTGTGCCAGGGCGTACAAAGAATTGCATTTCCATTTGCTCAAATTCGCGCATACGGAAAATAAACTGGCGGGCTACGATTTCATTTCTGAAAGCTTTACCAATTTGTGCAATACCGAAAGGCACTTTCATCCTGCCGGTTTTTTGTACGTTCAGGAAGTTGACGAAGATACCCTGTGCCGTTTCAGGACGCAGGTATATTTCGCTCGCTTCATCTGTAACGCTACCTAGCTGGGTGGAGAACATCAGGTTAAACTGACGTACTTCTGTCCAGTTAACGGTACCGCTAACACTACATTTTATTTTATTAGTTTCTATTAATGTTTTCAGCCCTGCGAAGTCGTTTTCCTTCAGCAGTTCATCCATTTGTGCCAGGAGTGCATCGCCAGCTTCTTTGGATAATGTTTCTGCGTGTCCTTCAATGAGGTGATCTACACGGTAGCGTTTTTTGCTATCCTTGTTATCAATCATCGGGTCGCTGAAATTATCCACGTGTCCGGATGCCTTCCAGGTAGTAGGATGCATGAAGATGGCGGCATCGATCCCCACGATATCTTCGTGCAATTGGGTCATGCTTTTCCACCAATAATCCTTGATGTTTTTCTTCAGTTCAGCCCCGTACTGACCGTAATCATATACGGCACTGAGCCCATCGTAAATTTCACTGGACTGAAAAACAAAACCATATTCTTTACAATGCGATATGATCGCCTGGAATTTATTCTGATCTGTAGACATAGTGGCGCAAAGATAAATGCCTATTTTGAAAATACGTATGCGATTATTAAAATATTTGTAAGACTCTGAAGAACAAATAGACTATCCTTCCTGAACCACTTCCGGTTCATGCGGGACCTCTATTTGCTTGATCCAAACGGCGTATTCGTTGGGGTAAATCTGTGCCCCGGAATGCTGTACATATACCCGGGTAAATACAGCCCCAAAGTACAGGATAGCTGCGGAATAGTATACCCAAAGCAGTATAATCACGATAGAACCCGCGGCGCCATAAGTGGAACTTACCTTGCTGGCTCCGAGATAGTATCCTATCGCAAATTTACCAAGCATAAAAAGAATGGCCGTAGCAATAGCGCCTACCCGCACATCTTTCCATTTAATTCGGGCATCTGGCAGTACCTTGAAAATGATAGCAAAAAGTGTAGCTATCACCAGGAAGGGCACTACAAAATCCGCCAGGGAAAACAGGATTCCGGAAGTTATCTTTCCCGGCAACAAGCTCACCACCAATGTGGAGAATAATTCTACCAACCCGTTGATAGCCAAAGATACCAGCAGGATAAAGCCCAGACTCACCACCAGGGAAAAGGAGAGGAGCCTGTTAAGGATCATGCGTAACAGGCCATTCTTTTTAGGTTTTGACTTCAGCCGCCAGATGTGATTAATTGAGTCCTGTATTTCAGCAAATACCCCGGTAGCACCAATGATGAGTGTAACAAAACCGACTATGGTAGCCCAGTTCATATCGCCGGAAAGGGAGGCATTCTTAATCATATCCTGGATCTGCAAAGCGGCGTTACTACCTACCAAACCGCTGATTTGTCCGTAAATATTACCTTCTACGGCATCTTTACCAAGAAACAAATCACAGAAAAAAATGATGATGATCAACATAGGTGCAACGGAGAATATAGTATAATAAGCCAATGCAGCACTCAGCTTCAGTACTTTATCTTCCATGAATTCGCTCCCGGATTGTTTCAGTACCTGCCAGATCTTTTTTAGCTTTCCCTGTTTTTGCATAGCAGTGTTTTATAAGCAGCACACAAAAAGCGTGCAGGCTGCATTAAGATTTTAATTTGGGGTTATTATGATGCCGCTGTGCATCGCGGATATTTTTCTTTTCAAAGTTCTTTTCCAACGCTACCGTCATATCAATGCCAGTTTGATTAGCGATGCATAGCAATACCCACATCACATCAGCCAGCTCATCTGCCAACAGCTTTTTGTTATCACTTTCTTTCGATGACTGATCACCATATTTGCGGGCCATCACACGGGCTACTTCTCCTACTTCTTCTGTGAGTATGGCCATATTGGTCAATTCACTGAAATAACGCACTCCCGTAGTGTTTATCCAGCTATCAATTTTTTCCTGGGCTTCCTGAATGGTCATGGATTAGTTTTTATTTATTAAAGATAACGGATTGACTGCATTGCTGTTGTCTTTATTCCCGGTGATGAGAATCGATGATAATGGTGACAGGGCCATCATTTAACAACGCCACTTTCATATCTGCCCCAAAAATACCTCTTTGAATAGTGGTGCCTAAATCCTGCTCCAGCTGAAGAATCATTTTCTCATACAAAGGGATCGCAACATCGGGCTTACTGGCACGGATATACGAAGGCCGGTTTCCTTTCTTCGTGGAAGCGTGCAAGGTAAATTGGCTCACCAACAATATATCGCCGTGGATATCTTTCACGGATACGTTCATCACTCCATCATCATCATTGAAGATCCGGAGATTCACGATTTTAGCACTCAGCCATTGAATATCATCTGTAGTATCTATATCTTCTATGCCCAGCAGCACCAGTAATCCCTGCTGAATTTGTCCAGTGACAGCTCCGTCTACCGTTACCGATGCGGAACTAACGCGTTGTATAACTACCCTCATGGCTCCATTTTTATGGGTGGGAAATTAAAGCAAATCGGTTGAATCTGTAACTTTTCGCCCCCCGATCACGTTTAAGCATCACCAAAATCTTTTCTCCATGACCCGTATTTGTTACGTTTTATTTATCGGATTTGTTCTATTTACTGCCTGTAAAAGCTCAAAAAAGGATACTCCCTGCGATGGTATTATGTGTGATTCCCCTGCCCAGTTGATGTTTGGATTTAAACTGATAGACCCAGGCACTGGCCGTGATCTGGTGTATGGCCCTGATGCCCGCATACCATTAGACAGCATCAAAATTCAGATGCCCGACACGCTTATGCAGGTTAGACAGTTGATAGATACCGCGAAAAATAAGGCAGTTCTGTTTTCGTATGTGAGAACTCCTCTGTCGCTGCGCGTGGGCAGACCCGGGAAGTTTACATTGGATAAAATGACGTTTTTGACGAAGACGTCCGGCTGCTGCGGATCATTAATATATGGCCTCCTGCTGAATGACAACCCCGTTCCGGTAAAAAAGGACTCATCAGGGATATTCCTGATTCCTTATACTTTATAGGCGTAAGGAACACATTTCCTTACTGACTCCATTGCCCTATAAAGTCGGAAAGCATAAAGAAAAGGGCGTATTCGCTGCAGTTTTAATAAATTGCCCTTCTTTAATGCTTTTTTATATTAAAAATTAAATATACATGAATATCAATGTGACCGCTGAAATCACGTTTCGCACTGCCCGCAGCGGTGGTAGCGGAGGACAAAACGTGAATAAGGTGGAAACCATGGTAGAAGGCTATTTTGATATAATGGCTTCTGCCCTGTTAACCCCGGAACAAAAAACCATGCTGATGGAGAAATTGTCTAACCGCATCAACGCGGATGGTCTGCTCCAGGTGAAATCCCAAACAGAACGTACCCAATTGGGTAACAAGCAGGAGGTGATCTCCAAAATGAACGACATGATCAGCAAAGCGCTGATCCCCCGCAAAAAACGGGTGCCCACCCGGCCATCCAAAGCAGCCCGGGAGAAAAGAATTGAGTCAAAAAAGCGGTTATCGGATAAGAAACAACAGCGCAGGGGCGGATTTGAGTAGCTGGCTGCCGGGTGTTACACTCGTTGGATTCACCCATTAATCTGGCATACATAATCCGTAATTCGTATTTTGCACCAAAATATCTGGGAATTGAGTATCAAGAAACTGGCAGGACAAACGATGTATTATGGGTTAAGCAATATTGTGAGCAAACTGCTCAATTATTTTCTTACCCCTTTCTATCTGACGATTTTAACCCGTGCATCCTTCGGGGAGATGTCTAACGTTTATGCCTATATACCTTTTGCCAATATTGTGCTGACTTATGGTATGGAAACGGCTTTTTTCCGTTTTGCCAAAAAGGAAAACAAAGCGAATGTACTGGGAACCACCACGATATCCCTGCTGCTGTCGACCATCAGTATCACCATCTTATTATTGCTGTTGAAGTCTTCGGTCATAAATTCCTATGCCGGGGAGCTGGCGGGGCTAAATGGTCATCCTACCTATTATACCTATGTGGTGATGCTGATGGCGTTTGATGCGCTCACAGCCATTCCATTTGCCCAATTGCGGCTGGAAGACCGTCCCGTGAGGTATGCAGCTATTCGTATAGCCGGAATCGTTACCACTATCTTCTTCAATATTTTTTTCCTGGTCATCTGCCCGAAGCTATACGCAGCAGGCCACCACTGGGTGCCGGATGTACAAAGCAGCAGCGACCAGACGGGATATATCTACCTGAGTAATATGCTGGGCAGTGCCATTACCCTGGTACTTTTCCTTCCACAGATCCGCAAAATTCAATGGAAATTTGATGCCCGGCTGTGGAAGCAGATGATGCATTATGCCCTGCCACTGATTATAGTGGGCATGGCGGGCATGGTAAATGAAACCTTCGACAGGGCCTGGTTTTTACCTCAGTTCCTGCCGGGGAATAATATGGAAGCTAAAAAAGAAGTGATTGCCCTATATAGTGCCAATTATAAACTGGCCATCCTGATCACCATGTTCATACAGGCATTCAGGTTAGGAGCGGAGCCCTTTTTCTTTAAGCAGGCAGAGAGCGGCGATCCCCGGAAAATGTACGCCCGTATCATGAAGCTGTTTGTGATCATGCTCTGCTTTATGTTCCTGTTTGTAAGTCTTTACCTGAATATCTGGAAAGCTTTCCTCCGGGTGCCTTTCTACTACCAGGGGATGCGGATTGTGCCTGTTTTATTGCTGGCCAATATGTTCCTGGGGATTTATTATAACCTTACTATCTGGTTCAAACTGACTGACCGCACCAAAACCGGGGCAGTGATTACCATACTAACGGCCATTCTTGCTTTCCTGCTGAATTACTGGTGGATTCCGGTGATGGGCTATTATGGCGCGGCACTGGCTACCATGGTTTGCTACTTTATTCAGATGGTGGTGTGCTACGTCTGGGGGCAAAAGTATTATCCGATTCCTTATCATCTCCCTAAACTCATTACCTACGTAGGATTAGCAGTAGGCATCTACTATGTGTTTAACTGGCTGAACGGGCTGGTGCTGTCACCCAAAGATATCTACGCCCTCAAACCCCTTCCCCTCGCAGTAGCAACAGCTTTCTTTGCAGCTTATGCCTGGTTTATTTTCCGTATGGAGAAGAAGGAGTTTGCCCGGTTGCCAGTAATCGGGAAGTATATAGCGAAGTAGCTGTTAGCTTTTAGCTATTAGCTACTAGACTTTAGCGGTTGGCTTTTAGCGACTGCTGTTAGCGGTTCCTTTCAGCTTTTAGGGATGAACAGGTTAGATTAGAAACGGGTTGTGCTTCTTTTCAAAACCAACCGTGGTAGAAGGTCCGTGGCCAGGGAATACCCTTACCTCGTCTGGCAGGACAAACAGTTTTTCCCGGATACTTTGCAATAGGGTGCTGTGGTTGCCTCCTGGCAGGTCGGTACGGCCAATGCTCTGGTAGAACAATACATCGCCTCCAATCACGAAGTGCTGGCCTTCACAGTAGAAAGATACGCTGCCGGGAGAATGGCCCGGTGTAAGCAATACCGTTAGTTCGTCTGTTCCAAAAGGAATGGTTTCTCCTTCCAGCAGGTATCGGCCAGCCATAGGAGAAGGCTCAAAGGGAATATTGTACATAGCAGCAGCTCTCTGGGAATTATCCAGTACCGGCTGTTCCAGCTCATGAAACTCCGGACGCACTTTATACGTATCTGATACGAGTTTATTACCAAAAATATGATCAAAGTGACAGTGCGTATTCAATAATCTTATAACATTTAACCCGTGTGTTTGTATATATTGTAATAATTCTTTTCTTTCGTCCTGAAAATAACATCCCGGGTCTATAATTATACATTCCTTTTTACCGTTAATAAGCAGGAAGGTGTTTTCTTGTAATGGACCAAAAGTGAATTGTTGTATTTCAATCATTGTTACCCGATTTTTTTAGGCTAATTTTAAAACAGATCACAATATTATCAATACTTTCTGTATGAACAGATTTATTACCCGGTTATTATTCCACGGTACCCTATTACTTGGAACGATAGTATCGCAAGCCCAGACCAATACAGTAGAATTCGGCCAAAATCGAGTGCAGTTCAAGAACTTTAAGTGGAGATACTATCAAAGCCGTCATTTCAATACCTATTTCAGTCAGAATGGACTTGAACTTGGTAAGTATGCCGCCCAGGTAGCCGAAAAGGAATTACCTCAGCTGGAACAGTTCATGGAGAGCAATCCCAGACAGCGCATTAATATTGTGGTTTACAACTCCTTCGGGGAAATGAAGCAGTCCAATATCGGTATTGGCGTGGAGTGGCAGAATACAGGAGGGGTAACAAAGCTGGTAGGGAACAAGATGATCGTTTACTTTGATGGCAATCATGAGCACCTCCGCCGGCAGATAAGACAGGGTATTGCCCGTATTATGCTGGAAACATTGCTTTTTGGGGAAGATATCGGCGAATTTGCCGGTAACGCCGCCCTCATAGATTTCCCTAAATGGTTTACAGATGGCTTTATAGGATATGCTGCCGAAAACTGGACGGCCGAACAGGATGAGGAACTGAAACTGATCCTTATGTCCGGCAAATACAGCAACTTTAATGCACTGGCCTATGATCATACCTTCCTGGCAGGTCAGGCTTTCTGGTATTATGTGGAAAGTAAGTATGGTAAAGATGCCGTGCCTTACCTTATGTATATTACCCGTATTAACCGCGGACTGAAAAAAGGATTTGAACAGGTATTGAACCAAACCCCTAAAAAAGCAACTAAAGACTTCTTCGTATTTTATCAGAAACGATTCCAGGAAGATAACCGCAGGAGAAAAACATCCGCCAAAGGCCGCACTATTGTAGCCCAGGAAATAACTCCCAAGTCAGAATACTATCGTTTCAATCCAAACCCTAAGAATAACTCCTATGCAGTAGTGGAGTTTAAAAAAGGCGTATACCGCGTGCAGATACAGCTGGGATGGAACAAACCTAAGGTACTGCTGCGTAGCGGCGTAATGCAACTGGCCAACCAGGTAGATCCTAACTATCCGCAGCTGGCCTGGAACACTAAAGGCAACCGTCTCGCCGTGGTATATGAGCATGAAGGCAAAACCAAACTGATGATCTATGACCTGATTACCCGTACGACTATACGGCAGGAACTGAATCAGTTTGACCGGATAATAGACTTTAAATACATGCCGGTACAGGAAAATACCCTGTTACTCTCTGCCGTGAAAAATGGCCACACCGATATTTTCACTTATAATATCAGCAATTCCAAAACAGACCAGATCACCAATGACGTATATGATGACCTGGATCCTTCCTTTGCTGCCTTCCCTGGCAAAAGCGGTATTCTCTATTCTTCCAACAGGCCTTCGCCCAAAGGAAGAGGTACAGATACTTCGCTGATGAACAGGCCTTTCAATATTTTCATGGTGGACAACTGGAACAAGAGCTCTGAAAAACAGATTACCCAGTTAACGGACCTCCAGTATGGTAACGCCAAACTGCCGATGCAGTACAACACTACCCACTTCACCTTTGTATCTGATGCCAACGGTATCCGTAACCGTTATGCCGGGTTCTTCAAGTCCCAGGCCGATGGTGTGGATTCTTTGTTTTATGTAGGCTCAGAAATTTTGCATAATCCGGAACCGGAAGAACTGGACTCCGCACTGGTCGCCTATGGCACCACGGCCCCGGATTCTATTGAAGCAGTGGCGCTCACTAAAGATTCTACCTATACTTTCCCTATTTCCAACTACCCGTATGGTATACAGGAATCCCGGATTACCGGTGAAAAGGGAGAAGTATCTGAAGTGGTACAATATGCCGATATCAAACGCCTGATGAAGCTGAAAGTAGATACCGTGGTACTGAAGAAAAGAAACATCACCGCCCGTGCTACCAACTTCAGACGCTCACAGATGCATAACGATAGTCTCCGTTTGGGACTCCCCACTTATCAGGCGCCATTAAAAGACACCACTACCCATACCAATTTCTTCCAGAATGAATTTGGCAATGAACCGGCCGACAGCACCGCTACTGGTGAGGCAAAAGGTCCGGCCCTGTTCGAGAAGAAAAGAGAAGACGAACAAATACTGAAGAAATCAAAGCTGTTCCCATATAAATACAAGTTTGCTTCTGATTACCTGATCCTGCAATTGGATAACTCGGTGCTGATTAACAAGTACCAGCCTTTCACCGGTCAGCCGCAAGCCCCTATACGTCTTACCGATCCTGTGAACGGATTAATCAAGATTGGGGTAAGTGATCTGTTTGAAGACTTGAAATTCAATGGTGGCTTCCGGATTCCGTCTTCCCTGCAAGGGTCTGAATATTTCTTCAATGCCAGTTATCTGAAAAAGCGGTTTGACTACAAATTCACGTACTACCGCAAAGTGGATAAGAACTCCGCATTAAACTTTTATGATTCAACCGGCAACCTTACCGCTTCCGGACCTACTAAGTTTATTACCAATATTTACCAGGGAGAAATACGCTATCCGTTTGACCAGGTGAGAAGCATTCGTCTG
Organism: Chitinophaga sp. 10T418; assembly: GCF_056394125.1. Lineage (NCBI taxonomy): Bacteria > Pseudomonadati > Bacteroidota > Chitinophagia > Chitinophagales > Chitinophagaceae > Chitinophaga > Chitinophaga sp. 10T418. Next base: position 100,502 of record NZ_JBFTHG010000007.1, read on the forward strand.
TCGGCAGGCATACGTACTGATAAACTGGTAGTACAGGCCACTGATAAGCCACCTTTGTTATTTAAAGATCGCAAAGAAACGTATGCATTAATGCGCCTGGAATATGTGTATGACAATACCATTAACCCGGCTATTAATATCTGGAATGGTACCCGCTATAAAATTTATGGAGAAACCAACGCGCAGTTAACCAATAATGGTTTGAATGAGCTGTTCAACCCGGCTACTTCTGCAGCCGCTCAGGGCAGATTTACCTATAACATGGGAATAGATATCCGTCACTATGAAAAGATTTACCGCAACTTCATCTGGGCTACCCGCTTCGCCATGGATATGTCGTGGGGAACACGTAAGCTGCTGTATTACCTGGGTGGTGTAGATAACTGGTTAAATCCACAGATCAATACCAATAACCCAGTAGATATGAGTGTCAACTATGCTTTCCAAACATTAGCTGAAAATCTGCGTGGTTACAAACAAAATGCGAGGAATGGTAACAATGCGATGGTATTAAATACAGAGCTTCGTTTACCAGTATTCGCCACATTTATAGATAAGCCTATCAACTCTGCTTTCCTGCGTAATTTCCAGGTAACCTCCTTCATTGACATAGGTACTGCGTGGAACAAAAAGCTGAGCTTTAAGGATGCTAATTATACCAATTATACCAATCCTACTTCTGGTATCACTACCCGTATTAAAGAAGGATTCCTTGGTCCGTTTGTAGGTGGATATGGCTTCGGTGCCCGTACCACTATTGCCGGCTACTTCCTCCGTGCAGATGCAGGCTGGCCTGCAGTAGCGTTTTTCAGAGGCAGCCCGATATGGTACTTTGGAATGGGAGTGGATTTCTAAACGCGAATTTTTTATCTATTAATAGAAAAGGGAGAACAGATCATGTTCTCCCTTTTTCTTTTTGTGAAATACTGATCAGCTATGTTGTTTCTTTACCAATGGATACATCAGGCTCAGGAAGATGCCCATGCATATTGTAAAAGCCCATGCACTGCGGTTTTCCACGGGATGCAGCACAATGTCTCTCATATCACCCAGCAGGGTAAGCGGATCTTTTACAATATCCCAGCTGTTATACCTTAAGAATCTGCCAATATAAACGCCCATTCCACAAAGGAACATCACCGGGAAAGTGAATAACCAGGCCGGCCAGCGGGAATGGCGCTGACTCCACATGTTTTCCATACTGCGAATAGAAATATATCCCAGCATCATACCATTCCAGGCAAAGGAAAAAATTACAAACAGATCAAACCATAACGGTACCCCTCCGTCAAAGAGGTGGAAGAGATCTGTGAGTATATAAGGCGCATTGGGAATAAACAGCAGCCAGCAAATAAAGCAGCCGTACCAGTTGTAACGGTTCTTTATCTGCTCCGGATGTTTCTCCATCCAGCGGGTAATGGCAAAAGGCACATAAGCCAGGAAAAGGTTCCATATCAGGGAAACACGGAGGTTACTGCCGGTATGGATGACACGACATAAGAGCAACGCCAGACTGAACAGGACAGAGGCATACAGTGTATATTGAGGCCGGGAGCGGCTGATACGGTGTTGTGCTAAACGGATGGTTCTTTTCAATTGCATATGGTTATGATGTTAGATGGTTTTAAAAATATAGGGAATAAATATGACAGCCCCGATAATAGCCGCCGCTATGGCGGCTATTAGTACTGCGCCCGCGGCTACATCTTTGATGAACTTCACTTTGGGATGTAGTTGTGGGGAAAGGTGATCCATTATTTTTTCAACAACTGTATTCAACATTTCCGTTGTCCAAACCAATGCTGTTGCCAGGATGATCCAAATCCATTCCGGCGTGGCTATTTTATACCAGCAACCGGCAGCCACTACAACGAGGGTAGCGATTGCGTGGATGCGTGCATGCGGCTCACTGCGCAGGAAGGCGCCGATACCATTGAATGCGTATCCGAAGCTGGCTAAACGTTTGCTGATATAAGAATTTCCCATGTTCGTTTTTATTGAATAATAGTGGTGTTTTTATGTCCTAACTTATCCCATTTGATGGTCGTACTGAAGTACATGATCAGGGCCAGGATAATAAAGAGTCCTAAGCTTCCCATCAGCAGTGCCTGGTCTTCTGCACTGATGATTACATAAATAAATCCGTAAATCAGTGTAAGTGTGGCTCCTATGCCTGCAGCAATACGGATGCTTTTAAAGGCAGCAGCCGTATATGCAATAATCAGACCTATCGTGAGTACACTGGCAATAATGTAAGCCATAATAAAGTTAATTTGTTCTGAAATAGATATGAGCAGGGTATAAAAAATACAAAGGGCTAATCCGATCAGGGCATACTGTATTGGATGAAGGGCGCGGCGCTGTGATAATTCAATAAAATAAAATACAAAGAAGGTAAGTCCGATGATCATGATGGCGTATTTCACGGCACGCATAGACATCTGATGGCTTTCGGCAGGCATAAATAATTTGATACCGAAGTCGGCGGAGTGGATATTAAACTTTTTTCCTTCCCAGCTTTGGGGATAGCTGCGGTTCAGGTGCTGCACCTGCCAGGAAGCGGCAAAGCCTTTATCGTCTACCCGTCTGGTTTTAGGCGGAAAGGCCTCATCAAAACTGGGATTCGGCCAGCTGGAGTTGATGGCCACTGTAGTGGTTTTACCAATGGGGGAGAAGCTAATCCTACCGGAACCTTTTACGCCCAGCTCCAGAGAGAAATTGCCACTCAATGCGCTGGTGTCTCCTGGTATGATGGCCAACGGTGACTGGATACCACTGTTAAACAGATCACTGCTGACCACCCCCGGGTTAAAAAGGTAGTTCTTACCATTCCACATCATCTGCACCTGGTTATCAATGCCGTGGAGATCGCTGACGCCAATGAGTAATGACGCATGTTCCCAATCTAAGGCGGAAGGAGAGATGTTTAGAGATGCCATAGCTTCTCTGTTAAAAGCGCCACTCAGTTGCAGTTTAGCGTTGTACACCGCTACATTGAAAATACCTCTTTGTAATTTTTCTGGTAAGAGTTCCCCATTGATTTTAAGATTTTCCGGTAACAGGTAAACATAACTGGTTGCGTTTCCCGAAGTGGATTTATAGGGAATGGCCAGCACCGGACCTGTGATGTTCTGTTCATTTCCCCAGCGGCTGCTGACTTCTTTGGAAGCTTCCTCCTGCCTGTCGCGGCGCTCCCATATGAGGTTTTGAATCATGTTGGCGGGTATCAGCAATACCAGTATCAGTATTACAATAATGCCTGCTTTAAGGGCGTAGGCGTACCGGTCGAAGAAAGAAAGTGGTTMATTAGTTGAAGGTTCCATATTTTTATTTTTTAGAAAGTACTTTGCATTTCAAAGTAAATAGGCAAAAAAAATTTATTTAGTGAATTTTATCATGTGCTCCAGGGCAGCAAGATGCCCTTTAAAGGCCTTCTCACCGGCAGCGGTAATAGCATAAGTAGTATTGGTTTTGCGGCCAATAAAGCCCTTATGCACTTTCAGATAGCCATTTTCTTCCAGTGTATTGAGGTGAGAAGCCAGATTACCGTCTGTTACTTCCAGCATTTGCTTGAGGTCATTGAAATTAACTTCCTCATTCACCATCAATATACTCATCACGCCCAGGCGTATACGGCTCTCGAATATTTTGTTTAAGTTACCTATCGGGTTCATGCTATTGATTAAATAGTCCTTTTCCGTTCATATTTCCACCACATCAATGCGCCATAAATGATGTGTAGCAGCCCAAAACCTACTGCCCAAAAATAAAGGCCTTTGCGCAAATAGAAAAGATTAAGTATACCGAGGATCGTTTCACATATGCCCAGATACTTCACATCCGGCAGGGTATATTTGCTGGCATTTATAATGGCCAATCCATAAAATACCAGGCAGGTAGGGGCTACAAGTCCTTCCAGGTGGTTATATAACAACCCCGCAATAAAAGCACCACCGGCTGCCAAAGGAATAGCGGTGTTAATCAGCACTTTCCGCGCGGTTAAATCCCAGATCGGTAAATTATTCTGCCGCGCCTTGCGCCAGGTAAAAAAAGTTCCCCCGGCCAGCGCCGCTGCCATTACAGCTAATCCCAGGGCGATTAAGCGATACTTTAATATCCTGTAATCTGCATCATTGTAGGCACCTACAGCTTCCCATCTGACATAATATGCTACCAGCCAGTTACGCGCTATGAATGCTCCAATCAGCCCGCTGATGCCGGCAGATATTCCACTTAATCCACTCAGCGAAATGAAACGGCTACTCCGCTCCATGAGGCGCTTAATGTCAGTTAATGCTTGCAGATGTTGTTGGTCTGTCATACAGAAAAGTACTTTGCATTACAAAGCTAATAGAAATATTTGAATCTTAAAATATAATTTTTTGTTATAACTGCGTTACCTAAAGGATACCGTCTGCGTAGAATAGAGATAAATAATATAATATTGTTGTCAGATATGGTTGGCTGGAAAAGAATATTAGCAATAATCATCGGCGTAAGCGTTTGGTGTTCGGGTTTGATGGCGCAGCAGTACAAGGTTAGTGGAGTGGTCAGGGACGCGCACTCACAGGAAATCATCCCCTTCGCCACTCTTCAGTTCGTACATACCCAAACCGGTATGGTTAGCAACGCGGAAGGTAAATACCTGTTCGAACTAAATGTTATCCCATCAGATTCACTACTGGTAAGGGTAATGGGATATAACATCCTGAAACTCCCCGTACATAAAGACCTGAAAGAACAGACGATCAATTTTGAAGTCACCCGCTCAGATGTTTCACTGAAAACATATGAAATAAAAGCCAACGTAAACTGGGCCCTGATCCTGCTCAAACAAATTATTAAGCATAAACCGGAGAACAATTATAACCGCCTCGATAATTACAAATATGAGGTGTATAATAAGCTGGAGCTGGACATGAAGAATCTCAATAAAGAGAAACTTGGAAGAAACCGCTTCACTAAACCATTTGCGTTTATTTTTGATAACATAGACAGCACCTCGGAAGACAAACCCTTCCTACCCATTTTCCTCACTGAAACATTGTCGGATTATTATTTCCAGTCGAGCCCCCGCAAGACAAAGGAAGTGATTAAAGCTGCCCGTACCTCCGGTATCGACAATGAAAGCGTGACAAAATTCCTGGGAGGAATGTACCAGAATGTAAATGTGTACGATAACTTCATTCCCGTATTCGATAAACAATTTGTAAGCCCGATACATCATAACGGCGCTTTCTATTACGACTACTCCATTGCAGATACACAATACATCAACGGACAACGGTTTATTAAACTAAACTTCACGCCCAAACGAAAAGGAGAAAATACATTTATCGGTGATCTCTGGGTACATGATACCACCTACGCCGTTCAGAAAACAACCTTATCTGTTCCCCGCGACGCCAATATCAATTTCGTTCATAAAATCAGTATGGTACAGGAATTCCGGCAACTAAAAGACAGTTCCTGGTTCCTGTATAAAGATAAATTTGTGGCCGACTTCTGGGCACCCAGCCCCAGGCCGGGGAAAACGTTTGATTTTATTGGCCGCAAAACAACGAGCTATGATAACGTCATTACAAATGATACCGCTGCCACCAACATCTTCAGTGATAAAAAGTATCCGGAACCTGTAGTGGTAATGGACAGTGCACGCATCCGGAAAGACTCTTTCTGGATGGATAACCGTCCGGAAGACCTCAGCAAAAATGAAGAAGGCATTTACAAAATGGTGGATACCCTTCAGAAAATGCCACTGTTCAGAACGTATTCCAATACCATCCGATTCCTGGCCACCGGGTATAAACCAGTTGGCCCAATTGAGTTTGGCCCTTACTATTACCTGTTTTCACAAAACAGGCTGGAAGGATTCCGTTTAAGAATGGACCTCGGTACTACCCCTAAATTCAATAAAGATCTCTACTTATATGGCTATCTGGCCTATGGCTTCAAAGATCATGTATACAAAGGAAAAATGTCTGCTTTATGGTTGCTGAAAAGGCATCCACGCACCTACATCTATGCAGCCTATACAAAAGATCTGGATAATGGTACTCACTATTATGATGAAGTAGGTACGGATAATATTTTCACACTGGCCATACGCAAGGGTGGAGTGCCACAGAAATTTTTGATGGTAGATGAAAAACGCGTGGAATTCTTCAAGGAATACTACAGCGGTTTCTCTCATCAGATAAACCTGGTACACAAACAGGTAAGGCCATATGAACCATTACCCACAGCTGCATACTATCCAAAAGGACCCAACAACCGGGATCCGCTGACCAGTATGGAAATAGAAGTGAAATTCCGCTACGCTTTCCATGAGCAATTCCTGGAAGGCAATTACTACCGTATCAGTTTAGGCAGTAAATATCCGATTGCAGAGTTGAAACTTGCTGCAGGTATACCTGGCATCGCCAACAGCGGTCAGAAATACCAGCGCGCCTCACTCAGTGTATCCGACTACGTTAAACTACCGCCTTTCGGGTCTATTTACTATAATGTATTTGGTGGTAAAATTTTTGGTACCGTCCCCTACACTTCCCTTGAAGTGCACCCTGGTAATGAAATTTACTACTATAACAAATATGCCTTTAACATGATGAACCGCTTTGAGTTCATCAGTGATCAATACGTAGGATTCAACGTAGAGCATACCATCGGTAATGGTGTATTCGGTTACATTCCATTAATCAAAAAATTAAAATGGCGCCAGTTCTGGACAGCGAAAGGCGTTATCGGCTCTTTATCTGAATCCAACAAACAACTGAACCTTAACAACGGCTATCCATTCAAAACCTTACAGGGCAATCCCTATCTGGAACTGGGTACCGGTATAGAAAATATTTTTAAATTCCTGCGGGTAGACTTTATCTGGAGAGTAACACCGGATGTAACGCCGGGCGAACCTGCCAACAAGCGTTTCGGCGTATTCGGCAGTTTCAAACTACAGTTTTAATTGTTTGCTCATGAAAGATGTAACACATACACCGCTGTTTGAAAGTATCATGGTGGGCGAAATAGATGGCCATCCTTATGATCTGCATAATGATTTTCAATGCATCAAAATACAGTTGGATCCTACCGATAAAAAGCTACAATTAAGGTTCACCAATGATGACTTCAAAATCATTGTAGAGTTTCATCAGGCAACGATTACCAACTTCACGATCCATCCTGAAAAATCAACTGACAGTGGGACCCTTGATCAGTTTTATCGCGGACGATTTAAATACAACAATAACCTGCATGAAATGACGGCACAAGGCAAGTACTATTACTACCTGTCTTTACTCGAAAAAGATGCCATAGAGCTATTTGCTAAAAGTGTTACCCTATCTTTAAGCCGGCTGAATTCGTGATACATGAAGTATGCACGCTACCTGCTGATAGGCTGTCTGCTCATTTCCTGCTCTTATGTTCAGGAAAAAAAGAAGGAGCGGCAAATAAAAACATGGAATGAAAGAATAGGTGCTTATAGAAATACCTTAAGACTGGATATCTTCCTGAAAGTTCACAAAGAAAGCCTGCACATAGACAGCTTCCTGGTGAGCAAATCTACCAACGACAGCAATACAGTATATACCTATCAAAGTGATCAATACACTTTCGCCATTTCATTTGATAGCAGTTATCAACGTTTCACGTATAGAGAGAAGGAGGAGGAAAGTAAACTTTTAACAATGAACAGAGATACTACGTTCACATTAAACGATCATCACTTCCGCGTATTCAAACTATTACTGAACATGGATATACAAGATGGTGGCAGCTGTTATTTCTTCTCTCCTGATATAGGTATCCTGGTGTATAAATCTATGACCTGGCGTAATTCCAGTAATTTATCCTCTCAGAAAAACGGGATGGATCCGTTGATATTATCTGCGTTGCTTATGAAGTTGTATACCGCCAACGGTTTCTCGTCCATAGAAACTCCTGTTCCGCCAGTTCCATCCAATCTCAAATAGCAACGTCCACTAACTTTTAATACCTGCATTATTTATCAAGCCGTATCAGCTGCTTCGCAGATCAGTTTACAAGCCCATTCAATTTCCGCTGGTGTAATAATAAGTGGAGGCACAATGCGCATACATTCTGCGGCAAACAGGAACCAGTCGGTTACCATGCCATTTGCGATACAATAATCAATGATTTTTTTATTAACAGGGAAGCTCTCAAATTCCACAGCTATCATCAATCCAAGAGAGCGGACAGATTTAATAGCAGGGTGTTTCAGCTGTTGAAGAAATAACTGCTCCTTTACTTTTACATCTTTCAGCAAATCCTGATCCAGTAAGGCCTGGAAGCCTGCACGGCCAGCAGCACAATTTACCGGATGCCCGCCAAAAGTAGTAATATGGCCCAGCACGGGGTTGTTGGTTAATGTCCACATTATTTCGCGGGAGGCGATGAAAGCACCTAAGGGCATACCTCCGCCTAACGCCTTACCCAGCAGTAAAACATCCGGTATGATACCGAATTGTTCAAATGCCCACAGTGTACCATTTCTCCCGAATCCGCACTGAATTTCATCTAATATCAATAATGTTCCGGTGGCAGTACATTTAGCACGAAGTGCGTGTAGCCATTCCCGTTGTGGTAAATTTACACCTCCCTCTGCCTGTACCGTTTCTGCAATAACGGCTGCGGTATTATGTGTAATCAGTTCCAGCGAATCAAAATTATTATACTCCAGGTGTTGAATGCCTGGCAACAAAGGCCGGTAGGCATTACGCCAGTATTCATCGCCCAGGATGCTCAGAGCACCCTGCGTAGACCCGTGGTAGCTGCGGTTAAAAGCAGCGATTTCTGTTCTGCCGGTGAAACGTTTAGCCAGCTTCATGGCACCTTCTACGGCCTCTGCACCCGAGTTGGTGAAATATACACAGTCCAGCTGTTCCGGAAGATGTTGTGTGAGCAGTGTGGCGAAGGCCACCTGTGGCGACTGTACAAATTCACCATATACCAACAGGTGCATATATTGCTGCACCTGTTCCTGTATCGCCTTTACTACTGCCGGATGGCAATGTCCTACGTTACATACGCTAATACCGGCAATCAGGTCCAGATACCGTTTGCCATTTACATCCCACATATACATGCCTTCCGCCTTCACTATTTCCAATGCCAGAGGAGCATCAGAAGTTTGCGCTACGTGCTGCAAAAAAAGTTGCCTGTTGTTCATATCACTAACTGCTCTGTTCTTTGCGAAGTTAGAAAACAACTGCTAATTAGTAATTGTTATATTTGTAAAGTAAGCATTAAAACACATTATTATGGCGCACATTATTCCAMTAAAGGGAATTACTCCTCAAATTCCAGAAGACTGTTATATTGCTCCCAATGCTACTATAGTAGGGGATGTAGTAATGGGAAAAGGCTGCACAGTATGGTTCAATGCAGTTGTTCGCGGTGATGTAAACAGTATACGTCTGGGCGAAAATGTGAATGTACAGGATGGTGCGGTGATCCATTGTACCTACCAGAAGTCAAAAACCATTGTAGGTAATAATGTGTCTATTGGCCACAATGCTATTCTGCATGGTTGTACAATTGATAATGATGTGTTGATCGGAATGGGGGCTATTGTAATGGATAATGCCCATATCAGCAGCAATAGTATTATTGCCGCCGGTGCAGTGGTACTCGCCGGCACCAATGTGGAACCAGGTACTATTTATGCCGGAGTGCCTGCCAAAAAAGTAAAAGATATTGATATGGCCCTGATTAAGGGAGAAATAAACCGTATTTCCAAGAACTATAACATGTACGCATCCTGGTATCAGGAGGCGGAAGAAGTAAAAGAACCATAACCTGTTCATGTTATAGAAAAAGGTTATATTGCAGGCAAATACCCTCCTATGAAATCTATTTTGTGCCTGCTCATATTGGGCAACATCCTGTTCACCGGCTGTTCATCGCAGAAAACAGGATGTCCCTCTTCCAATTACTACACGAAAGATATCAAGCAAAGTAACCGCAAGGCGGGTAAACAAATGAGTCGTTTATTTTAAAAAATTACTCATGCGTAAAACCGTCTCCATCGTCTTATTGCTGGCTGTTATCCTGTTAGCCGCCTGTCGTACTCAAAAGAAAGGTTGCCCACAGCCCAGACGCAACTGGGGTGCTGAAAAAGTGCTGGACGAATTAGGTAAACCAAAGAAAGGCTGATCAGTACTGTTCTTCCTGTATTGTTTCCAGGATGGTAGCATAGCTAACATACCTGTCTACATCGATATGCCCTTCCTCTACGGCAACTTTCACTGCACAGCCGGGCTCATTGATATGCAAACAGTTGTTAAACTGACACTGGGTAATATATGGTTGCATTTCCAGGAAATAGTGGGATAATTCCGGCTTGGGAATGTCTACAATACCAAATTCCCTCACTCCGGGGGTATCTATCAGGCATCCGCCAAATGGCAGGTCATACATTTCGGCAGACGTAGTAGTGTGTAATCCTTTGCCGCTCCAGCCACTCACGGCTTTGGTTCTGAGGTCCAGGCCAGGCATCAGCACATTGATCAGAGAGGATTTCCCTACACCGGAATGTCCGGCCATCAGGGTGGTTTTATCTTTCAGCAATGCCCTTACTTCATCTACACTATCGCCTTTGGAAGCAGAGATCAATAAAACCTGGTAACCAATACTGCCGTATAGTTCCTCCAGTTCATCATACTTCTCCGTTTCTTTTTCTTTATAAATATCTTTTTTATTGAACACCAGTATCACCGGAATGTGATAGGCTGCAGCAGTTACCAGGAAGCGGTCTATAAAGCCCTGTGAGGTACGTGGCTCCTTTACAGTGCAGATCAGCATGGCCTGATCCATATTAGCAGCTACAATATGTTTTTTGTTTTTCCCATGAGGGGAGCTGCGCACAATATAATTCTTGCGGGGACCGATTTCCGTTATCATGGCATTTTTGGCATTCGCATCACTGTCGTCCGGCACTATTTCCACTGTATCGCCCACAGCAATGGGGTTGGTGGAAGTAATATCTTCATCTTTCTTGAAAATACCTTTCATTCTTGCCTGAAATGTTTCACCAGTGGTAGTTTTTACCACATACCAGCTTCCCGTTGATTTGTATACTGTTGCTTGCAATAGTTTCTGATATTTTATAAGAGTACCAAAGGTACGGATAAAGCGGAAAGCAAAAAGCTATTGAGGCTGTTTATACATTCGCCTCAATAGCTTTTTGCTTTATCCTTTATGCTTTCCGCCTCTTAGGGCAGGCTTTTGAACAGACTGTAACGCAGTACTACTTCCAGTAGTATACATCCGAGTGCGATCATGGCCAGGAGGAAGAAATGCTCTGCAAAACGTTTGTAGGAGGTAATTTCTACCTTGGTCTTCTCCAGCTGATCAATTTCATTATAAATGCTTTTCAGATCATTGGTATTGGTAGCCCGAAAATATTTTCCACCTGTTTCTTTGGAAATCTTTTTCATCAGCGGTTCATCGATCTGCACGTCCTGCATCACCATTTGCACGCTACCATCCGCCATTGGCATAGGAAACGGCGCTTTACCGATAGTACCTACCCCAATGGTATATACCCGGATTTTAAATGCCTTGGCGATATCCAGTGCGGTGAGTGGATCTATCAGGCCGGTGTTGTTCACCCCATCTGTGAGCAGGATGATTACTTTGCTTTTAGCATGACTGTTGCGCAGGCGGTCTACCGAAGTAGCCAGGCCCATACCGATTGCGGTACCATCCTGTAACATGCCGCTTTTCACCTGCATGATCTGGTTTTTCAATACTGCATGATCAGTGGTGATAGGGCATTGCGTAAAGCTTTCGCCGGAAAACACTACCAGGCCAATACGGTCGCTGATGCGTTTATCCACAAAGTCGGTGGCCACTTTTTTAGCAGCCTCCATACGATTGGGCTGCAGATCTTCCGCCAGCATACTACCGGAGATGTCTATAGCCATTACGATATCAATTCCTTCACTATCTATGCTTTCAGAGGTATTGGAGGTTTGCGGACGGGCCAGCGCTACAATCAGTGCTATGACCGCCAACAGGCGCAGCACCAGTAATAATGGTCTGAAACGCACCTTCCAGGATATCGGTAATCCTTTTAATCCTTCCAGGGAAGAAACCATCATCACACTCTGCCGGCCCTTGCGGCGGGCAAAGTACCAGTATATCAGCACCGGTACCAGCAGCAATAGCCACAGGAAAACCGGGTAGGCAAATTCAATATTTTTCCACGTTGAAAAATCCATCAATTTTCTAATTAAGATCCATTCTGGCTTTATGCTTGTTGTTTCTCACCTTCCGCGCCTGCTGCTTCTGCGGGTGCCCCTGCCTTGGGTTTAGTCCACTCCAGAATTTCTTCTGCCTTGCGCATACACTCTTCATGCTCTTCTGCCGTAGGCTGTAATTTGGCAAACTTCGCCAGATCGGCAATAGCCAGCAGGCTACGCAGCTTATCTCTTTGCTGATTCAGCTTCGTAACAGGTTTAATATTCTGCAGCAATTCCTCGCTTGTTTGTTCCAGCGCAGCAATGCTGAACTGATGCTCAAAGTAAGTACGCAGAATATCCGTTAACCGGGTATAATATTGTTTAATATCACCTTGCTGCCACAACTTTTCTTCTTTCAGTGCCTTCAGTTCCTGAGCAGCAATTTCGTACGGGGAAACAGTAGGAATATTAATTACCTTTTCTTTCTTAGGTCTTGTACGGAGATACCACCAGATACCTATTGCTACTAATACAATCGTGATCCCGATGGCGATATACAGCCAGTAGTCCCAGATATTCCAGGGCACTGATTGCACCGCTTTGATGGGTTTAAAGGCTTTGGTAGTATCTACAGCCACCGTATTTACATCTATACCTACCGGCAGTGTAACCGCTGAATCGGGATTGGTATTAGCACCAGCGAATACTTCAAACCGCATAGGAGGAATTTCCCAATGGCCGGAGTCGAAACTGGTGAGTGTAAATGTTTGGTGAAGAATGTGCTGATCCTGGTTGACCAGTGTATCCAGAGAAGTACGGGCAACTACCTCAAAATGATCCAGGGAATCCGGTAATACCGGGAACAGTATTTTAAAGTTGGCGTCCTTAAACTGTGCCGGTGTGAGCTTGGCGGTAAGCTGCAGTTTTATCTGCTCACCTATCCTGATACTGTTGGTATCTGCTTTAGCCGTCACGTCTACCGCCTGCTGTGCCAGCAGGCTAAAAGGATATAACAACCCCAGTAAGCAACATAAAAATATACGTCTTATAACTTGTTGTTTATACATGTTCAATTTGCGCTCCATTATAACTTAGGCCCTCTTGAGGAAAAATGTTTGTAATGCTTTCACATAGTCTTCATCTGTGCGTACACTTACCAGTTCGGCACCACTTTTCATAAACGCATTTTTGCAGTATTGTGAATGTTGCAGGAATTGTTGCTCATAATACTGGCGCACCCGGCGGTCGGTAGTATCTATCCATTGGGTAGCACCGGTTTCTGCATCTGCCACCTGTATTAATCCTACTGGTGGTAAATCTTTATCCCGCTGGTCATATACCTGTATTCCTACCACATCATGCCGTTTGGCGGCGATGTTAAGCGCATCCTGATAATTGCCGGAAAGAAAGTCACTCAGCATGAAAACGATGCTGCGTTTCTTTGTAGCATTATTAAAGAAACGCAGGGTTTCCTGTATATTGGTTCCTTTACGTTTAGGCGTAAACGATAGTAGTTCACGGATAATGAACAGGATATGTGATTTACCTTTTTTAGGCGGAATATATTTCTCCATTCCATCACTGAAAAAGATAACACCTACCTTGTCATTATTTTTGATGGCAGAAAAAGCGAGAACGGCGCACAGTTCCGTGATCAGGTCACGTTTATCCTGTTTTTTGGTACCAAAGGAAGAGCTTTCGCTCATATCCACCAGTAACATCACGGTCAACTCTCTTTCTTCTTCAAAAACCTTCACAAAAGGGTGGTTGAATCGTGCTGTTACATTCCAGTCGATAGACCTTACATCATCCCCAAAATGATAATCTCTCACTTCGCTGAATGACATACCACGTCCTTTGAAGGCGCTATGATATTCGCCCGCAAAAATGTGGTTGGTAAGCCCTTTCGTCTTTATTTCTATTTGTCTTACCTTCTTTAATATTTCAGCCGTATCCAACATGAGAAATTACGAATTACAAATTAAGAATTACACTAAAAGCTAACTGCTAACAGCCAATAGCTACTATGGTACTTCTACAGCGTTCAGTATTTCGCTCAGTATGTTTTCGCTGGTTACGTTTTCTGCTTCCGCCTCGTAGGTTAAACCCACACGGTGACGCATTACGTCAAAGCATACATTACGTACATCTTCCGGAATCACATAACCGCGGCGTTTCATGAAAGCATATGCTTTAGCAGCCCAGGCCAGGTTGATGCTGGCTCTCGGGGAGCCTCCGTAAGCGATCAATGGCTTCAGCTTGTTCAGCTTATACTCTTCCGGATTACGGGTAGCAAAAACGATATCGAGAATGTATTTTTCAATCTTCTCATCCATATACACTTCTCTTACCAGCTTACGGGCTTCCATGATATCGGAAGGCTGTATGATAGGGCGGATAGGAGCCATGGCTTCCGGATTCAGGTTTTGACGGATGATCAGTTTTTCCTCTTCTTTGGTAGGGTAGCCGATCACTACTTTCAACATGAAACGATCCACCTGTGCTTCAGGCAGGGTGTAAGTACCTTCCTGTTCGATTGGGTTCTGGGTAGCCAGTACAAGGAAAGGTTCGTCCAGCTTGAAAGTGGTGTCACCGATGGTGATTTGTCTTTCCTGCATGGCTTCCAGCAAGGCGCTCTGCACTTTTGCCGGAGCACGGTTGATTTCATCTGCCAGGATAAAATTGGCGAAGATGGGACCTCTGCGCACCACGAACTCGTTCTTCTGCTGGTTATAGATCATAGTACCTATCACATCCGCAGGTAAAAGGTCAGGCGTAAACTGAATACGGCTGAATTTAGCGTTGATAGCGGATGACAGGGACTTGATAGACAAGGTTTTTGCCAGACCGGGTACGCCTTCCAGCAGTACGTGGCCCTGGGCCAGCAAACCGATGAGCAGTCTCTCCACCATATAACGCTGGCCAACAATTACTTTACCTAACTCCATTGTGAGCAGGTCCACGAAGGCGCTTGCCTGGTGAATCTTCTCATTCAGTTGCCGGATGTCGGACGATGTATTTTCCATGCTAATAATTTTTCAGGTGTGCTAAAATAAACATTCTCTGGTCAAATAAAACTTATCACTATGTGAACAGGCCGTTAAAATGCTGTTAAACTTGCCACTGTGGCTATTTTCGGACACTTAATCATTTAAAGACGCTGCCTAAATTAATAAAGCCCGGCATATTTATATAATATTTTTCCCTATAACGTACATTTGCCGGGACAAGCTTATGGCAAAACACCAACAATTTAAAGCAACAACAATATGGAAGATTTTGAGCAGCGCTGGAAACCGGTAGAAGAAATGCTTACCGAAAGGTTTGGTAAAAAGCCCAATATGGAAGCCATCCTTTTCCTGATCGGCGTAAATGAATTAAACAATCTTAAAAAGAAATATACCAAAGAACAAAAGCAGGATCTGATGCATGTGGCCGTATGTACCCTTCTGAGTCAGAGCGGATACTTTGAAGTAGATGGCTACGATAAAGACGGATGGCCTCATTTTAAAGAATTACAACCCGTTCCTAAAATGGAAATGATGGAACAGGAACACTTCCTGAAAGAGCATATTATTGCTTACTTTGCTGATCACGAAGAAGCATAAAGATATTTTATGAAAAAACTATTACCCCTCAGTGCCCTCCTGTTGTTCCTTGCTTTCTTTGCTGCTGCAAAAGACAGAAGAGTGAAAGTGATTACACCATACGGCACCATGATCATTAAACTGTATGATCAAACCCCGAAACACCGTAATAACTTTGTAAAGCTGGCCAGAAGCCACTTCTACGACAGTACTCTGTTTCACCGGGTGATCAATAATTTTATGATACAGGGCGGAGATCCGGATTCAAAGCATGCCCATCGCGGTGACACGCTCGGAAATGGGGATGTAGGTTATACTATCCCGCCGGAATTTCAACTGGACCTATACCATCGCAAGGGCGCATTGGGTGCTGCCCGGGACGACAGACCTGATAAAGCTTCTTCCGGCTGCCAGTTCTACATTGTGCAGGGTAAAGTATTCACGGATGAACAACTCGATAAACTGGAAAAAACAAGGCTGGGAGGCCGTAAAATACCGGTGGATCAGCGCCGGGTATATAAAACAGAAGGCGGTAGCCCCCATCTGGATCAAAACTATACCGTATTTGGTCAGGTAATTAAGGGCATGGATGTGATAGATAAAATTGCCGCACTGAAAACGGATAGCCATGACAGGCCACTGGAAGATGTGCCCGTGCGGATAAGGGTTATTAAAAAGTGGTGGTTATTTTAAAACGGTAATGACTCCAAATTGCCAAATTCATAATTCTTTCTGTATTTTTACGGCTCAAAATCAAACTTGATATGAATTTTCCGTCAAACCTGCGTTACACAAAGGATCACGAATGGGTTTTATTAGAAGGTAATGTGGCTACCATCGGTATAACTGAATTTGCACAGCGCGAATTAGGCGATATAGTTTTCGTTGATATCAACTCATTGGGTAAACCAGTAGGCGCTGAAGAAGTGTTTGGTACAGTAGAAGCAGTGAAAACAGTATCTGACCTCTTTATGCCTGTTGCGGGCACCGTTAGTGAAGTTAATCCGGAACTGGATGGCTCCCCTGAACTGGTAAACCAGGATCCATACGGCGAAGGCTGGATGGTGAAAGTTACCGTTAACAACCCGGCTGATGTAGAAGCCCTGCTGGATGCTGCAGCATACCAGGCACTGGTAGGTGAATAATTGCACCATAACATCTTTAATATAGAAAAGGACAACAGGCTACGTTATTCTACGATAAGCCTGTTGTCCTTTTTACTAATAGTCGGAAACCGGATAACAATAATTTAATAAGAAGATGAAAGCTCTGAGATATTTTGCGCCAGCCATTCTATGGATCATCCTGATCCTTGTTGTGTGTACCCTACCGGGAAACGATATTCCCTCCAACTCATTCCTGGATAAAATACATTTCGATAAGTTTGTTCATTTTGGCCTGTTTGGAGGCATTGTATTATTTCTGAGCCTGGGCATTTATAAGCAAAAGAAATATATTTCCCCGCTTACACTGGTATTACTGGTAATTGTTGCTGCCGGTTATGGACTTGCTATTGAATTTATTCAGAAATACTGGGCCATTGGAAGAAGCTTCGATATGTATGATGTGGTGGCCGATACTCTTGGCGCTATTGCAGGTGTGTGGGTATTTAAAATTGTCAGATACTTGTTCTTCACGGATAAGAAATAAAATTCCCCCCTGTAAACAGGGGGGAATCTATATCTGCTTATGAGAAATAAGTGTTCTTAATATTTTAATTACTGTTGACCAGCCTCTTTCTTCGCGTCATTTTTCATTTTGTCATTTGCAAAGATAGAGAACTCACAACGGCGGTTTATAGCGCGGTTAGCGTCAGAATCGTTTGGTACTTTAGGCTGTGACTTACCATACCAGAAACCCTGGATACGGCTACCAGCAATACCCTGAGCCTGCAGGAATGCCATCACCGCTTTAGTTCTTCTTTCAGATAAACTCATATTATATTCATCTGTACCCTTATCGTCCGTATGACCTTCCACACGCACATAAGTATCAGGGTATTTATTTAAAACAACAGCCAGTTGTTTAATGTTTTCCTGTGCTACAGCTGACAAGTTTGATTTAYCAAAACCAAATAATACACCTGCATCAAAAGTTACATTGATACCTTCACCTACACGTTCTACAGTAGCATTCGGTACTTCCGTTTTTATTTCCTGTGCCTGTTTATCCATTTTTTTACCRATCAAAGCACCACCAGCACCACCTACAACAGCACCAATGATGGCACCCAGGGCAGTATTACCGGCAACTTTACCTATTATAGCACCTGCGGCAGCTCCGCCACCTACACCTATAGCAGCACCCTTTTTAGTATTGTCCGCGCTCTGCCAGGTTTTACAACTGAACAACATGGTTACAGACAAAACCAAAGCTACCAGAACATTGAAATTTTTCATCATAATAATTTTAGACATGAAGGTTTTTAAGCATTAATTCCGTTGACAAAACTAATTGAAAAACTTGTAATCAAATATGCTGCCAACTTGATTTAATATTCACAACTTATTGATTAATAAAAATAAACAGAAACCAAAAAAATGATAAGTCTTTAACACATGGCAACAATATCTTATACCGTTGAAACGACTATGAGTAATAAACAACTGCACCTGTGAAAAAGATTAACCCAGCAGATTTTTTAGCATTCCACCAATACCACCACCAGTATTTGCCTGTTGCTGTTGCTGTGCGCCATTGGATAACAGACTCTTTAAATCTTCCAGATCTACATGTCCATCACCATTTTTATCCAGGCCTCCGGACAACTTGCCCAGTATGCTTTGCAGATTGATGCCCTGTGCGGAGCCACCAGTGAGTGAATTAAGGATACCATCCAGGCTGAAACTACCATTGGCTGGATCGCTGGTTTTATTAGCCAGAGAACCCAATACAGTTGGGATCAAGGTAGCCGCCAGCTGTGTAGCTGCTCCTTTATCAATGTTGAATTTCTCCAACAGAGTACCCACCAGGTTATTGGAGATATTGCTCACTACCGGGTTACTGGCAGATGCAGCACTATTACCGCCCAATAAAGAAAGTACACCTTCTGTATTGCCGCTGGCCAGCTCCTGCTGCAAACCGGATGCAATAGATTCTGTAGCTGCGCCAATAACAGCTTCATTTTGTTCATTAGGAATGGCAGGGTTGTTAACCACAGCACCCTGTGCATGTTCCCGAACGAGGTCCATTAATTGCTCTAACATTTGGAGATGATTTTTAGGGGAAGAAAAGGTTTTCGCTTTTAGTGCAGCAGCCCCATTCACACAAGACCGCTAACTAAATGTAGGATATTTTGGGAAATTACGGAGTCGTTGCGGAAAGATAACAGAGAATACATATCCCACGCATCTTTCCACAACACCCAGTCTTGACGAGACTAGCTTCCTTGTTTCAGTTTCTCCGCATTTTCAGCAAAAGAAAGGGCATCAATCATATCTTTGATTTCACCATTCATAAAGGCATCCATATTATATACAGTCATACCGATACGGTGATCTGTAACACGTCCCTGTGGATAGTTGTAGGTACGTATTTTAGCAGACCGGTCACCGGTAGATACCAGACTCTTACGTTTGGAGGCAATTGCATCTTCATGTTTACGTACTGCTGCTTCATAGATACGGGTACGTAACATTTTCATCGCAATTTCACGGTTGGAGTGCTGGCTACGGCCTTCCTGGCACTCTACTACCACGCCGGTAGGAATATGGGTAAGCCTTACTGCGGATTCCGTTTTATTTACGTGCTGACCACCCGCACCAGAGGAGCGGAAAGTATCCATCTTAATATCTGCTTCACGTACATCCACATCCACTTCTTCTGCTTCCGGTAATACCGCTACTGTAGCAGCAGAGGTATGCACACGGCCGGAGGCTTCCGTGGCCGGAACACGCTGTACACGATGTACACCTGATTCAAATTTCAGGGTGCCATATACATCATCCCCATTTACTTCCAGTACAATTTCCTTGTAACCACCAGCAGAACCAGGGTTTTCACTCAGTAAACTGGTAGACCAACCCTTGAGTTCACAGAAACGGAGATACATACGGAACAAGTCACCCGCAAAAAGACTGGCCTCATCACCACCGGTACCGGCTCGGATTTCAAGAATAGCATTCTTTTCATCCTGGGGATCTTTGGGTATCAGCAGGTTACGGATATCCTCTTCCAGAACAGTCTTCTGTTCCTGCAATTCTTCCGTTTCTGCCTTTGCCAGTTCGCGCATTTCATCGTCACCACTGTCCAGCACTTCCTTGTTGAATGCAATATTGTCCAGTAATTTACGGTAGGCGTCATATGCCTTCACAATCTTTTCCAACTGCCGGTATTCCTTGCTCAGCTGACCAAATTTCTTGTTATCACTAACAACAGCCGGGTTGGTGAGCGCCATTGATACCTGCTCGAAACGACCTTTTATAGCTTCCAGTTTGTCTATCATAATTATATTTGACTTTTGAGTATCCTTTCCCAACCGGAAAAAGATACTGCCAATCGGGTTGCAAAATTAACACCATTAACTTAATTAAACAGCAGGTAATTGAAACAGATCAAATTAAAGGGAAAAGATATATTTAACGGTACCCGGCTGCTGGGCCCCGGCAAAGTACTCATTCTTCAGGAAGATGGTGTAGTGGCGGGCATTGTAGCCGAATCAGAAGCAGGGGATTCTGTACAGGAACTGGATGGAGTTTTGTGCCCGGGATTTATAAACACACATTGCCACCTGGAATTATCGCATATGAAAGGGGTAATACCGGAAAAAACCGGGCTACCTGCCTTCCTTACCCAGGTCATGCAATCCAGGAATAATAATACCGGCGACTATAACGCTATCATTGATCAGGCAGAGCAGGCTATGTGGGAGGCCGGTATTTCAGCCGTTGGCGACATCTGCAATGGTACTGCCACCCTGGTTAAAAAGCAGCAGGGCAGAATGTATTACCACTCCTTTGTGGAGTGCATGGGCGTAGCAGATGCCGGCGCCAATAGCCGCTACCAATACAGCCTGGATGTATTGGCAGCTTTTCGGGAAATCAACAGTTCCCGACATCAGTGCTCCATTGTACCACATGCACCCTATTCCGTGAGCCAAACCCTGTTTGAATTGTTGGCCAGCACCCCCGCTAACACGCCTGTGTGTATTCATAACCAGGAAACTGCAGCAGAAAATGAATTGTTTCAACAGAAAACCGGGGACTTTCTAAATTTTTACCGTCAGTTTGGGATGGACGTCAGCGGCTTCCAACCTACTGGTACCAATAGCCTGGAAGCTTATCTGCCCAACTTCTCCCAAAATAAAATACTATTGGTGCACAATACCTTTACTACGGAGCAGGATGTACGGTTTGCACAGCAACAGCTCCTGGAAACCTGGTGGTGCCTTTGTCCACAGGCCAACCTGTACATAGAAAACCGTTTACCTGATATTCCGCTGTTCCGGCAGCTGCAATGTAATATTACCCTTGGAACCGACAGCCTGGCTTCTAACCACTCCTTGTCTGTTTGGGAAGAAATAAAAACCATCCGGCAGCATTTTCCGGAAATTCCGTTGGCAGAAATACTGCAATGGGCTACTTTTAACGGCGCAAAGGCCCTGGGCATACAGGATACCTATGGCAGTTTTAACACCGGCAGCCAGCCAGGTGTAATATTGATTAACCAGGAAAGCAGGAGAATAATTTAGCTGTAACTTATGAATGAATTTTTGAACAAGGTCTTTTTAGACAACCCCGTGCAGGATTACCTGATATTGATTGGCGTATTATTATTTGTGCTGATCGTGAAGCGCTATGTATCCAAAGGACTGGCGGCCATTCTGTTCCGGTTGGTAAGACACTGGTCTCCGCAAATCGAAGAAAAGGATTTTGTAAACCTGCTGCTGCGGCCGCTGGAGTACTTCCTGTTGCTGACCACCTTCATGCTGACTATCGACAGGTTCACCTTTCCACGTCTCCTGAACGTACATGTATACGGCAAAGCCACACTGCAAAACGTAACTGATACCTTGCTGGAGCTGGCCCTGAGCATGAGCATTATCTGGATTGTGTTGCGGCTGATTGATTTCATTTCCCTGGTACTGGAAAAGAAAGCGGATCTGACAGAAGATAAAACCGATAATCAATTCATTATTTTCTTCCGGGATTTTTTCAAGGCCATTGTGTTTATCATGGGGGCTATTGCCTTTATCCGCATCCTCTTTGGCCCGGGGCTGGTAGAAAAAATCATTGCCGGTCTGGGGATAGGTGCGGCAGCCCTTGCACTCGCTGCCAAAGAAAGTATTGAAAACCTGATAGGCTCTTTCATTATCTTTTTCGACAAACCATTCCGTGTAGGCGACAGCGTTAAAGTGGATTCCTACCAGGGAGCAGTAGAAAAGATAGGCTTACGCAGTACACGTATCCGTACACTGGAGAAAACATTTGTGACCGTTCCCAATAAAAAAATGGTGGACAGTATTCTCGACAATCTCTCTTTGCGCACACAACAACGTGTGGCTTTAAAGCTCGAACTGGGGACAGATACCCCGGCCGATGCGTTGTTGGGATTTTTACAGGATGTAAGACAGTCGCTGAAAAGCAATGCTAATGTACTGGAAAACTTTACCGTGAATCTGAATGATTTTACGAAAGATACTTACGTTATCCAGATCGTTTTTAATACCTATATCATTGACGGCGCCCAGTATGCGGCGTTAAGGGAAACAGTGAATCTGACAGTGATAAAGCTGTTGGAAGCAAGAGACATTAAATTGCCGACTACCTCTACCAATGTAACGGTAACGGATCAACGACCGTAATTTCCACAGGCTACTGATAAAAAAAAACAGCGAAGATCAAAGCAGGTATATGCTTTGATCTTCGCTGTTTTTTTATCCTTGGCAGAAGTAAAATCGGGTGGAAAACATCCGCATTTACTCCTTATCCTTCTCTTTTTCCTTGGCCTTCTGGCTGCTGCTCAGCAAAATGCGGGACAGGTCAGCTTCTACAGATTCTTTTGGAGAGCCTGTAATACGGCCTTCTTCTTTACCATCTTTGAGAACGATAATAGTAGGCAATTTCTTCACTTTATAGTCAACAGGAGAATCTGTCTGTAATTTCTGATCGGCAGCAAACATCAGGATTTGATCTTCCGGGCTGCCACCGGTGATCATAATTTTATAGAGGGCAGGCACTACCTCACGACTTGTTTCGTCCCAGGTGCCCATTACCACTACCAAATTGAAGTTGGAGCGGTTTGTTTTAATATAATTGAGCATATTGTCATTGGGCTGATAGCTGTTTACACCCTTGTAGAACCACGTTGTGGAGGTATCATTCATCAGTGTTTTCATATCTATCTTGCCCTTCAATACCTTTCCATTCTGTGCCCAGGCCAGGGAAGAGAATAACAGGCCGCCACCCAATAGTAATGTTTTCAATCGCATAATGATGTTTTTATAATTGATCTTTCAGTTCCGTTAAGAAACCCCGTACCTTTAGCAAAGCCTGTACCATTTCAAAATTCCGGGCAGCCAGCTTGTGATCTTCTTTCAGCTTTTGCTTGGCACCTTCTATGGTATATTTTCTTTCGCGTAGTAAATGATAAATTAATTTGAGGTGTTGAATGTCCTCCTGCCGGAAAAGTCGATCGCCCTTTCGGTTCTTCTTGGGTTGCAGTATATCAAACTCATTTTCCCAATAGCGGATGAGCGAAGTATTCACCTTAAACATGGCTGCAACCTCACTGATCGAATAATACTGCTTATCTAGTACCAATTTATCCAATTCCATAATCAGATCCGGGTCCTCCGATAACTCTTTCAATGATTTACGTCCCCGCTTTTTCCCAGGTATGGTGGGTGCTACGGCAGCTTTTTTGCTGCTTGCCTTTACTTTTACTTTAGCTGGCACAGTTACCGCAGCTTCAGCAGGATGCGGTATTCCAGGTGTCGAAAAAAGGTCTAGCTGGTGCATCGTAGTAAAAAACGAGGTGACAAATATCTTTTACGAAGATGAAGTTAAGCTTTTCGCCTTTAGCTTTCCTTTTTTAGATCCCAGAATTTTTAGTTCCGTGCAATTAGTCAGGACATATAACTTACTAAAAGCTAAGGACTAATGGCTCCTGTTTAGTCAAACGACTGGTTTCCTGACCTGGCCATTTTTAACATACGGTCAAACTGTTCCGGGGTGAGATCGTTAAAGAAGAAGTAGACCGGATCTACCTTTTCACCGTTTTTCATCACCTCATAGTGGCAATGCGGGCCGGTAGATTTACCTGTGCTGCCTACCCATCCCAGTACGTCCCCACGTTTAACCACCTGGCCAGCCTTCACTTTCATACGCAGCATGTGGCCATATAACGTTTTATAACCATATCCATGCCGGATGACCACATGATTACCATAGCCCACATCACTGAGACTGGCTTCTTCTACCACACCATCGCCGGTAGAATAGATAGGTGTACCGCTGGGGGCAGCAAAATCGAGCCCCGCATGATATTTCATGGTTTTATAGATTGGATCTATACGATATCCAAAACCGGAGGCAATATGTTTAAGATCTTTATTAGATACAGGTTGTATGGCAGGGATAGACGCCAGCATCTGCTGTTTGTTCTTCACCATCTTATCAATTTCATCATAAGAGGCTTCCTGTGCTTTTACCCGGTTATTCAGTTCTTTAAGTAAAACGGAGGTGGACGCAATGATTTCACTGCTGGCAAAAGATTGCAGCTGAGCAGCTTCTTCATCCCGCTTTACTTTACCCAGGCGGGTACTGTCGGGAATGGGAGAGGCCTCAAAGATAACCCGGTAAATTTCATTGTCACGGTCTTCCAGCTCCGCCAGCTTCCCTTTCACTTCCTTCATACGGCCCTGCAATGCATCGTACCTTTCCTTCATTCCTTCCAGGTCACGGCGGAGTGACTTCTCTTTAGGAGAGTCAACCAGGCGATAAGCCACGGACAGAAAGATAGCCCCGGTAACGATTGCCGCAGACACAAACCCCAGTATTCGGAGGATCTTAACCCGCAGAGATACTACGAGTTTCTCGTATTTTAATGTTTGGGTGTTGTAAAAATATTTAACCTTCTTCATGCACCAGGGTATACTTTATGCGCCATAGTGCAGTGAACGCTATGACAGCCGATTTATTTCACGAGGTACAAACTTATGGATGCTATAGTTGGCTTTTCTTTTCCCATTGAACTATTTTTGCCGGGTTACACAACCTGTTTTGCATAATCATACCAGTTTCGATATTTTTGCACTCCCTTTAACACGGCGGGAAAATAAGGCGCACAAACCTACTGTAATTAGATTAAAACATCAACCTTTTGAATGTCAATTTTCTAACTACTTTATAAGGGCTTGAAACACAGTTGCAAGTCCAAAGCAGGATGAAACACCTTTATAAGATATAAAATACATATTAATTCGTATCAATATTTATGACAGCATCTGAAATAAGACAGCAATTCCTGGACTTTTTTGCGTCAAAAGGGCACCAGATCGTCCCATCTGCCCCTATCGTTATTAAAAACGACCCCACCCTGATGTTTACCAACGCGGGGATGAACCAGTTTAAGGATTACTTCCTTGGCAACCGGGTTCCTCCCAATAAAAGAGTGGTAGATACGCAAAAGTGCCTGCGGGTAAGCGGCAAGCACAACGACCTGGAAGAAGTAGGTATTGATACTTACCACCATACCATGTTCGAAATGCTCGGTAACTGGAGCTTCGGCGACTATTTTAAGAAAGAAGCCATCGCCTGGAGCTGGGAATTACTGACCGAAGTATATAAGATCCCTAAAGACAAGCTCTATGTGACTGTTTTCCAGGGAGATGCCAGCGAAAACTTACCGAAAGACGAAGAAGCATATAATTTCTGGAAACAACATATCGCAGAAGACCGGATCCTGTTGGGTAACAAAAAGGACAACTTCTGGGAAATGGGCGATACCGGTCCATGCGGCCCTTGCTCTGAAATTCACGTGGATTGCAGAACAGAAGCGGAGAAAAAACTGGTAGACGGCAAAACCCTTGTCAATGCAGACCATCCACAGGTGATTGAAATATGGAACAACGTATTCATGCAGTTCAACCGCCTGAAAGATAAATCCCTGGAGCCTTTACCGGCACAGCACGTAGATACCGGTATGGGACTGGAGCGCCTCGTAAGGGTGTTGCAGAATAAAACCTCCAACTACGATACTGACCTGTTTATGGGTACCATCCATACTACAGAAGAACTCAGCGGCAAAAAATATGCTGGTACCGATGATAAAAAAGATGTGGCCTTCCGCGTTATTGCTGACCACATCCGCGCGATTTCCTTCACCATAGCGGATGGACAACTGCCATCCAATACCGGTGCAGGATACGTAATTCGCCGTATCCTCCGCAGGGCAGTACGTTATTATTACTCCTTCCTGGATGTGAAAAAGCCACTGCTGCACGACCTGGTACCTGTACTGGCTGCTCAGTTCTCTCACGTATTCCCTGAGTTGCAACAACAGGTAGACTTTGTTAAGAAAGTAGTTTTTGAAGAAGAAAATAACTTCCTGCGTACCCTGGAAAGCGGTATCCGCCGAATAGAAGACTTTATCCAACACGCAACCGTTAAGGCCGTAGATGGTAAAACTGCCTTCGAATTATATGATACATATGGCTTCCCTTACGACCTCACCAGCCTTATTGCTGCAGAAAATGGTTTTTCTGTGGATGAAAAAGGATTTGAGGCTGCCATGAAAGAACAGAAAGACCGCTCACGCGCCGCTACTGAACTTGATATGGGCGACTGGGTAATACTGGACGAAACACCTAATTCTGTTTTCGTAGGTTACGAACAGCTGGAAAGCACCACTAAACTGCTGAAATACCGTACCGTAAAGGCAAAAGGTAAAGAACAGTTTCAGCTGGTACTGGGGCAAACGCCTTTCTACGCTGAAAGCGGCGGACAGGTAGGAGATACCGGTACGCTGCATTTTGGAGAAGAAGTGATCCATATAACAGATACCAAGAAAGAAAATAACCTCACCATCCACTTTGCAGATAAATTGCCGGCTCAGCCAACAGTTCCTGTAAAAGCGGCCGTAGCAAAAGATAAACGCCATAACACGGAGCGTCATCACTCTGCTACTCACTTACTCCACGCAGCATTACGACAGGTACTGGGTACCCACGTAGCACAGAAAGGCTCGCTGGTTAATGCAGAAGCCCTGCGCTTTGACTTCTCCCACTTCGCGAAAGTAACAGACGAGGAAATGGCGCAGATAGAAGCTATTGTAAATGAGAAAATACGGGAAAACATACCCGTGGTGATCCGTGAACTACCTAAGGAAGAAGCCCTAAAACTGGGTGCCATGGCGTTGTTCGGTGAAAAATACGGAGATGTGGTACGTGTAGTAGTGATAGATCCCGCTTATAGCGTAGAGCTCTGCGGGGGTACACATATCAGCTCTACCGGCGAACTGGGTCAGTTTAAATTTGTGTCAGAAGGTGCAGTGGCTGCAGGCGTACGCCGTGTGGAAGCTGTTACCGGCTCTAAAGCAGAAGCTTTCGTAAATGAGCAACTGCAGCAACTGAAAGAAATTAAGGCCGCCCTGAAAAATCCGAAGGAAGTGGTTAAAACAGTGGAAACACTGCTGCAGGACAAAGCTTCCCTGGAAAAACAACTGGAAGCACTGGAGCTGGAAAAAGTACGTGCACTGGCCACTACATTGCGCCAACAGGCAGAATCCGTGAATGGCATTAACTTCCTGGGGCAGGTCGTAAACGTTAGCAGCGCAGAAGGATTAAAGCAACTTTCCTTCCAGCTGAAAAATGATATCCCGGATCATGTGCTGTTATTTGTAGCCAACATCGGCGGCAAAGCCAGTGTAGCACTCACTATAGACGAAAGTATAGTGGCTGCCAAAGGATTTGAAGCACCTAAATTTATTAAAGAACATATTGCACCGTTGATCAAAGGTGGTGGCGGTGGCCAGAAAACCTTTGCTACTGCAGGCGGACAGGATACAGATAAACTGGATCAGGTAATCGCGGCAGTGAAAAAAGCGATCAGCTAAGACAAAAGGTATAAAGAAAAAAGCTATTGTAGCGAATGATTGTGGAGGATAAATATATATCCATTATCATTATTCGCTACAATGGCTTTTTGCTTTATGCTTTATCCCTTCTGCGCTATTTTAACTTTTTCTTTCCTGTCTCACTCTTTAATTTTGTTGCATTAGTTTAAATTTAGTTAACAAAACGATTCAGCAATATGATCAGGTTACTGCAAATCCTCACACTGGCAGGTATTTCCTGCTTTATTACGGGCGCGGTATCTGCCCAAACAATCAAATCACCCAAAAATCAAATGGGAGAGTTTGATGAAATTGTAATCAAGCATAAAAACGACAAAGACAGTAAGGTTACCGTAGAAATCAAGAATGGCGATATCCTCGTGAATGGTAAAAAAATGGATCAATATAATGATCCTAATCTCTCTGTTTTCCGCAGAAAAATTACACCGCGTGATGGTAATTCCTTCAGCTTCGACACCGATAACCTCCCCGGTAATTTTGATATGCTCAATGATGATGGCAATGACGAGGAAGATAATATGCCCGCAATAGCTAACAAAGCAATACTGGGCGTGATCACAGAAAAAATAGCTGCGACCGGCGTTACCGTGAAAAGCGTCGCCAAAGGCACACCTGCAGATAAAGCCGGTATCAAAGAAGGCGATATCATCACCGCTATCGACAATCAGAAAATTAATGAACCGGCAGAACTATTTGAAGTCATCGGTAAACATCAGCCGGCAGACAATATAACGGTATCGTATATACGCAATTCGAAACCGAACAGCGTGATTGTTACACTGGACAAAAGAAAAAATATGGGTAGTGATAACTGGAGCCTGTATCCACCATCCGGATCACCCAAACTGAGACCACGCACTTTCACTTTTCCGTCTCCGTATCCACGTGGAGAACAAGGCTTTGGCAATGGCCGGTACAACCAGGCAGAAGAAGGTGTAAAACTCGGATTGCAGGTACAGGACACCGAAAATGAAGAGGGCGCCCAGGTAATTGACATTGCACCGGCATCTCCGGCAGAAAAAGCTGGATTTAAAAAAGATGATATTATCACAGACCTGGCTGGCAGTGCGGTTAAATCAGCATCAGATCTTTCCAAAGCATACCGGGAAAATCGGAACAAAGTTAATATAACGGCTACGGTTAAACGAAATGGACAAACACAATCGCTGGAAATAAAAATACCAAAGAAATTAAATAAAGCAGACTTGTAGTTTTTAATTATGCAACTATACATAGTTATCAATAAAAAAGGACGCCGATACAGCGTCCTTTTTTATTGGTAACTATTTCATTAATAGCTTCATCACTTTCAGCTTATTTTTAAATGGTGGATATTTCGTGGGAACATCCAGCCACGTAGCTGTTTTCAGCATTCCTTTCTCATGTGTAAACGTATTGAAGCTATACTTACCATGGTATTTGCCCATACCACTATAACCCGCGCCACCAAAAGGCAATTCAGGATTCGTGAGATGTACCAGCGCATTGTTCACGCAGCCACCACCAAAACGCACCTGTTCTATCAGCATTTTTTCTGTTTTCTTACTCTTTGTAAATACATATAATGCCAGTGGATAAGGCAGTTTTTTGATTGCCTGTATCGCCTGTGGTAATTCTGTATAGGTAAGAATCGGTAATACAGGACCGAATATTTCGTCCTGCATCACCGGATCGGTCCATTCCACATCATCCAGCAGGGTAGGGGCGATGTACAGACTATCACGATTGGTTTGGCCACCATGTAAAATATGGCCTTCCTCCAGGTAGGCCGCCACCGTATCAAAACGTTTGCTGTTGATGATCCGGGCATAATCACCGCTGGCCGCAGGATCATCTCCAAAAAATTCTATGATGGCCGCTTTCAGTGCTGTTACCAGTTCTTCTTTTACTTTCTGATGCACCAGCAAATAATCCGGCGCCACACAAGTTTGGCCGGCATTCCAGAACTTCCCCCATACAATACGTTTAGCCGCCACCGTTACATTCACTTTTTCATCTACCACACATGGCGATTTACCGCCCAACTCGAGTGTTACCGGTGTAAGATGTGGCACTGCCATTTCCATAATCTTTTTACCAACAGGTATACTGCCGGTAAAAAATACATGATCAAAACGGAAGCTCATGAGCAATGGAATTACTTCCGTACCATCACCTTCTACTACGGTAATATAGGCCGGATCAAAAGTATCCCTGATCAGGTCGGCTACTACGGTGGCTGTATGCGGAGCCATCTCCGAAGGTTTGATAATAGCACAGTTACCACCTGCAATAGCTCCCAGCAAAGGGCTCAGCAGCAACATAAACGGATAGTTCCACGGGCCAATGATCAGCGTGAGCCCTAGTGGTTGCTTGTACACCCGGCTGCTGCTGGGGTAGGTCACAAAAGGAGAGGTCACTATTTCGGGCTCCATCCACTGTTTAAGCCCATCGAGTATATAGCTTATTTCTTCATATAAAAACCCTATTTCGCTCCCATAAGATTCCATGGGGTGCTTATGCAGATCAGCATGTAAGGCCGCAATGATCTTCTCCTCATATTTCTGTATTGCCTTTTTTAACCGTTTCAACTGCGTTTTCCGGAAAGCATACGGGAGTGTAGCGCCAGAGTCGAAATACACCTGCTGCGCCTGATAAAGTTGACTTGCCTGGGCCTTACTGATCATAGGGAAGATTTTTTTTACTTGTTGCTTATCTCAATTTAGGGATTTATTGGCACCAAATAGCCTGAAATCACGGTATTATTTGAATATATTTGTGGGAATCAGTATGGAATATGAGCGATATATACAGCAAATATGAAACAGTGATAGGGCTGGAAGTGCACGCCCAGCTGCTTACCGAAAGTAAATTATTTTGTAGCGACAGCGCTGCCTTTGGCGGCGCACCTAATACGCATATCAGCCCTATTACGATGGCGCATCCGGGCACTTTGCCCCGTATGAACCGTAAGGCGGCAGAATATGCCATCAAACTGGGTCTGGCTTGTCATTGCGAGATTGAAAAAGATAATTATTTCGCCAGAAAGAATTATTTCTACCCGGATCTTCCGAAAGGTTACCAGGTATCGCAGCATACCGCCCCTATTTGTAAAGGTGGCTATATTACGATTATTACCGATGCAGGCACCCGTAATGTGCAGTTAAACCGCATTCACCTCGAAGAAGATGCGGGCAAATTGCTGCATGATCAGGATCCCAATAACAGCTATGTGGATTATAACCGCGCAGGCGTACCATTGGTAGAAATCGTGACGGAGCCGGACATGCACAACAGTGATGAGGCTTATGCTTATCTCACTGAAATGCGCCGCCTGGTACGTTACCTGGGCGTATGTGACGGTAATATGGAAGAAGGTAGTATGCGTTGTGACGCTAACATCTCCGTTCGCCTGAAAGGTGCTACCACCTTGGGTACCAAGGTAGAGGTGAAAAATATGAATTCTATCCGCAATGTAAAGCGGGCTATAGATAACGAAGTAAAAAGACAAATAGACCTGATTGAAGCCGGTGGCACCCTGGTACAGGAAACCCGGAGCTTTGACGCGTCTAATGGCAGTTCTTTTTCCCTGCGTTCCAAAGAGGAAGCCAACGACTACCGTTACTTCCCGGAACCAGATCTGGCGCCTTTCCGGCTCACCGATGAATTTATTGCAGGGATCAGGGCTACCTTACCGGCGCTGCCGGAAGAACTGATCCGCAAATATACGGTGGAATTCGGACTACCGGAATATGATGCCCGCGTGATCTGCGATGATAAGTCCACTGCAGATTATTACGAAAGCCTCATTGCTGTTACATCTCAGTACAAAGCTGCGGCCAACTGGATGTTGGGGCCTGTTAAGTCCTGGCTGAATGAAAATTCAGTGGAAATCAGCCAGTTTCCGGTAACACCCACCGCATTAGCATCGCTCATCACCTTAACAGATGCCGGCAAAGTAAGCTTCTCTATCGCCTCTTCCCGCATACTGCCGGAAATGATACAGTCGCCTGCTGATCCGATGGAAATAGCTACCCGGCTCAACTTATTGCAGGACAACAATGCCGACAACATTTCGCCTATCATTGATGAAGTGCTGGCAAAATATCCGGATAAAGTAGCTGCTTTTAAAGGTGGTAAAAAAGGCCTGATGTCGCTGTTTGTAGGAGAGGTCATGAAACTCTCCAAAGGCAAAGCAGATCCGCGTCTTACCAACGAATTACTGGCCGAAAAGCTCAAGGGCTGAAAAAGCATTAATGATAATTAACCTATATTGAGTAGCATTGGTCAGATGAATGTTCAAAAAACAACAGCATGAAAAAATACTTATTATGGATTTCCGCCGGTGTTTTTCTGGCAGGATGTGCCGGACAAACGGAGAAAGGTGAGTTTAAAATAGACGGGCACTTTAGTAATCTTCCATTGGGTCCGGTGGTACTGGAAGAATTGACACTGGAAAATGTGAAAGTGGTAGATTCAACCAACATCAAAGATGCCAGTGGAAAGTTTTCACTGAAAGGTATGGTGGCTGAACAAGGCCTGTATCGGATACGCTTTGATAACGGCAAATTTGTATTACTGGCACTCGATGCCGGCGATATGAAAATAGATGGTGATATGGACAAACTGGAAAACATCAAAGTAACCGGTTCTGAGCCTACTACCGAACTGCAACAGTTCCTGTCAGATATCAGTAAGCAGTCCATTTCACTTACGGAAGAAATGCGCCAACTGGATAGCCTTCACGGATCATTGCCTGATAGCGTGTTTCAGCCACGTCTGGCCGAGCTCCAGAAAAAAGAAAAGGATTTTGAAAATGGCTTCTTCCTGATGGCTGATAAAACAAAAAATCCTGCCAACGCAGTATTTGCTATTAGCCAGGTAAGAAATGGTGAAGAAATTGTAGCACACAAACAAGTGATCACTAATCTCACTACACGTTTCCCGAAGAACACGCTGGTAAAAAGCATGACAGATAAAATTGCTGAATTACAGAAATCACAGCAACAGGGTGGTGGCAGTGATGCTGCCGGTGGTGAAGAACCATCTGCTGTAAAAGTGGGTCAGGTAGCCCCCGACTTTACATTACCTGATCCTGCCGGTAAAATGATCAGTCTGAGTTCTTTCCGTGGTAAATATGTACTCGTGGATTTCTGGGCCAGCTGGTGTGGTCCCTGCCGCCAGGAAAACCCTAACGTAGTAAAAGCTTATCAGCAATACAAAGGTAAAAACTTTACGATACTGGGCGTATCTCTTGATAAAACAAAAGATAAGTGGCAACAGGCTATTAAAGAAGACGGACTTGCCTGGAACCATGTAAGCGATCTTAAATTCTGGGACTCTGCAGTAGTGCCTTTGTATGGCATCAATGCTATTCCTACCAACTTCTTACTGGACCCTCAGGGCAAAATTATTGCAGCTAATCTGAGAGGAGACGCGCTGGAAGCGAAGTTAAGAGAGGTACTGAAATAAGGTATTCATCTTCATAAAAAAAAACCTCACTGGAATAATACCAGTGAGGTTTTTTATTACAAGTGATAGTTTGCAATTATTATGGATTCTGTACAATCTTAGTATTCGCATTTAACTCATCCTGAGGGAACAGCCACTGCCATCTTGTATCACCTGCAGGCATCTTCATGATGCTTGCCAGGGAAGGATCATGATTGGCACCACTTCTGTCAAGCGCTTCATTTTTACGTTTCAGATCAAAGAAACGGAAGCCTTCACCCCAAAGTTCCAAACGACGTTGAATAGCAATTTCATCTTTCAGCGCCTGGCCCGTGTTAGTTGATTTTACATAATTAACATCGCGGTTGTTTACCAAGGTGTACAAAGCGTCTGCAGCTGCTCCATCCTTTGACAACTGGGCGTTTGCCTCTGCATCAATCAGGTACATTTCAGCTAAACGCATGTAAGGCACATCTCCCACACTGCTACCAGTTCCTTTAGCAAGAAATTTCTGGTTCATGTAAGGATACCTGATGAAGTTCGGCGCAGGTAATGGATATTTCTTTCCGGTAGAGTCCCACAACTGAGCACGTACATCCGTTGCCGTTAGCTTGGCGTATAACAATTTATTAATCGCTTTTGGATTACTACGGATATTGGTAGAGCTAAAATTAAACGACATGTAAGCAAAGAACCCGTTGAATGCGGTGGTCTGGTCATCTGTTGGACGACTTGCCCAGATCCATTCTGCGTTATCGCCGTTGTTGAATCCTCTTACATAATCAGTATTACTCATCAGAGAGTAGCCGCCTTTCTTAATCACCAGCTCCGCATTGGCAGCAGCATTCGCCCAATCCTGCGTAGCTAATGCAACACGTGCTTTAAGTCCCCATACCACGGTAGAATCAAAGTGAGATTTAGCTCCTGAAGTGCGCGCATAACCACTCAGATTTGTTAACGCATCGTTCAGGTCCTTGTTTACCTGGGTATATACTTCTTCTACCGTTGCTCTTGACTGTGGCTCAATAGTAAACTTAGTCAATACCGGCACACCATCCTGATTGTTAGGCTTCGTAGTAGCATCATAGCGTTTGGCAAATAACTGCACCAATTGAAAATGCGCCCATGCTCTGTAGGCCAAAGCCTCACCTCTGATGGCTCTCTTATCGGCATCACTACCGGGAATACCATCTATCTTTTCAATGATTTTGTTAGCATTTGCGATGATCCTGTAATAGAAGTAATAAACAAACTTCAGATGGGCGGCGCTGGTATTACGATGTGTAACCCATTGGTAATTGGCAACAAACCAGTTATTACCGGCGCTGGTCATCACGAGGTCATCTCCCATCATATCTGCATCGATCATAACAGTAGACTGACCGGTTTGGTCCTGGCTATCATAGTCCTTATACATGGCCCTGTGAATACCGTTCAAAGCAGCCCATGCGCCCTTCATGTCAACAAACACAACGCCTTCCTCCACTGATTCGGTAGGAGCAGTATTGAGATAATCTTTTTTGCAGGATGTCAGCGACACGCCGGATACTGCAAAAGCAATGAATATATAAAGTATCCTTTTCATTCTTTCAAATTTTAGAGTGTAATGTTCAATCCTGCACTGATGATACGCGCTGGCATATATACATTCGAGGTAACACCGGTAAACGCCTGTGCAACGTTCATTCCTTTACGTGCAGTGAAGAGTGCGAGGTTTTCACCACTCAGGTATACGTTAGCAGCACGCACGTGTGCTCTCTGCGCAAAAGCTTCCGGAACGTTATAGCCCAATTTAACTGACCTTAAATTCAGGAAAGAAGCGCTGGTTAACCAACGATCAGAAGTAGCAGCATTGAAGTTGGAAGTCTGGCTCTGATCCATACGTGGTACATCTGTGATATCACCAGGTTTCTGCCAGCGTTTCAATGCATCTGTATGTAAAGCCGCACCATAGCTACCGGAACTCATTAACGAAGCATAAGTTTGATCGTATACTTTACCACCCAACTGGAAGGATACCAGAACGGAAAGCTGGAATTGTTTGTAGTTGAAAGTATTGGTGATGCTACCAAATAAGTCTGGAATAGCGCTACCTGCATAGTGATACTTAGCATTATTGATATTGGTAGTTACCGTATCACCATTTTTCAGGGCGCGAACGCCAGCACCGCTGGTATTGTTGGCAACATACAATGCAGCTCCATCAGTAGGATCTACGCCGTACCAGTCACGTAACCAGTAGTCATACATAGAGTGACCAACAGACAACTTTTTTGTACCGCTGATAATTTCAGCCTGCGGCAATTTAGTGATCACGTTTTTGAAGGAACTCAGGTTCAGATCTACTGTCCAGCCGAAATCTTTCTTGCGGAAAACTTCACCTGTTAACTGCAATTCTACTCCTTTGTTCACCATAGTACCCACGTTCACTGTTTTAGTAGAAATACCGCTGGAAAGTGGTAATGGCAGATCGAACAACAGGTTATCTGATCTACGGTTGAAATATTCCACACTACCAGATAACCTGTTATCCAGTATTGCAAAGTCAACACCTACGTCAAAGCTCTTATTAGCTTCCCATTGAATCTGAGGGTTACCTAATTTGGTGAAGAATACACCTGGCTCCAGCGCATTATTGAAGCCCAGTTTATACAGTGTCTGCCATGCATAGTAGATCGGAGTTACTACTCCATTGCCATCTACCTCTATTACGGCATCATTACCCGCAGTACCATAAGAAGATCTCAGTTTCAACATATTAACCCAGGTAGCGCTATGCATAAAGTCTTCTTTATCAATACGCCATCCTGCACCAACGGAGTAGAAGTTACCCCAACGGTTATCTGTGTAAAACCGGGAGGTTCCATCACGACGGACAGATGCAGAAACAAAATATTTCTCATCATAATCGTAGTTAATACGGGAGAAATAACCTTCAGTTCTGTATTGTCTTTTATAAGAATACAGGTTGTTAGTGGTAGTAAAGTTATACAGCTCAGAGTTACCAAGAATGATCTGTGACTGACGCTCTCCATAGAGCTGGTTCGCTGTCTGATCATAATTTTCGTGACCTACTAACACACCCAGGGTATGAGCACCAAAGGTTTTGTTGTAGTTCAATAACTGGTTCAAGGTATAGCTGGTAGTTTGTGTACTGGTACGGGAACCGAGACCTATTGGTGCACCATCACCCACCACGGTATTCCAATAAACATTGCTTCTGGTGTTGGTAATGTCTACACTCAGGTTGGTAGTGAATTTAAAATCTTTCAGGAAAGTTATTTCACCAAAAGTTCTGCCACTGAGAACATTGCGGGTGAAAGAGTTATCATTCAGCAGGTTTTCACCAACGGTATTACGACCGGGGGAGGCATTGGAGCCACGAGAACCGCCCACATCAAAAATCTTGTTGCCATCTTTATCCAATACATAAGCACCGGTTGCATCGTGTTGATATACCGGATAAATTGGTCCGATATTACGGGCAAAGAAGATAGGATTTACGTAAGAAGTGCTGCTGGTAACGTCTGTTTGATTTGATTTCACAAAAGTACCCGACAGGTTAACACCCGTTTTAAACCAGTTGGTAGCCTGTGTGTTTACGTTAATACGAGCACTGATACGTTGAAAATCGGAATTGATTACATAACCTTTATCGCTCAGGTAGTTCAGTGATGCGAAATAATCCGTTTTATCTGTTCCGCCGCTGTAATTCATACCATATTCCCCACGGGCACCGCCGCGGGTAACTGCTTTTTCCCAATCCAGATCGTCCGGATAGAGCAATTTGGCATTAGGATTCAGTATACCATTGGTATCAACGATTGCATTATCGGCTACGTTAAACGGATTGTATCCCAACATATCTTTGATGCTTTTCGCACCAGCTACGAGGCCGGAAGCACGTTTGTTTGCAACATCCCGCGCTGTACCATTAGTCACCAACGCATTACGTTGTGCTTCCCATAGCATCGGATAATATTGCTGTGCATTTAATCTGCTATATTCCGGAATGCCACGTGAGTTAAAGCCCTGTATAGCAGTTACTTGCAGCTGATTACGTCCATTTTTACCTTTTTTGGTAGTTACAATTACCACACCGTTAGCTGCGCGGGAACCATAAAGAGAAGAAGAAGATGCATCTTTCAGCACAGAAATGCTCTCGATGTCAGCCACGTTCAAGCTACTCAGATTACCGGAGTACGGTACTCCATCCACTACATACAAAGGATCGCTGGAAGCATTGATAGATCCAAATCCACGGATGCGAATAGCTGGTCCGTCACCTGGCTGACCACTTCCTGCATTGGTTTGAATACCAGGAGCGGCTCCATCCAATGCACTGGCAACGTTGGAAATAGCCCTGGTAGCAAATTTTTTGCTGTCAATTTGTGTAGTAGCGCTGGTATTAGATCCCTTTTTAGTGGTACCATAGGCCACCACAATCACTTCATTGAGCGCTTTTTCATCGGTACCCAGCTTAACATCAATGTTGCTTTTACCGGAAGTAGCTACTTCCTTTGAACCAAAACCAACAAATGTAAACTCAAGCACCGGGTTCCCCTCTACATTCAAAGAGAACTTACCCTCTAAATTAGTAGTAGTCCCGGTATTGGTATTTTTAATTTTTACGGTTACACCAGTCAAAGGTGCACCGTCTTTGGCATCAGTCACCTTACCGGTGATAGGTCGCGTTTGCGCGTGCGCCTGGATAACGCTGATGGCCGCAATAAGCAAGAGCAGCAATGCTTTCTTCATAAGCGATTTAGATTTTAAAATACAACTACAACAAAAGGGTCCATTACAGGCATGGCAATGCTATTAGGCATCCTACCTTTATTCTAACAAATATGTACATACGAAATAACAAACTCCACGCGTGCAAACAACGTAGCGGCAAACAGCACAATACAGTACAGTACAGCAAATGTTATCTCAAAAGCAATTCAAAAACCAAATAACAAGCTAACATATTGCAGCACAAGCGCGCAGCAACAAGCAATTATTTTCTATCGTTAAACATTGTAACCGAACACATTTCAAAAAGTAATGCGTTCAATACCCCGAATAAATTCCGATGCGGGAATAGGTTCTGGTTTACAAGTTGTTTAGATCCTTAATTAAAATGGAAAAAGTCGTTGTAACTCGTTCCTCAGTAAGCAATTATTCTCTCTATAAGCTCAATAAAAGTTAAATTCAGTTTATCATGTTGTAACATAGAATACTTCTATGCGGTCCTGATTTTGGTTCATCAAAATTTTTCATGATGAGCGCAAATATAAATGAAACAGATCCGTCAGGAAATAACACCTTCGTAGTATAGTTGAGATCTATTAAAATAGTCCGGGAATAATCCCGAACTATTTCGTTGTATTCAGATTTCGGTTGACAAAAAATTAATACTGCGGTATTTGTGCTTTTTTCAATGCCGGATTCAAAAATGCTTCTGCAAATCGCCATCATTTAATCCTGGCTATAACATATTATTAGGTATCCTACCTTTATTTTCAGATAATATGTATACATGAAATAACAAATGCCAATGCAAGATAACCTAACAACGGACTTACAAAAATCCATATTACTCGTAAGCAATGAAAAATAACAAGTTAGTTTAGTTGATACATAGCACAGGTCAGCAATTTTTCCATGTAACATCGCAAGTGAAGTTTAGGTAGAACAAGACACCCAACAAACACTTTCTGAACCTAAGTTTCTCCTCGGAATGAATTACAGCTGGCAAGTGTTAGATCCTTAAAAAAATGGAAAATTGCAGTAACACGTCTTAATTAAGCAGAAAGTCCCTCAATACGGTCAAGTTAAAACATTCTCAATTCATCATGTATATTTTCCCGATAATCCATTGTAAATTCAGATTTTGGCTCTTCAAGTTTTCATGATGAAGGCAAATGTAACCAAAGAAGACTACCCAAAAATAACACATTCGTGTTATGTCATGAATTCTACAAAAGCTATTTGAAAAACGTAGTCCCCGAATATATCTTAACCATCAAGGCGCTCCATTTTTCAAATAGCTGCTTCTTAAATTCCGTGTATACGTTAGCGTTATTTCCGGATTGTATACGCCACCTGAATGCTTGCCCCAGGATAGCTGGTAGCATCCGGTCTCCTTTTTCACCGGGAACACCATATTTATCCTACATAAATATAAAATATCATAAACTTTTTTTTCTTCTTTTGATACGGTTATGCCTAAACGAAAGAAGGGAATGCCAAATAGCATTCCCTTCTTTAATACTTAAATACCAGTTAATTACTTATTGACCATATCCTGCATTTTGCTCAATCGGATTGGTATTGATTTCCGTTTKAGGAATAGGACAGATAGCAATAGGTGAGGTAGTACTGATAGTACATGGCGCCGTTATTTCCAGCAGATTATGACAGAAATTGCGGACAACATCTTTACCATTTCTGAGGAGGTCAAAATAACGGTGACCTTCAAACATAAATTCGTTTCTGCTTTCAGCCAGTACATAATCCAGTACATCTTTATCAGCGATACCAGACAACTGACCTCCTCCCATAATTCTCTGCGCTCTCAGGATATTCAGATTACTGATAGCATTGGCGGATTGATTCAGGTGCGCATATGCTTCCGCGCGAATCAGATACATTTCTGCCAAACGGAGGATCTTAGGGCTATGCATACCTGCGATACCATCCTGTCCTGAAAATTTCAGGTTAGTTCTTTCACCGGTGCTGCCGTCAGAAAATACACCAATAAACATTTTTCTATTATCGGTGCTGGCTACTGTATTGTACAGATCAGGAGATACACGAACATCGCCATATCCTGGCTTCAGGTATATTTTACCAATATTATCTGAACCAAAATCTTCAGCAGTACCAACATATCTCAGTGTAAAGATTTCCTCCTGAGTGCCAGGAGTACTATAAAATGCTGCCAGATCACTTGGGGTAGCTAATGAAAACCCTGCATTAATTACGTTGGTAGCTTCAGTAATAGCTGCCTGGTCATCCCCTTTTGCAAGATAAACCCTGGCCAGCAGTGCTGATGCTGCATACTGGCTTGCGCGGTATTTGCTTTTAATACCAACGTTTACCAATAATTTTTTCGATTCAGTCAGATCTGCAATGATCTGTGTATACACCTGCGCTACAGTACTACGGGATGTTTGCGCCAGTTCAAATTTCAATTTGAGTGGCACACCTGCCTGACTGCCGTTGGTGTTGCGGTAAGGCTTGGCAAACATATTCACCAGATCAGAATATGCTAATGCCCGGATAAACAAAGCTTCTCCTTTAGCAACATTCTTCACTTCCTGATCACCTGCTACGGAATCCACACTATTAATAACGTTATTAGCCCCCAGGATAGCTTTATAAGCCGTTTTCCACAGATTCTCTACATCCGCATCCTGCACGTTGTATTCACGCTTAAAACTGGATATAAAACGGTTACTGTTTTTTGCTGCCAGGTATACGTTATCGCCGCTCACCTCGGTCATCACCCAATAGTTACGACCATAATATTCTGTTTGCTGTAACGCATCGTATGTACCGGTCAGGGCAGACTGCACGGCGGGTAAATCACCTAATGCATCGCCTATGTCCAACTGGTTGTTTGGTTTCACATCCAGCTTACCAGAACAAGCCTGTAACAGGGCAGCTGCTGCAAATATTCCTATGATATATTTTTTCATGCTGATTATCCTTTTAAAATTACAATGTGATATCTACACCAAAGCTCACGCTCTTGTTAACCGGATACTTAAAGAACTCATATCCATCATATCCGATTTCCGGATCCACACCTGAGTAGTTAGTAATAGTCCACAGGTTAGCTCCTTGTACATATACGCGGATACCCTGTATCTTGGCGGCTTTCAACATGTATGAAGGCAGGTTGTAACCTAAAGTAACATTACGTAATCTGATGTAGGAACCATCTTCCAGGTAACGGCTGGAGGCTGCGTTGGAAGATTTATTACCACCAATTACAGGTTTAGGACGATCAGCCTTTTGACCGGGAGTAGTCCAGTAATTTTCTCCTGCTTCTACGTTGTAGTTCCATCCAAAACGTCCACCATCTGCATCACCATATCTCTTTGTACCGTTAAAGATTTCGTTACCCTGAGAAACATAGAAGAATGCAGACAGAGAGAAGCCCTTATAGTTAACGGTATTGTTGAAGCCCATAGTGAACTTAGGCATGGTGTTACCAAAAGTTTTATAAGATGCTTTGTTGATATCGTTGGTTGTTTTACCATCAGCAGTATACCACAATGGATCACCATTAGCAGGATCCACACCAGCCCATTCTCTCAGGTACCAGGTATAAGCCGGCATTCCTTCTTTCAGGATAGTGTTGGTGTAAGTGGTTTCTTCAAAATCTTTAAAGTTATTGATAGGCTCATGGTTATTCAGCTTCAATACCTTGTTGCGGTTCATTGCAAAAGTTACATCTGTAGTCCAGGTAACTTCTTTTGATTGAATATTTACAGAAGATACTGTTGCTTCAATACCCCGGTTTCTGATAGCACCTACGTTTGCTGGTCGCTGGAAAATACCAGTAGACAATGGAATAGGCACATTCATCAACAGATCATCACTCTTCTTGTTATAAACATCTAAGGAAACAGTCAGCCTGTCTTTCAGGAAGCCCATATCCAAACCAATGTTGGTATTGGTACTCTTTTCCCAGGTCAGGTCAGGATTACCAATGCTGTTCAGATATCCACCTGGTGCACCGTTGTAGGCAACATTGTATTTGTACAATGCCATCCACGCATAGTTACCAAAGTTGGCATTACCGGAAGTACCATAGCTGGCTCTCAGTTTCAGGTTGGAGAAAATGCTCTGAGACTTCATAAAGTTTTCATCTATTACACGCCAGGAAGCACCCAGGGCATAAAAAGTACCATACCTGTTGTTAGGGCTGAAACGGCTGCTACCATCTCTTCTGATGGAACCTGTCAGGTAATACTTGTTGTTGTAAGTATAGTTTAACTGACCCAGGTAAGAAACGAAACGATAATCATAAGAATCACCGGTTACTGACTGCGGCGTGGAAGTAGCATCCAGTACATTCAGTTTACCATTAGCCAAACCAATGCCCGATGCGTTGAAACCATCAAAGTGGGTAGGTACGTATTCCATCATCGCCAGGTAATCAAACTGGCTTTTTTCACCAATGTTGAAATTACCGGAGAGAGATGTTTGTGATGTGATTGTTCTGTTGGTTTGACTTGCTTCCAGTACACTTCCACTTTTGGAACCATCTTCAGAATTAAATCCATCTGCAGTAGTTGGATCCTGGAAAGATTTCTGACGGGCCATGATCATGTCAGCAGAGATATTCTGTGAGAATTTTAACCAGTCAAATATGCGGTAGTTCAGGAACATTTTACCCAAACCACGGAAGTTGTAGTTGTTATTGGTATTCAATGGAACAGAATACAGGA
This sequence comes from Chitinophaga sp. 10T418, assembly GCF_056394125.1. Lineage (NCBI taxonomy): Bacteria > Pseudomonadati > Bacteroidota > Chitinophagia > Chitinophagales > Chitinophagaceae > Chitinophaga > Chitinophaga sp. 10T418. Next base: position 143,249 of record NZ_JBFTHG010000007.1, read on the forward strand.
AGTTATCTCCGGTAGTAGAGCTTGCCCATGCATCTTCCAGACCTGTATATAACTTACCATTTGGCTGGTATGGATTCAGCATAGGTGAGTTGGCAAAACTTGCCAGCAACGGACTGCTGTAACGGTTACCAGCACCAGCGTTATTAGCATCGCTGTAAGACAGGTTCAGATTCATACCGATATCCAAACGGTCGTTTACTTTATGCTGGATGTTAGATACTACTGAGTAACGTTTCAGACCAGAGTAAATCAGGGCACCGTCCTGGCTGAAGTAAGCACCGGACAGGTAGTATTTGGTTTTATCGTTTCCTCCGCTGGAAGAAATCTGATAGTTCTGTGTACGTCCATTCTGGAAGGCAGCGTCTCTCCAGTCAAACATATGATTCAGTAAAGAGTCAGGCAGTTGGTCTTTGATTTCTGCTTCTGATGCCCCACCTAAGCGCAGAAGCCCTTTTTCATAATTAAAAGCCTGCTCACCATTCATTTGCTTCCATTTACCGAAGCTGGGAGAAGTGAAACCGTATTGTGCTTTAAAGTTAACGTTAGAGGTACCGGCTTTACCTTTTTTAGTGGTGATAACGATTACACCGTTACTACCTCTTGAACCATACAACCCGGTAGCAGATGCGTCTTTCAACACATTCACGCTTTCAATGTCGTTAGGGTTCAGGTTAGCCATGATATCACTGCTCTGTGTCTGGTTATCGTAATTGAACTGGCCATTATTCACGATAATACCATCAATTACGTACAGCGGACCTGCACCTGCACTCAGTGAACCAATACCACGGATAGTTACTTTCTGAACAGACCCGGGTTGTCCGGAACCGGAAGCAGATACCACACCAGGTGCACGACCTTGCAGGATCTGGTTTACATCCGGCATAGGTACGTTCTCTATTTGCTTGGAACTTACTTCTGCAATGGAACTCACCATTTTTTTACGGTCTACCTGCGTGTAACCTGTTACCACTACTTCGCTCAGTTGCTTGTTGTCGGCTTCCAGGCTCACGTTGATGACTTCTTTGTTTGCAGGAAGTTCCTTTACCAGGTATCCTATAAAAGAGAAGGACAGGACCGCATTGCTGTTGTCTACTGTAATTTTGTAAGAACCATCCGGAGTGGACATAGTGCCCTTGTTGGTTCCCTTGATCTGAATAGTTGCGCCAGGTATAGGCGAACCGTCTTTACCATCGGTAACTCTCCCTGTTACTGTGCGGCTCTGCGCATAGACCTGCCCGCCCAGAAATAGCACGGACAAGAGGAGAAATAACACTTTCCTCATAAGCATGATTTTGTTGTTTCCTTAACCTTAAAAAATAAAAATCCACATCAAGGCTATAGAGCCCTAATCATTTGGTTCCCGTTAAATCAGTTGAGTAAATTGTAAGCTGGATAACTTTAGTAGTGGAGAGCTGGCAAGCGTATTATATACTTTGACAATAACTAAAAGATTGACCTATTCCATTGCGATTTATTTAATAAATCAACATCAGAAGTAATCAACTTCTTCCTCATAAGCAGTTTCCTTAGCAAATTTTCAACCAGCTTCAAATATAATAATTCTTAACAAAAAATTAAGCTAGAAAAGTTGCTGATAACATTTGGATAACACTCTTTTAACGTCTTATTAACTTATTTGTAATTAATATAATTCGTAAGGGCATAAGAATAAACAAGCGGCAAGAATACCGCCTGTACTCATCAACCAAAATCTAAATCGAGATTAATGTTGCCCCGCATAAAGCGGGGCTAATTATTTTTATCAGGAAAGGGTAAGCGGGTATATTTTTAATAATTCCAGCAGTACCATAAACAGGTCATCATTACGATGATTAAACCGGTATTCACACTCTTTCAAGTGCAAATAGGCGGTGTTACGGTTCAACCCTTTAAACTTGGCTAGCCGGTGCTTTGTTAAGCCCCAGAAAGCATCTACATCGTCCATTTGGTGCGTTTCCGAAGTTTGCCCCAATCGGTACAAACGGTATTGACCTAAATCCACCAAACCATTAAACCTGCGCAAACGTTCTGCTGCACCCTGGGTTTCCAATACGGAACGACCACGTGTGGCAGCATGAATCATGGAGCGGCTTACATCTGGGAGAATTTCGGTGTGCAACCTGTCTGAGGATCTGCAGATGCCGAAGATTACCGGCTTTACAATCCGGTCTACTTCCGGCTTTACGGCCACCAGCGTGTCGCTGTCGTGGTCCGGGGTTAGGTCACTGGGTCTGCTGTCGTAGGTTAAAACGGGAACAGGCGCAGGATGCTGCGTCTCACAGTAGCGTGCAATCTGGTGTCTTAGCTTTTTCAGGTAACTATTAATAGTTACCCTGCTGACACCGCTGATATTGGCTATCTGGGTCGCAGTAAGATCATCGGCAAACAGCCGCAGGATCTCCTTAAATTTGCGCTCGGATAAATGAGCGCCCTTTAAGTACTTATTTTTCATGAACTATGTGTTAGAATGGCATTATAAACCTCATACTTTTTCATTATAATATGCCAGCCTTTTTTACAAGCGGTGAAAAGGGTATTTGAATGCTGCCCACTAGATTATTTCAGGGCGATTATTTGTCCATTTTAGCTAAATGTTTAGCAGTGACTGCGAAAAGTAGCCTATAAAAACACATCGGGGGCGAACAGCTGCAGCCAAAACTGCATCCGTTCGCCCCCGATAGAGACTATTTTTATGCTAAAAAAGACTATTCTTTATCGCTGATTCCCAGCTTCTCAATATCGATATCTTCCTCTTCATCCAGCGCTTTCCATAACTCCTTCTTCTTGGCCTTCTTTAATAACGCCTTTTCCATCCACAACAGCAAAGCCGGCAAAATCGTCAGATTGGTGATCATAGCCACTACCAGCGTAAKAGAAGTTAACCAGCCCAGAGCCTTTGTACCTCCAAACCCGGAGAAACTAAAGATCATAAAACCTGCAAACAAAATCGCAGAAGTATAAATGATACTCAACCCTGTTTCATGAATCGTTTGCTTTACAGTAGCACTGATATCAAAATCATGACGCGGTAACTCCTGTTTGAAATTTACAAGGAAACGTATTGTAACATCAATGGCTATACCAAGCGCTACGCTGAACACCAATACGGTAGATGGCTTCAACGGTACGCCTACCCAACCCATTACACCTGCAGTTACTACCAGCGGAATCACATTCGGGATCAAAGATATGATCAGCATCCTCCAGGAACGGAACAGATACAACATACACAGCATAATCAATACAAAAGCCAGCACAATACTTTCCATCAACCCGTTAATGATAAACCGGGTACCCTCCTGGAATATAACACTGGTACCTGTAAAGGTAACCTTGTAGTGAGCAGTATCAAAAATAGCCGTTACCTTAGGCTGTAACGAATCCAGCAATACCGGTAACTTCTGGGAACCCACATCCTTCATATTCACACTCAGTCTCGCTACCTGCTTGGTACTATCCATAAAGGAAGATACCAGCTTTGAGAAAGTAGAAGCAGGGCCAGTAGCATTACTTCCCTTCATTCGCAGATAAGGCGCCAGGAAGCCCAGATCAAACTGGTTAGGCACCGCAAAGTTGGAGCTATCCCCGTTATAGTAAGCCTGCTTGGCAAACTTAATACCTTCCACTACTGACAACGGACGGCCAAAATCAGGCTGTGCAGAAATCAACTGTGTCAGTTCATCCAGCTTGTTCAGCGTTTGCAGATTGATGACCCCGTTTTTCTTTTTGGTATCCACCGCTATTTCCAGTGGCATCACCCCTTTAAAGTTAGTTTCCAGGAACTTCAGATCCAGGTACAATTTATCGGTATGCGGAATATCATCCAGCATATAGCCCACAGACTGCAAACGTCCCATCCCTGCAATCGCCAGGATCACCAGGACAGCACTTACTGCGTATACCCATGACCGGTACTGGAATACCAGTTTGGTCAGGAAATTCAGAATAGCACCAAAGAAACGGTTATCCAGGTAGGTAGTATGTTTGCTCTTCGGTGCAGGTAAATAACTCAGTACAGAAGGCAGGAAAATGAAAGAGATCAGGAAGATGAACATAATATTCAAACCTGCTACCACACCAAACTCTTTCAGGATAGCACTATTGGTAAAACAAAACACGCCAAAACCAATAGCAGCCGTCAGATTGGTAAACAAGGTTACAATCCCCATCCGTTGTATCATATGCACCAATGCCCTCGTTTTATTGGCATCCTTGGCATATTCGGTATGATACTTACTCAGGAAATATACACAATTGGGAATCCCTATTACCACTATCAGCGATGGAATTAACCCCGTCAGTAATGTAATTTTATAGCCCATGAGCACTATCGTACCCACAGACCAGATCACTCCAATGGCAACCACAATCATAGACATCAGTACAGCGCCAAAGGAACGGAAGAACAGGAATAAGATCAACCCTGTCAGGAGAAATGATATTTTAAGAAACAGCTTCAGTTCGTCTGCCACCTTAACGGCCATGGCAGTACGAATTAAAGGCAATCCGCTCAAATGCACTTCTGTATGTTGCTTTTCCTGGAAAGCTGTTGCCAGCTTGGTTATTTCTTTTACTACCGCCGTACGTTTAGGCGAATTAAATACATCCTTATTCACATAAATAGCCATCAGATAGGCATGTGTATCCGGATTGTATAAAAGGCCTTTGTAAAACAGGAGAGTGTTAAATACTTTTGATAAACTATCAATCACTACCTGGTTTGTCAGATCGCCCTTGAAAAGCAAATTGGCTTCCAGCTTCTGTGTACTATCGTTCTTCACCAGGTTTACTGCCATGGGCACACTCATAATGTTTTCTACGGCAAAAACATTTTTCATGTCCTTGTTCAGCTGAACATAGTCCTTAAAAAAATCTGCCTGGAAAAATTTATCTGTTTGCACAGCGAGCATGAGCACATTACCATCTGCTCCAAATTTCTTCTTAAACTCCTGGTACTCAAGAAATTTTGGATTATCATGCGGGATAGTGGCCACATAGTCATAAGACATTTGAACCTTACTGGCAAAATAACCCATCACGCCGGTACCGGCAAGCAGTAGAACAAGAAGCAATAATCGATATTTTAGCACAAAGCCGGCTAAACGTTGCCACATAAGGATTTCCTTTTTAGTAATGGGCGTAAAGGTAATTAAAATAGCTATTAGCTGTTAGCGAACAGCGATGAGCTGTCTGGTTTTGGCTACCAGCTGCCAGCTTTTTGCCTTTACCTGTAAATCAGTGGCCTGCATGTTCCTTATCGTGGTTTGTATTAACTTGCAATTCTGTTTCTATCACAAAATGCTAACAGCTACCAGCTAAATGCTTCACAAAACACGCGGCATAGTATTACGCACCGTCAAGTATGGAGATACGAGCCTGATCGTGAATATATTCACTGAACTCTTTGGAGTACAATCGTACATTGTAAACGGTGCCCGATCTTCCAGGCCCAAAGCGGCTAAAGGAAATTTGCTGCAACCCGGCAATATCCTGGAGCTGGTGGTGTACCACAATGAAATCAAGAATCTCCAGCGGATATCCGAATTCAAGCTGGCATATATTTACAATGCCGTACACCTGAATGTAGTAAAAAATACAGTGGCACTCTACATTATAGAGCTTCTGCAAAAATGCCTTAAGCAACCGGAACAACAACTGGATCTTTATTATTTCACGGAAAACACGTTGCAGTTACTGGACGTATCTGCTTTACCGGTAGTTGCTAATCTTCCACTATATTTTACATTGAAAGTAGGGGAGCAGCTTGGTTTCCGGCTGAATGGCCGCTTCTCTGAATACACTCCCTACCTGGATTTACAGGAAGGCACCTTTGCTGATTTACCACCACATCACAGCGATCACCTGGATGCACATAGCAGTGAATTAACCGATCAGTTGTTCCAATGCACGGAAGTACAGCACCTGGCGGCAATCACGATGAATAAAGAAAGAAGAAGGAAATTACTGTATGCGTACCTGGATTTTTTCCGATTGCACTTACCTGATTTTACAGAGATGCACTCACCGCCTATCCTGCACGAGATTCTGGACGCCTGATCTGGCGGCCTTTTCACCGGCTTCGGTAAAAAACTTCAGTGCTACCTCATTGCCATCATAAACAGCATAGGAAAAATAGTTGAGCCAGTCTCCCAGATTAATATAGCGACTGCCTTCGGATAGTTGAATATCGAGGGGCAGATGTCTGTGCCCATATATGAAGTAATCGAAGTGTTCTTTTTGCAATATTTCTTTGCTGTAAATGGCCAGCCATTCATTTTCCGTACCTAAGAAATGTTCCAATTCCTGCCCGGTAGCGGAGCGGCTTTTACGGCTGAAATAGTTAGCAAGGGCAATTCCCCAGGCGGGGTGAATGGCAGAAAACATCCAGCGGCAAAAGGGATTTCTGAATACTTTCTTCAGCATCTTATAACCATGGTCACCTGGCCCTAAACCATCGCCATGGCCGATATAAAAACGTTTTCCACCAATGGTATAAGTTTGTGGCTCGTAGTAAACCGGGATATTCAGTTCTTCTTCAAAATATCCATTCATCCACATATCATGGTTTCCAATAAATACAGAAATACCAATGCCCTTATCACTTAAGGCAGCCAGCTTGCCCAGTATGCGGGTATAGCCTTTAGGGATAACATGTTTGTATTCAAACCAGAAGTCAAAAATATCACCTACCAGGAAAATATGTTGTGCATCAGGTTCTACCTGATCGAGCCATTGCAGGAGCAACTTTTCGCGCTCCCTGCTGGCAGCAGCATTAGGAGCACCCAGATGAAAATCAGAGGCAAAATATACTTTCTTATTGGGCGGTAAGTGGATATCCATTGCTTTAAAACCTTTAGCCTTTAGCGGTTAGCTTTTAGTAGCAAAGCGACGTATCGTTTTCTGCTAAAGGCTAAAAGCTAAAGGCTAAAGGCTGTTTTTTATTATTCGTCTACTAAAAATACATATACTTCTTTGGGACCATGAATCCCTACTACCAACGTTTTTTCGATATCTGCAGTACGACTGGGTCCTGTTGCAAAGGATATTGCAGAGGGGAGATCGTTACCATACTTATCTTTCAGCTTATTCAACGCATCCTTCAGGTCAAATACCAGTTGGTGCGTATAGGCGATCATGATATGTACAGGCGCATATACCGGCAATGCTCTGCCGCTGGGTTGTGCTGCACTCAGCACCACTGTTCCGGTGCGGGCTACCAGGTATTCACAATCTGTGATGGCAGCATCAGCTTCGTGCATGGAACCCTGATTAAGGGTGGGTAATTCTTCCTGATGAATTACTTTCAGCAGGGCAGGGGTTTGACAGAAAACGTTGTGCCACTCTTTGTTTTCGCAAAGCGCGCGCAAACTATCCATCAACTCACCTTTTCCTGTACAGAAAACAAATTTTCCTTGTAATCTGGTAAATTCTTCTGCAAACTTTAATTCCAGGCTCTCATTCTCGGTTCTGAAAACAGACGAGTTGCCCTCCGAATTGGGGAAGGGCAACTGTACTGACTGACTTAACGCATTCCGTACTCTTTTCAGAATATTTTCCTTAGCAGGAGAAATCTTCATATCACTATTTACGCATTAGCTGGTGATGGAGAAGGGTTGATGATATCTGATGGATGAACACCATCAGTAGTCATACCTTCTTTATTCAGTAAATGTTCTCTGTGAACGTCGTAAGGACGTTTACCGATCAGTCTTTCCAGGTCGGCCTGGTATAAAACCTCTTTCTTCAACAGTTCCTGCGCCAGTACTTTCACCTGATCCATCTTTTCAGTCAGCAGGTCTTTAGTTCTGATGTAAGCAGTTGCAATCAGCTTTCTTACTTCATCATCAATCATCTTGGATGTTTCTTCAGAGTAAGGCTTGGTAAAGGATTGCTCGCTGTTGGGATCGTAGAAAGATACATTTCCTACTTTATCGTTCATACCGTAAACGGTTACCATTGCATAGGCCATGCGGGTAATTACCTGCAGGTCATTTTGTGCACCGGTAGAAATTTTACCGAATACCAGTTCCTCTACTGCACGTCCACCGAGGGTCATACAGATATCATCGAGCAGCTGTTCAGTATTGTATAAATATTGTTCTTTAGGAAGATATTGCGCATAACCGAGTGCCGCAACACCACGGGGAACGATCGTTACTTTCACCAGTGGATTAGCGTGTTCCAGATGCCAGCCGCAGATAGCGTGACCAGCTTCATGGTAAGCGATGACTTCTTTTTCTTCCGGAGAGATGATTTTATTCTTCTTTTCCAGACCACCAATAACGCGGTCAATGGCATCATTGAAGTCATCCATTTCTACCTGTGTTTTGCCTTTACGGGCAGCAATCAGGGCGGCTTCGTTACATACGTTGGCAATATCAGCACCGGCAAAACCAGGTGTCATGGAAGCCAGCTTCTTCACATCGAGGATAGGAGAAGTTTTGATAGGCTTTAAATGCACTTCAAAAATGGTTTCCCTTCCTGCCAGATCCGGCTTGTCGATAGAGATCTGACGATCAAAACGACCCGGACGTAATAAAGCGCTATCCAGTACATCTGGGCGGTTAGTGGCAGCCAGGATAATGATACCGCTGTCTGTTCCGAAACCATCCATTTCTACCAGCAACTGGTTCAGTGTGTTTTCACGCTCATCGTTGCTCATCATTACATTCTTGCCTCTTGCACGACCAATCGCGTCAATTTCATCGATAAAGATGATACATGGTGCTTTTTCGCGGGCTTGTTTAAACAAGTCACGGACACGGCTCGCACCTACCCCTACAAACAGTTCCACAAAATCGGAACCGGACATAGAGAAGAAAGGAACCTGTGCTTCACCTGCCATGGCTTTAGCCAACAGGGTTTTACCAGTTCCCGGAGGACCTACCAGCAAAGCACCTTTAGGGATTTTACCTCCCAGGGCAGTATATTTTTTAGGATTTTTCAGGAAATCCACAATTTCCATTACTTCTACCTTGGCTTCGTCCAAACCAGCTACATCGTTGAATGTGATATTCACACGGGTACCTTTATCGAACAGGGTAGCTTTGGATTTACCAATATTGAAGATGCCACCAGGACCTCCACTACCACCGGCAGGGCCACCCATCTTACGCATCAGCAATATCCACAAACCAATGATCAGAATGATAGGTAATAACAATTGGAAGATAGGTTCAAACCAGCTTTGACGCTCATCATAAGAGATCTTAACCTGGTTTTCTACCGGAACACCTTCCTGTGCTTTATCAATATCTTTCTTGAAACTTTCTTCACTACCTATCGTAAAACGGTAATGAGGACCGGGGTTATCACCACCAAATCTGCTCTTGTTAACAGGATTAAACTTAGCTTGTTTTAAAGAGTCTGTTTTTATGTAGACCTCTACATATTTTTTATTTACGACAACCAGCTTATCAACATCTCCTGGTTTCAGATACTCGATCTGAAATTCCTGGAAACTGATCTCTTTGGTTGAGGATTTAAAATCACCAAAAATGTTCATTGCCAGCAGGGCAACGCCAATAAAGGCATATACCCAGTATATATTGAACTTCGGTCCTTTCTTAGGTGATTTCTCCGAACCCTTGTTGAAGTTATTGCCTCCTTTTTCCATAATCTTACGCTCCTTTACGGATGTTTATTGCAATCAGAATAATATAAATAATTAAATTCTAAAACAACTGTTTAGTCTAGTCTTCGATGTGGTCCATTCTATCAGCATCACTCCACATTTCCTCAAGATTATAGAATCTCCGGTTCTCTGGTTGGAAAATATGTACAACAACATTCACATAATCCACCAAAACCCAGTTTTGTGAACTAAATCCTTCGTGCTTATACGGTTCCTCTGATGTATGCTTCTCCACCTCATCTGACACATAATCAGCAATGGCTTTCACCTGGGTGCCCGAATTGGCTTCACATATGATAAAGAAATCGGCCACGGCTTCAGGAATCTGGCGTAGATCCAGGGATACGATATTTTCCCCCTTCTTATCCTGTATGGCCTTTATGATGGTGGTAAAAATTTCACTTTCTCTGGTCAGGCGTAACTGCGCCTTCTTTCTCGTGCTCAGAACGGTTAAGGGTGCCAATAAATCTCGTTTTTGTTAAAAATAATCTTTAATTGTCAAAGTTACTAAACAAGCAGTAATATAAGATGTTTAATCTCACCTGCGGGCCTCCTGAAATGTTAATTAAATAATAAAATGAATTACTTTTCGGGCCAGATATACAGACTAAAAAAGATTCATGTGATAGGACACCCGTTTCATGTATTAGACGAAATAGACAGCACCAATAACTATGCCATGGAGCAGGTAAATTCCGGGCAGGTGACATCTGGTACTGCCTGGTTTACCAGCAACCAAACTGCCGGAAAAGGTACCCGTGGGAAACAATGGTTGGCCCAACCCGGCGACATCTGTGCGCTCAGTGTTGCCCTCCAACCGGCTATGCTACCGCTTTCGCGCCAGTTTATGCTCAGCATTTCGGTGGCACTGGCTACCGCCGATTTCTTTACTTCCTATGCCGGCGACGAAACCACCATCAAGTGGCCAAACGATATTTATTGGCGTGACAGAAAGGCAGTAGGCATGTTGATAGAGAATGTACTACGCGGAAATATGTGGCAATATGCCATTATCGGAATCGGACTCAACATTAATCAGGCTGCTTTCCCTCCCGAATTACCTAATGCTGTTTCCCTTAGACAGATCACCGGTAAAACCCGGGAAACCTCCAGCCTGGCAAAGGAATTATGTACTTTCCTGGACAAAAGAATCCGGCAACTACAACCTGCCAACTACGAAGCCCTCCTCCAGGAATATACCAGTAGGCTTTTCCGCTGGCAACAACCAGCCCTGTACCGCAAAGACGGGGAAATTTTTGAAGGCATTATCAGGGACGTATTGCCCGATGGACATCTTTGCCTGGAGAAAAATGGAGAAATATTGCAACTAGGATTTGGTGAGATAGAGTTTATCCTCAACCGGTAATATATAAGCAAAAGAGCAGCCACCAGCCAAAGCCTGGCGGCTGCCCCTGTAAAACGCCTACTTCTTTCCTGTATATTCCTGTTGTTTTTCCAGTAGTACCTTGTGTAATACCTGTGGCAACACCGGCGACAAATCAGACAACAGGTAAACATCCGCTCCATAACCGTACTCGCGGGAAAGGGTATCTTGTAATGTACCGGTTTGCACCACCCGGCCAATAAACTTCAGCGTTTCGCCCTGCGGCCGCTTGCCTACTTTAATAATGTAACGGATACTATCAATCCTGGGAAACCAGAAAACATAGTCTGCGTCGAAAGACACTGCAAAAGGCATCTTTCCTTTATTATAATAGTTTAATGCACCCGCTTCTCCATAATTACTGGTAACTACCATCGTATAAGGCCTATCTGCTGCCGGCACCTGCTGCCAGGCCTGTAATGCCATTGCAGCCAGACTATGCCAGCCCAGCATATCCGCAAAATCCTGGGGCAGCGGATGATCCTGTCCGTCTTCCCAGCGTAATAAACCCAACGTCTTGAACTTGGCAGCCTTTTCACTGATCTGCGCAGGGCGCAGTACCGGGAAAACTGCATTTACCAGTAATGCAAAAGGGATAACGATGATCGCTACCCATAACACGCGCAGATAGCGCGTCCAGTCGTGCGTAAAAATTCGTTCCCAGTATACGCTGCCAAAAGCCAGTAACACCGGATATAAGCCCAAAGAATAATAGCTTTTTGCCCGCAGATAGGTAAACAGCAGCATGGTTAGCCCATATGCCAGCAGCACCACCCGGTAAGGACGAAAGGGTTTGTAGAAAAGTAATCCTATAAATGCTGCTACCACAATGAAAGCACCACCTATAAAGAAAATGAACTGATCAGTGATAAAAGTCATGCGACTTACATGTACCAGCTGGCTCTCACTCAGCTCCTTCATATGATGCAACACAGGCAATCCATGTTGCAGCTGCCATACTATATTGGGCGATATGATCACCAACGCAATCAATCCCCCTATGTACAGGTACTTATTTTTAAATATTTGCCGGTGCGAAGACAGCAATAAGCCACCCACCAGGCCTATCACCCCGAATATAATATTGTATTTATTCAGAATACCGATGCCAGTAACAACGCCCATCCATAATAACCACTTATTTTGCTGGGTGTGTAGGAATTGTAATAAACACCAAAACAATAAGGTCCAGGCCAGAATTTCAAAAGAGTTGGGCTGGTACAACAAATTTATACGACTCATCCCCGAACAAATAAACACCAGGGCTGCCAACACCTGTGCAAACCATCTGCCTCCAAGCATCTCCACCATTTTCCACACCAACACCATGGTGAATACACCGTATATAGCAGGGAAAAATCTTACCCAGAAAAAACTATTGCCCAGCCATTGGATCAATAAAGAAGTAAAAGCGGTGAAAGGGGGCACCGACAAGTATCCGGCAGACAAATGATTGGCCAGGTCCAGGTGAAGGTATTCATCCCGTTGTAAATCGTAATAGGGAGTCAGTATTCCGTACTGAAAACCCATTTTTACTATTATAATTAATAAAAGCAGCCAAAGGGACGTACGGCCGCTGTGCTGTTGCGGGGCAATCGTTGATGTTATCATAAACAGGGACAAAAAATATTCATCTCAAAAAAAAACGGAAATACTTGCCGGTAAGCAATGTATTTCCGTCGATAAATTATAAGTTTCTTGTTCGGTGGCATATGTGGCAGGCTGCTCTACATAGCAATCATCAGGGCTTGACGATAACAAGATTTTGGTTGATAAAGGCGTTAACAAATTGTGAAATTTTTTCTATTTAAGCAAAAATGAAATTGCAACTTAGTTTCATTTTATAAAAATAGCGGGACGCAGCAAGGATTTGCAGGCATTCTTTCTTTGTAAAACTTAACATTGACAGCGTAGGCAACAGGAGAATTTAATATGGAATTGCTTAAATTTGGTGTATGCCTACAAATAAAAATGCTTCCATTGGACTGAAAACGATTGATGACTTCAACGATGATGTTCTCTTGTATACAAGAAAAGAAATAGTACCCAAAGCACCTCTGCGTGGCAGTTTTGCCGTTCAGGAAAGGGTCAACTACCCTTGCCTGGATGAAGTCACCGCCAGCAGACGTGATTATTACAAAATAAGTTTCTTTAGTAAAGGCAGCGGCATCTTCACGATGGGGGAAGAACGCTACGAGATAGATGGTCCCACTTTACTTTTCATCAATCCGTTTGAAGTAAAAACATGGCGCCCCTCTTCAGAGGTACAGGAAGGTTACTTCTGCCTGTTTACCGACCTGTTGTTTGAATCACAGACAGGGCACCAGGAAAACCTGTTGCAACATCCGCTTTTGCAGCTGGGCGCCAAAGCAGTATTCAAATTAACCAATGAACAATCCGAATACCTGCAATCCATATTCAGACAACTATTAAGAGAATATAACGAAAACGCGGCCTTTAAACAGGAAGCTATTCTTATTTACCTGAAGCTGCTGATGCTGGAAGGCAAACGACTGTCTTCCCAAACTCAGCAACCTAACCGGCAGCTTTCAGCAGCACAAATACTGGCGCATCGTTTTACAGACAAACTGGAAAAACAGTTTCCAATTGAGTATAGTCATAACCAGGTGTCCCTCAAAACGGCGAAAGAATTTGCACAGGTATTAAATACTCATCCTAATCACTTAAATGCTTCTGTAAAACAAGCTACCGGCCGTACAGTGAGCGAACATATCCGTCAGCGTATGCTGCTGGAAGCTCGTTTATTACTGATGCATACCGACTGGCAGATTGCTGAGATTGCATGGTGTCTTGGTTTTGAAGATCCGGGTAACTTCACTCACTTCTTTAAAAATCATAGCGGTGTATCTCCGCATGTATACCGGGTACATTAAAACCTTTGATATTAACAACTAATACTTTGCCTCTTACAATTGTAAGACCTGTACCCGCATGTACTTTTGTATCACTAAAAAATTAATCAATATGCAGTACAGAAAACTAGGTAAAACAGGTGAATCTATATCCGCGATAGGACTGGGTTGCATGGGCATGTCATTCGCTTACGGCAGCGGTCAGGATTTCAATGAATCCGAATCATTGGCTACATTGGAACTGGCACTGGATTTAGGTGTTAATTTCTGGGATACAGCAGATATGTATGGGCAAGGCGCCAACGAAATTCTACTTTCAAAAGTACTCGCTACTAAAAGAGATAAAGTTTTCCTCGCCACCAAATTTGGATTCAAATTTAAAGACGATGGCTCCTACTATTTTGATGGCTCTCCAAAATACCTGAAACAGGCTTGTGAAGCAAGTTTGAAAAGACTGGGAGTAGACGTAATTGATCTTTATTACGCACATCGTATAGACGACACCGTGCCTGTAGAAGAAACTGTTGGCGCTATGGCCGAACTGGTGAAAGAAGGTAAGGTGCGCTATCTTGGCTTATCCGAAGCAAGTGCTGCTTCTATCAGGAAAGCCAATGCAGTACATCCGATTGCAGCCCTGCAAACAGAATATTCATTGTTTACCCGCGATGTGGAAGGGGATATTTTAGCCGCCACCCGTGAACTGGGTATCTCTCTGGTGGCCTACAGTCCACTGGGCAGAGGACTCTCCACCGGCGCTATCAATAATACCGACTCATTAAGCGATGGTGATTTCCGTAAAAACCTACCACGGTTTCAGGGAGAAAACTTTGAGCAGAACTTACAAACCGTKACTGCACTGGAAGCCTTTGCAAAAGAGAAAGGTATTACAGCCGCTCAATTGTCACTCGCATGGCTGCTGGCACAGGGAGAAGACATTGTGCCCATTCCCGGAACCAAACGCAGAAAATATTTACTGGAAAATGCCGCCGCTGCTGATGTAAATTTATCAGCTGCAGATGTAGCTGCCATTGAAAATATTCTACGCAACAATGCAGTAGCCGGCGCCCGTTATACTGAAGGCGGAATGCAACTGGTAAATAGATAGCGAACCAGCTATTAGCCGTTAGCTTTTAGCAAAATGCAGCGAAGAACATAGTCTATCTATGTAAATCTTCGCTGCATTTTGCTAAAAGCTAAAAGCTAACGGCTAATAGCTAAATCACTATTTCGTTTTCTTATAGCCCCAATCCAGTAACCATTTCACCACTTTTTCTTTATAGTCGCCCTGGATAAGAATTTCACCGTCCTTTACGCTACCGCCGGTACCGCATTTCGTTTTAAGTTCTTTTCCCAGTTTCTCTATGTCTTCGTCCTTACCGATAAAACCGGTAATCAGGGTTACTACTTTTCCTGCGCGTTGTTTTTTATCCAGTATCACTCTCAGGATCTGTTCTGCGGGAGCCAGTGTGTCTGTTACTTCTTCCGGCTCTGGTTCGAGTGAAAAGTTAGGATCGGTGGAATATACTATTCCGTGACCTGGTGTATTTTTCTTTTTCGACATCTCTCTAAAATATTTAAAGGTTATTCGTTTACCACTACGTTAATAGCCTGTGATTGTATCCGTATACGTACTACTCCGTTTTCTGTGAGCGGTACAGCATCGCCGTCTACCTGCAGATATTGCAGCGCATTACTGCGAATGGTAATATCCTTACCTGTATAATGTTTTATGTAACGTGTATTATCGATGTTACCCATCAAGGAGAAAATACTTACGGGTAACAGGCTCAGAATACCCACTGGTGGCATAATACAAAGGTCCAGCTGTCCATCGAATACGCTTGCTTTAGGTGCTAGTTTAAATTCATATCCAAACTGGTTGCCATTGGCTACGGTGAGCAAGAACGCTTTTGCCTGAAAGGATGATCCATCAATATCAATATTGTATTCCGCAGGATCGTAGGTGTTAAAACTTTTCAACACCAGTTTTGCATAACCTGATAAGCCGCGTTTGGTATTATGTCTGAACTGTTCAGCAATCAGGGCATCAAAGCCAACCCCGGCATTACTGAGGAACAGATGCTCATTGGCATAACCTACATCAATAGCGCGTTGTTTATTGTTGACGATGAGTTGCAAAGCCTTGTCTATGTTCAATGGAATTTTCAGTGCGCGTGCCAGGCCATTTCCACTGCCCAGCGGCAGTATCGCCATAGCGGTATTGCTCCCTATCAGGCCTTGTGAAATTTCATTGATGGAACCATCGCCGCCAACGGCGACCACGATATGTACGCCATTTTGCACGGCTTCTCTCGCCAGATCGGCACCATGGCCCAGATAAGCCAGGAATGCCGTACTCACTTCATACCGGTCAGCCGGCAGGTGCCTGCTGATGGCATGCTCCAAACGTTTTTCACGATCAGTACCCGCTTTGCGGTTGATGATAAATAGTATCTTCTTCAAAAAAACTGTTTTATAATATAATCGCCTTCAGGCTCAGATCCAGGCTCACAGCGTGATGTATGATAGCACCAACTGAAATATAATCAACGCCTGTTTTAGCATATGCTTCCAGGGTGTCTATCGTGATACCACCTGATGCTTCTGTTTCAAAGCGACCATTGATGAGTTCCAATGCAGTAACAATATCAGCAGGCGCAAAGTTGTCGAGCATGATCCGGTCTATCTGTCCAACTGCCAGCACCTCCTTCACATCATCCAGGTTGCGTGTTTCCACCTCAATTTTCAGCGGCAGCTTACGTTCCTTCAGATAGGCTACGGTCTTGGTGATCGCGGCTGTGATGCCACCGGAAAAATCAATGTGATTATCTTTCAGCATAACCATATCATACAATCCTATGCGGTGATTAACGCCACCGCCTATACGAACAGCTTCCTTCTCCAGCATCCTGAAGTTGGGTGTGGTTTTACGGGTATCCAATATACGGGTATGGTATCCTTTCAACTTTGTTACATACTGATTGGTTAAGGTAGCAATACCACTCATGCGTTGCATGCAGTTCAGCACCAGTCTTTCGCCCATCAGCAGGGTATGCACGGCGGCTTCTACTTCAAAGGCTATTTCACCGGCTTTCATGGCATCACCATCTTTTTTATGTGGAGTGAATATGGTGAACATATCCAGCCATTTAAAAATGGCTTCGGCCACTTCCATGCCGGCCAGAATGCCGTCTTCTTTAATCTTGAGTACCGCCTTTCCTTTCGCGGTAGGCGGAATACACGCCATAGTGGAATGATCCCCGCTTCCTATATCTTCTGCCAGTGCGCTTCTTATAAACGCATTCAGCGCTGCTTCGTCTAACATAATTGAATAATTTTCAATTACGAATTACGAATTGCCGGATTTATGGAAGAATCCACCATAATCCCATCATTCGTAATTCGTAATTACCGCGTGAAAGATATGTCAAAAATAAAAAGTGCCCCGCAATAAATTGCGGGGCACCGGGGTTTTTCAATTAATTTATATTGGTATACTTATTTACTCTCAAATCTTAATTCATTCAATACCATTGTTCCACCTTTCTTCTGCAGGAAGAAAGAAACCCTGAAAGTACCATTACCAGTCACCATAGTACCAATACCAAAGCGGGAATTATCTCCACCCTGATGTACCAGTTCAAATGATTTAACCTGGTTTTTAGAGAAGAAATCCTTTAAAATAATCTCCGCCTGTGCTTTGCTATAGGAATTAGACTTTCCTGAAATATTGATCTCCACAGTATTGTCGAGGTAACGGGATAACCCGCTAACATCGCCTTGCTTTAATGCCGCCACTACATCTTCAAATGGCCCGGCAACTGTGATACTAATTGACCTGGCCGACAGTGTAAGCGACGTAAAAACACCTCCCAACAACATAATCCCCAGCACAATCAATAGCTTCTTCATTGTCAGTTATTTTATTAAAAATGTGATTTTTCTAACTCAAATTAAAAGCGAAAACTATGCCAAACACACTGCAAATCAACAAAATCACATTATAGTGGTAGCTATTAACGGCTAAGTAATAACAGTAAGATAATATGTGTTTCATTTTAAATAAATAGAATATAAAATTTAAGCAATCAGGGTCATGAGGGTTAATTTTTTGATAAGCGTTATTTTTGCAAAATATTTAAACCCTTTATAAGTACTTTCACCGTCTTGAGTGAATTTATATTAAACTATAACCAGATAGGATATGGAAAAGAAAAGAGCCATTCTCGTAATTATGGACGGATGGGGCGAAGGTAAAGTTCCTACAGCCGATGCCATTGCACATGCAAAAACCCCTTTTGTAAGCAGTTTATACAAGCAGTACCCACACAGTCACCTCATTACCTGCGGAGAAGCCGTGGGTCTTCCTGATGGACAAATGGGCAACTCTGAAGTAGGCCATCTTAACATCGGCGCAGGCAGAATAGTGTACCAGGAACTGCAACGCATCAACGTAGCCATCAGAGATGGAGAACTGGCTGCCAATCCTATATTACTGGATACATTGGCTCATGCTAAAAACAACGATAAAGCGCTTCACCTGATAGGACTGGTAAGTGATGGTGGCGTACACTCACATATTGCCCACCTGAAAGCACTGACCAACATTGCCAAAGCACATGGCCTGGAAAAAGTATATATCCACGCTTTCACAGATGGTCGTGATACTGATCCCAGAAGTGGATTAGGCTTCCTCGAAGACCTTTCTGCTCACCTGGAAACATCTACCGGTAAAATTGCTACCGTAACAGGCCGTTACTATGCCATGGACCGCGACAAGCGCTGGGAGCGCGTGAAGCTGGCCTATGATGCCATGGTACATGGAATAGGTACTCCTACTCATGACCTGTTAACTGCTGTGAAAGCATCTTATGCAGAAGGCGTAACAGATGAATTCATTAAGCCAATCATTGCAACAGATGCTCAGGAAAAAGCGATAGGTACCATCCAGGAAGGCGATGCCGTACTTTGCTTCAACTTCCGCACGGATCGTTGCCGCGAAATATCTCAGGTGCTCACACAGGAAGCCATTCCTGACTTCGGTATGACGCCGCTGAATATCTACTATACTACCATGACAGATTACGACCGTACCTACAAAAATGTACACGTAATTTTTGAAAACGATAACCTGAACATGACGCTGGGTGAAGTGTTGGCTAAAGATGGCTGTACACAGATCCGTATTGCTGAAACAGAAAAATATCCGCACGTATCCTTCTTTTTCTCCGGAGGCCGTGAAACAGAATTCGAAGGTGAACGCAGGCTGATGGCAGCTTCTCCCAAAGTAGCCACCTACGACCTGAAACCAGAAATGAGCGCAAATGAACTGGCTGACCTGATTGTTCCGGAACTGCAACAAAAATCAGCCGACTTTGTGGTACTCAACTTCGCTAACGCAGACATGGTAGGACATACCGGTGTATTCGAAGCCGTTATTAAAGCAGTTGAAACCGTAGATCATTGCGTAGAACGTGTAGTGACCGCAGCTCTGGCCAGCGACTATACTGTTTTCCTCACCGCGGATCATGGTAACGCCGACTTTATGATCAATGCAGATGGTAGCCCTAATACCGCCCACTCATTGAACCTGGTTCCGTTCTTCATTATCAACAAAGATTTTCAGGGTCCCGTAAAAGATGGTAAACTGGGTGACATTGCCCCTACCATCCTGCATTTCATGGGACTACCTATTCCCAGGGAAATGACCGGTAATTTACTGGTATAGCAGAAGGCATAAAGCAAAAAGCTATTGTAGCGAATGAACTAAACGGATATGAATATTCCGTATGGATCATTCGCTACAATAGCTTTTTGCTTTATGCTTTACGCCCTCTGCCCAATTTATTTATCGGCACCTGTAACATTTAGTTTATTGCCCTCGTTTAATAGAGGTTACCCTTAAAAAATTGTCAGCCCAACACGCTGATTTACATATTTTTAGTGCTCTCGACAGATTTGCTCATGCATCGATGCGCCGTTTTTACGGCGCATTTTTTATGACCCACATTTAAGTATTAATTTTGCAGCATGAAAATATACCCGCAAGTAACGGTGTTGTTTACCATAATTGGCTTCATGGCCTGTAACCAGGCAAATAAAACATCAAAAGACCCAGTACAAGATAAGTTTGCAGCACTGCCAGCCTACTTCAGCCAGGAGAATGCACATATTCGCACCAACGATGTGACACTATTTAAAACAGTGATACTCAATGGGAAAAAAGATACTGCCAGCATTTCCGGAAACGATAGCGCTACCGTACATGACTTATTAAAGCCATTTATCGATGCTGACCTAAATAAGCCCTCCCTCCGGGATGAATATGATACCTCCAGCTTATACGATCCCTTTTCCGGCAGGAAATCAGTGATCTATAAATCACGGGGCAAACAAACCAATCCATCAGAAGTAACCATGGAACTGGACAAACAAGGCAATATACAACAGGTAAACATTCACTCCTATACCAGCAACCTGGTATATGAATTCCGACAGGACCTCTTTTACCAGCAAAACAAGCAGGTTCGGATGACTACCTATCAGAAAATAGCCTTCCTGGCCCCCAAAGAACTGGAAGTAAATGTAACGATCGCACCTAAAAAAGGGATGTAAACATGACCGCAGCGGAGTTTCAGAAAATATCACATACCATACCTGGCGATGCAGGCATCTATAAATACTACGATGAATCAGGCACTCTCTTATATGTAGGGAAAGCCAAAAGTTTGCGTAAACGGGTGAGCTCCTATTTTGTAAAAAATCATGATAACTACAAAACCAGGAAACTGGTAGAGCATATACATCATATTGAGTTTACCATCGTAGACTCAGAACAGGATGCATTTCTACTGGAAAACTCTCTTATCAAACAATTCAGGCCCAAATACAATATTAACCTGAAGGATGATAAAACCTATCCTTATATCGTTATTAAACATGAGTCTTTTCCCCGTGTGTTTTTCACCCGTAATATTGTCAAAGACGGATCCGACTACCTGGGGCCTTTTACCTCTGTAGGACGTGTAAGGGAAATACTGGATGTGATCAAATACAATATCCCCTTACGTACCTGTAGCCTCAACTTAACGGAAGAGAATATACGAAAAGGCAAATTCAAGGTATGTCTCGAATATCACCTTGGGAACTGCAAAGGCCCCTGTGAAGGACTACAGACACAGGAAGACTACCGCGAAGGATTGCAGCAGGTAAAGAACGTGTTAAAAGGAAATCTTACCCCGGTAGTAAACCTGTTCAAAGAACAGATGCTGGACCATGTGTCAAAAATGGAATTCGAGAAGGCGGAAATCATGCGTAAAAAGATTGCCAGTCTCGAAGACTACTCCGCCAAATCCACCATTGTTAATAACCGCATGGGCAATGTGGATGTGTTTTCTATTATCAGCGAAGGCAATCATGCTTATGTAAATTACCTGCGTATTTTGAACGGCACCATTGCTGATACCAAAACCGTAACACTGGAAAAACAACTGGAAGAAAGTGATGAAGAAGTGCTGGCATATGCCATTGCATACCTTCGTGAAGTATTTAAAAGTATCACTACTGAAATAGTAGTACCGTTACCGTTAGAATACCCTGAAAGCAGCGTTACTGTTACCGTTCCAAAAGGTGGTGATAAGAAGAAATTGCTGGAGCTTTCTGAAAAGAATGTCAATTATTTCAAAGAAGATTTATACCGTAAAAAAATACTGCACCTGGAAGGTAAAACTGATATGGAGAGAAAGCAGGTATTATACCAGCTGCAGGCAGATCTTGAATTACCGGTATTACCCGAACATATTGAATGCTTTGATAACTCCAACTTCCAGGGTAGCTATCCTGTGGCTGCCTGTGTAGTTTTCAAAGACGGCGTGGCCTCCAATAAAGATTACCGGCATTTCAATATCAAAACAGTAGAAGGGATCAATGACTTTGCCTCCATGAAAGAAGTGGTTTTCAGGCGATATAACCGCCTGTTGGCAGAGCAACAGCCACTACCACAACTGGTGATCATCGATGGCGGTAAGGGCCAGCTCGGATCTGCTATGGAAAGTATTCGTGAGCTGAACCTGATAGGCAGCATGACTGTTGTGGGGTTAGCAAAAAATGAAGAAGAAATATTTTTTCCGGGCGACTCCCAAAGCATCAAGTTGCCGTATAACAGCGAGAGCCTGAAACTGATACGCCGGGTCCGTGATGAAGTGCATCGTTTCGGTATTACTTTTCACCGGCAGAAACGCAGCAAAGGCACCTTCAAAAACGAATTGGAAAGTATTAAAGGCATTGGAGAAAATACAGCTACACAATTACTGAAAGCCTTCCGGTCTGTCACTAAAATAAAATTATTATCACAGGAAGAACTGGAAAAAGAAGTAGGTGCTGCTAAAGCCAAACTGATCTGGGAGCACTTTCATAACGGTTAGCCTTATACGATTTTAGCCATCGGAGCTGTTTGTTCAGCCATCGCTCTTTCCGCCTGCAGTATATGCCGGTTGATATGTGCGGTGAGGAAACCAAATGTGTCGCCTACAGACAACTTTATAAAGCGCGACAGGGAAGTGGGTACTTTATATTGGCGGATATTTATTTTTTCTGCACGTACCAGCAACGCTTCCAACTGCTGTTGCTGCTCAATGAACTCCTGTAATACGGTGGCTACATCCGGGGTTAAAGCAGGGATATGCCCCTTGGGGGATTTCATCCGGGAGCGCAATTGCCCATCTTCTTTGGGTTGCATCAGGCGGGTGAAATAGCTTCCAAGCCAACTGCTTTTAAACCACGTTTCCGACCGACTATTATTTTTCTCTGCTGATGTGATTGCATTTTCAAGTTGCGGCAGATAGTACCTGCCATAAGTATTCAGGTGCTCCAGGCATTGCACTGCACTCCATTTGCCCTGCGCCGGAAAATGTTGTAACATCCCATCTGTACTTTCGCCAAAACGATTGGCTGCTTTATATTGTATGGCTACAATTTGTTTACGCAGCCCCTGCAACAGTTCATTACTTTTAACCGGGTTCATGGCCTCCATATTTAGCACAAAACTAGGATGGTTTGTGATAGAAAATCTTTGTGCAGATCAACATTTTATAGTTTTACCGTACTCAGTAATTTACTGAAGGTGGCGGGATCTATGCCCAGATAGGAAGCGAGGTATTTATGCGGTATAAGGTGTAATACGTGAGGGCTGCGGGTTAATAGTTTCCTGAATTTCTGTTCGGCAGTGAAAGAAAGCAATTCCAGATGTCGTTCCATAACACCAGCCAAAGCAGCTACTGTTCCTAATCTCACCCATCTTTCTATCAGCGGATATTCCAGGATCAGGCGGGTAAAATCGGCGTAGCTCATTCGCAGCAATTCACTATGTGTTAATGTTTCCAGGTACCAGGGAGAGGGGCGTTGTAGCTGGAAGGAATCCATTACACCGGAAAATGAGCCGGTATAAGTAAAGAGGAGGGTCGATTCTTTATCACCTTCCAGGTTAAAAACTCGTTGTACGCCGGCAGTAACGAAGTAGAGATATTTTTCCACCTCACCGGCTACTGTCATTACTTCCTTTCGTTTATACTGCACTGGTGTCCAAACGGCAGCCAGCGCCTCCCATTCAGGATCGGGGAGGGGCATGATCTGGAAAGCTGTTTTACGCAATAGCTCGAGGTGCATACTGAAAGATAGGAAAAAGAGCGAAAAGCATAAAGCAAAATGCAGCGAAGAACATTATATGTTCTTCGCTGCATTTTGCTTTATGCTAAAAGCTAATAGCTTTATGCTAGTATTGCCAGAGGTCCTGCTCTTTATTAAAGATACGGTCATGAATGGCTTGTCCTTCGAGGAGGCGCATGGTACCGTCTTTAATGTAGTCCTTGATCTCGCGGTTGTAGGTATTATTTTCCTTCACTATGTAGCTACCGAAGAAGCGCATTTCAAAAAGATCTTCCCAGCTGATAGTAGATGCATCATTATTCTGGTTGTACACATCGTGTTTGGCCAGGATACCGCGGCAGTCAGGATAATATACCCAGAATAAAGGAATGGAGGCACGGATAGAGCCGTCTTCATTTATACGGGATACCATAGGAGCAATACCCAGTATACGAACTTTCAGGACGGAAGCTTCTTTGTCGAATACCCACACTTCTTTGATCTTGTACTGTTTGATGGTACGAGGATCGAAGTCATCGCGGGTAGTCACCATTTTCTCTTCGCCGGTTACCGGATCTATACTACGTACTGTTCTTTCTTCACCGCTGAGTTTATTCTGGATTTCGGCGAAGGGCATAACAGTGGTAAAGCGGTCATCGATAGGGCTGAAAGCTTCTACCTCTTTATTCTTGAGTGCGTCCAGCAGAATATTTATAAACAGCTGATTGGTGCCAGTCTCATCTTCCACGTTATATTGGAAGGGGAGGTTTATTTTCTCTCTGATGTCGATTACCTGCCATACGCGTTTTTCCCAGAACCTGTCGTCCTCACGGATGTAATCATAGACAATTGGCGTACGTTCTCTTGCAAGGTTTCTTTCCACCACACCATCAATACGTAATGATTTGCGGGGAGTATCCACCACCGGGGAGGTAATACCATCCGGACGTTGAGAAGCAGGAGGAGCAGCCGGAGGCGTAACAGCATTCCCGGTGGCCGGGTTTACTACTGAAGCATCTGGTGTAGGCGTAGCTGTGGTAGCAGTTCTACGGCGGGTTGTACCACCGCGGCGTTGCGCATCAGCAGCTGTTGCCAGCATCACCAGCAAAAGAGTGCACCAACCTATTCTGTTAAATATTACTGCTCGCATAATTCAGTAATTAATTGACCGTTAGTTTAATTTAAATATAGTACTCGGCATCGAACGAACAATGTTATCCGGGCCTTTCACTTTCACGTTCTCGAAAAACACTTCATCACCTGGGCGCAGAGAGCGGATAGATCCCGCTACGTTGCCTGGGAAATAAGCGGAAGTAGCATCACCTTCCTGGTATTCTTTGCCTTTTGCAGAGATACCTACACGGTAACCGATTACTTCATATTTCACACCTTCAAATTCGAAGTCTTCCAGATCAGCGCGTAAACCGCCCTGAACTTTAAAGTCTGCAGCTTTCATGCTACCACCTTTGTTAACACCTACTTTCAGTACCGGATCAGGAACACGTTTTACACGGAATTCTTTCTGACCAAGTGATTTGGTTTTACCATCGATGTTAGCTACTACGTTAATTACTGCTTTACCTGGCTGGCTTACTGTAACGATATATTCGCCTGAACCGCGTTTAGTCATGTTACCACCACTAATGGAGGCAGACACTTGTTCGGCAGGTACACCTGCAGCAGAAATCGAAATTGGATTCTGCAAACCGATATACAGCACGTTCATTTTGTCAGCGGAGATGGAGGTAGCAGAAGCACCTACATTATAAGTTTCTGTAAAGGGATAGGATTCAGGAGCGCCACCAGAAGGGCTAGGTAAGGTAATAGTACCGGAGATGGTTTTTTCGCCAATTCCGGAAGCAGGAATAGTAACTGTTCCTAAACCTTCGTGTGCTTCAATGGTTTGACCATTTACAACGATAGTTGGATTTACCGTGGTGCTGTAGGCACCTACTGCGATGTTAGCAGTTAAGGTTTGTCCTTCCATCAGGTTTTTGGAATTCAGTGAAATGAAAGGTCTTACTTTATCAAACTTGAAAGTGTTTGCTTCAATACGACCGAAAAGATAATCAATCACAGCAGATTCAGAGTTCTTGATATCATTCTGGAATTTGCCCAGGATGGTTACTGCTGCAATGGTAGGCACCATGTTGAAGTGATAGGTAGTCCAGGTTTTAGGGCCGCCTTGATCATCATTGGATTTGCCTACTTCTATTTTCAGTGGTAAAGTTTTTTCGATCTGTGCTTTAGATTTAGGATCGTCAATAAAGGAGAGGAGTTTTTCACGCAGCTCTTTCAGCTTGCCTTCCAGCTCAGGTCCTCTTTTGTTATTCTCCATTACCCTTGTAGGGGCATCCAGACCAGCTTTGTCCTTAATTTCACCATGTTCGTCTTTACCGCCGCTTTCAGCAATAATGGTTTCTTTTAAGGATTGTACATAGTCATACATGCTGGCAGATAATTTCTTTACATCTTCAGCTTTGGCTTTGTAGGGTGCTACTTTCGCAGCATTGTCCTTCATTTGAGCTTCAAACTGTTTGTAAATGAAATCGTTTTTATCTGTCAGTGATTTATTGGAAGTATTAATTGAGTTATTTACGATACTAAATGCGTTCAATATTTCGGCGGAGACGTTCAACGCGAGCATGGCCGTCAAGACCAGGTACATGATGTTGATCATCTTCTGCCTAGGATCTTTAGGTAGTGCCATAGTTTGTTTTCAGATTTAATTGATATGTGTTAATTCAAAAACTATTAGCTATACCTTATCGTCCTCCGTGCATTGCGCTCAGCATGTTACCATAAATTGAATTCAGGTTGCTGAGGTTTTTAGCGAGCAGGGAAATTTGTTCTTGCGTTTTCTTAGCATCTTCAATGCTGCCACTCATAGCGGAAGAAGCATTCTGCAGGTTGCTGTAGAATGAGTTCATTGCTTTCAGGTGGTTGTTAGTGTCCTGGAGTTCCAGTTCGTAGATAGCATTGAGGGAAGCCAGATTTTTAGTCATACCCTGCATCTGTACGTGAAAATCTTTGGTAGATTCTGATGCACTGTTGAAAGAAGATACGGCAGCAGCAGCAGTAGTGTAAGCGTTAGCTACATTACCAATAGCACTGGCAGCTTCTCTTGTTTTCTGAGTGTAATCACCGGTGGCTGCTACCACATCGCTGATGTCTCTCATTTTGTCAACAGTAGTACCCAGTTTCTGGAAGTTTTCGCTTAAACGTTGCAGGTTAGCAGGAGTGATGTCTGCTTCCTGGAGCATTTTATCCAGGCCAGCTACTGCAGGACTGCCGGCAACTGCCACTACTTGTCCTTCAGTATGTGCACTGGAATCAGGCACGAAAGCGTATACAAAGAAGATAAGCGCTTCTGTGCTCAAACCTAAGATCAAAGCGATATCAGCTCCCCGCCAGTGTTGCAGTTTAAATAATGCTCCGATAATTACTACGGAAGCCGCAATACATACGAAAAAGTTCAGCCATTTAGCTTTGTTAGGATTCATAGCCATAGGTTAAAATTTACTGGTTAAAGTGTTAATAGTTAAAGTCTGTATGGAATAGTTAATTCTCACTGATTTGCTGATAATAGTGTACATAATACAAAGGTTTCTTTGGTAGTTATATTAATACAGGCTATTACTGATTTGGTTTTTACTATCTGTGTTTGGCTCTTCTGCTCAGGGCAATGGTACATCTGAAACCTACATATGATTTAGAACTGTCCTGATATTCATATGTCCTGGTTCCTGTTTGGAGGAAATAACCTACATCTTTCCATGATCCGCCTCTGATGGCTTTACGCTTCATTTTCAATGGTGCATCATCTGGTACATCCATTCTCAAATAAGGGTTCATATCAGAAGTGAATGAGTAGGCATTTTCATAAAAGATATCCGCTGTCCATTCGGCTACGTTACCGGACATATTGTATAATCCGTAATCGTTGGGCCAGTAAGCATCTGCGCGAACAGTATAAAATCCACCATCTTCCGGATAGTTACCACGGCCAGGTTTGAAGTTGGCGAGTAAGCATCCTTTTTTGTTACGGATATAGTAACCACCCCATGGGTATGGTGTTTGCTCTCTTCCGCCGCGGGCTGCATATTCCCACTGCGCTTCAGAAGGCAACTGGAATTTATCTTCCGTGAACAGCTTCTTGCTGAGACGGTAGTCTTCCCAGAATTTACTTCTCCATTCGCAGAAAGCAGTAGCCTGATGCCAGTTTACACCTACTACCGGATAGTTATCAAACGCCGGGTGCCAGAAGTACATACGTGTCATCGGCTCGTTGTAGGCGTAAGAGAAATCCCTGATCCAGCAAAGTGTATCCGGATAAATGGGCACATCTTTCTTTACAATAAATGTAGAACGTGGCTTACCAGTGTTCTCTCTCAACTTGGCTTTATCCCAGTTGAATGTTTCCTGATGGTAAATCAGTTTACCTACATCAATATCTTTGCGACCATATAACCTGTCTGCCTCGGAATACACCATAGCATCCAGTTTTTCCCAGGTTCCTTTGTCCTTCCAGACAATCTTCTGCTTCCAATCGATTACGTCATGGCCGTCATCGGATTTTACGTGCCCCAGCAGGATATGCGCGATTGAATCCTGTACCCATTGCACAAACTGGCGATACTCGTTATTGGTAATTTCCGTGGCATCCATGTAGAAACCGGAAATGGAAATTGCCTTGTTACGCGCAGTGAATGCATAGTTTACATCTTCATCACTGGGACCCATGTGAAAAGTTCCGGCAGGTATATATACCATGCCATAAGGTACAGGGGGAGTGTACTTTGGTCTCGGACTTACGCCGATCAATTGCCCTTGTGCATTTTTAGGGGTTTTACTACCGCCACAGCTGGCCAGCAGGGAAACCAGCAAAACTGCCAACAGACCTTTTACATAGTTAAGCTTCATAAGGGTAGCTTTCATCAGAATATGTTTTTTCTATTAACCAGCCTGGTGTGATTTGCCTGTATACAAGGGAACACATTTCTCATATTTCACCCGCTTTGTTTATATGAAAGATAGCAAATGTAATAATTAATTTTAATCCGTAGTGACTTTTTATACAACTTTTTCAATCCCACTTACAACCGTTCTGTAACTAGTTTAAACGCTGCTTTTAACATTTTATTATATTAACGTAATAACATTTATTGAATCGCCGGCCCCCCTTATAAGGGGCAAGTTACATAATTATTATATTAAATTAATAATTTCTTCTATATAATGTACTGGCTTAATGCAATGATAATCTTTGCATAAATACACTAAAGTTTCATTTTCCTTCTCCCGATCCGTCAGGAGCGGAATATCAGAAATATTTTTTTCTGCGCCTATTAATATTCTATACGGAATAAACCATTTTTGGGTTTCCTGCATTTTTTCTTTAAAATCTTTTCCTACCACCGCCAGTTCCGGGGTCCCTTTTACAAATTGTAATAACTGGCTCGCCCACACGCCAAATGAGGTTGGATAGCGTACCACCGTTTGTGAAAGGCTGGAAACAGCCGCTATACATCTGTCTGCCCATTCCTTATGATCAAAAACAACAGAGAGGTACCAAAGGTTTTGAATCATTACGGCATTCCCACTGGGAACTGCTCCATCATAAATTTCCTTCTTACGCACAATCACATCTCCCTGACTTTCAATGGTATAGTAAAAAAAGAGCTGATTTTCATCGCTGAAATGCGTAGTCACAAACGTAGCAATATCCCGTGCATGATACAGATAAATGGTATCACCTGTGATTTCCTGCAAGGCAATCAGCGCACTGATCAAACATGCATAATCGTCCAGGAAAGCCGGATACTTCGCCTGATTATTTTTCCAGGTATGATAAAAAGCTTGTCCTCCTTCAGTTTGACGGAAATTTGCCAGGCAGAAATTCATATTGCGGATCGCCATCTGCCGGTATTCTTCTACCCCCAGCGCACCATAAGCTTTGCAGCAGGCATGTACCATCATCGCATTCCATCCCAGCAGAATTTTATCATCCAACCCGGGACGGATCCTGTTTGCCCGCACTGCCAGCAGCTTTTCGCGGCATCCCTTCAGCATCGCACCCAATATAGCTGCATCATATCCTTTCTCAGCGGCAAACTGCTGCAACGGCTTTTGTACCCACAATATATTTTGTTCTTCCCAGTTGCCATGCTCGCTCACGTCATAATACTCGCAGAATGGTATTGCCTGCTCTCCCAGTATATGATGTATTTCTGCTTTACTCCAGGTATAAAATTTCCCTTCCACGCCTTCTGAATCAGCGTCCAGTGCAGCATAGAAGCCTCCTTCCGGAGAAGTCATTTCACGAGTAATATAAGTCAGTGTATCCTTTATCGTTTGGGCATATACGTCATTGCGGGTTAACTGATAAGCATCGCAGAGTACGTCTATCAGCAGGGCATTGTCGTACAGCATCTTCTCAAAATGAGGTGCCAGCCATTTTTCATCTGTGGAATACCTGGCAAAACCACCTCCTAACTGATCATAAAGTCCACCCTGCAGCATCTTATCAAGTGATAACCGCGCCTGTTGCAAAGCTTCCGGATGATGCCAGGCATGGTGATGACGCAGCAAATAAGCGATGGTAAAGGTTTGCGGGAACTTCGGCGCACGTCCGAAACCGCCCCAGGTAGTATCCGCCTGTTTGAGGATATTTTCACAAATCGTGTCGCACTGCGCTTTGGTAAACAATTCTTCCCGGGGAATATTCAACTCCAGGCCCAGTTGTTGGCCAATCTGTGCCGACTGACTGATATGTTGTACCAGGTTATCTGCCTGTGTTTCTATTTCTTCCCGTTTCTTATGAAAGGCATCGGAAAGGGAGAGGAGTACATCTGTCCATGAAGGTCGGCTGTAAGCCTGCACCGGCGGGAAATAGGTGCCTCCGTAAAAAGGTTTTTTATCCGGCGTAAGAAAAACATTCAGCGGCCAGCCACCAGCGCCGGTCATCGCCTGCACTGCATCCATATAAATATGATCCAGGTCTGGCCTTTCTTCCCGGTCTATTTTAATATTAATAAAGTGTTCATTCATGATGGCAGCAGTGGCCTCATTCTCAAAACTCTCACGTTCCATTACATGGCACCAATGACAGGCAGCATATCCTATGCTTACCAATATCGGTTTATCTTCCTGCAAAGCCCGTTGTAAAGCCTCTTCTCCCCAAGGATACCAATGGACAGGATTATGCGCATGCTGCAACAAATACGGGCTGGTTTCACTGATAAGCTTGTTCATGAATTCCGTTACACGATAGACTGATTGATAAAATATTCTCTTACAAAGAAATTTATTTTTTCAGGATTACAAAGAAATATTTTTTGAACTGGTAGTCGTTAGCAATCGGCTGTTAGAAAGATGTAGCTGGAAACACCTGTCCAGTGCCTGTTTCCCGGAGGCCTGCGCCACTATTGCAGTAACAAAAACAGGGATGGCATGATGCCATCCCTGCTAAATTTTATGGACAGAAAGACTGCTTACTTTTTTATTAATGTTGTAAGATACTGTTCCAGCGCGGCTGCCATTGAAGGCGCCTGTGGAAGCGGTGCTTTTACATCCAGTCGTAATCCTGCTTCTTCAACAGCTGCAGAGGTAGTTGGTCCGAATGCACCGATATGGGTACCATTCTGCTCAAACCCCGGCATGTTTTCAAACAGCGATTTCACACCTGAAGGACTGAAAAACACGATCATGTCGTAAGTAGTAGCAGCCAACACTTCCTTTACATCGGTAGAAACGGTTTTGTACAGGGTAGCGGTAGCATATTCACACTTGTTCGCTTTTAACCACTCTTCAATATCTTTCTTCTGGCTATCTGAGCTTGGGAACAGGAATTTTTCATTATCCCGGTGCTTGTTCATTACCTCCAGTACTCCTTTGGTTGAACCATCCGCGCCATAGAATACCTTCCGCTTACGATAGAGAATGAATTTCTGCAGGTACAACGCTACAGCTTCTGTAATACAAAAGTATTTGCAGTCCTGCGACACTTTCACCTTCATTTCCTCACAGATCCGGAAAAAGTGGTCTACCGAATTACGACTGGTGAAAATCACTGCCGTAAAGCTAAGAATGTCGATTTTCTGTTTTCTGAACTCCTTCGCTGGCAAACCTTCCACCCTAATGAACGGAAAAAAATCCAATTTGATATTGAACTTTTTGGCCAGATCAAAGTAAGGCGACTTTTCTGTTTCAGGCTTAGGTTGAGAAATTAGGATTGACTGAATTTGTTTACCTTGCAAATCTTTTTTTGGCCCGCCTTTTATCATACGTTTTTTGCTCTTGTGTTAACAATAGGCGATAATCAGGGATTACCAGTTAACCAGATATTCTGCAGCACCTTGGTTAATATTAAAACAGGCGCTACTTCGAATGCGCAAAGGTAAAGAAAAAAATGCAATTTACTGAAAGATAGGTATTGCTTAACCAGTGAATAAGATCTAATATACCTGTATATAATGAGTAATACAATAAAAAATAACGATATATACAAGAAAGTACGGGCAATTTCAGGGGTACAGAAGGCTATTATCACCAGAAAAGGTACCAGTAACACCCCTAAAATCTTATTGATCAGGTATAAGATGAAGATGTAAGCATCCGCCAGCTCCGTATTGCCAAATAACCAACCGCAAAAACGCAGCATCGTGTATTTAAATCCGTATACCACCGCTACCAGCACAATCAGGCCAGGAATCAGCAACCAGGGCTCTGCCTGAGGAAATACCTGCTGACGGTATAATACCAGGTAGAAATACAATCCCAGCACAATAGCGAAGAAAATATTCAGCAACATATTGGGGAAAGGCGACTGCGACAACTGATCCTTTAATTGCCGCTGGCTGAGGGTAGGATTCAGGAAAGCCCTGAAAAGATCAGAGAAATACTTCTGGTAAAACAGGCGGATCAGGCTCAACACCAGCAATACGCCTGCCATCAAATAAATGAGCCAGTCCATATTACGGTAGGGACGCACCGGGTTGGTGTCCACAAACCTGGGCCTGCCCGGTTTTAAAAAAATGTTTTCTTCCGCCATTTTCTGCATGTACAGATCATAGGGCGATGGAACCTTCACCTTGGGGACTGCCGCCACGGCCAGACTATCTGTTTTATGCTGACTAGTATCTATCCCTGAGCGTGTGGTGTCTTTTTTAGCGCGTGCGATTAACGGAGAAATGGCCCGGGTACTGTCTTTTTTAACATGGTTAACCCGTGAAGAATCTCTTTTCATCGGTGCTGTACGCATCTTCGGACGCGACGAATCGCCAGCCGAATGGGTGATCACCGGCTTTTTCTTTACTACCGGCGCCTTCACAGCAGCGGAATCTGTTGTTTGCGCCAGTATCGGCAAATAACTGAAAATGAATAACAGCAATAACCAGTTTCGCACCAGGAAAATATTTTGCAATGACTTTAAAATCGGTTTTTCAATAATAACGTCCCTTTCACGCACAAAGGAAACAGCAGCAATTAACGTTGTCCTGTTCACATAACAAAACTGAAACGTAATTTTGACGTTGCAAAGATATTAAAATAGTCCATAGTTGACCCGTAAAACGGCAATGGCAGACCACTATAAAACGCGCATGTCCGGAATTTATTTACATATTCCTTTTTGTAAACAGGCCTGTTACTACTGCAACTTCCACTTTTCCACTTCCGTTTCAAAGCAGGGAGCGATGGTAAAAAGTTTGTTGCAGGAAATCACCCTGCAAAAAGATTACCTGGCCGGAGCGCCGGTACACACCATCTATTTTGGTGGTGGTACGCCAAGTCTGCTACAGGCAGAAGAGCTGCAGGCATTACTCGCACATGTACGTGCTACTTTTCCGGTAGCAGAGGATGCTGAAATAACACTGGAAGCCAATCCCGATGATCTCAGCATTGAAAAACTGACCATGCTCAAAGCAGCAGGCATCAACCGGTTGAGCATTGGAATACAGTCATTTCATGAAGCAGACCTCACCTGGATGAACCGGGCACATAACAGCCAACAGGCGCTGGATTGTGTGCGGCAGGCGCAGGACCTTGGCTTTCATAACATCACGATTGATCTTATATACGGAGGTCCCACGCTCACAGATGAAGGCTGGGAACAAAACGTACAACAAGCCATTGCCCTGGGCGTTCCCCACTTATCCTGTTATGCGCTCACCGTAGAGCCGGGCACCGCACTGGATCATTTTATTAAGAAAAAGAAGATGGCGGCCACCGACCCAGATAAGGCCGCTCTGCACTTTGAAATGCTGATGGAATTACTGGGAGCAGCCGGTTATGAACATTATGAAATCTCCAACTTCGCTTTGCCGGGATGGCATTCGAGGCATAACAGCAGCTACTGGCAGGGCAAATCCTACCTGGGCCTGGGCCCATCCGCCCACTCCTTTAATGGTGTATCCAGGCAATGGAACATTGCTAACAATACACAATACATTGACCGTATCACCGAAGGTAAAGTTCCTTTTGAGATAGAATCACTGACTACGGCCATGCAATTCAATGAATACATCATGACGGCCCTGCGTACGGCTGCCGGCTGTAACCTGGAATGGGTCGCCGAAAAATTCGGTACCGCCCTGACCACTCACCTGATTGCACATAGCCAGCCTTTTATAGTGATGAAACATATGGAAAGGGCGGGAGAAACATTGCGGCTTACTAAAGCAGGAAGATTATTTGCAGATGGAATAGCAGCAGAATTATTTATTTAGCTTTTAGCCATTAGCTTTTAGCTTTTAGAAAAAATGCAGCGAAGATAGTCTCCGCTGCATTTTTTCTAAAAGCTAAAAGCTAATGGCTAAAAGCTGTATTTACCATCCCAGGATATACGCAAACATCAGTGGTGCTACGATAGTAGCATCTGATTCTACGATAAACTTAGGTGTATGGATATCGAGTTTACCCCAGGTAATTTTTTCGTTAGGAACGGCACCGGAATAGGAACCGTAAGAGGTAGTGGAATCTGATATCTGGCAGAAGTAACCCCAGAAAGGTACATCTGTCCATTCCAGATCCTGGTACATCATCGGTACTACACAAATCGGGAAGTCACCGGCGATACCACCACCAATCTGGAAGAAGCCAACGCCTTTACCAGAAGAGTTTGCACGATACCATTCAGACAGGTAGATCATATATTCGATACCGCTTTTCATGGTAGACGTTTTCAGTTCACCTTTGATACAGTACGAAGCGAAGATATTACCCATAGTGCTGTCTTCCCATCCTGGAACGATGATAGGAATATTCATTTCTGCGGCAGCAATCATCCAGCTGTTCTTTGGATCAATTTCGTAATGTTCTTTCATTACGCCGCTCAGCAGCAGTTTGTACATGTATTCGTGCGGGAAGTAGCGCTCACCGCTTTCTTCTGCTTCCTTCCATATTTTGTGGATATGTTTCTGGATACGACGAAAAGCTTCTTCTTCCGGGATACAGGTATCCGTTACACGGTTGAAACCCTGTTCCAGCAGATCCCATTCTTCCTGCGGGCTCAGATCACGGTAGTTAGGTACTCTCTTATAATGTGTATGTGCTACCAGGTTCATGATATCTTCTTCCAGGTTTGCACCGGTGCAGGAAATGATATCCACTTTACCCTGACGGATCATTTCTGCGAAAGAAATGCCCAGTTCAGCCGTACTCATCGCACCGGCCAATGTCACCATCATTTTACCGCCTTCCAGCAAATGTGTTTCATATCCTTTGGCAGCATCCACCAATGCAGCTGCATTAAAGTGGCGGTAATGGTGCTGGATAAATTGAGAAACGGGTCCCTTATTCATGTCATTTAATCATTTATACATTAACAGTCTGGCTAATAAAGCCTTAACAGGTGGCAAAGTTAAGATAATTTTTGGAGGGGGAACGGGGCTGTGGAATAAAACAAAAGAGCCCATGGTAATTACCATGAGCCCTGTATTTTTAACACTACTAAAACTAAGCTTTCTTCAGGCGGCTGTGTACTTTCATATTAGCATCCGCATCGGTTTTGATAACTGTCCAGGTGTCTGCACTTTCTAATGTTACAAAATATACTATGTTTTCGCCGGAAGTATATTCTACTACGCAGTAGATGCTGGTACCGGAATATTTCTTATTCAGTTTACCGGTTACTTTCAGAGGCAATTGTTCTGCCTGGAGATAACGGGAGGTGGCCAGCAAAGTGCCATCTTCTTTGAAAAAGGCGGTTACCTTGGTATTACTCAGGGTAAATTTGGCGGTAAACGTTTTGTTATCATCGGTATACCACTTAACATCGGTAGCTCCGGTAAAAGACTCATTGAACGTACTGTTTATTTTAGTATTAGCAGTAGTTTCATAAGGGCTTGCAAGAAGCACATTGACACTAAATAAAAGTGCGGCGCTTACTAAGAAAATAATTTTTTTCATGGCGGAAAAATTTTATGGTGTTTGTAATTTTTTTCGTTTTTGTTGTTTCGATAGATCAAAGCTACGTTGGGAAGTGGGCAGTGGTCAAGGCATACTTTACTGATGGGAGTACTTGATAATTTGAAGTATCCGTTAATGAACGTCCGCCTGACCGGTGGCGGACATACGGGGATACAGAGTAGCCATAGCCTGTTTGTTGGTGCCAACTTGCCAATGTTGCATCGACGAGAGTTAAGAAATTGTTAAAATGGATAAGGTTTTAAAGGAAATGTGATATTTTGATAGAACGTGTGAAAATGCCCTCCATAAACGGTAAACCCTTCATACCTAAGCCCTGAACATGAAAAAAGTCTTTTCAGAATACAGCAATCCTATTAGTACCTGGATCTTTTTGCTCTTTCCGCCTCTCTTTTCCATCTATTACAGGCTCCATTATGGTGATATCTGGCAAACAGATAACTTCCTGTTCTCTGTGTTCTGGATAGTCACCATCTCTGAAACCCTGCTACTGGGCTACATTTGGGCGGTACTTTGCCTAAAGGTGCGTATAGATGAAAGTGGGATTTCCTTCCGATACCTTTCCTGGAGGTTTCGATCTGTACATTACGACTGGTCACAGATCAAATCCGCCACTATCATAGCATTTAATCTCAAAAATGATTTCAGCGGCTGGCCTGTCCGCAGCAGCCGGGAATATGGTAAAGGTTATATCACCAGAGGTAAAAAAGGATTGTTCCTGGAACTGATGAACGGTGAAAAAATGATGATGAGTGTATTAGACACCGAAAAAACGTTGATAGCATTACAATCCTATGCCGCCAGACCACAGATAGCGTAGCAATACAGATAAAGCCATTTAGCATAAATACGTAACTTGAGGCCATGAACCACCTGGCCCATGCTTATTTATCTTTCCGGCAACCTGAGCTGATCACCGGCAACCTGATTGCTGATTTTGTGAAGGGCAGGAAAAACATGGCCGCCTTTGATGCGGGGATCCAGCAAGGCATTCGTATTCATCGGGCTATCGACACTTTTACCGACCAGCATCCGGTAACGGGCAGGGCTAAACTTTTTTTCAGGCCCTCCTGCGGTCTATATAGCGGTGTGTTTACAGACCTTGTGTACGATCATTTCTTAGCTGCTGACCCTGAGCGCTTTACAAATGATTCACTTTATTCGTTTGCCCGTTACGTTTATAGTGAAGTGAAACAGCGGGCAGCACAGCTACCACCGGACTTCCTGAAGATGTTTGAATACATGCAGGCCTATAACTGGTTATATAACTATCATACTACAGAAGGTATTTCCAGTGCAATCAGGGGGGTAGCCCGCCGGGCGAGATATCTCGAAACAGATGGTAATGTGGTGTTTGCAGTTTTCATGGAGCATTATTCCGCACTGAAAATCTGTTACCAGGAATTTTTCCCCGACCTTCAAACATATGTGGAGAATCTGCTTCAGATGGAAAACCGCTAACAGCTTGTTAAAAGCAGCGTATCTTCTTTTCTGATTCCTTAAAAATGGGTAGGTTTGCCGCCAATTACATTTAAAAGAAATAAAGCTTTCCAGGATGATGAAAAAAGTTCTCCTTTTTGCCTTTATAGCAGGCATGCTCAGTTTGACTGCTGGCGCACAGGACAAAAAAATGCCGCCACTTGATGCCAGCCCTATGGATATGGCCTATTACCCTGTAATGTACCCTTACGTAGTGAAAGTAAAAGGTGAACCTGGTTCACTGGTAGCCCGGGTAATATATAGTCGCCCGCAAACCAAAGGCAGGGATATTTTTGGTAACCTGGAAGAATATGGCAAAATATGGCGTTTAGGAGCCAACGAAGCCACTGAAATAGAATTTTTCCGCCCGGTAACCATTGCTGGTAAAAATATTCCGAAGGGACGTTATACACTGTATGCTATCCCAACAGAAAAAACCTGGACCATCATCCTGAATAAAGACACTGATATATGGGGCGCGTTTAAGTACGATCAGAAAAAAGATGTGGTAAGAACTGCGCTGCCGGTGGTAACGCTGGACACTTCAGTGGAAGCGTTTACGATGGTATTTGAAAAAGGTGATCCTGGTGCTAACCTGATCATCGCCTGGGACAAGGTAAGTGTGAGTTTGCCTATCAAATGGTCCGATGCGGTAGCTTTCACCAAAAAGAAATAGTAGCTACCTGAAATAATAAAGCCGAAGAGGCGAAGTAATACGCGGATGACCGC
Source organism: Chitinophaga sp. 10T418 (assembly GCF_056394125.1). Classification (NCBI taxonomy): domain Bacteria; kingdom Pseudomonadati; phylum Bacteroidota; class Chitinophagia; order Chitinophagales; family Chitinophagaceae; genus Chitinophaga; species Chitinophaga sp. 10T418. The sequence continues at coordinate 181,419 of NZ_JBFTHG010000007.1, forward strand.
TTATGACTTCGCCTCTTCGGCTTTATGTAGATGCTGTAAACAGCACTTCTTTAAAAAGGAAAAAGCGGTAAGAATACCGCCTTAAGAATTTTAACCATATCCTATGAAAAACCTAAAACGAATTTAGTCCGATTATACTTAACCGTTAGTGGTGAATTGGTGAACGATATAAAAATGTTCGTAACCGTAGTATTTTATGCGATCATATCTTAATATTAACTAAAATGGACAAGTATTCCTCTCATCATTTGGGGGCTGTTCAATCGCAAAAACTGGAGTATATTTGAAAACCACCAGAAATTACTCATTTTTAAATATTTAAGACATGAAGCTGGGTACTAAACTCATACACGCAGGTGTAGCTCCCGATCCATCTACCGGCGCTATTATGACGCCAATTTTTCAAACTTCTACTTATGTACAAAGTGCGCCAGGGGTGCATAAAGGCTACGAGTATGCCCGGACGCAAAACCCTACCCGTGATGCACTGCAGAACGCATTGGCGGCTATTGAAAACGGCACACATGGTATTTCATTTGGAAGTGGCTTGGCTGCTACAGACGGTGTGATGAAGCTCCTGAATCCTGGTGATGAAGTCATTGCTACCAACGACCTCTATGGAGGCACCTATCGCATTTTTACCAAGGTATTTGAGCGTTATGGCATCAAGTTCACCTTTATAGATATGGCTGATGCCAGGAACATAGAAGCCCATGTAACGCCCCAGACAAAGATGATTTGGCTGGAAACGCCTACCAATCCCCTTTTAAGGATCATTGATATTGCTGCCTGCGCTCAAATAGCCAGGAAAAGTGAAATCATGCTTTGTGTGGATAACACCTTTGCATCGCCTTACCTGCAAAATCCGCTGGACCTGGGTGCCGATATTGTACTGCATTCCGCTACCAAATACCTGGGAGGCCATAGTGACGTGGTACATGGTGTGGTGATTGTAAAAAATGAAGACCTGGCCCAACGGCTGTATTTTATACAAAACAGCTGCGGCGCCGTTCCTGGCCCGCAAGACTGCTTCCTGGTACTCCGCGGTATTAAAACCCTGCATGTACGTATGCAGCGGCATTGTGAAAATGGAGTAGTGGTGGCCAATTTCCTCCGCAATCATCCTAAAGTAGACAAAGTATACTGGCCTGGCTTTACAGACCATCCTAACCATGATATTGCCAAACAGCAGATGCGTGGCTTTGGAGGCATGATGTCCTTTACCCTCAAAGATGACAGCCTGGAAGCCGCTAACCGGATTCTCAGCAATACTCACCTGTTTGCACTGGCCGAGTCATTAGGTGGGGTAGAATCACTGATAGGACACCCTGCCAGCATGACCCACGCCTCTATTCCCCGCGCAGAAAGAGTCCAAAACGGGTTAGTCGATTCCCTCATCCGGTTAAGCGTTGGTATTGAGGATGTAAGCGACCTGACAGCCGATCTGAATAAAGCTATCGGCTAAGTAATAGATTTTAATTCTTATCTGGTAAAAATTATCTTTACCAAAGTGTAAATATTTACCCTAACCATATCCAGAGCCTTTTTATATCAAAAGTGACCGCTGATATAAAAAGGCTTGTGGTGATACACGTGATTTAACTTATGAAAATCGAGAAACTAAGGGAGTTTTTGGATGCAAAGGCGGCGTATTACAATCACCCGGACTTTATTGCAAACGATCCTATTTGCATTCCGCACCGTTTCAGTGTATTGCAGGATATTGAAATATCCGGTCTCTTCGCGGCCATACTGGCCTGGGGAAACCGTACCAGCATTATCAATAAATGCACAGAGCTGATGAAAATGATGGATGATTCACCTTATGACTTTATCCGTCATCATCAGGCAAAAGACCGGATGAAATTATTTTCATTTTGTCACCGCACATTTAACGGTTTGGATCTGCTGTATTTTGTTGAATTTCTCCAGCATTATTACACCAATGTAACATCGCTGGAATTCGCCTTCAGCGCCCATATTACCCCTCAGGATGATAATGTGGAAAAAGCACTCATCGGATTTCGTAAGGTATTTTTTGCGCTGGAACATCCGGAAAGAACAGGCAAGCATATTGCCACCCCGGCTAAGAACTCAGCTTGCAAACGATTAAACATGTATTTACGCTGGATGGTAAGACAAGATGAAAATGGCGTGGATTTTGGGCTTTGGCAGCACATATCACCTTCGCAACTGGTATGTCCGATGGATGTACATGTAAGCAGGGTAGCCGCCAGACTGGGATTAATACCAGAGGCAAAAGCTGACTGGAAAACAGCCGCCGCCCTCACTCACCAGCTGAAAAAACTCGACCCTGATGATCCTGCCAGGTACGATTTTGCACTGTTTGGTCTGGGCGTGATTGAAAAATATGTTTGATCAAATAAAAAATGGTAATGAAAAGAATTTTGGGACTGATTGCAATGGTAGTAACACTGGCTTTATCCGCTAAAGCACAGGAATATGTAGCCCTCACCTATACCTTTCATAAAGGAGAGCTGTTTGAACTGGAGCAGAAAAGCAGAAGTGAAACCTATATGACGGTCAACGAAATTGTACAACGTACTACCCGTGACTACAACAATATCATTACCATGGAAGTAACGGATGTACAGCCTGGCAAAACCACGCTCACCTTCCGGTACAAAGACCTGAAATTCAATTTCAACGCCAAAAACCAGAACATCTTTGTGGATGCCAGGGTGACAAAAACGGAAGAGCCTTTCCAGGCAGGACTTAATAAAGTACTGGATCAGCCCTTTACTGTTGAAATACAAACAACTGGTATCATTAATAAAGTAGAAGGCCTCGACAATATCCTCGATAACGCCGGCAATGCTTTCAGTACACTGAAGAAAGACGAACAGGAAGCCTATAAAAAACTGATGAAAGACCAGTTTGGCACCACCGCCTTCCAAAGCTGGCTGGAACAGCTCCTGATCATGTACCCGGCACACGGCATTAAAACCGGTACCCAATGGGAAGAAAATGTGCCTTTACGTGGCGGCCTGGTAGGCAGCATAGACCTTTACTGGAACCTGCAAACCTGGGATGCACAAACAGCGAAAATTGGTGGTACCTCCAAAATAAAAACAGATAAAGTACAAATGCTGACCCTGGAAGATGGTATTAAAGCCACCGCAGAAATCCAGGGAACTACTTCTTCCAACTACCTGGTGAACCGCAGCAGTGGATTTCCCAGCATCTGTGTACAAAACACAGATATGTCCGGTGACTACACCTACAAGGCTAATAAGGCCAAACGCATTAAGCATGACCTGAAAGTGCCCGTAAAAGTAGTCACCAACGCTTCTTACAAAATAAAACAAATGAAATAATGACTGCATTGCCGGCACTATACCTACAGGAAGCAGCAACATGGGCGCAGGAACACTTTGACATAAGTGTACCCGTTAATGTTAGTTACGAGCTACTGGAAGAAATACTGGCTAAGAAGCTGGAAATACTGATCAGTGAAAACTTTCAGCAGTTTATATTTCTCCTGTACCGGACAGATGTATCAGAAGATCGTGTAAAACAGATATTGGAAAACGCAGTGGCTACCGGGGCAGATCCCTATAAACCTATTGCTGCGCTGATCATTGAAAGACAACTGCAAAAAATCACTTCCCGGGCCACCTATAAACAGGATAACCTGCCCGATGATGAAGAGAGATGGTGAAACAGCTGTTAGCTTTTAGCCGTTAGCTTTTAGTAAATGCAGCGTAGATCATCATAATATTATCTACGCTGCATTTACTAAAAGCTAACGGCTAAAAGCTAATAGCTAAAACGTCAGCTCTTTTACTTTTTCCTTGTCCTCCTTCTCTTTATCCAGGTCGAAGAAAGTTCCGAATACATGATCCCAGATAGAGGAACTTACGCCAAACCCTCTGTCCTCACTTTTGTAGTGATGCAGGTGATGGTTGCGCCATAATGGTTTCATAAACCGGAAAGGCGGATTCCATGCATGGATAGCGTAGTGCATACTACCGTAAATCAGGTATCCCAGGATAAAGCCGGGGAAAAACATAAATGTGATCTGTCGCAGGAAGATATATTGCACGCCAAAAATGGCTGAAGCGAGTATCAGACTGGGTACCGGAGGCATAAATAAACGCTGTTTGTCTCTCGGATACTCATGGTGGTTCCCATGCATTACATAAATAAAGCGTTGCACTTTGGGCTTGTCGCTCACAAAGTGAAACATAAACCGGTGCATAATATACTCAAAAAATGACCAGAAAGCCATGGCCCCAATGAATATACTGAATACTGTACCGGGTGTAAAGCCTAGTGTATCATGACTATAGTAAAGCATATAGCCAATAATGGGCAAATAAAGCCCCCAGATCACCAATGGATGCGTTTTGGTAAGCATCTCCAGATACTGGCTCTCAAATAATCTTGCCTGTCCTTTGTTCTTAATCTTTTCAAACTTCATAACTCCGAATTTTAGAGTGCAGTTACGGGATATGAATAAAACCTTCCTTATAAACCCTGGGCAGCCAGCTCAAAAATGATGCGCATTTTAAATCTGACTGTCCTATAAAAAGCAAAAATACAACGTTCATATATTATTTCGTGCATTATACTATTCTATGAGGCTATAAATAATATTTATCCCTTGCTATTTATTCTTTGTAATTAATACTGAAATTCTGCAGGTTAGGTTTGTATTTTCGCCTGCGTTGTAATTCATATTTATAAATAATTTCCCCTACTTCTCTAAAGAAGGGATAGCCATCTCCTTCATATTCATATTTATTATCATTCAAAATACCGTCACGGTTAACGTAAAGATTGCCGGTCAGCATAAACTCAACGCTGTTCTTAAAATCAACAACATATGCGGCATCGGTCAGGAAGCCGTAGGACCAGCCAGCTTTATTAAATACACGTATGTATGGCGGAATGTTTTGTTTACCATCTTTGAAAAAAAAGAATTTTGTAAAGCTGTTGTAATACGCTGTAGTATCATATTTAGGCCAGGAAGTTTCTGATGGATATTGAGACATATAACGGTACAAAAAACGATAATCATCTTTCGTAAGATTAAACCGTTCCTTTGCCGGCACAGAAGCAGGAAACAACACAGACTGTAACAGATGCTGCAATCCGGCCAGCGGCAGGTTATTATGCCGGGTAAAATCCATAGGCAAAAATACCAGTTTTTCGTTCCGGTCGAGGTAACCAATACCAATAGTTACCTGCCTGCTATAGTCAAAAGACAAGGTATCATAGGCCGCTGGTTGTTCGTATATCAGTTGCCCGTTCGCCACAAAACGAATGGGGTTAGTATGCCTGTTTTCCTCTTCTGTGAGTGGCATAAAACGGCGTACAATACGTACATCTTTATACCCCATTGCCCATAGCCTTTCATGAATACGCTGCTGTCCCACAAACTCATACAACCGGCTGTAGGCATCATTATCACTGATGAGGAATACTTGTTTGATATAATGATAGATAGACGGTAGCCCATTCTGCGCCGTACTGTCGGTATACACTTTTACCTGTCCGCTCCAGGCGCTGTCCGTAAKCATTGGCGTATTCCCGGTAAGCCGGGGTATATTCAGTTCATGCAGTTTTTCCAGTGCCAGCAAAGCAATAGGTAGCTTCACGGTACTGGCAGGATTAAAATATTTATCCGCATCTACCTCCAGGTAATAGTTTTTAAAATGAGGAGTATTGTCCGCATCCCGGTCAATTTGTGTGTAAATCAGCTGGTAACGAAATGAATCAGGATACTGCAGGATGTGCTTTAGCGCAGGAGAGCCTTCCCTTTGCAGCAGGTTTTGCAGCATGGTATCTGTACGGGATTGCGCCTGTACAATAAAGAGATGGCTATAAAACAGCAAGAACAACAAACAGGAACGCATATAGGTGGTGGTTCTGCCTATAAATATAAAGCAATTACCCGGCTGCGGACAGCATTTTTCTGATCTTTTGATTGAAGTTTTGCGGATTTATTTGTGGGAGCCCATTCACTGCTTCGAGGTAGGCGGCAGCTGTATTGTCCTGCTGTATCAGTTTTAACATGGTATTAAAGCCGCGCTGGCGGATCATCGGCCGGTCAATTCATAACCGGCGAAACAGTGAGTTTTAAGGTTTCTGCTTTCAAAACGGCTGGTGTGGCCAATAAGAGAAAAATAAGGCGCAACAAAGGTTTCATAGCAGAGAATTTATCTTTATAATTTATGAAAAAATAGCCAAACCATTTAAAGGCCATTCTTATATTTGGCACTTCATACAACCAGAACAATTACCAACACCATGAAACTAGTAAGCTATTTAAGAGAGGAAACAGACCAGTTAGCCATCCTGGTAGACGGGCTGTTATATAATACCCAGGAGCTGTATCCGGATCTTCCAAATAACATGGGCATGTTCCTGATGATGTGGGAAGATGTGATTGACATTGCCAAACAGGCGGATGCCTTATTAAAAGCAGGTAAAAACCCCAGCAGTGCGATGGGTATTCCGGTAGGGAGCGTACAGCTACTTTCACCGGTACCGTTTCCTACTTCCTGCAGGGATGGATATGCTTTCCGGCAACATGTGGCTGCAGCACGCCGCAACCGTAAGGTGGCCATGATCCCGGAGTTTGATCAATACCCGATTTTCTACTTCACCAACCACAATGCCATTCAGGGTCCCGGCGATATTCACTGTATGCCTGATCATTTCGGGAAACTGGATTTCGAGCTGGAAGTTGCCATCGTGATCTGCAAAGCAGGACGTAATATTACGGCGGCTGAAGCAGATGATTATATTGGTGGCTACATGATCATGAACGATATGAGTGCACGCACCCTGCAGATGGAAGAAATGTTGCTGAACCTCGGACCTGCCAAAGGCAAGGACTTCAGTACCGTTGTTGGCCCCATGCTGGTGACTCCCGATGAACTGGAATCACTGAAAATACCCGCCAAGCCAGATCATACCGGCAATAATTACAATCTGAAAATGATCTGTAAAGTCAACGGTATCACCGTGAGTGAAGGCAACATGGGCGACATGGACTGGACCTTTGCCGAAATCGTAGAACGTTGCGCCTACGGCGTAAATATTCTGCCTGGCGATATTATTGGCAGTGGTACTGTAGGCACCGGCTGCTTCCTGGAGCTAAACGGCACCGGCAAGCTGAACGACCCGGACTATACCGAACAATGGCTGCAACCCGGCGATGTAGTGGAAATGGAAATAACCGGCTTAGGAACGCTTTCCAACACTATTGTGAAAGAAGACAGTGACTTTTCCATACTGGCACTCAAGAAAAAAGCATAACCATGCAGATAGATCCCTCCCAGGTAAAAACCAGTGAGCTGCATGCTTATCTGCTGGGCGCTATAGCGCCCCGCCCTATTTGTTTTGCCAGCACCATAGATATAGATGGCAGGCCTAATTTGTCGCCATTCAGCTTTTTTAATGTATTTGGCGCCAATCCTCCTACATTGATATTTTCGCCGGCCCGGCGGGTACGCGATAATACGGTGAAGCATACACTCGAAAATGTATACGCCACCAAAGAAGTAGTGATCAATGTAGTAAGCTATGCCATGGTACAACAGGCTTCCCTCAGCAGCTGTGAATATCCCGCCGGTACCAGTGAATTTGAAAAAGCCGGATTTACACCGCTGGCATCTGAAAAAGTACAACCATTCCGGGTAAAAGAGAGCCCGGTGCAAATGGAGTGTATCGTAAAACAGATCATTGAAACAGGACAAGGGGGAGGAGCCGGCAACCTGGTTATATGCGAGCCGGTAATGCTACATATCAACGATAACATATTGGATGCCCAGGGAAAAATAGATCCCCATAAAATAGACCTGGTGGCCCGTATGGGAGGAGATTACTATTGCCGTGCTTCCGGGAGTGCTGTATTTGAAGTGGCCAAACCCAATACTCAACTGGGCATCGGCGTAGATGCATTACCGTTGGCCATCCGTAACAGTCATATTCTTACAGGTAATAACCTGGGGCAACTGGGGAATGTACATGAAGTACCTGTTATTGATGCTGCTTTTTATGATGACCATCTCAAAAATATTATCCAGTATTACAGCATAACGCCGGAAGAAATGGATAAAGAACTCCATCACTACGCAAAAAAGTTACTGGATGAGGGAGAGGTAGCCGCAGCATGGCAAGTACTGCTTACAGCAGTTAGCMGTTAGCTTTTAGCTTTTAGCAAATGCAGCGGAAATCATATAATATAATCTCCGCTGCATTTGCTAAAAGCTAAAAGCTAACGGCTAACTGCTGGCTCGCTATTTCGCTCCAAACACTTTCTTCAGCAGGTCCGTTGTTCTGGCTGCCGGATTAGCACGAATAGCTAATTCTTCTTTAGCGATCTGGTCAAACAGCGCATTTACGGCCATGGTGGTCACGTAATCCTGCAGATCCGGATTTACTTTATTGAAGGTAGTAGGTAGCTTGTTATAGGATGTTACGATATCTGAATAATAACGGGTAGCGCTGGTGCTGTCCAGCGTCTTTTTAATAACAGGCATGAAAGCCGTTTTCAGGGAATCGGTCGTTTTGCTTTTAAAGAAATCGGTAGCGGAAGTATTACCACCTTTCACCAGGTTCAACGCGTCTGTCAGGGTCATTTGCTTGATGGCGCTCACAAAGATAGGTGCTGCATAACCTACCGCTTTTTCTGCAGAACGGTTTATTTGCAGGATCGCTTTATCTACCTGGCTGCCCAGTCCTATGGAGCGTAAGGTGTTACCTATTTTCACGGCATCCGGTGGCAATAATAATTTATATACATCACTACCAAAAAAGCCATCCGTTTTATTCAGCTTGGCAATACCCGCAGCCACACCTTTAGCCAGCGCTTCCTTGATGCCGCCACCAGCATCCGATTCTGTTAAGCCGGCGAGTGAAGCACCGGAATTACCTGTGTTGCTGTTTTTATTGCTGGCGGATTCCAGCTGTTTGCCGAGTTTTTTCAGGAATTGAGCCTGACTTGCCTGCAGACAAAAAAAGCCCAGCAGTACTAATAATGAACGTTTAAGCATAGTGTTATTATAAATATTAATATCTGTCAAAAATATAAATTATTCGTGTAATGTCAACAGTGGTATATGTGTTTGGTAAGCCAGTTTTGACGTGCGGCTACGCTTAAAAATGCTTTCAAATAATCCGTGCTTTTTAGGAATGGTAAGTATGATGTCCGCTTTAATTTCCTCACCAAATTCTACAATTCCTTCAATCACATCCGGGTTATCGATAAAATGATATTCCGGGTGAAAATCTTCCAGCAGCGTATCCAGCATCAAAGTTTCAAAAGGCGTATCTGTGCTGAAATGCCGGCTTTCATGGTCAATATTAATAACGTGCAATTCCGCATTAAAAATATGTAATAGCTTTTTCAGTGGTTCCACCGGTGTGGTTTCTGCCACCTTGCGGAGGTCTGCTGCAAAAACTATTTTTTCAATGGGCTTATATTTCGCATTGCCGGGAACTATCAGCACCGGATAGCTGGTATTTTTCACCACATCAATGGTGTTGGAACCGACCAATACTTCTTCCAGTTTACTGCCGCCGGTAATGCCCATTACAATAAGGTCTGCCTCCTCATTCTTACATACTTCTTCGATGGTAGCAGCCAGCAGGGTATTGTCTGCCCGGGTTACCAATGTGGTGTCAGCAGATACCAATGCATGCAATTCCTTTTTCATCTTCTCAAGACCTTCCAGGCTGGCTTCTCTCAGATCATCCGGATTTACCATGGGTATCATGGTAGGCACATCTGGAATGGGGACAATCAGCTCATATGCATGATATAATACAATGCGGGTAGTACCCAGGCTCTTGGCCAGAGAAATGGCGTAAGTAGCAGCATTATACGCGGTATCAGAAAAATCAGTAGGTACTAAGATTGTCTTCATATGGGCTAATTTTAAGATACTAATAAGCACTTCTTAAAGTTAACGATGTGCGTTGGTATATGAACGCTTTATGAAAATTTAATGCCACTTTTTGTGGAGCTTAAAGCTGAAGGCATAAAGCAAAAAGCTATTGTAGCGAATAATCAGAGCGAAAGGTTATCCGCTTCAATTAATTGCTACAATAGCTTTTTGCTTTATGCCTTCAGCCGTCGGCTCTATTTCTGCTGCTGTTCTGGTTTCATTTGCGGGAAGAACAATACATCCTGAATGGATGGCTGGTTCGTCATCAGCATAGTTAAGCGGTCAATACCGATACCAATACCGGAGGTTGGCGGCATACCATATTCCAGTGCGCGTAAGAAGTCGTAATCAATGTACATGGCTTCATCATCACCACGTTCCATCAGTTGTACCTGTTCTTCAAAACGTTCGCGCTGGTCAATTGGGTCGTTCAGCTCACTGTAGGCGTTGGCAATTTCTTTACCATTTATCATCAGTTCAAAACGTTCTACCAGACCAGCTTTGCTGCGATGTTTTTTCGTCAGCGGGCTCATTTCTACCGGGTAGTCTGTGATGAAAGTTGGCTGGATGTAGTTGCCTTCACATTTTTCGCCGAAAATTTCATCGATCAGTTTAGCCTTACCAAATTTAGGGTCTACATGCAAACCTAATTGTTTGCATACCTCGCGGAGCTGTGCTTCGTCCATCGCAGAAATATCGATACCGGTATGTTCCAGTATAGCTTCATACATGGATACACGGCGGAACGGTGCTTTGAAGTCGATGGTTTTATCTCCCACCTGCACAGCGGTAGTGCCGTGCAAGGTAATGGCAATCTTTTCCAGCAGGGATTCTGTGGTACGCATCATCCACTCGTAATCTTTATAGGCAGCGTACATTTCCATTACGGTAAATTCCGGGTTATGGGTACGGTCCATTCCTTCATTACGGAAATCTTTTGCGAACTCGTATACACCTTCAAAACCACCTACGATCAGGCGTTTCAGGTATAACTCGTTGGCTATACGGAGATAGAGCGGCATGTCCAGTGCATTGTGATGCGTAGTAAACGGACGTGCGGTGGCTCCACCTGGAATTGGCTGCAGTATAGGCGTTTCTACTTCCAGGTAACCCAGGTTATTGTAGAAATCGCGGATGGTTTGCATAATTTTGGTGCGTTTGATAAACACCTCTTTCACTTCCGGGTTAATCACCAGGTCTACATAACGTTGACGGTATTTAAATTCCGGATCGGTTACCTCATCAAATACTTCTCCTTCCTTCTCTTTTACGATAGGCAGTGGGCGCAGTGATTTGGCAAGAATGGTAACTTCTGTAGCATGAACGGATGTTTCGCCGGTTTTGGTAATAAAGGCATATCCCTTCACCCCAATAAAGTCACCGATATCCAACAGCTTCTTAAATATAACATCATACCCTGTTTTGTCTTCTCCGGGGCAGATATCATCTCTGCGGATATATATCTGGATACGACCTACGCTGTCCTGTATTTTGACAAATGCAGCCTTACCCATATCACGCACGGTCATAATACGGCCTGCCAGGCATACGGCCTGGAATTGTTCTTTTGTTTCTTCCGAATACTTGGATATTATATTTACGGAAGTATCATTAACCGGGTACTCCGCTGCTGGGTAGGGGTCTATGCCTAAATTATGCAGCTCCTGTAATTTTTCCCGGCGTATAATCTCTTGCTCAGATAATTGTGTCATGTAGTAAGTTGTAATTGCCTGTTGGAGTGCAAAAATAGTAAAAAGGGCTGTAAGACTACAGCCCTCTTATTTTTTGACCATATCCTATGAAAACCATTTTAAAGATAACCGCTTCCACTGCTATTTTCAGCCCCAATTACCAGGCGCGGGGAAATCTTTCATAACTGGTGGAATTTGGGCAATGAGCGGTTTGGGCGAGGGGCCCGTTTGTGTAATTTGTTGGGGGGTATTTTTTAGTTATGCTTATTTTCGCCCGCTAAAGACAAGAAAAAAACCACCTGATACTTTACAAATTATGAGAAGCGAACAATGGTTTAAACCAACCACTATCAGTAGTGTAGGCTTATTGCTGCTGACAACTCCCTGTTTGCAGGCGCAACAAAAGCAGGACCTCACTTTTGAACAGGCTTTTAAAGGCAAAGCGACCCTTATCAGTAAGCCCTTGCCTGCCATCCGGGAATGGGCAGATGGTGAACATTACCTGGAAATGCGCCCCGATGCTGTCAGTGGCCGTATGCAGGCCTGGAAAATAGATGCCCGCACCGGCAATGCCACTATTTACACCGCTCCGGTAGATGGTCCCAGTGTAGAAGTACGCGAAAAGGATGTGTTTTATAAGGCGGCAGATGGTAGCAGTGTACGGTTGACCAATGATGCGGCAGAAGAAAAAAATCCAACGCTTTCCCCTGATGGAAAATATGTGGCTTTTACCCGTAACAACGACTTATACAGCGTTGAAGTAGCCTCCAAAAAGGAAACCCGCTATACCAATGACGGATCAGACGTGATTTATAATGGTTGGGCATCCTGGGTATATTATGAAGAAATCCTGGGCCGGGCTACTCATTACCGCGCCTTCTGGTGGAGCCCCGACAGCCGCAAAATTGCTTACATGCACTTTAACGATACTAAAGTACCTGTATTCCCTATCTATAGCGAGAAAGGCCAGCATGGCTACCTCGAAAATACACGCTATCCCAAAGCAGGCGATCCTAACCCTGCTGTGAAAGTTGGTGTGGTACCCGTTTCTGGTGGCACTACTGTTTGGGCTGATTTCAACGAAAATGATGATCAGTATTTTGGTACGCCCTTCTGGACAGACGACAGTCAGCAGTTGTGGATGCAATGGATGAACCGCGGTCAGGACAACCTGAAAATATACAGCATCAACCCGCAAAGCGGCGCCAAAAAAGAAGTCTACGATGAAAAGCAGAAAACCTGGATCGACTGGTTTGATGCCGTTCCTTTTGTACAAAATAACCAGGGTTTCCTGCTGTTAAGCGATAAAACAGGCTGGGCGCACCTATACCTGTATAATATGGACGGAACGCTGAAAAAGCAATTGACTTCCGGCAACTGGACCGTAAAAGACGTACTGCAGATAGATGATAAAAACCAACTGGTTTACTTCCTTGCCCGTAAAGAAGTCTCCACCCGCATTGACCTTTACAAGGTGAGCATGAAAACCGGTGTGATTACCCGTCTTACCAAAGGCGACTACAGCAATGTGATCAAAATAGCACCTGGCGGAAAATATTTCATTACTACCTATTCTAACCTGCAAACACCCGCGAAAATGGCGCTGGTGGATAATAACGGAAAGATAGTGCGCGAGCTGGGTGACAGCAAAGGTGAAAAATTTGATAGCTACAACCTCGCCAAAACGGAGTTGAAAACTTATACAACCCGCGATGGTCTTACTTTACCGCTTACGATCACGATGCCTCTGCATATGGAACCGGGTAAAAAGTATCCGATCCTCATCAGTATTTATGGTGGTCCTAATGCAGGAACCGTATACGATAGCTGGAAATTCACCAACACCCAACAATGGTGGGCACAGGAAGGTGTAATACAGGTGGCCATAGATAACCGCAGCAGCGGACAACTGGGCAAAATGGGGATGAACTACATTCACCGGCAGATGGGTAAGCATGAAATTGAGGATTATATGGATGCCGCTATGTGGCTTCGTACACAACCTTGGGCAGACAGCAGCAAAATATGTATGACTGGTGGCAGCTTTGGCGGATACATGACCTGCATGGCACTTACTTATGGTGCAGATGTATTTACGCATGGTATGGCTAACTACGCCGTAACTGACTGGCAATTATACGATAGTCACTATACAGAGCGCTACATGGATACACCAGCCGAAAACCCGGATGGCTATAAAGCTACTTCTGTATTGACTTATGCCGATAAATACAAAGGGTTGATTCGTATTGTACACGGTACCATGGATGATAACGTACACATGCAAAACTGTATTCAGCTGATCGACAAACTGGAAAATCTCAATAAGCATTTTGAATTTATGCTGTATCCAGGTGAACGTCACGGCTGGGGTGGCTTGAAAAGTGTACATTCTTCCGGTGAGTCTTACCGGTTTATTTATAATCATTTGTTGGATAAAACTTACCCGGCACAATTCCAGTTGTAATGGACAACGGTGTCTAAAGAATGGCCTGGTATACGATGTATACCAGGCCATTCTTTTTTGGTATTGCAGGACGAGACACAGAGAGCGGTGAAAGAGTAGTAGGAGTGTAGTAAGAGTGTAGTAAAAGAGTAGTGTAACAGTAGTAAGAGTGTAGTAGAACAGTAATAGAAATATAGTAGGAATGTAATAGATAGACGAGTCCTAAGCCATTGAGAAGCTATCGAAAGGTAGGAGAGAAGTAGCAACGGTATTCCGGCTGCTGTTAGCAAACCAGTATTTGATCATTGCTGGTATCTCTCACTGACCAGGTACTCCCTGTTGCAGGACAAAGGGACCTTATGGCACATAACCTTATGGTAAAGCCCGGTAAATGAAATTGAAAATTAAAGGAAGCAAAAGATATGAAGTGGGAGGTGTAGAAAAAGAAACAGGGCTGCAAGACTACAGCCCCGAAAAATTTTAACCATATCTTTATTGAAAAACCTATACCAAAGGTGGCCGATTTTTATGATACTGCAGTGTCCATTCTAGTGAACGATATATTTTATCCAGTAAACGTATGAAAAGAGAAGGTGAACGTATGGGGCCTAAAAACGCTTCATGATAACTTAACATATGACGCTTCAAGGCTAACATATTGGTTATCAGGGCAAATAGTTGTTTAAACATCTATTCAGGCATTTAGGACAAGCATTTGAAGAAAAAAGTAAAAAAAAAAGGGTGGTAAGAATACCGCCCTTGTAATAATTTTAACCATATCCTATGAAAAACCTAGAACAAAGATATACTGTCGAATTTAGTCTTAGGTTTCATTTCCGTGAACGATGTATTATTGTTCGTAAACTGATGATAATGGTTAATGTGTTATTATATTATTTTAATAATAATATTATTAAAAAATAAGATTAGATTAAATAAAAATTCATTGTGCACTGATAGTCAATAGTAAAAAAGAAAACTCTATTTATTACCTACGCTACACGCTGTCCATTGCTCACCTGCTTGTTCGGTTGCAGTAGCACAACATCCTTATTATCACCTACTACACCCAGTACCAGGCATTCAGACATAAAGTTGGCAATTTGCTTTGGCGGAAAATTAACCACCGCCACAATTTGTTTTCCGATGAGTTCTTCTTTACTATATAACGTGGTGATTTGTGCCGAAGACTTTTTAATACCCAGTTCCGGTCCGAAATCTATAACAAGCTGGTAAGAAGGATTTCGGGCTTTAGGAAAGTCATTCGCCTCCAGTATGGTACCTGCTCTTATTTCTATTTTTTCAAAATCCGGCCAATTGATAGTTTCCATTTCTACTGATTTTTTTAGCGAAATATAGCAAATAATGAGAAAACAGGCGAATAGTTACCATGTACCTATTTTGCGCTATACATTATAACAAACTGGCATAATTATTGGCATTGCTAACCCAAATTTTAGGTTAAAAAATAGGTTAAAGCGAAAGAACCCCACCTGCAGAGGTGGGGTTCTTTCGTGTATATATATCCGTTAGTTAGATCAGTTTAATGTAGCGGTGCTGTCCTGTACTGTAATAGGTCCGCTCACCTTCAGGATTTTCTTGACACTGAAATCCTCGTTGGCCTCCAGTCCCCATCCATGAAGGGAATCCGTGGGTGTTTTTATAAAAACTTCCTGTGTAGAGTAGAAGATCTTGCGTTTAGGATCCCAGTTCAATTCCTTGGTATCCAGTCTTTCTCCTTTCTTATTAATTACCACTACACTATCTGATAAATATACGTAGCCTTCTTCTTCGAGGTACTTCCCTTTCTTCGCAGAAAGGGTACTTTCCAGCCCCAGGGTATCGTTATACATAAATACCCGCAGTCCACTATTGAAAGCTACATAAGAGGGACGATCCAGGCTACGTTCCATAGCAGGTGCCAGCAATTTTGCATTCACCTTGCCACCCTGACTAAAAATAGTAATGATATCAACCCCATTTTCGGTAGCCGCTTTTTTGGAGTCAAATTCCATCACCGTCTGTATATCATTTTCACAGCTACTAACGGCAATGGCTATAATAAAAAATAAGATAGTTCTTTTAATCATCTGCAGAAATAATGAGCCAAAGATAGCTATTAGCTGTTAGCTTTTAGCTATTAGTAAAATGCAGCGGAGATATAAGCGTAGTTAATATTAAAACTGCTTATACCTCCGCTGCATTTTATTTATAGCTATGTGCTTTTATTCGTATTTACGTTTTATAAACCACTTATCGCTCAGGGTGAAGCCCAGTGATATGCGGTAAATATTTTCCTTTAATACTGTTTGATTATTACCGCGACGTGCTAATTCAAACGCCACATTGATCATGCTGTATTGGTTGGAGTAAGGTAAACGGCGTACCGGTAAACCCGCACCCACGGTAAAACCTGTTGTAGGCATAGTTACGCCATTCAGTTTCAGGTAATCATTTCCATAGTAAGCACCTAAACGGTAAGCCACTCTGTTCCAATATCCGCTGAGTGCCATGGCGTTAGGTACAAACTGTCCACCGATGGAAAGTTTCCAGGCATTTTGCAGTGAATCTTTCGCGCCAAAGTTGGAGTAGTTCTGCCACTGGGTAGTGTTGAAGTCCATACCGATCATCCATTTATCGAATTTGCGGAGCATGATACCTACTGCAAATTCTTCCGGATAAACAACGGTTCCTCTTTCTCCTTTTACATACTTAGCAGTATCCTTGGAAGAATAATTGCCCGAATTGCCGTCAAACTGCAGTGTTTCGCTCAAAGTTTCCTGGCGGGCGTTCATATTCTGTTTCAGGCTACCGGAAGCACCAAAGGTGAGGTCCATTTCTTTAGCCACTTTAGCTCTGTACTGTACACCTAACTTATAGAAAAAGCTGCTGTAGCTGGTACGGAACATTTTATGGGAAGGATAAATGCTGGCGTCCGGAAAAATCAAACGGGTATTGTTCTCGATGTTACCAAAAAGGTAGCCCAGGTTTACCCCTACGCTGAAATTACCGAAGCGAACACCTGTACCGGCATACATTTGATAAAGACCGCCGCTGCCTTCATACTTGTTGGTCAGCGGGTACCTCAGGGTGTCGAAAAAGGTGCCGTTAAATCCTTGCTGGATATTATAAGAAACCCTGGTTACCGGGCGTAAGCCCAGGTTCAGGCCCCATTTATTCTTAATAATGGGTATTCCCAGCTGTAAATAGGAGAGGGTACCGAAACCGGAACTGAATTTATTCCCCTGATCGGTAATCGATCTGCCTCCACCTTCAATACCAACATCGAAAGTTGTCAGCAATAAGCTGGAATAACTGGCCGGATTGATAAAGTTTACTGACTGCGGATCACTATAAGCCTGAGAAACACCTCCCATACCACGATTTACCGTGTTCTGGTTGTTATTCAGATCTCCTAATCCGTAGCGGGAATATGGTGAGTTGTCCTGTGCGATAGCCTTATTTGCCAACAGGAAGAAGCTTCCCAACAGGCAAAGAATACTGACTTTTGTCCAATGCATTTAGTTACAGAATTGAGTTTAAGCCCTTATTCCAGTGAAAATATGGGTCTGCAAATATCTACTTTTTAAGGCGGGAAGCAAAAAAAACAAAAAGCCGACCTGTTAAATACACGTTAAAGTTCCCGGAAAAGGGGCATAGAACATAAGCCTGACAAGCATCTCCATAAAAATTATAAATTATCGGCAGATAAGTTCCGGAAATGGCCATTCAGCATAACACGCTCCTTCAGGCGCTCCATTTCTGCCATCATGGGAATTACTTTGTGTAAATGGCGTTTCAGGTATTCCAGCCGCTGTGCTTCATAGAAAAGGTGCAGCAGCTCATATTCCTCCTCCAGCGATAACCCGGCATGATGCGCCAGATCGTACGACAGCAACTGATCGTCTTCTTTTTTAAATGTTTTATGGATCTGGAGGATGGAATGCAGTTCACGAACGCCGTGCAGCACTTCCTGTAATAACCTTGCATGGTTGCCCTCGTTATTTTCCGGGTAGTTGACAATGGCGCCGGCGTATAATTTATCCGGAATCTCCGCGACATGCTCCAGGATCCGAAAAACGCTGTCACCAGTGGTCACAAGATCCATTTCCCCGGTCTCATATATTTTTTCTACCTTTTTTATTTGTACCAATGTTCCATATTCCATTATTTTTTTATTTATTACAACTGGAATTCCAAAAGGCTTATGTTCAGCGATACAGGCAGCCACTAATTGTTTGTACCGGGGCTCAAAAACATGTAAGTTTAATTGCTCTCCCGGGTACACTACAATTCCAAGCGGAAATATGGAAATAAAATTGGTCATTAGTAGTAATTATACACAATTGGACTGACAACCAATATACGTCAGGAAGATAATTTATCCGGCAAAGGATAAAAGATAATTATCTTTTTTTCGTAAAAAGTTGTAATATCTTCGCTTAAGCATTTAGTTATATATAAATATATACCTGACAATTATTCAAACCGATTAGTATATGCCAAGATTTGTGATAGACTGTGAGAGATTGAAATATCCGAATAACGGTCTATATACTTATTGCAGCGAACTTGGCCAATCTTTGATCAAGCTGGTAGCTCCTCCCGAGGAGCTTTACTTCTATTTGCCCTCTTATAAGCAAACAATTTTTTCAGAAGAACCTCATTATAATCAAAAGGCGTGGCATAAGCTATGGATGCCCTATTCAAAAGACATCCAGGTATGGCATACCACTTATCAGTTATCAGATTATTCACCGGAATCTCCCGGTATCAAACGCGTGTTAACGATTCACGATCTTAATTTTTTATATAAACCAAATTATAAACATAGGATATCGGGACAACTAGCCAAGGTACAACGGATGATTAATAAGGCAGATCATCTTATTGCCATTTCAAATTATGTAAAACAAGATGTACTTCAGCATCTTGACATAGGTAATACTCCGTTAAGCGTGATATACAACGGGTGTGATGTGAAGTCATTCCCCTCTTTCGACAATCCCCTGTATCGCCCCAGCCGGCCATTTCTGTTTACGATAGGCACCATACTGCCGAAGAAGAACTTTCATGTAATCCCCTGCTTACTCAAGGATAACAATTATGAGCTGATCATAGCCGGGAACGCAAACACGACCTATCAGAAACAAATATTACAGGAAGCGGCCGCTTATGGTGTACAGGACCGTGTTAAAATTCTTGGTCCCATAGACGAAGAAAGCAAATACTGGTATTTCAGTAACTGCGCAGCATTTGTATTTCCTTCGATTGCTGAAGGCTTTGGTATCCCGGTAATAGAAGCCATGCATCATGGTAAACCAGTTTTCCTGTCTAATAAAACGAGCTTACCTGAAATAGGCGGCGACCTGGCTTATTACTTCGAAAATTTTGATCCTGCCTATATGCAGGACATTTTCGCCAAAGGCATGGCGCATTACGCAGCCACACAACCCATGGACGCTATAAAAAAACATGCGGACAGTTTTAGCTGGGAAGAAATCGGAGAACAATACCTGAATATTTACCGTTCCTTGCTCGCGTAACAGGTATACCACTTATTTTTGTTGTTTAACGTTTGTAAACAGTAAAATGTATCAGCAGTATTTACCCGGACTTTTAAGCGGAGATATAAAATCACTTGCCCGTTGCATTTCCTTGGTTGAAAATGAAGCAGCAGGCTATGAACAGCTGCTGGAGCAACTTCCAGTCAGCAACCATACTATAGTGGTGGGCATTACCGGACCTCCGGGCGCAGGAAAAAGTACACTGGTCAACGCATTGATTACTGAATTACTGGAGCAACAGAAAAGTGTAGCCATTATTGCTGTAGATCCCTCTTCTCCTTTTAACTTCGGCGCCCTCCTTGGCGACCGGATCAGAATGAGCCAACATTTTAATCATCCACACGTATTTATCCGTTCCATGGCCAGCAGAGGCGCCTTAGGCGGATTAAGTCCAAAAATCATAGAGGTCAGTGACCTGATTAAAGCCGCCCGGTTTGACTACCTGTTTATTGAAACAGTAGGAGTAGGGCAAAGTGAAGTGGAAGTAGCGGGTGTGGCAGACACCACGATAGTAGTAGTGGTACCGGAAGCCGGTGATGAAATCCAAACCATGAAAGCAGGCTTAATGGAGATTGCCGATATTTTTATTGTGAATAAAGCCGACCGGTCCAATGCAGATATTTTTGTAAAAAATCTGCGGTTGCTGGCCCACAGCAAACATCATGGCGACTGGGAAATTCCCGTTATCAAATCTGTAGCTACCAAACAGGAAGGCATACACGAAATTATAAGCGCTATTACACTACATCATAAAGCGATCTCTCATCAACAACAAAAACACATTCTGTTGCTGGCAGAAAAAGCGTATCAGCTGATCCAGCACCGGCGAATGAAAGATGTGGTTAAACAAGAACTGCAACAGGAAATAAAAGCGCTCCTGGCAGAAAAAACGTTTAACCTTTACCGTTATATCAGCACTAAAAGCCACGCATAATACATGCATTATCTCACCTTGCTTATCAATGCTTATACTCCAGCAGCCAATCCGGCGAATGCATTGGCCATGAAACGATACATGCGCGATCAGTTTGAATATCTTGGTATTAAAACTCCCGACCGCCGCCTTATCAACAAAGCGCTGAAAGCAGCATCTGGCTTGCCCAAAGCAACAGAAATGCCGGCACTGATAAAAGCATTATGGGAAAAGCCGGAAAGAGAATATCAATATGCCGCCATTGATCTCATGCAGCAATTACACAAAGAGTGGACTTTAGATGATATACATCTCATTGAATACATGATCACTCACAAATCATGGTGGGATAGTGTAGATGGCGTGGTATCCTGTTTAGCCGGTCCGTGGCTTAAAAAATTTGCGACCGCTCAACCGGCAGTTACCAACAAGTGGAGCAATAGCGATCATATGTGGTTGCAACGGGCAGCTATTATCTTTCAGAATGCTTATAAACAGCATACTAACGAACAACTTTTATATAAGTACATCCTGCAGCACGCACACTCCAAAGAATTCTTTATTCAGAAAGCCATTGGCTGGGCATTACGGGAGTATTCCAAAACGTATCCGGATAATGTGCGTACGTTTGTTAACAGTCATACCCTGGCGCCACTAAGCAGGAGAGAGGCACTCAAAAGAATCGGTTAGATTATTTTCGCCTGGCCTTATCACATCTGTTTTACTTCATCCGGCATATTAATGCGCTTTTTTTTGCTATATGAAGTGAGTAACGATATGCAAAATGCAATACTGCAAGCGCCCAAAACAGGTAACGCGGTATTCGCATCATGTGTTAACTCAAAAGAAAAAATAACAGCCGTAAATACAGCCCTTGAACTGGCTGCCAGCATAGCTCCCATACCTGCCAGTACCAACGTACCGGAATGTATTACAACCGCCGGAAAGATCAATTGTATGACTACGCCTATCAGTAAACCTACCGCTCCACCAGTTATCAATACTGGTGTAATGCCGCTTCCCGTTTTATAAGCGCTTGAGAAAAAAAGCCATGCTACTAACTTCAATATTGCCAGTGCAAAGAGGATATACAAAGTAACATGTGCCTGCAACAGATCATTTACATAATGATTGCCAGTTCCCAGTACCCTGGGAGAGATATAACCCGCAATACCTACTATTAAAGCAGCGAAAAGCAAATACCATCTATTGATCTTAGTTAGCTTTCCAAACATTTTTTCTATTAGCATCGATAGCTTTGCACTCATGCTGCCCCATAAGCCAATGATGAGTCCCACTGCCATGTACGCTAATAAAGCCTGTTTGTTTACAACCGGTGCGGTGGGTATACTAAACACAGGCGTTGTGCCACGCTGCAGATAACTACCTACACCTGCCGTTATAGCCGCCAGTATTACCGGGATCATGGTGTTAAACGCAATAGCCGAAAAAAACACTTCCATTGCCAGGAATATGGCTGCTATTGGTGCTCCGAAGAGGCTGCCTAATGTACTGCATGTACCTGCTACAAAAAGTATATAGCATTCTTCCGGTGTGCATGCGAATAATTTACCCACCCAGTTACCCAGCGCACCATTAAAAATCATGGCGGGAGTTTCTACTCCGAGAGGAGCCCCGGCACCAATCGCCACCGTAAGCCCGATTGTTTTTAAAAAGGAAGAGCTATACCTGCTCAGCCATGTCAGTAATACAGCGCCTGCTATTGGAATGAATATGATCCAAAATCCCAGCTCATCATTTTCTGCACCGCTGATATCCTTTTTTATATCTCCGAAATACACCAATGCTGTGAGCCACTGTATTATTATACTGATCAGTTTACCTGCAATGGTACCAACAGCGGCCACCAGTATTGCAGCAAAAGAAAGGTACATGGATCTGGGAAAAGTCTTTACCCTTGAGGATTCGAGGTCATCAGTGAGTTTTGGTATTATCCGGAAACCGTTTTTAGTGATATCGTATAACATGATGTAGCGTGGTTATAATCAATACCATCAAAGCTATAGTGTTCATCTTACAATCACAAATAAAATTATATTAATATATCAACGTACTAACGTATAGCTGTATACGTGATTATATAATTTTTTTAGTTAGGTAACCTTATTATATTTGTAATAACCAATCCGTGACGGAAATCTAAATGAAAATGTATGAATGACGCTCTGCAGCATGGCACAGCTGGCTCAGGTAACCCCAAATCCCCACTGGATGCACAAATGATGGTCAGGCTAAAAAGAATGCTGCTATTTACAAATGACGATGAGCAATATCTGATAATGGCAGGAAATATACTGGTAGCGCATACAGAAGACATTCTGAATAACTGGTATGACTATATTTTAAAGAATAACTATCTCGCTTATTATTTTACACGGGACGGTGCGCCCGATTTGGATTATCTGCAAACGCTACGTCCACATTTCCGCAAATGGATTATTGATTTATGTACCCGGCAGGAAGGCAATTCCTGGTGGCAGTTTGAAGAACGTATTGCGGCACAGTTACAGTTAAAACCTGCATCTACCGGTGATATGGAACCACTGCCAATAGAATATTTACGTTACTTGTCCACTTTTGTTTATCCTGTTTCTGAAGCAGGCAGACCTTATCTGAGCCGGTATGGTCATCCGGCAACAGAAGTAGAACGCATGCAACAGGCATGGTTTAAAGCTGTTAGTTTCAGTGTGCTGTTATGGGTATACCCTGATATCCAACAACTCCCGTTTTAGTATAACCGTCTACGTTAGCAACAAAAGAATAGGCTATGGAAGTCGCAGTTTACGACACTTACGTTAAGAAGAAGGATGGGGGACATCTGCATTTCGACATAATAGTAACCAAGGAAACCCTTTTTGAGGAGGTATTGATATTTGGTAATGCCTACCTTCAAACCAAAAGAGGGGAGGGGCTGTTTGTTTCCCATAAAGACTGTCGTTTTTCCCACATTACTGAGATAATACCGCGGTGGGAAGTGCAAATCCTGCGGAAAGGATATTATATTCATGAACTGGAAGGCTGCCAGGGAAAAAAAAGGGATTTGGACAAGGAATGTCACTAATATGCTATTTCCCGCCATATATTTATATTGTACCTTGCCCCACTAACTAACTATTAAGGACAGACAGCAAGAAAAAAATATGGGGAAAGTTTCCACATTCAGCCCCGCACAGCAGGCAGAAAACACATCTAGTAAAGTAGTAGCCTCCCTGGAGCGATTATCAGAAGCCTTCCGCGTACTATTATGGCAGGAGGCCACTCAGTATGGACTTAGTCCCATACAAATTCAGGTACTTACCTTTTTACTGCATTATCCGGAGGAAAAGCGTACTGTAACCACTTTGGCATCGTATTTCAACATGACCAAAGCCACCATCAGTGATGCAGTGAAATCGCTGGAGCAGAAGCAATACCTGACCCGTAAAGCGAGTCCTACAGACACGCGCAGCCACACTTTACACCTGGTAAAGGAAGGACGGGCCGTTGCTAAAAAAGTAGAACAGTTCGCCAATCCTTTAGAGGAAACGGTAGACCAGTTATCTGTTAAAGAACAGAATGGGCTACTTGAGCAGTTGATGCAACTTATCTACCAGCTTAACCAGCGGGAAGTCATTTCCACACAACCTATGTGTTTTAATTGTCAGTCGTACACTGAGAAGAAAGGACACTACTGTAACAAGTTGAAAATTTCTTTAAACAACGGTGGTTTAAGGGTAGATTGTCAGGTATTTGAACTTCGGGAAGAAGAGTAGGGACTTATTGTATACGTGGTAACTGGCAGGTCATCTCATTATCTCCGGCCACAAAGCCCAATTGCTCGTATAACAAACGTCCATCCATACTCGTATGTAAGCTTACCTTACCGGTATTACGTTCCTTTGCTTCTTCCATTAATTTCTGCAGCAAAATTTTTGCTATGCCTTTACGCCGGAAAGCAGGAAGCGTATACACATTCAGGATATAGGCAACTTTGCCTTCAAGGTTGTGGTATAGTGGTGGCTGGTTGTAAAAAACTATGCCGGCACTGGCCACAACCTTGCCTTCTGCATCAGCAAACCAGTTTACAAAGTTATTTTTGGAAAGATGTTCTGTTAGGTAAACCCTGAGATGATCCTGTAACACGGCATCCTGGGAATTATCAGCCTTAGGGTAAATTTCTTTCAGAAACTGCAGCCGCAAATGCACTAACTGCGGGATATCCGTTATATCCGCCTTTCTGTAGGTAATCATAGTTTTTTTGGGTTATTCGTATTTGTTTATCACGCCTCCTTATTGCTCCTCCACCATCTAAAGGCCAGGAAGCCAATAATTGCCAATGGTGTTAAAGCCAACATCAGGATACCATTATTCAAGCCTTTTGCAGGACCTTCGCCCAGCTGTTGTGCTGTTTTAGTACACAGGGAACACTGCGCCATTACTGACCCACTCATCATCATTAAAACACCTGTCAGCAAAAACAAAGCTGCCTTCTTCATAGTATTATTCTTTTGATCACACAAAATTAGGCTATCTCTCCCAAAAAGTACTGCCAAATATATCAGTGGTAGTAAGGGGAAATCATGATGTAAACAATCACACCAGTCACTGCCACATAAAACCAGATAGGCCAGGTAACACGGGCAATTTTACGGTGGCGTGGAATATCATTCTGAAATCCACGTAACAGGGTAAAAAGCACCAGCGGAACGATGATACCGGCCAATACAATATGTGTCAGTAAAAGGAAGTAATAGATATAACGTACGCCACCCAATATGGCCTTTTCCGAAGCATCTACAATACCATTGTGATCGAGGTCGCCAAAACGCGTTTCTGTTGCCAGGGCATGATAGGTAACATACGATAACAGGAAGAGTGCAGATAAACCGACTGCAATTAAATTCGCCGTTTTATGGGCTTTTACATGACCATTTTTGATAAAATATAAACTGGCCAGCAAAAGCACGGCAGTAKCGGTATTAAGGATAGCATGGAACAACGGCAGTATCCTGATATCAAAACCAGGATGCATGTCCGGTTTGGGTAAAACAAACAATAACGCCACCAGCGCTGGGATTGCGATAGATACAATAGTAATGGGCGTATTGAGATTTTTATTTTTAAGTTCCATATCTGCTAAATATAAAGGTGAATAAGGTAAGGTGAACACCCTTTCCTTATTCACCCTTTCAAATAAAATTATTTATTACTTTTCTCCGGAGAACAGTTTTTTAAGGAAGGCCCCAAAACCCGGACGATGTCTTTCTTTTGCCAGATGCAATATAGCGATATCGCCAGCGCATCGTTTTACAGCATTGGAGTCCAGACCATCGTAGTATCCCCTGATATTTCCGTTTTTATCAATCAGCACGAGCTTCTCAGTATGTATAAAATCATCCGGACCACCGTCTCCTTTTGTAACAGAAACAAAAAAATCGTTTCTGGCGAGGTCGTAGATTTCTTTTTTACTCCCTGTAAGCAACCACCAGTTATCGGGATTGATCTGGTAGTCATAGGCGTATTTACGCAGCTTGTCTACCGTATCCCTTTCCGGATCCACTGAAAAAGAGAGTATCTGGAGTAAAGAATCATTCTTTACGTAAGCGTTCTGGACCTTTCTCAGATTTTTCGTGAGTGTAGGACAGATACTTGGGCAGGAGGTGAAAAAGAAATCAACCAGTAATACTTTTCCTTCCATGTCTTTCAAACTTACCTCCTGACCTAGTTGGTTAGTAAGCTTGAAGTCCCTGATCTTATGAAAAACAGTATCGTAGGAAACTTTACCATTTTCAGAGATGGTATCTACTCTCTCAGGGACAAAGTAACCCGGCACCGGTACCACATTTTTTCCATAGTGATCTACAATGAGATAACCCAAAAGCGGCACCAATATAGCCAATGATACTCCTAATAAAGCCCTGCGAGTGATGATCCTGACAATTTATAAATGAAATTAATGATGCTTTTCCGCTGGCGCAACCTTCACTGCTTCTACAGGAGTACCTGGTTTCAGGTCTTTCCTCATATTTTTCCAGGAATCACCTTCATAAAGAAAAGCGATGATGAACCATACGAATAACAGTAAAGGAATTAATACTGTCATGATCAGGTTCTTGATTTCAGAACCTAAGTGCATGAATTCAGCTACGATATAGAAAGCTTTCACCAGGGTAAGACCAATAAATATTGCGTTCAGTAATACTCTTGGAAGGAAACCGTATTCCAGGTGTAAGAACGCCAGACCTACTTCCACCAATGTGATACACAACAGGATCCAGAATGTTCTCCAGATTGATTTAGTAGATGAATCACTATGTGCACTTTCATGCCCTGCCGCAGTATGTGTATGCTCCATTATTCTTTAAATTAAATAATTCGTAAAATTCAGATTCCAAATAATTATGACAAACCTTGTATAACACTACTGTTTATGATCACAGCAGGTAGAAGCAGGTGAATACGAATACCCAAACCAGGTCTACAAAGTGCCAGTACAGCCCTACTTTTTCCACCATTTCGTAGTGACCTCTCTGTTCGTAGGTACCTTTCAGTACATTAGCGAGGATCACGATATTCAGTATAACACCGGAGGTTACGTGTAAACCGTGGAAACCAGTGATGGTAAAGAAGAAGTTGGTAAAGTTGGTAGATGCCAGTGTACCATCTACGTTATGGAAAGGATTGCTACCCCACCATGCGCCTTCTGCGTAAAGATGCGTCCACTCCCATGCCTGACAGCTCAGGAAGGCAATACCACCAATGATCGTCCAGATCATCCATTTAGCAACTGCTTTTCTATCTCTCATGTGACCAGCATGTACAGCCAGTACCATGGTTACAGAGCTCATGATGAGAATGAAGGTCATTAAGCTCACAAACATTAACGGCAGATCGGCATGACCCATGCCCGGGAATGATTTGAATACTTCATTCGGATCAGGCCAGGATGTGCTGGAAAACCGGATGGTACCATATGCTATCAACAATGCGCCGAATGTGAACGCATCTGACATCAGGAAGTACCACATCATCAACTTGCCATAGCTCACATTAAAGGGAGAATATCCTCCGGCCCACCATTTTTTCTTCGCTGTAACTGCTGTATCCATTGTTAGTTTTATAAAATTTTACAAAGTTTATCTGGCGATACTTAAAAAAATTAACAGGTAAATCCACAGTATGTCCACGAAATGCCAGTAAGTTGCGGCCACTTCAATGGGTACCGGGCTATAGGTTCGTACACGGGTTCTGTAGGCCCTGCCAAACATAATGAGTAATGCAACTACACCACCCAGAACGTGCAACATGTGCACTCCTACGATTACATAAATAAAAGAAGCGGAAACTGGCCCGTTGAGGGGAAGTCCCATATTTTTCAGCTGAGAAAAACCAATCCATTGGCAGGCTGCAAACACAACACCCAGTATAGCAGTGAGTGTAATCAACTGTTTGTAACGCTGCATATTCCTTTCTTTAAACTGCTTTAAAGCCAGGTGAATAGTTAAGCTACTTGTTAAAATTACGGCAGTGGATATCCAGAAAATATGCGGCAATTCAAATGCCAGCCAATTTGCCTGTGATCTTTTAACAATGTAAGCACTCGTGAATCCGATAAACATCATAGTGATGCTACCCATAGCAATCCATAGGGAATATTTATGCGGATGTATTTTCTTACGTTGTTCTAATGTCATAGTATCCATCACTCCTCTTTTCATTTTATGCTTTGTCCAGTAGCTGAGCCAGCTGAACAATAGTCAGATAAATATAAGATCCGAACATGAGCTTGCGTGCGGCAGGAACATCATTCTTTCTGTACAGGTTAATAGCTCTGTAGAGGAAGAAAATACCTGCAAGAATAGCCACTATTGCAGAGATACTGCCGGTGATTTTCAAGAGGTAAGGTGCAACGCCGGCAGGAATCAGCAACAAGGTATACATAGCAGCCTGTATGGCCGTGTACTTGTTGGGTTCTCCACTACCAGGCAACATTCTGAAGCCTGCTTTCGCATAGTCTTTATACGCAATCCAGGCAATTGCCCAGAAATGCGGAAACTGCCACAGAAACTGGATAGCAAATAAAGACCAGCCACCTTCTGCCAGGTTATTGGCGCCGGCTGCCCAACCGATCAACGGAGGCATTGCGCCTGGAATAGCACCTACCAGTACGGCCAGTGAATTCCATTTTTTCCAGGGTGTGTATACGAAACCGTACATCACCAAAGAAACCAGGCTCAGTAAAGCTGATAACCAGTTAAAACAATATCCCATGATAAGGATACCTGCCACCCCGGTTACTACTGCCAGCACAATCGCCTCGCTATCATTCATCCGCCCTGAAGGCAATGGACGAACAGCGGTACGGGCCATCAGTTTGTCTGTATTCTTCTCCCATATCTGGTTAATGGTATTTGCAGATCCGGAAACCAGCAAACCACCGGCAAATAATAAAAGAACTTTTATTAAGTTAAACTCCACTCCAGGTACCAGCAGATAACCCACTACAGACGAAAATACCACCATAAAGGTGAGATTAAACTTCATCAGTTGAGAGTAGTCCTTCGCCTTACTGGCTACTGCATACGATGACGACAATTTTATGGAGTTTTCTTGCAACATTTTATTTCTAGCCACATTCCGGGTTTAAGTCCGGAACAAATTTACAAACATCACAGTGAACAAAATCCCGGGAGGAAGATTTTCCTTTAAAGGACCTCTTCCTGCCGGAATTCCGAACTATATTTTAGTGCGCTGATTCATTAGGTCCAATTGGCTCTGTCTGCGGAATGAAATCTCTTCCATCCTTGCTATAGTCATAAGCCCAACGGTATACTTCAGGAATTTCACCAGGCCAGTTACCATGACCGGCATGGATTGGTGTAGTCCATTCCAGGGTAGTTGCGTTCCACGGATTCTGTGTGGTCATCTTTCTACCTTTGAAAATGCTGTAGAAGAAGTTGAACACAAACAGGAGCTGTACTGCAAATACGAGGATTACCACGATAGTGATGAATTCGTTCAGACCACCAAACTGTTTGAAGGAAGCCCAGCCGGATACATCATAGTATCTTCTTGGCATACCCGCCATACCTTCGTAGTGCATAGGCCAGAAGATCAGGTAAGCACCAATCATAGTTACCCAGAAGTGGATGAAACCGATCGTCTGGTTCATGAAACGTCCGTACATTTTAGGGAACCAGTGGTAGATACCAGCAAACATACCGAAGAACGCAGATACACCCATTACAATGTGGAAGTGGGCAATTACGAACATGGTATCATGCAGGTGAATATCGATAGAAGAGTTACCTAACCAGATACCTGTTAAACCACCGGAGATGAAAGTGCTCACAAAACCGATAGAGAACAGGGAAGCAGGTGTAAAGTTGATATTACCCTTCCAGATAGTAGTGATCCAGTTAAATACCTTGATGGCGGATGGTACAGCAATCAATAAGGTTAAGAGTACGAAGAATGCACCCAGGAACGGATTCAGACCTGTAACGAACATATGGTGTGCCCAAACCAGGAAGGCCAGGATACAGATAGCGAACAGGGAGCCGATCATTGCCAGGTAACCGAAGATAGGTTTGCGTGCGCTTACCGCTAATACTTCAGATACCATACCCATTGCTGGGAGGATAATGATATATACCTCAGGGTGACCTAAGAACCAGAATAAATGTTGATAGAGAATAGCACTACCACCTTCATTTGCCAGGGCTTTACCAGCGATAAAGATATCGGACAGGTAGAAGCTGGTACCAGCGTGACGATCCATCAGCAGCAGGATGAAACCTGACAGCAATACAGGGAAAGACAGTACACCTAATACTGCAGTAAAGAAGAATGACCAGATAGTCAAAGGCATTTTGGTCATCGCCATACCTTTGGTACGCATATTCAGCAGTGTAGAGATGTAGTTCAAACCACCAAGCAGCTGAGAAACAACAAACAGTGCCATACTGGTTAACCATAAATCCACCCCTACTTTAGAACCGATAGAAGCATCACCTAAAGCACTCAGTGGCGGATACATTGTCCAACCTCCGGAAGCAGGACCTGTTTGAACAAACAGGGATGCCATCATTACCATACTAGCCAGGAAGAAGAACCAATAGCTCAGACAGTTCATGAAAGGAGAGGCCATGTCACGCGCACCTACCTGCAAAGGAATCAGCAGGTTAGAGAAGGTACCGCTCAAACCGGCAGTCAATACAAAGAATACAAGGATGGTACCGTGCATTGTTACCAATGCATAATATGCTTCCGCTGAAATGCGGCCACCTTTAGCCCAATGACCCAGGATGCTTTCCAGCCAGGGGAAAGTAGCATCGGGAAAACCAAGTTGCAAACGGAACAGAACAGAGAAGAAGGCACCAATGATAGCCCAAACGATACCAGTAATCAGGAATTGTTTGGCGATCATTTTATGATCCATGCTGAACACATATTTCGAAATGAAACTGTCTTCATGATGGTGCTCATGATCATGATGATCATGCGCTCCGTGCATTACCTCCTGTTGACTGTGCAATGTTGCTTCGTTACTCATAATCGGTTCGGTTTATTATAAACTAACGCCCGGGAAGTATCGTCGTTTGTCAGTTTGTCTTTATTGTTTTTAATTGTACTCCGTCAAAAATTCTTCTACACAAAATTACAGCTTACTTATTAGCTGCTATTACTTTTTGTGTGCTGTCTGCTGCTGCAGGAGCGGCAGGCTGGTGTGTCAAATCGTACGTAGATTTTTGTTTAGCAACCCAGGCGTCAAATTCTGCCTGTGTTTCTACAACTATCACGCCTCTCATGGAGTAGTGACCGCTACCACACATCTGATCGCAGGAAATTTCGTAGGTGAAATCCGGGTTACCGGTTTTTTCCTGCATTTGTTTGGTGGTAAACTTAGGTGTAAACCAGAGTGTAGTAGGGATACCTGGAACCGCATCCATTTTCATGCGGAAGTGAGGTAAACCTACGTCATGGATTACATCACGGGAACCGATCACAAATTTAACCGGTTTACCTACTACCAGGTGCAGTTCGGTAGGCATGAAATCATCCTTATTCAGCGGATCATTCCAGTCCAGACCTAATTCGTTACCTGCAGAAGGATCAATATTTTTGAAGTCGCGGCGACCCAGCTGACCATCTTTACCAGGGTAGCGGAAGATCCAGTTAAACTGTTTGCCGGTTACTTCTACTACCTGTGCATCTTTTGGTGCATCAGAAGTCAGTTGGAACCAATGTTTCAGACCGAAAGCTACCAGTACGGTTAATGCGATCGCTGGAATAACGGTCCAGATAACTTCCAGTTTATTATTATGCGGAAAATAAAATGCTTTACGGCCTTCTTTTTCCTGGTATTTAAATGCAAACCAGAACAGCGCGATCTGGGTAAGAACGAACACCACACCTGTGATGGCGAGTGTTACGTAGATGAGGGTATCAACGCCTTCTCCCTGTTCTGAAGCAGATTCGCCCAGGATTTTGCCTTTCAGCAAATCGTTACAGTAGTACACTCCTATAAGCCCCAGCACCAGGAATGCAATCAGCAGGAAACCATTTATACGGTTACTTTGCTCGCGCGCTTTCTTTTCTCCCTTCAATATGGACACATATTCGCTCGCCTTCGCAATCTGGAAGATGACTATGAATATGAGAACAACAACTAAGACTGCTAAAAATCCTGACATTGCTATATGAAATAATTAAGTTATCTAATGCTTTTCTATTGCCTAATCTCCTTGATCACCTATTAGGTGTGATGAATGATACTTTCTTTCAGGTAAGGATGATTCTTTGGAACCAGTGAAGCTTTGGTAAGCTGATTGGATACCAGGAAAATGATCAGTCCCACGAAACCAAGTCCAAGTCCGAATTCATACCAGGGGAATACCAGGTGTTTAACAGTACCTGGATAAACCATCTGCCAGAAATCCAGCCAGTGACCGAAGATGATCACGATAGCGATGAATACAACGGCAGTATAATTACGTTTGGTGTCCCTTTTCATCAGGAACAGTAACGGCGTTACAAAGTTGATCAGGAGGTTCAGGAAGAAAATTGGTCTCCACTGGCCCCAAACACGTGGCTGGAAGTATTCAGTTTCTTCCGGCATGTTGGCGTACCAGATCAGCATATACTGAGAGAACCAGAGGTAAGTCCAGAAGATACTGAATGCAAACATGAATTTACCTAAGTCATGCAGGTGTTCTTCTGTTACATATGTGAGATAACCATGTTTCTTGAGATATACAACGAACAGTGCTATCAGGGACAGACCGGATACCCAGGTGCTGGCGAAAGTGTACCAGCTATACATGGTAGAGAACCAATGTGCATCGATGCTCATTAACCATACCCATGGAGTGGTAGAACCAACGCTGAGGGTGAAAACTACCAGGAAGCCACCGCATACAACGGTATTTCTCCAGAGTAATTTACGGCCAGTTTCAGGACGCAGATCCCATCCATCTTCTTCGATAGACATTTTACGGAGCTTCAGGGTAAAGAATATCCAGAGGCCCAGTGTAAGAATGGTAGCTACGGTGAAAAATCCTTTGTTCAGGAAAGCAGATTTCCAGGTAAGGATTTTATCTTCTGCCACGTGGTGAGCATTCACCCAGTGGTAGATATCTTCTTTTCCTCCGAATACGAGGATCATTACGATCACAAATAAGATGGCAGCTAATACTGGTACTGCCATTGAAATAGCTTCAGGTACACGGCGAAAAGCGATCTGCCAGCCACCATGTGCCAGGGTAGTAGCAGCTATAAAGAAGGTGCTCGCCAATGTAATCAGCAAAAAGAAGCTGCTGTTTTGCAACAGACCGGCCCAAAACCGTGTGGCGTTCTCACCTTGAAACGCAATTAATCCGATCAATAACGTCAGCAAGCCCACGCCCATTAACACGAAGCTGGTCTTTTTTAATCTTGCCGGTACTACAAATTGGTCTTTCATTACTGTATATTAAAATACTTGATTGAAATTCAGTTTTAACTCATTTATTTAGCTGCAATTGCGCTACTATCTTTAGCAGGAGCTTCAGACGGGGCGGCAGCACCTGGCTGTTTGCTCTTGATATAGGCAGCAATCTTCCAGCGCTGTTCTCTGTCCAGCTGGCTGGCGTAGCTACCCATCATGTTATAACCATACGTCATCACGTGAAACAGGCGGCCTTCCGTGTAACCGGATTTTGCACCGGCAACCAGGTTAGCAGGAGCGGCAGGATAAGGTCCATCACCACCTTTGTACAAAGGACCATTACCATCTAAAGCTGTACCATGGCAGATACCGCAGTAGATATTAAATAAACGTTCGCCTTCTTTAAGATCAGTTGGCGTAATAGTTAATGGATTTTTCACCAGATTAGCCAGTGCCGTATCTGATTCTTTCAGATGGTATGGCAAAAGTTCACCTCTTTTTACTGTTCCTTCCACTGGCTTCAGGCCTGACAAACGAGCACTATAAAACTCATACGCACGGGATTCATACATGTCTGGCATATAAATCCTGCCGGGCTTTCTGTTATGCTCCCCTCTGTTACAGGCTGCCAGGAAAGCTCCAGTTGCCAATGCGGCTACAATCAATATGTTGGAAGTCCTTTTCATCAGAAATTATTTATCTAGCTTTCATTAGTTCTTGCTTGCTCAAATCCTAATGTCGCAACGGTATGTTTTAGCTGTTAGTATAATTAAGCGTTTGCGGTCTGAATCTTACGGAGATAAGGCTCATCGTCCTTATCATACCTTCCGAACCACCATCCTGCTTCAGCCTTTTGCTCATTGATATCCTTTGCACCTGCAGCGGCGAGGAAGCTTTTCACTTCTTCTGCATTCGTTTTTTCTGTCAGTTCTATCACCATTACAAACTTATCATCTGTTTGTCTCGGATGGAAGATGTGTTTTTTCACACCTGGCATCAGTTGACAGAGGTAACAGAAAGTCATCACCATACCCACTGCCGCAAATAATACGGTCAGCTCAAAAGTGATGGGAATAAAAGCAGGCAACGGGAAATGTGGCTTACCACCAATGTTCAGCGGCCAGTCTACGTTGAATACCCAACTCATGAAGGATAATGCGGTAGTAGTACCAGTGATACCATATATGAAACCGGCTGTGTGCAGACTGGTTTCTCTTAAACCCATTGCATGATCKAGGCCGTGAATAGGAAAAGGAGTATATACATCGTGCAATTTGTAACCTGCAGTGCGTACTTTCTTTACTGCCGGAAACAACACTGCCTCATCGTCAAACAAGCCTACAACAAATTTTTTAACAGCCATATATTTAAAAATTCAAATTCCAGGTAATTAGTTCTCTTAATTCGTCTATTAGTGAGCGTGAGCTACATCGTGTGCAAATTTCTCAGCGCTCTCTTCTTCGTAAACTTCCATTTTCTCTTTGTAGTTCTCACCGGAAGTCTTCAGGATAGCCTTGATCTCAGCTACTGCAATTACCGGGAAGTATTTAGCAAACAGGAAGAAGCAGGTAAAGAACAGACCGAAAGTACCCATGTAGAAACCTACTTCAGGCCAGGACGGACGATAGTAAGCCCAGCTGGATGGCAGGTAATCGCGGTACAGTGAAGTACAGATGATGACGAAACGCTCAAACCACATACCGATGTTCACAATGATTGACATAACAAAAGTCACGGCAACATTTCTTCTCATTTTACGGAACCAGAACACCTGCGGAGTGATTACGTTACAGGTCATCATGATCCAGTAAGACCAGCCTAATGGACCAGCTGCACGATATTTAAAGAAGGTATCGAATTCGTAAGGGTTAGCACCATACCATGCCATGAATAACTCAGTCAGATAAGCGCAACCTACTACGGAACCGGTTAATACAATTACCTTGTTCATGGCTTCCATGTGTCCAAGGGTGATGTATTCTTCCAGGTGTAATATTTTACGTGTAATGATCAGCAGTGTTTGTACCATCGCAAATCCGGAGAAGATCGCACCCGCTACGAAGTAGGGAGGGAAGATGGTAGTATGCCAACCAGGAATTACAGAAGTCGCAAAGTCAAAAGATACAATGGTGTGTACAGACAGTACCAGTGGAGTAGATAAACCTGCTAATACCAGCGACAGTGCTTCATGACGTTGCCAGTGTTTCGTAGAACCGGTCCAGCCGAATGCTGCTACACCATATAATAACTTGCGCAATTTAGTTTTAGCTCTGTCACGAACCGTAGCGAAATCCGGTAATAAACCTGAGTACCAGAATAACAGTGATACGGTAAAGTAAGTAGAGATCGCAAATACGTCCCAGAGGAGCGGAGAGTTAAAGTTAACCCATACCGGACCGCGGGTGTTAGGGTAAGGCAGGATGAAGAATGCCATCCATACACGACCCATGTGAATGATCGGGAACTGACCGGCGCACATTACCGCGAAGATAGTCATCGCTTCTGCTGCACGGTTTACCCCTGTACGCCAGCCCTGGCGGAACAGGAGGAGGATGGCGGAAATCAGGGTACCGGCGTGACCAATACCTACCCACCATACGAAGTTGGTAATATCCCAACCCCAACCGATGGTTTTATTCAGATTCCATACTCCGACACCGAAATAGATCTGCCAGAACACTGAAAATGCGCCGAAGCCCAACAGTGTCAGGGATATAAAAAAGCCTACATACCACAGTGTTCCAGGCTTCCCTTCAATGGGACTAATGATATCTTCCGTTACCTGGTGATAATCCTTAACCCCGTCTACTAAAGGTTCTCTCAGTGTGGATTCGTATTTTAAATGCATATTCTATAAGCTTTTAGCTGCTAGCTTCTAGCTACTAGCCCTTGTCTTTTGTTATGATCTCAGATTCTGTAACTTCTTTCTGTCTTTATCTCCTAACGATTTACTGTTAAGATCTATTACGCGTGATGCGCTTCTTCCTTATGAGCAGGCTCTTTTTCTGCTTTAGGAGCGGCATCCTTGTTTCTGATCTTAGCCAGGTAGCTGATAGAAGGCAGTACGTGTGTTTCTTCCAACACATAGTATAACCTGTCTGTCTGCATTTCGTTGCGGATCTTATAGATTTCGCTGTTTTTGTCGTTGATGTTACCAAATACGATGGCATCAGCACCACAAGCTTGCTGGCAGGCGGTTTTAGCAGCTCCATCTTTCAATGGGTGACCAGCTTTCTTCGCATCCAGTTTAGCTTCCTGCAGACGCTGTACGCAGAAGGAACATTTTTCCATCACACCACGGCTACGAACCACTACATCAGGGTTCAGTACCATACGGGTGAGGTTATCGTTCATATCAGCTACATCGTACAGGTTATTTTCAAAGCTGTCAGCACCATTCCAGTCTCTCCAGTTCAGGCGACGTACTTTATAAGGACAGTTATTAGCGCAGTAACGGGTACCGATACAACGGTTATAAGCCATCTGGTTAATACCTTCAGAACTGTGGTTGGTAGCACCTACAGGACAAACGTTTTCGCAAGGAGCGTTATCGCAATGCTGACACAGCATTGGTTGGAACACTACTTCCGGATTGTTTTCATCACCGCTGAAGTAACGATCGATACGGATCCAGTGCATTTCATGCGCTTTCACCACTTCATCTTTACCTACAACAGAAACGTTGTTTTCTGCCTGGCAGGCGATCGTACATGCACCACAACCGAAACAGGTGTTCAGATCGATAGACATGCCCCATTTGATACCAGGGTAGCTGTAGTTAGGATACAGGGTAGCATCCTTACGGAAGTCAGGACCAAATTTCTTCAGTTCCAGTCTGTCTTCGTTTACCTCTTTAGGGTTGTGGATAAACTCTTCCAGCGTAGTTTCCTTAACGATAGGACGACCTTCGTAGCTATTATGTGTTTGTGTTAAGCCAATTGCATATTTAGCACCGGTCGCTTCAACAGTTGCATCTGTAGTGAAGTAGTCGAAAGTTTGACCGTTGTAGCTCACCAGCGGATAAGCATTTTTACCGATACCAGCTGCTGCTCTTCCTACGTTTGCACCACGACCGTAACCTACTGCGATAGCGATTACGTCAGGGTGAATACCAGGAACGATCAGGAGTGGTAATTCGAGTTCTTTACCGTTGGTTTTAATTTTCAGTACTTTCTTTTCAGCGTTGATTTCGTAATCATCACCTAATTGAGTAGAGAAAGTTTTTGCCAGTGTGTTGGATACACAAGCGTAGTTGTCCCAGGTAGCGCGGGTGATAGGATCCGGCATTTCCTGTAACCATGGGTTATTAGCCAGTTTACCGTTACCGATCGCTACTTTTTCGTAGAGCACCAGTTCCAGTTTACCACCTTTCTTAGCACTATTGATTTTGCCTGCAGCACCGGCAATGTCGCCGGCGAAGGAAGCACCACCTAAAGCAGGAGCAGTAGCTGGTTCAACAACACCATCCTGTAATGCTTTATCCCATCCTTCCTGTCCACCCAGTTTGGTGATCCACTCATTTTTCAGGTAGTCCGCCCAGGTAGCTGTGTTACCAGACCAGGTGAGGAAAGTATCCTGAATAGCGCGTGTTTTGAACAGTGGGAGGATAGTAGGCTGTGCGAAGCTGTAGTAGCCTGTTCTGCCTTCTGCATCATTCCAGCTTTCGAGGAAGTGATGATCAGGAGCAACATATTTACACAGTTCAGTGGTTTCATCGTTTCTTTCGTTGAAGGAAACGGCTACTTTCACTTTCTTCAGACCATCTACAAATTTGGAAGCTTCGAAGTAGTCATATGCCGGGTTAGCACCATAAACCAGTACCGCACCAATGCTACCTGCGTTCATGTCGCTTACCAGTTTCGCCATATCGCTATCGCTACCCTGACGGTAGTTGGAAGGAGAAGCAAAATCGATGGTAGTACCGTTAGCGCCAACAATGTTATTGATAGCGTTTACGATCGTTTGTACATTCACATCATTGGAACCACTTACTACCAGTGCTTTACCGGTATTAGCTTTCAGTGCTTCCGCTGCTTTTTTGATACCATCTGCTACACGTTTGTCAGCAATAGCAGGAGCAGTTACGCTACCACCTACTGCTGCCAGCAGTGCCAGTGCGATTGCACCAGTTTCAGAAGGCTTGTGTGTATATCTTTCATCCGCATTTGCACCAGTCAGACTCATGTTGCTTTCGAAATGGAAGTGTTTGGACATTTCCGGTTTCTTGGCATCGATCTTACGTGTTTGTGCAAACTGGCGGGAGTATTCAACCGGGTTTAACCAGGTTCCGAGGAAATCGGCAGCCAGACTTACGATCACTTTGGCATTTTCAAAGTGGTAAGAAGGGATCACTCTTTTTCCGTAGGAAGCTTCGTTTGCCTGCAGCATACCAGCGTAAGAAACCGCATCGTATACTACATGACGTGAGTTAGGATATTTTCCCAGGAACTCCCCGATTACTTTTTTGGTAGAAGGGCTGAGTAAAGTGGAACTTAATAAAACAACAGGAGCACCGCCTAATCCGGCCAGTGCTGCACCTACTTGTTTATCCAGTTCCGCCCAGGTTGTTTCCGTACCTGCAATAGATGGGAAACGGAGACGGGCAGTATCATACAGGCTAAGTACAGCGCCCTGTACTTTGGCAGAGGTAGCCCCCTGTGTGATAGATGATAAAGTATTCCCTTCCATTTTGATAGGGCGACCTTCGCGGGTTTTCACCACAACCGGTACATATTCACCATCAATAGAATAGGAAGAAGCATAATAATTGGCTACGCCCGGGGTAATTTCTTCCGGCTTGTTTACATACGGAATAGCTTTCTTAACTGGTGTTTCACAGCTGGCAGCGATAGCGGCAGCAGCGGTGGTAAAACCGAGATATTTAAGAAAATCCCTGCGGGGGGTAGTAGCATTCAACAGGCCTTCACTCTCGAACGGCAGTTCTTCACTGAATTCGTTCTTCACAATTTCCTGATGCGCATCGGTATTGTGCAACTCCTCCAAGCCTTTCCAATACTTTTTTTGCTCCATGTTATATTAACGAGTTACGTTTATAAATTTGATATCTTCTGATCTGAGAGAAATCTCTCTAAATCCATCCTAGTAGTGACATTTTTGACATTCAGTACCACCTACCATTTCAACTGTTACACTATCGATCTTCTTATCTTTAATATCCTGATGAAGCTTTTCGAAGATGCTGTAATAGTTGTTGTCAGCGAACTGCACTTTCGTAGTACGGTGACAGTTGATGCACCATCCCATAGAGAGATCAGCAAACTGGTGTACTTCGTCCATTTCTGTAATGGCACCGTGGCAGGTTTGACATTGTTGCTGACCAGCAACCACGTGTTGAGAGTGGTTAAAGTAAACGTGGTCAGGCAGGTTATGGATTTTAGTCCATTCGATAGGTCTGCCTGGCTTGGTATATTTACCAGCTTCAGGATCCCAGCCTACATAATCGTATAATTTTGCGATTTCGGCAGTACCATTGATCTTCTTACCTTCTGCATTTGTCAGCTCAGGACCGGAGTATTCCTT
The DNA here is from genome assembly GCF_056394125.1 of Chitinophaga sp. 10T418. Taxonomy (NCBI): domain Bacteria; kingdom Pseudomonadati; phylum Bacteroidota; class Chitinophagia; order Chitinophagales; family Chitinophagaceae; genus Chitinophaga; species Chitinophaga sp. 10T418. The sequence continues at coordinate 221,427 of NZ_JBFTHG010000007.1, forward strand.
AATGGCCTTGTGACAGTTCATACAGATATTTTCAGAAGGAATCATAGCATGCTTACTTTTCTCAGCACCGGCGTGGCAGTACAAACAGTTGATCTGGTTGATACCCGCATGCACTTTATGGCTGTAGAAGATCGGTTGTTCCGGCATGTAGTCTTTTTGACGACCCAGGCCTACCGCTCCCTGAATAGTTAAGTAGCCACCTACCATGAAGAGCACGAGGATAATGAGTGCCAGGTAAGCTTTGTTTTTGTAGAAAGGAACAGGATCCGGTGTTGGTACGCCTTCTTTATCACCAGCCAGCTTATTCAGATTGCTGTTGATCTGCATCAGGATCAGCGCTACTACTGCGAGAATCAGGGTAATGATACCAAACAGTAAACTGTTGTCATTGCCTTTATCTGCTCCAGCAGGCGCAGGTTCATCACCTGTAGTCTTCGCACCACCTGGTGTTTTAACTTCCTCAACTTTGATATAAGCCAGGATGTCGTCGATGTCCTCATTTGATAACTGAGGAAAAGAAGTCATCGCTGTCTTATTGAACTCGTTGAAGAGATCATTAGCATATTTGTCCCCTGTAGCAAGTACTGAAGCAGAGTTATGGATCCACTGGTGCAATAATTTCTTATCAGCCCAGCGACCATCTACTCCCGCTAATGCAGGACCTGTCAGCTTCTTATGGACATTATGGCATGAAGCGCAGTTTGTTTGGAATAATGCTTTACCCTTCGCTGAATCCGCAGCCTTAACTGAAGAAAACGGAATTACTATACTAGCGCATAGAATAAGCACACTCACAAAATGCTTGCGCAAAAGAATGGAAACACGACGATACACAGCCTATATAGTTTAGATTTGACCTAAAGTTTCTTAAAAGTGCCAGCAAAAATAAGACAGAATGTTGACAATTTACCAACAATTAAAAAAAATTATTGTCTTATAGAATGCCTTTTGAAGCCTKTTTTTTGAACAATGATTRAGCTGTAAGTCTTGCTGCTGGCCTATTTAAACAAAATACCGAATATATCCTTTCAGAACTTATTATTTTGATTGAAAGTTCGATTCCTCTGTGGAGGCTCGTCTACATCATAACATGGGGCAAGGTTTGCGGGGATATAATTATAATAGATGCAGATGAAAATCAGATAGTGGTCCCCTATATCCTTCCTTACACAATATAATATATTATCTGTCAGCGCAATTAATTTCTACGAGAGTTGCTATTTTTACCATAATAACCTGCCAGCGAACCAGAATGTTCAATCTGCTACCAAAAAATCGTTCCCATGAAAAAAAGCGTAATACTCCCTGTTCTGCTGGCTGCCATTGCGGCCTGCAATAATAATCCCACCACCCATCAGACGGACAGTACCTTACAAAATACCGCATCCGGCACCCCGAAAGCGACACATATAACCGGCACCTACCAGGGTACCCTGCCCTGCGCCGACTGCCCCGGCATGGACTACCAGGTAAGCCTGTACGATGACCATACCTTCAGTGAGCTGGTGGCATACCAGGGGAGGGGACAAGGAGTAGCCTCCGTGCAAACCGGCACATGGAAACAAACTTCTGATTCCACAGTGATGCTCCAAAAGAAAACAGACAGCAGCTCCTTCCTGGCCACCGAAGGCAAACTACTACTCCTGGATACCAAAGGAAAACGTATTGAAGGAGTGCTGGCCAGTAATTATATATTGAAACCTGTAGAAGGAGGCGACCGCAGAACACTCCTCGCTGAAAAGTTGAAGTCCGGCATCCGGTTTACCGCCAATGGCAATGAACCTGGCTGGAACCTGGACCTTGATAACAAGAAGATTAGTTTCCACACCATGAACGGCGACAGCGTACAGGCATCACTGCCACCCGCCCGTCCCGATACAGATACCCTCAAAGTATATACTACCCCTGGTATCACTGTAAGCATCCGGAACAGTATGTGCTCAGATGATATGAGTGGCCTGATGCGCCCCAACTCAGTGCAGGTACAGATAAAAGACAAAACCTATCAGGGCTGCGGAGAATACCTGAAGTAAAAATTATGAATTACGAATTAAGAATTACGGATTTGTGGGGAGATTTACACGTTTACTATCTCCCCACAAATCCGTAATTCTTAATTCGTAATTCGTAATTTTACATCTTTAAAACAGACTTAGTTGAAAAATATCGCCATATTCGCTTCGGGTGCAGGTAGCAACGCGCAGAAAATTATAGATCATCTCAGACACTCAGACAAGGGCAGGGTTTCCCTCATTGTTTGCAATAAAGCGGGGGCAGGTGTTTTACAAATTGCCGAACGTGAAGGTATTCCGAGTATTTTAATAGAAAAGGAATCATTTTTCCATTCAGATAAATACGTACAGTTATTAAAGGAACAACAAACAGATCTTGTGGTGTTAGCAGGTTTTTTATGGAAAATACCCGCTAACCTGGTACAGGCGTTTCCTAACCGTATCATTAATATACATCCGGCATTATTACCTAAATATGGTGGCAAAGGTATGTATGGTCACTTCGTGCATGAAGCAGTAGTGGCAGCAGGTGAAAAAGAAAGCGGTATTACGATCCACTATGTGAATGAAAAATATGATGACGGAGAAACGATCCTGCAGGAACGTTGTATCGTTACACCGGAAGACACCCCTGTAACTGTAGCACAAAAGGTGCAAGCCTTGGAGCACCAATGGTTTCCGGTAATTGTGGAACGATTATTGTCTGATTTTTAAAACTGAGACACGCCAGGAATAAGGTCCTAAAAGCCAGTCTAACCCTTACAACTGTATGAAAAAGACACTGCTATTACTATGGTTATCCTGTTTGCTCACCCTAGCATCTTTTGCACAGGAAGCAAAAAAAAAGCAGGGGAGCAGAAATACCTACCTCAAGGTCAATCCTGCCACATTGATAAATGAACTCGACATCTCCCTTGAACAGGAGGTATCCGATAATTTCAGTCTCGAAATTGGTATCAGTGGTATTTATACAGATTATCCGGATTACGTATTGGCCAAAAAAATTGATATCGGGCAAAAAAAGCCGGACATCAGTACGGAACAATTTGTAGACGGCCGTGGACTCGGCTTCCGCATAGGCGCACGCCTCTATCTTATTTCAAGGGATATGGCGCCGGCCAGAGCAGCAGGCACCTATTTTGAGCCGGTGATCTTCTTCAAAAAGGTTTTCTACCCTAACATCGATAATACTTTCCAGAACGCCACCTATACAGACTCCGGCGATAAAAGTGTAATAGGACTGCAACTTTTAATAGGCCGGCAATTCAAGAAAGACCGTTTCATCCTGGATCCGTTTATCGGCGTGGGTATCCGCAGTAAAATATATCACTACAATACTTACCACTTCGACAACAATACCTTATCCCTGAATAATGGCAGAATGGTGAGTGTATTGCCCAGTTTGCAGATAGGTATAAAAATGGGCCTCAAGCTGTGGTAACCGTACCTAAAAAGGTACGATTACTTTAGCGCTGAAATTTCTTCCCATATTATAAATCCCCAGGTGACCATTAGGAGAGGAGTTGTAATACTCAAAATATTTCAACCTGTTCATATTGGCCTGGTAAGCAACGTTCCATATATTATCCAGTTGCAGGAATATTTCACAGACTGTTCTACCCTTTTTATTAACGATGCCAGTACCGGCCCCCGCGTTAAAAAGAGTATATCCTGGTGTAAATGTTTCCGTATCATCTACGCCATAGAAATGCGGCTGATCAGCTATCATATCGGCTTCCACGCGGACATATGTTTTTGAAAACATACCATGATTACGCTGCGTGGTGGCTTTTAATTCACTACGTATATGCGTTGGAGGTATAAAAGGAAGATACCGTGCCTCGTCTCCATGTGTACGAATCAACTCCTTGTTGCCATTGCGCCCCTGCGTGTAGGCAACACTGTTATTCATGGTCAACCATTTTATGTCGCGGGGATGAAGATTCACACTTACTTCAGCACCATATAATCTGGCTGCCGATTGCTGATAGCTATAGGTAGCATTGCCTGGCACTATCACTACAGGATTGCCCGTATTATCGTATAGTTTTGCCTGATAGATATAATTTTCAATATTATTATTAAACAGTTCTACACTGATATCAGCATCCGGTAACCATGCCTGTATGCCGATGTCTTCCTGTAAACTAAACTCCGGCTTGAAACCGCGGTTCCCCAGGTATACAATATGTGCGCCCGGATCAAGGCCATTGGAACCAATTTCCGTAATATTAGGCGCCCTGTAACCTCGGGCAACATTGGCTTTCACCAGTATGCGTTCGCTGATATTCCAGGTAGCTCCCACGCTGCCGGATATGCCCGTGTAGCGATGATTGAACTGCGGAAACTGCAGGTGTGCACCGGCAGTATCCGGTAATGATACATGCTGCTCAAATCCATTCTTATTATTAGGTCCTACATAAAAATCATTCCAGCGGATACTACGACTATCATAACGAATCCCTCCGGATACATCTACTTTACCGAAAGATTTTTTTGCAAAAAAGAATGCACCTATGTCAAACAGATTATAATCGGGAATAGGAAAATCAGTACCGTTTTTACTTTTGTTGGACTGATACATACCATTTACACCTACGGTTGTTTCAATGCCATCCATGACCGGTAAATTATAACGTACATCGTAGTTGAGAGTATTGAGCACTACGTACAATCCTGGCTGCGCAGGCATTTCCGGGTGATTGTATTCTCGCCGGATACTTTGCTGTGCTCCCAACATGGCATTGATATCTCCATTACCCACATTCCACTTCGTATGGTTATACACCCGATAATGTTGTATACGCTGATGCAGCGGATTGATAGTATAAGAACGCAGGTCTCCTTCCGGCACCAGTGGCCTGTTTTTTATATCATCATCGTCTTTTACCTGCTTCGTAAATTTACGTGTAAGTGAATCCCTGCTGCCATCCGGAATTTCCTGGGTATTATCATACAATGTAGCGCCAAATTGTGAGTGGCCCCAGGCTTTATCTACCCTTGCCAGGCCGGTAAGATTGTACTCCCGGAAGGCCGTACCATACACGTATCCGTCTATTTTATTCTGATAATTATGGGCTGCTTTGGCAGTAGCCCTAACTACATATTTCCAGTCGTTACTTCCGTAGGCCAGGCCTAAGGAAGAACCAATCATACCATTGTTACTATGATAATCTGTGAGAAAGCTTCCCTGTAATTTTCCGGGGGTGAGTTCGGGGATATCAGGAATCATATTGATTACTCCTGCCAGGGCATCGGAACCGTAAGTAAGACTGGCAGGCCCTTTCACCACCTCCGCACGGGAGATGCCATATTGATCTATTTCAATACCATGCTCATCGCCCCATTGCTGCCCTTCCTGTCGTACACCGTCAAACAAAGTGAGTACGCGATTATATCCTAAGCCACGAATAAACGGTTTGGAAATGTTAGGCCCGGTAGTTACTGCGCTCACTCCGGGCACTCCTTTAATAATAGCATCAATGATGTTATTATTCACATTCATGTTCATTTCTCTTTTGCCTATAACAGCAATAGGTATAGGGTTTTTACGAACTGCGGTAGCGCGGGAAACACCGGTCACCACTACTTCATTGAGTTTTGATAAATCTTCTTCCAGAGAGATGTTCATCATGGTGGTTTGTCCTGCTACAATTGTTTTCCTGAGCATAACAGGTTGATAACCTACCATTGAAATTTTGATGTCATAGGACCCGGGCGTAATATTTTTAATATTGAAAAGGCCCTGCTGATCGGCTGTTGCGCCTGTATGCAAGTCCTTTATAGCAATATTGGCAAATTGTACTGGCTTACGATCCTTATTGGTAACCGTTCCTTTAAGTGTGCCTTGTTGTGCATATGTTAGTGTTGTAAGAAATAGTAAAAAAAGTAATACAGATAAATGTTTCATGGGTGTAAAAAATGTAGGTTTTTAGTACAGACAGGGATTTCAGGATAGTAACAATTATTACACTTCCGAGCTGTAATTTTCAACAAAACTATATTCTATTTTTATACTTGTCTTAATTATTTTTTAGACTAACCTAAATATCAGGAAAAGGATCTTTAAAAACGTAACCTTCCTTAAAGTTTTTAATCTCTGCTTCTGTGCACAAGCAGCTATCCAGATCCATGATCATGTCGTGCACGGATAGCTCCTGGCCTATGATTACCAGTTCATTATAGCGATCGGCAAAGCGTTCGTCCCAGCGATTGGTGATGAGTTCATAGGTTTCGCGATCCAGTTGCCATTGCTTACGGGGAATAGCACACCACCAGTAGCCTGCTTTTTCAGCGCGCAGGGAACCGCCCGCCTGACTCCAGTTTACCGCAATATCCGGGCGGGATGCCAGCCAGAATAATCCTTTACTCCGAATCACATTACCGGGCCAGTTTTCATTGATATATTGCCAGAAGCGCTGTGGATGAAAGGGTTTCCTGCTGCGGTAAACAAATGAAGAGATGCCATATTCTTCTGTTTCGGGAGTATGTTCATTGTCCAGTTCCGCCTGCCAGCCGGCACTCTGCGAGGTGGTGTCGAAATCAAACAAACCCGTATGCAATATTTCTTTCAAGGGTATCTGTCCTTTTACGGCTTCAATGATCTTTGCATTAGCATTGAGTTTACGCAGTACTGCCTTCAGATTCCCCAGTTTCTCTTTACTTGCCAGGTCGCACTTATTTAACACAATTACATTGGCAAATTCTACCTGGTCTGTTAACAGGTTAACGATAGTGCGTTGATCTGTAGCATCCTCTGTCAGGCCTTTTGCATGTAACTGTTCAATGCTCCCATAATCGCTGATAAAATTGAAAGCATCTACCACGGTCACCATCGTATCCAGCTGGCTCACTGTGCTTAGATCAATGCCATTGGCCTCATCCTGGTAGCAGAAGGTTTGTGCAACCGGTATTGGTTCCGATATGCCGGTAGATTCAATCAGCAAATAATCGAAGCGTTTTTCCGCTGCCAGGGTAGCTACTTCCTTCAGCAAATCTTCCCGTAATGTGCAACAGATGCAGCCGTTACTCATCTCCACCAATCGTTCTTCGGTTTTGTGAAGTGTGTTTTCATTTCTCACCAACTGCGCATCAATATTCACTTCGCTCATGTCATTAACAATAACGGCTACACGTAAATTTTCGCGGTTATGCAGCACATGATTAAGCAAAGTAGTCTTCCCCGCGCCGAGAAAGCCACTCAGCACCGTAACAGGTAATTTTTCCATATGTGATTTATTATATTGCGATAAGCGATATTATGGCCGCTGATACTACTGGTGTTTATGAACAACACATTGCTTACAGCGTCGCAGATTTAATATATGCGCTCCCGTTACACCCGCTGCTCCGATGAAAATCACCACAGGTTCCCAATACCCACCGGCAATACCGAAGTGCCCTCCCAAAAGCAGCGCAAAACCCGCAGCAAATATCAATAGTGGAGCAATGCGCCGGTGATGCCGGAAATATCCCCGCCCAAGCGACAGGCAACCTACTACGAAAGAAAAAGACAACAGGCCATACTCCAGCTTTTCATTCTCCAGGATATGCGATCCCAGGAGAGGTAACACAGTGATTAGTAATGGTAGTAAGGCACAATGCACCGCGCAGGCCAGAGAAGCCCCAATTCCGATTGTATCCAGGCTCATCCGCTTCAAAATATTATCTTCCATGTCCCCGTTTTTCTATTCCGACAAAACTACATAAATTTGCAACAATGTTGCAAATTAAATTTAGGCACTTAATCAGATAATTTAAATCGTCAACTATAAAATGTTGCAATCGTGTTAAAAAAAGAAGAGAAAGGATACACTGCTGGGCATCTGTTAAACATATGCTACCTTTGTATATTGAATAAAACAGGGGATTATACCTATGTCGAAGAAAGCTATTATACTCATTACGTTTTTTGTGGTGCTGAGCGCGGGTTTTCTCGCCTACTCGGCCTATGTTATTAAGGATCAGACAGGCTCTTTTATAGGAAAAGAAAAATTGCCGATACTGGGAGCACCCGGACATACAGTGCCTGGATTTTCCTTTATAGATCAAAATGGAAACACAAAAGCAAAGGCAGATGTGGCAGGCAAAATTTATGTATCAGAGTTCTTTTTTACCACCTGCACAGGTATTTGTCCGAAGATGAATGCCAATATGGAAAAGGTGTATGCAAAATATAAAGACAAATCAAATTTTCTGATCCTGTCACACACCGTAGATCCGGATCATGACAGTGTGCCTGTATTGAAGGCATATGCTGCTAAACATGGTGCGGACGCAAAAAACTGGTGGTTCCTTACCGGTGATAAAAAACAAATCTATCGTATGGCCAGACAAGCCTACCTGGTAGATGATGGCGTTTATACCGGAGAAGAGGACTTTGTACATACACAGTGGTTTGCGCTGGTAGATAAAACCGGACAGATACGCGGTTTATATGAAGGCACCAAACAGCAAGATGTGGATAAGCTGATTACAGACATAGACCGTTTAATGGAAGAATAAATTTTTTTTCATCATGGGCACCAAGCAACAAATAACAGAACGAATCGGCAGTCTCTTACGTGATAGTAAGCTAAGTGTAACAGAAACCAGGACCAAGATCCTGGAGCTGTTTATGAAAAGCAACGGAGCACTGGAACATAGCGATTTCGAAAAACTGGCGGGCAAATCATTTGACCGCGTTACGGTTTACCGTACTTTACAAACATTCCTGGATAAAGGCATCATTCATAAAATACCGACTACAGATACTTCCGTACGCTACGCAGTATGCAAGTCGGAATGTTCTGAGCATGATCACCATGATCACCATATTCATTTCAAATGTGAGGAGTGTGGCAATACGATTTGTTTAGATGACACAGACGTACCGCAGATACATCTTCCCAAAGGTTATGCTATGCATAATGTCGAAGTAGTGGTGAGTGGGGTATGTAAAGGATGCAAATGAGCTTAAGCCTGAAAGCAAAAAGCCACTGAAGCAAATGCTCTGAGCGGGAATATGCCCGCGGATCATTTACTGCAGTGGCTTTTTAATTTTAGCCTGATACTATAACTTTTCTATTTCCGCCTTCACGAAATCGGCTAACTCTTTCACATATGCCGGAGAGAAATCAAATTTAATTCCTGCTGCCTTATACAATTCGGGTAATGTTTTGGTATTACCTAAACTCAACGCCTGTACGTAATTATCCAATGCCTGCGTTTTGTTTTCCTTGAATTGTTTCCACATAGCAATGGCGCCCAGTTGCGCAATACCGTATTCGATATAATAGAATGGTACTTCAAACAGGTGGAGTTGTTTTTGCCAGGTAATGGCGCGGTAGTCTTCATGCCCTGTCCAGTCCACAATTGCAGGGGAGAACTCGTTCAGAATTTCCAACCATTTATCAGTGCGTTCTGCTACCGTATGTTGCGGATGCTCATAGATCCAATGCTGGAATTTATCGATGGTAGCAATCCATGGGAATATGGTAATCGCACGTTCCAGTTGTTGCAGGCGCGCACGACGGAGTTGGGCGGCATCATCAAAGAAAATATTCCAGTAGTCCATTGTAAACAGCTCCATGCTCATGCTGGCTACTTCCGCTATTTCCATCGGGTACTCCTTGAAAGAACTGAGTGACAGATGATGGCTCAGGAAAGAATGTACCGCATGGCCACCTTCATGCACCATAGTCGTAAGATCTTTCATCTGGCCGGCAGCATTCATAAAAATAAAAGGCACACCGGTTTCTGCCAACGGACAATTATAACCTCCGGGTGCTTTGCCTTTGCGGCTTTCCAGATCCAGGCGCCCCATTTGTTTCATTACACGAAGACAATTACCAAAGAAGGGACCCAGTTCGTCAAAGGTTTCGATGGCTTTATTCACCAGTTCATCTCCGGTACGGAATGGCTCCAGTGGTTTTACGCCTACAGGTTCTGCATCCGTATCCCATGGCTTTAATGTATCCAGTTGCAATTTTTCCTTTTGCGCTTCGAGGATTTGCTGCACCAACGGAACAATGTGTGCTTTGATAGCAGCATGAAACTGAAAGGCGTCTTCCTTGGTATAATCAAAGCGACCCAGTTCTTCAAACTTATAGTCACGATAATTGGCGAAGCCTGCGTTCCTGGCTACCTGGTCACGTTTTAGTATGAGACCGGTATATAATTCATCCAGTGCCTGTTTATCTGCCAAACGGCGTGTAGCCGTTTTAGTGAATACTTCTTCCCTCAAGGCGCGGTCACTGTTTTCCAGGAATTTTGCGGCTTGCTGCAGAGTATATTCCTGGTCTTTCACCGTAATGCTCATTTTACCGGCAATAACGCCGTATTGCTGCGCCATTACGCTTAGCTCTGCCTGAATGGGAATATTTTCCGCCCTGAATAATTTTACCTGTTTCTCTACATTACGGAGATAGGTTTTATAGAGGTCCTGGTCGAGTTCTTTACGGAAAGGGCTTTCCAGAAGTTTTTTGTTGAGTGCATCTGCGTATGGTTGCAGTTTAGGCTGAATTTCCATGCAGAAGTAGGTAAATGCTTCTTCCAGCTCTTTGCTGTTGGTGTCGCAGGTCATGCGGATCTGGCGCCAGCAGGCATCTTCGCTGATAACAGCTTCCAGTTCGCTCATATCTTTCAGCCACTTTTCCAGGTCAGCCACACTATTAATGGGTCTTTGCTGCAGGGTTTCGAAGTAGGGCTGCAGGCCATCCCAGGTCGTTACCTGAAAATCTTCCGGGAGAAATTGACGGGGTAGTTTTTTTATATCTGCACTTAAATTATCCATGCTATCAAATATTTTTGAATTTTCGAATGTAGAAATTTAGGGATTTTTGTGCGAATGCCGATAGGATCTGATTAAAAGAATCGTTAAAAAAGAGCGAAAGGCAAAAAGCATAAAGCTATTATAGCGAATGAGTAAAGCGGATAAACAATCGCTCTGGTCATTCGCTATAATAGCTTTATGCTTTTTGCCTTCTGCTTTATGCTTTCTTACTATTCTTCTGTTTTCTTCTTGCGTGGCTTTGCAACTTTTTTAGGTTCTTCACCTTCTGCTGCCGGCGCGTCATCTTTCTTAGCTTTGGCTTTTTTAGGCGCTTTTTCTTCAGCACCTTCTTCGCCTTCTTCTTTTTCAGCCTTTTTAGCACGTGCCTTTTTAGGCTTTTCTTCTGTTGCTACTTCTGCTGCTTCAGGAGCGGCAGGAGCGGCTTTCTTCTTTTTCTCAGGAGCAGCGGTTTCTTCTACCACTTCTTCTACTTCACCTTCGGCCAGGATCTCTTCAAATTTCAACAGATCGTTTGCTTTGAGGATACCGAACCATTTCACCATTTTCTTCATATCACTCACATACACTCTGTCTTCATCGAATTCAGGGAATACGTTTTTGAAATAAGCTTTGATAGCATTGTTATCTGCTTTACCTGCTGCAGGTGGGAATGTCGCTGCTTTTTCATCCATGGCTTTAAATACTTCAGCCAGGTTTACGTTTTCGCCGGTAGTGAATACTTCAATACTTTCCAGTGGAGTAAAATTATGCACGCGGGAAGATACAAACCTTGTACTTTTATCTTCCAGTGACCTTACGATGGCGCCATCTTGTTTGCTGGCTACTAACTGAAACAAACCGCCCAATCCGGTTACTGCAACAATTTCTCTGTACTGCATGTTCAAATTTTTAGGAAGCGCAAATATAAATAATTATAATAGATTGACCGCTGCTATTTTTGACCCATAAAAAGCCTGCAACGGGGGAATCGGTCAGGTCAACTTTCGTGCCATGACTACCGTGCGTTTCCAGCGTTTCACAAGTCCTTTGAGATTAAATATCTCTATAAAAAATATATAAATACCTGATGGTAAAACTACTGCATTTTCACCAATTCCATCCCATTGCAAATATCCACTGTTTCCCATTAAAATATTACGGGCCAGAAAACGAACCGGCCTACCTCGTATATCATAGATCGTAATATTACCAACAAAGCCAGGGGCGGGCAGTTGCCAGGAAATTTTCATCAGGTCATCTATTCCATCATGATCCGGCGTAAAAGCCGCCGGCTCAAGTACAATATTCAGGGAATCTGCTGCTTCGGGCCAGCGCTGGGAATTGGGTGCACCAGGAGTAGCATAACCCGCAGTAGCCGCCGCAGAATGCCAGTTATCTCCGCTTGCAGAAGGGCGGTCATATTGCAAACGCTCCAGGGAAATGCCCTGTAGCTCGCTCGCCAGAGGAAAATGTTGTCCATCTGTATAAGGCAATTCATCTATAATGGTACTATCTGCCATTAGTAAGCTGATTCTTCCTGCTGCCATAGGCATAGACGGCAAACTACTTACCTCCTGTATGTTTTCCGGGGCTTTGCAGACGTAATGGCTGCATAGGAGGGCGCCATCTGTAGTAATGGCCAGGAATTGTCCTGGCATCAACAACCGGCCCGCCGTTGCTATTTTTTTAAATGTTTCGAATTTTCCATCTGCCTTTCTTGCACAAAAATATAATTGCCCCAGTTCTATGGTTTTGTGGCTGCGGTTATAGAGCTCAATAAATTCAGGTACCCCCGGGGGCGGATAAAACAAAACTTCATTGATGACCACATCCTGTGCCACTGGCAGCTGCGGCATTCCCAATGTGATACTGGTATTGACTCCACTAACTTCACCATAACAACCGGCCAGGCCAGCCGTACTTAATATATAATCCTGCTGTGGATGAATAGGCGCAGATAGCTGTAATTGTACACTGGTAAATAAAGGAGGACTTACCATACTGGTGGCTACCTTTATTCCTCCTGTGAGTTGATAGCGCGCAGGATCTGCTGCCAGTGCGCTGTCCAGCGTTTTGCTAAATTGCAGAAACACATGCATACTGTCTGTAATGGTAGCAAAAAGCAGATCAGGTCGGGTATTGTCTGTTGTAATAGCGGCTACTGCGTTGGTTTTGCCGGGAGTACCACCCATTGCTGCTGTACAGGCGCGCCAGTTTATTTTTCCACTGCAGGGAAGGGCAGCGTTGATCATTTCCAAACTGACACCTCCCTTGGGTTTAGTGCTGCCATACCAGCCCTGTTGATAATCAACTGCATGTATTACCCTTTTAGCCGGATCATACAGCACTATCAATGCGCTATCATCTGCCAGTGCCGGAAAACGGTCTATTCCCCTGATATTGGGGATGTTATAGCTATTTACCGCAGCAGGTGTACATAACACAAGTAAGCTATCTGCGGGCAGCAAAAAGGGCGGGAGCAACACTTCCCGCTTATTGACAGAGAGTCGCCAGTCTTTCAGTTGTACCGTCTCCCCACTTACATTTCTTAGTTCTATATATTCATAAGGCGGTAGTCCGGTCGCGGGAGAAGGTTTGGGCATAATTTCATGTATAATCACCCCATATCTGCCGGGGGATTGTGTAAAACCGGAAAGGGCCTGCAACAGCAGGAGGGAACAAACAACGGGTAATTTCATATTACTGGGTTTTATGGCGCTCAAACTTAGCATTCAGAATGTTATGCACTGTTAATGCCATGCAAACAGTAAAAAAAAATCTTAGTGCTATGAAAAGCGCGGGCTATACATTAATTTTGGGCTTCCAAAATTTAAAATGTAAAACAAAATGAAAGTTGCCGTAGTAGGAGCGACCGGACTGGTAGGCTCAAAAATGTTACAGGTGTTAACGGAAAGAAATTTTCCCGTTACTGAATTGATTCCCGTGGCTTCTGAGAAGTCCGTTGGTAAGGAAGTAACATTTAAGGGCAAGACCTGGAAGGTGGTGAATGCTGAAACGGCTATTTCCATGCAACCTAATGTGGCTATCTTTTCTGCCGGTGGTGGTACTTCTCTGGAGTGGGCACCTAAATTTGCAGCAGCAGGTATTACTGTTATCGACAACTCCAGTGCCTGGAGAATGGATCCCACCAAAAAACTGGTAGTCCCTGAAGTAAATGGTGATGCTATTACCCGGGAAGATAAAATCATTGCCAATCCTAACTGTTCTACTATTCAAATGGTGCTGGTACTGAAACCATTGCACGAAAAATATAAAATTAAAAGGGTAGTAGTGTCTACTTATCAGTCAGTAACTGGTACCGGTGTTAAAGCGGTAACCCAGTTAATGAATGAAAGACAAGGTATTACCGGTGAAATGGCTTATCCTTACCAGATAGATCTGAATGTTATTCCGCAGATAGACGTATTTCTCGAGAACGGCTATACGAAAGAAGAGATGAAGATGGTAAATGAGACCAAGAAGATTATGGGAGATGACAGCATCCTGGTAACGGCTACGACTGTACGTATTCCGGTAATGGGAGGTCATAGTGAGTCGGTGAACATTGAGTTTGAAAATGAGTATGAAGCGGCCGAACTGCGTGCGATCCTCGAAAACACGCCAGGAGTAGTAGTTGTAGACGATCCTTCCAGGGCACAATACCCCATGCCTAAAGATGCGCACGACAAAGACGAAGTGTTTGTGGGTCGTATCCGCCGGGATGAAACACAGCCTAAAACAGTGAATATGTGGATAGTGGCAGACAACCTTCGTAAAGGTGCTGCTACGAACGCCGTACAGATTGCAGAATACCTCAGCGGTAAGAACTGGCTGTAATCATACTGTTGTGCTATGTAATTAAGGGCCTATTGTACCCTTAAATGCAGCTCCCGTATATGACTATACGAAAATATATCTATAACTCATTAAGAGCAAGCGTGTTACCGCTTGCTCTTTTTTACGTGATTCATAAAACGATAACACAAAAACCTTAAAAATTACACGGAAGTAGTATTGATTTGTGGCGGATAAAATCCAATTTTGGTAGTAATAATCCTATGCCAACTAAAACTCTTTGAAAAAGAAGAGTAGTCCAATTTTAGAGATGCCGGTATTTTTCGTTATTTTCTAATCAGAAAACACCCTTAAGTCCTATGAAAACCAACACCAATCGCGAACTTCTGTTAATGCACAAGTTCACCGAAGAGTGGAGCACCAATTTCTCTTCACAGGTATCCCGGATCATGAACATCGTTGATCAGCAGGATACATTAGATGGAATTATACCTATTATTGAGGTGGCCAATGTTTACAATCAACGTTTTGCCCACGCGCGTACGGACAAAGAAAACCTTTTAAAGAATCGCAAAGCTCGTCCGTTCGAATTCCTCATTCACAAAAATTAATTCTGGGTTAAACCGGAGAGTTATTTATTAGTTTATCAGATAGTTAGTTTACATGAAGTTGCCAGGGGAAAACAGAGAGCCATTTGCCTATTTACTGGTTTGGGTATTGGGTATTGTTTGTGGCTTTGCTTTTCTGATGTTGTTCGCAGGCGCTATCTATATGTTAGTAACTGGCAACTACTAATGCAAATTATTTATCTGATAAACTAATAAACTACTTATTATCAATCCATGGCGCGGTTAATGAACTGCAACAGTGGTTGCATCAGCGCAAATGTTTTCAAAATTTCCTTTACAATAGTAGGTTGTGTGCATGCTTCATCCGAAAAGGGATGTGATACAATCACACTTTTCAGCTTTAAATAAGCAATAGCCGGGTTGTCCGGTTGATACCCCTGCGGAGCTGTTTTCAATGCATCTCCTTCTACCTTCCCAAAATGCTTAATAAATTCTTTATTGGAAATGAGTTGTTCAAACTCTTTGAAGTTATAATCAATTTCCTGACGTATCTTTTTCAACTCCGGAGCGGCTGGCATCCAAATGCCGCCACCAGCAAAGCTATTTCCGCCTGGTTCCAGTTGAAAATAGTAACCCGCGAGGGTCGATTTTTTGCCCCCTATCTGAAAAGAGGCACCCAGATTTGTTTTGTAAGGCGTTTTATCTTTCGAAAACCGGACATCCTTATAAATACGAAAAACACAATCTTTTACCTGTAGACCCTGCAGAGAGGCATCCTGCCTGGCCAGCCCATCAATGAGCTGCTGTACCATACTTTCAAAATCAGCTTTTGCGGTTTGATATTCGGTTCTGTGTTCGTCAAACCAGACTTTATTATTATTCAGCCTGAGAGACTTCAGAAATTTTAACGTGGACGGCTGCAACATTATTTCTTTTTGAACCCAATATAATACAAAAGAAGCTGAAAGCATAAGGCAGAAAGCAAAAAGCTATTGTAGCGAACGACCAGAGCGATTATTTATACGCCTTCATCATTCACTACAATAGCTTTTTGCTTTATCCTTTCTGCTCTTTTGCTCAGAAATGGTAAGTGGCGGCTAAAAGTACATTGGATGTCATATCGTAAGGTTTACCATCCGACTTACTGAATATATCAGCAGATGCTTTATCTAATCTGAATTCCGGCATAATAGTTAGGTTTCCTACCTTATAATTAAAAGTAAGCGTACCGGCAACTACATTACCTCCATCGGGTATCGCACCAAATACTTTCAAACCATCTTTATCACTAAAGTATTCACCACGTACTGTTAATCCGAATTTATCGGTAAAGTCGAGATTTACGTAGAGCGCATTACCCCACCATTTGGCATTTTCACGGGTTTCTTTAGGTGCGCGTGTATCTGAATAAGTGCTGTAGGTAGCGTTATAACCAAGACCCAGCACTTTATTAATCTGATAAGTTGCTACCAGATCTACCTGGTGGTTTTGAACACCGAAAGTATCTTTTCCTTCGAGGTAATTCAGGTATAATTTAATGGGTGTTTCGGCAGGAGCGAAGCCCAGCTGAGCACCAATATATTTATGGCTGTTAAGGGATACTGATTTTAAATCGGTAGGATTAAACACCCCTACCATGGCACTTAAAGAGGAGGTGATTGCAATGTCTGCTTTAACTCCTGTATTGAAAAAAGGACCGTAACTAAACATATAGCTCATGCTATAGTTTCTATTGGCATAGGCATCTACCAATTCATAACCGATATGAGTAGCAAAACTACCGAGACTAACTTTCACTTTTTCTGTTAACTGGTAAGAAACATACAGTTGCTTGATGGCCATAGACAAGCCGTTTGACGAGCCAGGTACATCATTATAGGAAAATTCTCCGGCTCTTTTACCAAATCCCAGATCAGCAACGATACTTCCTTTTTTAAATCCATGTTCCACTTTCAGAGATACCATACCTAATTCGAAAGAATTATGTGAGTTGGTAAAACTGGTTTTATTATCGGTGTAGTTGCCATTCAGATTGTACTTATAATATACATCAGCGGATCCGGATAATTTAAAAGCCGGAGCTACTGTAGTATCCGTCGTGGATTGTGACATGGCAACGAGGCTGCTGCCCATGACAAATAAGGTCGTTAACATTCTTTTCATACTTATAAATTTGGTTGATAAAATGGTAAGTATTGATGCGGCCTTTTCTTGCGGATTGTTTCGGGGGTGTATTCGCGTGCTTTCTGATGATGCTACAATCAGAATAGAAGGAATGGATAATCAGTAGCTAATGATTGGTGCGAGTTTCACTTATTTACAGCGATTTAACTACCAATTATCCATTCCAGGTTCTTACAACATAAAGTATATGTTTAATAAAGTTGATAAAGATCGTATTCAATGAACTGCCACTCTGTTGTTATACCGGTGTATAACCTTTTTTTTCAAGAGTGTACCAGTTCATCTTCTTCTTTCAGAGAACCGTTGTCGGATATGCTGATCAGAGAAGGATGATAATTTTCGTTGTGTTGTGATACATCCAGGCCCAGTTCTTCTTCTTCTTCAGTTACACGCAGCGGATGAATAAGGTTGATCAGTTTGAAGATACCATATGATACGGTGAAGCTATAGCCTACTACCAGTAACAGGCCGAGCACCTGATTTTTAAACAGCTCGAAGTTGCCATAGAGCCAACCATCGTTGCCACCAGCGTTGATGGTTTTGGTAGCGAAGATACCTGTGAGTAACATACCCACCATACCACCTAAACCATGGCAAGGGAATACATCCAGTGTATCATCAATGCTGGTTTTTGATTTCCAGTGTACAGCTACGTTAGAAACGATAGCAGCAATAAATCCGATGAATATACTTTGTGGGATAGCAACGAAACCAGCTGCAGGTGTAATGGCTACCAGACCAACCACTGCACCGATGCAGAAGCCGAGTGCTGATGGTTTTCTACCGCGGATCACATCAAAAAACACCCATGATAAACCGGCAGCAGCAGTAGCAGTATTAGTAGTTGCAAAAGCAGTAGCAGCGAGAGCGTTAGCGCTCAAAGCAGAACCTGCGTTGAAACCGAACCAGCCGAACCAAAGTAAACCGGTACCCAGTAATACGAAAGGAATATTTGCAGGTTGTAATTCTTTCTTTTCCACGTGATCCTTTCTTCTTTTCAGCACCAGTGCACCAGCTAATGCAGCACAACCAGCAGAAATATGTACCACTGTACCACCAGCAAAATCCAGTACACCTAATTTAAACAGGATACCATCAGGATGCCATGTCCAGTGTGCAATAGGTGCGTATATCAATACGCTGAATAACACCATGAATAATACATAGGAAGTAAAACGGATTCTTCCTGCTACGGCACCTACTACCAGCGCAGGTGTGATGATCGCAAACTTCATCTGGAAGAGCGCAAACAATAACAGTGGAATAGTAGGCGCCAGGCTCCATGGAGCACCAGATCCTACATTCTGAAACATAAAGAATGTGCGGGGATCACCAATGATGCCGTTAACAGATTTACCAAACGCCAGGCTAAATCCAACAACTAACCATACAATGCTKATAATTCCGGTTGCAATGAAKCTTTGCATCATGGTAGAAATAACATTCTTCTTATTTACCATACCTCCGTAAAAGAAGGACAAACCGGGAGTCATTAAAAATACCAGCGAAGAGGCTACCAGAATCCAGGCAATGTCAGCAGAATTATATTTGCCGCCATCAGCAAAACTCGGGAGGGAAGGGATAAAAATTCCAATAATCGCAATGATCGAAAGGAAAATGAAGGGGAGATAGTCCTGAAATGATATTTTCTTCATAGCGTTTGATTTTTAAATTTCTTAAATAAAAGTAGGTCTGAAATTTAAAACATCAAATAGAAGGCGCTAAAAATAGAAATATTTGAATAAGAGGTGCTAAATTTAGGATTAAGTCAATAATATTATAAATAACTATAATGTTAATTATTATTTTTCTGAATATATGCTTTTCAAACGGTGCTTAATTCATACTTAATAAGTTGATTATAAGCATATTACATAAGACATTAAGGAAAGGTTAACATTTTTCAAATTTGCCAGGTGCACGCCTTACTGTAATGAGGGAACATATGACATAAACACCTGACAAATAATATTTTACAAATATTATATTTATCAATTTGAAGCAAAGAATCTGATAAATACATTATGAATAATTACATATAATATTATAAATGAGCAAAGCCATTTATTGTTTCATTTCTAATAATTCCCGCTCCATCGCAAACATTTGATCCCTTAAACGGGCTGCTTCCATAAAATCAAGATCGCGGGCTGCTTTTTCCATATCMTTCTTCACTTTGGCGATAGATTTTTCCATCTGCGGGATGGTTTTCACAGCCGCAGCGGAAGTCTTGGCGTATGCCATAGCATCCTCTGCTACCAGTTGTACTTCATCATGTACAGCCATAGKAGAATTTTCATCGAAGTGCTTGATTTCCAATACAGATGTTTGGCCCAGGATCTGTTCTTTGCTTTTACGTACCGTCTTCGGCGTAATATTATGTGCAATATTAAAGGCCACCTGCTTTTCCCGGCGACGATCCGTTTCATCAATGGTGCGCTGCATGCTCTCGGTTATCTTATCTGCATAAAAGATGACCAACCCATCTACGTTACGCGCCGCACGACCAGCCGTTTGCGTCAGTGAGCGCTCATCTCTCAGGAACCCTTCCTTATCAGCATCCAGAATGGCCACCAACGATACCTCCGGCAAATCAAGTCCCTCTCTCAGCAGGTTTACCCCTACTAATACATCTATATTACCCAACCGTAGATCCCTTAAGATCTCTATACGCTCCAGTGTATCTACTTCAGAGTGGATGTAGCGTGACTTAATATTAATACGTCCCAGGTACTTATCCATTTCCTCGGCCATGCGCTTGGTCAGCGTCGTTACCAACACCCGATCACCTTTCTGTACGCGCTTATCTATCTCTTCCAGCAGGTCATCCACCTGGTTAATGCTGGGTCTTACTTCAATAGGAGGTTCCAGCAGGCCGGTAGGACGTACCACCTGTTCCACTACCACACCTTCCGTTTTCTTCAGTTCATAATCCCCGGGGGTAGCACTCACAAAAATGGCCTGGTTCACCATATTCTCAAACTCGTAGAAATTCAGCGGGCGGTTATCCATAGCAGATGGCAACCTAAAACCAAATTCCACCAGGTTCAGTTTACGGGAACGGTCACCGCCATACATGGCGCCAATCTGCGGAATAGTTACGTGGCTCTCATCAATTACCAGCAGGAAATCTTCCGGGAAATAATCCAACAGGCAGAAGGGTCTCGCACCGGGCTTACGGCGATCCAGGAACCTGGAGTAGTTCTCAATACCACTACAATAACCCAGTTCACGAATCATTTCCACATCATAATTCACCCTTTCGGATAAACGCTGTGCTTCGATCAGTTTACCATTGGCTTTGAAATAATCTACCTGGGCTTTCAGTTCATCCTGTATTTCATAGATGATCTGTTGCATCATATCCTTAGGCGCCAGATACATATTAGCCGGGAAAATGGCAGCATTTTCCACTACGGTAATACGCTTACTGTTTTGCACATCAATCGTTTCTATCTCTTCTATCTCATCTCCAAAAAAAGTAATCCGGTAGCCATAATCCACGTAAGACAGGTTAATATCCACAGTGTCTCCTTTTACCCGGAAATTACCCCGGTTAAAATCGCCAGTAGTGCGGCTATACAAGGAGTTTACAAGTCCATGCAGTAAGGTATTACGACTCAGTGTCTGTCCTTTTGTTATACGGATAATCCCATTTTCATAATCTGTAGGGTTACCGATACCATAGATACAGGACACGCTTGCCACCACAATAATATCTCTTCGACCAGACAGGAGGCTGGCAGAAGTTCTCAACCGGAGCTTATCCAATTCCTCGTTAATAGCCAGGTCTTTTTCTATATAAGTATCACTTACGGGCATATAGGCCTCTGGCTGATAATAATCGTAATAGGATACATAATATTCTACCGCATTGTCCGGGAAAAACTGTTTGAACTCGCCATAAAGCTGTGCCACCAGGGTTTTGTTATGTGTCAGCACCAGGGTAGGGCGCTGTACCTCCTGTATCACATTGGCTACAGTATATGTTTTTCCTGACCCTGTAACCCCCAACAGGGTCTGAAATGGCTCCCCTTCGTTGAGTCCCTGGGTTAATTGTTTGATGGCTTCCGGCTGATCACCAGCGGGAGAATATGGAGCGCGTATACTAAAAGGCATATTGAATTTGTATTTGAGCAGTATCCGTAAAAATACTAAAGAATAAGGAAGTGGAAGTGTTAAAAAAGAAGCTTTAATTTAGCGGCTCATACCAAGGACTGACTTATGAGAAAAAAAATTTTATTGGGCTTGATAGTGGCCTTCCTGCTACCCCTTGCCTCTTTTGCCTGGGGACCTAACGGTCACCGCATTGTTGCTGAAATTGCCTGGCTTCACCTTACGCCAAAAGCCCGTAAAGCGATCGATAAAATATTGGGAGGTCAAAGTATGGCCATGATTGCCAACTGGCCGGATTTTATCAAATCAGACACCACCCACCAGTATGACCATACCAACTCCTGGCACTACCTGGACTTTCCAGCGGATATTGACCGCGCAAAATTTGATCAGTTATTGAATGCGGCTACCGGTGAAAACCTGTATACCGAAACCCAGGCGATGATCAAAGACCTGAAGAATCGTGAGCTGTCTCAGGAGAAAAAGCTGTTTGCCCTGACTTTCCTGGTACATATGATGGGAGATATGCATCAGCCACTGCATGTGGGCCGTGACGAAGATATGGGTGGCAACAAGATCAATGTAATGTGGTTCGACAAACCGTCTAACCTGCATCGTGTATGGGACGAGCACCTGATCGATTTCCAGCAGCTGAGTTACACAGAGTATACCAAAGCGCTTAACATCGCTTCTGCAGCCGAAATAAAGACCATACAGAGCGGTTCTATTGCCGACTGGATGTTCGACTCACATCTGCTGTCCGACAAAGTATATGCCTATACCAAACCAGATGCAAAGCTCAGCTATCGTTATAATTATGTTTTTGTAAAAGATCTGAACCAGCAGCTGCTGAAAGGAGGGCTGAGACTGGCGGCCGTACTGAACGGAATATATAAATAGCTTTTAGCTTTTAGCCATTAGCTTTTAGCAAAAATGCAGCGGAGAACATCGTTTGTTCCCTGCTGCATTTTTGCTAAAAGCTAATGGCTAAAAGCTAAAAGCTATCTATACCAGATCAATATCGAAGTTCACCAGCTGAACAAACTGTTCCAGACGTGTAGTAATGTCTTCATGCGTGATTTCACGGATACGTTCTGTACCGAATTTTTCCACGCAGAATGAAGCCATAGCAGAACCCACGATGATCGCGGTTTTCATATTTTCGAAAGAAATGTCCTTTGTCTTAGCCAGGTGTCCGATGAAGCCACCTGCGAATGTATCACCCGCGCCGGTTGGATCATACACATCATCCAGTGGCATAGCAGGTGCAAAGAACACATGATTTTCATGGAATAACAATGCACCGTGTTCACCTTTCTTGATGATCAGGTAACGTGGTCCCATAGACAGGATCTTACGGGCCGCTTTTACCAGGGAGAACTCACCGCTCAACTGACGGGCTTCACCATCATTTACCATCAGCACATCTACTCTTTTTAATACTTTCAACAGATCATCCAGCGCTACTTCCATCCAGAAGTTCATGGTATCCATTACTATCAGCTTAGGACGTACCTTAAACTGATCCAGCACACTCATCTGTACCTGTGGTGTAAGGTTACCCAGGATCAGGAATTCGCTTCCCTGGTAGCTTTCAGGAATCACTGGCTTAAAATCAGCCAGTACATTCAGCTCTGTAGCCAATGAATCACGGGTATTCATATCCATGTGATACCTGCCTGACCAGTAGAAGGATTTCTCCCCCGGCTTATGCTCTACACCATCAAGCGCTACACCTTTTGCTGTCAGTGCATCCAGTTCTGATTGGGGAAAATCTTCGCCTATTACTGATACCTGGTTAATTGGCTGAACAAAGTTTGATGCCGCCCATGCAATGTAAACGGCGGAACCACCAATGATTTTACCTGATTTGCCAAAGGGGGTTTCGATTTCATCGAACGCCATAGAACCTACAACCGTGAGTGACATGCTATTTTAGTTAATTTTTATTACTTTAAAATTTAATACAAAACCAGGCAAAGGTAACTACTTATACAGAAAGCAGGAAGCTAAATCTTCACCTGTTTCCAGGTACCGCGGCGAAACAGCAGTATGGCAGCTATAGCGGCTGCCGATTCAGAGATCGCAATTGCCCAGAATACCCCAACAGGGCCCATCTTCAACCAAACAGACAGGGTATAGGCCAACGGCATCTGAAACATCCACATGGCAAATAAATTAATCAGCATCGGTGTGCGGGTATCACCTGCACCATTGAAAGACTGGGTCAGTACCATTCCAAAGGCATAAAAGATATAGCCACCACTCATTAACCGGATGCATTGCACCGCATAGCCAAGCACAATAGGATCATCTGTAAAGAAGCTGATAATAGCCGGTGCTCCTATCATGAAAATAATGGCCACTATACCCAGAAACACCATATTAAAGAAGGCTGCCCGCCAGGCTGACGTGGCAGCGCGTTCCGGCTGCTGCGCACCCAGGTTTTGCCCTACGAGGGCTGCTGCTGCATTGGCCATTCCCCAGGCAGGTAATATGGTAAAGATGATTACCCGGATGGCAATAGTATATCCGGCTACCGCATCTTTGCCAAAATGAGAAATAATACGCACCAGGAAAATCCAGCTGGCAGAAGCAATCAACATCTGCGCAGTTGCCCCCATGGCGATTTTCAGGATCGCCCCAATCAAACGCCAAACAGGCACCAGGTGCTTCTTTGTAATACGTATTAAGTCTCTTCCCTTTATTAAATGATATAACTGGTAGGTTACGCCCATCCCCCTGCCAATAAAAGTGGCAATGGCTGCTCCTTTTAAGCCCATTGCAGGAATAGGGCCCCAACCTGAAATCAATAACGGACATAGTATAATATTCAGACCGTTGGCAATCCATAATGTGCGCATGGCCAATGCTGCGTCTCCGGCACCACGAAAAACACCATTGACCAGGAATAATAAAATAACAACCACATTACCAGCAAGTACAATTTTCGTATATACATAACCGTAATCTGCCACTTCTTTGGCGGCCCCCATCAATAGTAATATATCTTTCGAAAAAAATAATCCTACAACACTTACCACCAATGAAATAATTAATCCGGGATACAGTGACTGCATCGCTGCATGTGCCGCTCCGTCGGGATCTTTTTCACCTGTTCTTCTGGCGATCATAGCAGTAGCCGCCATACTCAAACCCATTGCACCAGTATACACCAAGGTGAGTACTGATTCGGTTAACCCTACTGTAGTAATTGCATTCACGCCGAGATGACTCACGAAATAAATGTCTACTACTGCAAAAAGCGATTCCATGGCCATTTCCAGTATCATTGGAATAGAAAGCAAAAAAATAGCACGATTGATACTACCTGTTGTAAACTCTTTTTCACTACCGGCAACGGCTATTTTAAATAATTGAAAGAAACGAGCTATGCGCGATAGCATCTTCGTTAAAATATGCATACAAATACTTTGAAAAATAAAAGGAGAAACAGCGCGGTTGAGGGCACTGCAAACAAAAAAATAAGAGTGGGAGGGCGACAAACGGAAATACCGTAGTCTGATTACATTTTCATATTACTATCAGTTGGCGCATCTGATCGCGATGCCTTACAAATGTAATTTAATTTTTGAATCATCAAAAAACATCTTTACAAAAAGATGCTGGTTAAAAAATAAATGGTTAAACGCTTAGTTATACTTACCGTGTTGGTCGAAAAAAAATTTCATACCGCTGTAACTCTTTACCAATAAGCATTACATGGGATAAAAATAAATATTTAAAAAATTTTCTACTTATAGATGTAACTTTTTATTTCATGCCTCGTTTAACATCTACTAGTAAGCGCTGAAAACCTATATAGAAAAAAGTAAATCACAATCTTAAAATCACAAGGTTAGTGACAGTTGTAATTCAACTGTTCCAGAATCGTAATCTTAAAACTTTTATAAAACTGAAATCATGCTTATGTTCAACAAACACGCGCTCCAGACCGGAGTAGCGCTCGCTACTGTATTGGCTATATCTTTCACATCCTGCAAAAATGATGATAATGATACGCCAACTCCACCGCCTGCACGTACCAAATCATTTGACCTGAAAGGAACTGGCGCTGATAAGGATACTAAAGTTGGTAATATCACACTTACAGAAAATACTGATAGCTCTGTGAATGTAGTATTGAACCTGACAAAAAATACCAAAGACGCAGCGCACAAAATTTATCTGATTGCAGGTACAACTACCGCTCCGGTTACTGACACCCTGTACAATGGTGGCTTCCAGGGAACTGGCGCTGCACTGAAAGTAGAGCTCTTCACTAAAGTGAAAACAATTAAAGTTAGCAAACCAGGTAGCATTCAGAAAGACACCGCTTTCAAATATGATAACGCACTGGCTATCGCTTCTCACATTAAAGTGTTGAAAGGCGCAGATACGCTGGCTATCGGTCTCTTTGGCAAAAGCAACTAATTCTCCGAAGAATTTACATTAAAACTATCGCAGGCATATCCCTTCAAAAGGATATGCTTTTGCATGTTCTTATATTCAAGAAGGATACCTTACTATAAACAAAAAGCCGGCTAAATAGCCGGCTTTGAAATGGTAAAATGTAGGATATGGAAGCAATCGGCCTATAGCCGCGCTTAGAAAAAATATTATTGACTACTACTATCTTCTTCTTTTACCTGTATTTGTCTTTTTAACACCTTGAACTCTGTTCTACGGTTAAGCTGACGACCTTCAGGATTATCTTTATGATTAGGCAGTGAGTTAGGTGCAATTGGTCTTGATTTACCATAGCCTTTCGCAATCAGTCGTTCCGGTGAAATACCCTTACTTATCAGGTAATCAACACAAGACTGTGCACGTGCCTGAGACAACTTCTCATTATACTTTACAGAGCCAACACTATCCGTGTGTGCACTCATTTCAATGGTCAGTTTCGGATTATCGTTCAACATATCTACCACTGTATCTAACACCACTTTCGATTCATTACGAAGTGTGGCCTTGTTGAAGTCATAGTAAATATTATTAAGTACGATTGGTTTCTCGATTTCATAATGCTTGAGGCAGAGGGTTGGATTATCCATAGAATCCACTCTTTGCAGTTCGTCTGTATTGAAATAGAGTGCTTTGGTGAAATAATTTTCTTTCTCCGCTATTATTTTATAGTAGCGTTGCGGATCAACTTCGAAGGTGTACCGGCCGGTAGCATCCAGCGTCATTTTTTTGATTGTTTTTCTTCTCACTGTATCCAGTAAGCTAACAGTAGCTCCCTGCAATGGCAGATGTGTATCGCAATCTACAATCAATCCACTGGCTATTTTTCGGATACGATTAATACCAAATACTTCGAGGCAGCAAATAGATTCCCTGTCGGAGCTGATGAATCCGGCGGCAAAAGGATGGGTGTTATCCAATGCAGTGTAATAGATATCATCTTTAGGGGAGTTCAATGGTTTGCCCATATTAACAGGGGTAGACCAGGTACCAAAATCTCCCTCACTCTGGAAGAAGTCGAGTCCACCCAGGCCCACACGCCCATCTGTGCTGAATACCAGGAGATTTTTCTCGGCATCATAAAAGGGACCCTGTTCTTCATCTTTGGTATTTATGGCAGTTCCCATATTACGTGCACCACCGGGAGTTCCGTTAGTCATAATACAATACCACAAATCATTTTTACCCATCCCTCCTGGTCTGTTGGAAGAAAAGAGTAAGTATTTTCCATCAGCTGTGATGTAAGGTTGCATAGAATTGTACCCTGCTACGTTTACATTATCGCCTAAGATTTTAGGTTCTGACCATACACCGTTCTGCCGGGTACTGATATAAATAGCGGATTGTTTCACGCCATCTTTCATCAACCAACGGGTAAGATACAGTGAGTTGCCATCTGGTGTTAATGTAGATACACCTTGATCATAACCTTTGGCGGTAGGAATATTTACTTTCTGACTGTTATCAAAATTATTACCGCTACCAGTGGCGGTATAAAGCGCATTAACATAGGGGGTGCCTTTAGGCTGTTTCTTATTGGCTGCCGCCTGTTTGGCGGTTGGCGCGGGCAAAGGTGGATTATCGGAACGGGAAGACGTATACATTAAAGTGCTTCCATCCAGTATTACCGGGGCGTAGTTAGCGCCACCTTCGTTTACATTACCTGAAGTTTTAACGATGGTAAATCTTGGTTCTTTATTGGCTTCTGACAGTGCGAACTGACAACAGGCAATTTCAAGGGGTGTTCTTGTAGACAGTTCATCGGCAGCAGTATAGCTTTGTTTGAACTTAGTAAATTCATCCAATGCCTGTTGATACTTTCCATTAAAGCGTAAGCATACCGCGTACCAGTAACGGGCTTGGGGATATGCAGGATTATTAAATCCTACCAGCTGCGAGTACCAGGTTTCAGCATTGCCATAATCATAGAAAAGCCGGTAGGATTCAGCCAACCTAGCTACTACCTGCTGATAATCTTTCACTTTACCGCTTGGGGGTGCGGAACCTGCAATGGTATAGGGCAATACCTGTTCTGGTTTGATCTTGAAAGTGCCAAGCGCTTTATTATAATACTGCGCTGCGGAATAATAATCTCTTGAATTGTAAAAGACATCAGCAGTATGTTTAAAATCGTAAACATATTGCGCCTGTGTCGCGTCTATTATTCCTAAAAAAACCACCAGCCAACAGAGTGTAATTTTTTTCATGAGGGTTCCATTTCTTTTTTCTGTATAAGTTTTTTCCTCCATTCTGATCCGGTTGCTTGCAGATTATAACCTGGGACAAATAAAGTATTCTTCGTTCAACACTCTTCTTTTGCGGCTGATAAAAGAAAGAGAAACTTCAAAGCTCTGGCTGCCATTTACGAGGCGGCGCATGTTAGAAGTATTGGCATCATAGCTCAATCCCAATGTAAAACTCTTGAAATGGAATCCGGCAAATGGTATTACCGCATCATTGAAGCGATAGTTACCTCCCACCAGGAAGTCGAATTCGGGGTTTACCATTAGTTGAGCGTATACACCTGCCACAATCTCTTCCGCATTACCTTGTCTCATATAGAGTCCTGTAGGAGTAAGGCTTAATGCCTCGTTCAGTTTAATTTTTGTACCTCCGTGCACCAGGTAACGTACCGGCAACTTTCTTTCAGTACCATCGGCGGAGAAAGGATCTTTAGGTTGCGTAAGGTGTGCAGCAGCAAATCCGGCAAATGGATTGAACATATGATTCGGATTACCATCAAAGTACACCACGCCGGCGCCGGCATCAAACTGATTTGAGGTAGTATTATTTACATTTTCACCGTTGAATATGCTTGGATCAAAACCTGTTACAGGCTGATACTGGCTACCTGTCTGAAATTTGGCGGGATCCAATCTTCTGTTGATTAAACCAGCATTGATACCAAATACCAACTGGCTGGTTTTGGTGCGGCCGAATTTCACACCACTATAAGAAACACTGGCCATGGCATTAAAATAATTATAGCCTGCATCACCAGCAGACATATTCATTACGTTAAGGCCTACACCAATATTTTTGTTGGTGGCGGCATCGATAGAAACACCTGCCGTAGAAAAAGGTTTCCCATAATTTGCCCACTGATTACGATAATCACCACTAATCCTGTAGTCACCATCTATAATTCCCGTAAGAGCAGGGTTTAGCCACAACGGGTAAGCATAGTACTGGGAGAAGTGTGGATCAACCTGGGCAACAGATATCCTGGGCAACAAACTGCTCCATAAAATTATTGCGACTATAAAAATCCTTTTCATAGGAACATTTTTTAACATTTTCTGGATAAACCGGGATGCAAAATCGCATCCCGGTTTTATGATTGACTTAGTATTACGCTGATGAATCATCTTTATCTCATAATTGTTACGTTACCCTTCTTGGTAATCACCGTGCCATCCTGCATAGTAGCTCTCACGATGTACACGTAAACACCTACCGGTTGTTTCTGACCACTCATGGTACCATCCCAACCCTGACGTTGGTCTTTGGATGTGAATACCAACTGCCCCCACTGGTTGTAGATTCTGAATTCGAGTTGTGCGATTGCTGTTGAGTACACATACTCGATATCATTTATACCGTCACCATTCGGGCTGAAGAGGTTTGGAACATAGATGTTGTTGCCTTGCGGGTTGGTTGTTTTACCTGTTACCGCTGTAGACAATGCACTGGTTTCACAGTCTGATGCTCCGATAGCTCTTACCTGTATGGTTGCACTCTGGTTAGGCTGCAGGCCTGTTACGGTATGTGTAGTACCATTAGCACCTGAGCTTGGTGGTATGAATGTCACACCGTTGTTCAGTGTTACTTCATAACGTTGAGCTCCGGTTACCGGTGACCAGCGGAAAGTAATAGTAGTGGCTGTTGTATTATCCACAGTTACTACTGGTGCTGGAAGCGGCTGTGCTATAGCTACCTGTACTGTTGTTCTTTGTCCTGCACTGATACAACCACCGGTTGTAAATGCTTCCACATAGTAGGTAGTAGCTGTATTCAATGCTGGTGTTACAAATGTTGCACCTGTAAATATTGGTGTGCCACCTGTTGCTACGCTGTACCAGCGGAAGTCTACCCCTGTTGTTGTTGAAGCAGCAGTGAGTGTTGCTGTTTTACCTGGGCATACACCTGCATCATTTCCGGTAATTGTTGGTTTACCTGGTGCTGCAGTAGCTTCTACGCTCACCGCTGTACGTGTTGGGCTAGAACAGCCATTGCTGTTGGTTGCTTCCAGGTAGTACATCTGGTTTGCATTTACAGGAGGTGTTGTATAAGAAGCCCCTGTAGCTACTGCTGTTCCTCCAACGGCAGTGGTGTACCATTTATATGTGAGCGTAGCATCCGGATTCAGTGCATTCAGTGTAACTGTTTGACCAGGGCAAGCCTGCAGGGTTGCATTTGCAACTGCCGGTGCTGATGGTGACGGATTCACTGATACATTTACCTGTGTTCTGCTGGCGCTTACACAACCACCGCTGGTAGACGCTTCCAGGTAGTATACTGCATTTGCAGTAGGCCTGATGGTAAAGTCGCCTCCGGTGAATACTGGTGTACCACCATGGAGTACAGTGTACCATTTGTAGATGACACCTGGTTGTTTGTTTTTCGCACTCAACACACCGGTTTGACCGCTGCATATAGTGATCGGATCAGCCAGCGGTGCATCTATTGTGCTGACTACTGTTGCTGTTAATCCTTTACGTGCGCTGCTGCATCCGGCACTGTTCAATGCTTCGAGGTAGAAGACAGTTGTTTGTGCGAGTGCTGCAGTCGTATAAGCAGTGCCCGTAGCCAGGAGGGTGCCGTTAGACGGAGCATCAAACCAGCGATACGTCATTGCCGCATCAGGATTCTTAATAGTGAATGTAGCTGTACCACCTATGCAGGTAACCACATTATCCAGGTCTACTGTTGGAATTGGCGGAGCCGGATCAACCGTAACATTTACCGCAGTTCTTGTAGAGCTGGAGCAGCCGCTGCCCAGGTTCGCCTGTACATAATAAGTAGTATTCTTAGTGATGACAGGTACACTGTACACCGCTCCGGTAAAGAGCAATGAACCGTTTGTAGCCGCATCGTACCACTGGTAGGTAATGTTAGGCAGTATTGTTTTCACTGCTACGGTAACACCAGTACCAGCACATGTTTTGAGAGAGGATGCTACTACATCTGGTGCATTTGGTGCTACAACCACTGTTACGGTAGCTTTCACTCTGTCAGATGGGTTACCACATTGACCTGTGGTACCTGTTGCTTCCACCCAGAAGTCCATGCTGGTGTTCAGCGGATTCGTAGTAAATATTGGTCCTGTGAATACTGCTGTACCACCGGTAGCCTGAGTATACCATTTGTAAGTAATACCATTGGTTGCTGAAGTTACGCGAAGCGTAGCCGTAGTTCCCTGACAAGCTGTAACTGCGTTGGATTCCAGTATTGGTGTTGGTGCTTGTCCTACACCGATAGATACCTTCGTTCTCAATGCACTGCTACAGTTACCGTTGCTGGCTTCTG
Organism: Chitinophaga sp. 10T418; assembly: GCF_056394125.1. Taxonomy (NCBI): domain Bacteria; kingdom Pseudomonadati; phylum Bacteroidota; class Chitinophagia; order Chitinophagales; family Chitinophagaceae; genus Chitinophaga; species Chitinophaga sp. 10T418. The sequence continues at coordinate 252,851 of NZ_JBFTHG010000007.1, forward strand.
CGTAGAAATCAGTGCTGACATTCAATGCGCCTGTTGGGAAGCTGATACCTGTGAACAGCAACTTGCCGGCGGTGGCAGCATCGAACCAGCGGTAGGTAGTACCTGCAACCGGATCTTTAATAGAGAGTGTTACACTTCCGCCCTGACAAACGAACAGGGAAGTTGCGGTTATTACTGGTGCTGTTGGTATGCTGTTCACCTTGATGGTAGCGCTGGACCTGGTGGCGCTTGGGCAGCCTCCATTTACCAATGCCTGTACATAGTAGGTGACGGTGCTATCGAGGGCAGTAATGTTAAATACTGGTCCTTCGAATACCATTGTACCACCGGTGGCTGCATTGAACCATTGGTAGGTAGTACCTGCGGCCGGGCTTTGGATGGCCAGCGAAGCACTTTGACCGATACAGCCCTGAACATTATTGCTTACCAGGGTTGGAGCCGCCGGTACTGGTACCGCATTTACTTTCACAGCAGCACGTACAGATGGCTTACCACATTTCGAAGTATCACCGATAGCTTCTACATAGAAGGTTGCATTTGCATTGATTGCTCCGGTAGTGTAAATCGGACCAGTGAATATAGCGGCACCGCCTGTGGCTGTATTGTACCATTTATAAGTGATGTTATTTACAGAAGAAGTAACCTTCAGCACTGCAGTACCACCCTGACAAACCGTTACATTATTAGATTCCAGGATCGGAGTTGGTGCTACACCCACACCTATGGATACCTTGGTTCTGGTAGCGCTGTTACATCCACCTGCTGATGCTTCTGCATAGAAGTCTGCAGATGCTGTAAGACCTCTTACCACGTAAATCGGTCCGGTGAATAATAACGTACCTCCAGTAGCTGCATTGTACCAGCGATAAGTGAGTGTGTTATCTGCATTCTGAACTGTTAATGTAGTGGTGTCGCCTACGCAGATGCTGATAGCAGAAGCTGCAATGATCGGCACTGGCACATCACGTACGGTTACCGTTACTGTCTTCGCATTTGCGGCTGTATTAGCGCATTTGTTATCTCCTTCCACTGTAACATAGTAAGAAGTATTAGCTGTTATCAACGCAGTGGTATATGTCGGACCGGTAAACAGTAAGGTGGTCAGACTTGCATCTTTATACCATTTGAAGATTGGGTTGGTAACAGTAGTGCTGGTAGCGGTCAGTTTCACGGTACTGTTTGCGCAGATAGTGGTATCTGCCAGTGTGATGTCGGCAGCAGTTGCGCCAGCATTCACCGTTACTTTGACTGCTTTCAGTGCACCGGCAGGGTTTTCACACTTACCGGCATTGCTTACACTTACATAGTAGGTGTATGTTCCGGTAGCTAATCCGGAGATCGTTAATACACCGGCTGCACTTACACCCTGTGTGATTGGGCCTGTTTTATCAGGATTTGCATACCATTTAAACACTGGGTTCTGAACAGTAGTGCTGGTTGGTGTTAATACCGCCACACCGCCTGCGCAGATTGCCTTATCAGCTACCTGTATGTCGGCTGCTGTGGATGCGCTGTCTACGGTAAGCATAATCTTCACGCGTCCGCTGTCGTTCGCACAGTTACCAGCATTCACCGCTTCTACATAGAAGTTATAAGTACCAGCCTGCAGATTTGCCGGCGTAGTGTATGTGTTATTATTTGATACCAGTCTAGCACCGCCGGTAGCTGCGTCGTACCAGTTGAACTGAACACCGGCCACAGCTTTCACGCTGAGGGTTACAGGTGTATTCAGACAGGTAGATACATTGTTGCTTACAGGTACAGGTACGGATGGTATTCCTTTTACAATTACCTGAACAGGTGCAGAAGCACTTCCTGTACAACCATTCCTGGTAGCTCTTACAAAGTAAGTATACGTACCGGAATCGAGGGTAGTTGGTGTTACAAATGCTATGCTATCCAGCAAGCGGTTACCCTGACTGTTGTACCAGCTGTAAACAACACCCTGTGCAGGATTCACCACACTGAGTGTAGCTTGTTTGCCTTTACATATGGTGGCGTTATTAGACTGTACTTTAGGTTGTACAATTGCACGCTGTGCATAATTGAAGTCTACTGCTGTCAGCGCACCGATGATACCGGATTTCAGTTTCACTTCCACCGCATCAAAGGCTTTCGTCGGAACAAAGGACAGTAATGCACCTCTGCTACCACTGAGCAGATCCAGGTGGAGGATCGGATTAGATACCAGTACGGAGTCGCCTGCAGTATTACCGTTGTATGTTGTCAGCTGTATGCTGGCAAGTACTGCGGCAGAAAGCACCTGGCCTGGGTTAGACAGCATCACTCTCACAGTATCGCCTGGAGTAGACAAACCAGTGAACGTTGCTTTTTCGAATACGCTGGCGTTAACTGCGCCGAGGTTGATAACCAGGGAAGCAGCGGTGTTTTTGTTATTATCCACGGCAAGGGCTGGGTTATAAACGTTGCCCAGTATTAACAGACCAGATCCACCGATCGTTTGACCAGTTGCGCCTTCGCAAGGCACGATATCCAGGTTGCTGTTAACAGTAAGCGCATTCACCGCTACTCTTGCTGACTTACAGGTAGCTGCTCCCGGCAGGGCTGCTTCTACCCAATAAGTGATAGTACCTACTACATTAGATGCCGGAGGCGCAAATGTTGATCCTTTAAATAAGGTATCAGTACTTGTCTGACTGGCGAACCAGAAGAACTGTGCATTTGCGGAAGCCGCGCTTGCTCTGAACACCGGTTGCTGACCTACTACCACAGTATCTGTTGTTGGAGATACAGTAGGCGGAGCCAATGCCGCAGCAGTGTTAACAGTTACTGCAGTTCTTGTAGCGGATACTGTATTACAGCTGTCGTTCTTAGCTTCCACATAGTAGATTGCCTTAGCAGTCACATTCACCACTTTATAAGTGAAGCCACTGTCTGTATTCAGCTTAGTACCCCCTGATGCCACGTTGTACCATGCGTACGTGTAACCTTTCACAGGATTAACCACTGCGAGTACCGCATCTGAACCGGCACATACATCCACATTGGCAGATTGTACCTGTGGAGCTGCTGGCGCTGCAGTTACTTTCACATCTACTCTTGCACGACCTTTACTTGCACAACCATTTCTGAACGCTTCCACAAAGAAGGTAGTGTCCTTGGTGAGGGTACCTGTAGTAAGGGAAACGCCATCTTTTCCTGTGAGATAAATACCGTTGCTGTTGTACCAGCGATAAGTAATTCCTGCTACAGGATCCTGCACATTCAATGTTGCCGTATTTCCTGCACAAACTGTTACCTGGGCAGCCTGTACTTTTGGCGCCACCAGTGCACGTTGTGCGTAGTTAAAGTCTATTGTTGTTAATGCTCCTACTATACCTGATTTCAGTTTCACTTCTATCGCATCAAATGCTTTCGTTGGTACGAATTCAACGATAGCTTGTTTACTGTTGTTCAGGAGGGTGAGTTTAATAAGCGGATTATTTATTGCCACAGAATCACCAGGTGTGTTACCATTATAAGTAGTTAACTGAACACCTCCTAATACTGCTGCAGAAAGTACCTGGCTTGGATTAGACAGTAATACTCTTACTGTATCACCCAGAGAAGATACTCCGTTGAATTTAGCTCTCTGCCATACCTGCGCATTCAGTGCGCCGAGGTTGATGACCAGGGAAGATGCGGTGCTTGCATCGTTATCAACTGACAGGGCAGGATTGTAAACATTGCCCAGTATCAGCAAGCCGCTGCCACCAATTGTTTGAGTAGTTGCACCTTCGCAAGGCACTTGCGTGAACGGACCAGCAGGTATTGTTACTACCACTGCAGGCACTCTTATTGACTTACAGGTTGTACCACCCGTTAACGCAGCTTCTACCCAGTAAGTAACTGTACCCAGTGTATTACTGATTGGCGGTGTAAATACTGGTCCTGTAAACAGACTGTCATTGCCAGCCTGACTGCCATACCATTTAAAGATCACATTTGCCGCATTGGAAGTAGCTGTGAGTACACCCTGTGTACCAATCACCACTGAATCCGGATTTGGAATAACGGTTGGCGCACTTAAAGAAGTGGACAGTTTAACACTGATGGCTTGTCTTGCAGACGCTGCGCCACAGCTGCTCACTGCTTCTACGTAGAAGATGGTATCTCTGCTAACCGCAGGTACTCTGAATACAAAACCACTGTCTGTGTTCAGCTTGGTACCACCTGTTGCCACATTGTACCAGTTATACCTGAGCTGACGATCAGGGTTAGTTACCTGCAACACTGCATCTGAACCAGGACAAATATTAACAGTAGCTGGAGCTCCAGGCACTGCTGGTGCAGGAGACACGGTCACGCTTACCGGGATGCGTTCTGGGTTTGGACAGTTGTTAGGTCCACCGAGTACCGCTACATAGTAAGTGATTTTTCCTGCTGTTCTCAATGTATCGGTAGTATAAGTAGCCTGTGTGCTTAATACAGTAGTGCTGGTAGAATCAGCATACCAGCGCACAGACGTACCAGCTGCCGGTGTTACGGAGAGGGTAGCTTTATTGTTTATGCAAACACTTGCACCAGTTGTATTGACAGTTGGTTTAGGATAGAAGATCCGTGCGCCATAGATGTCAATTGAGTTCAGCAAATTAAGTACACCTGTCAATCTTACTTCTATGCGATCATAAGCACCAGGTGCTGTTATAGTGGCTGCAAACTGTTGTCCGTTGAGCAAACGTAAAGTAAGCAGTCTGGATAATGTATCTGCTTTAACCAGCGTATTGTTATTGTACAATGAAATCAGGGTACCACCCAGCAGACTTACATCAGCCAGTCCCACAGATGTAGCCAGACGAATCTGGATACTATCGGTAGCCTTACCTGGGTTCGGGAATATCAGCTGTTGGTAAACTGATCCACCCAGTAATCCTACAGGGATAGACAATCTGGTGAAGTTTGTCTGAACACTGTCGATATCATTTGTAGGTCCATTTACGCTACACAGTATACAACCCAGGGTAGTACCTGAATTCTGGCTGGTTGGAACGTTACAATCCGGAGATGGAATAACTGGTCCTGTTACCACCACATGTACAGGTACGCGAGCAGATGAGCAGGCGCCTGTAATCTGGATAGCTGCGTAGTAGGTATATGTACCTGGATTATTGAATGGTCCTACCTGGATAGAAGCACCTGTTCCTACTGGTATAGTAGAAGTAGAATCACTATACCATACGATGGTAGCATTTCCACCTATTACCGGTGTAGCTGACAGCGTGGCTTTCACACCAGTTTGTACTACTACATCTCCGGTTACTACTGGTGCTGCAGGAGCAGTTACGACCTGTACTTTTGCTGCTTTTAGTGCACCGGCAGGGTTTTCACACTGACCAGTACCGGATACGCTTACATAGTAAGTATAGTTACCTGCTGTCAAACCAGTGATGGTCAGTTTACCGGTACTGTCGAGCGCGTAGCTTACTGCACCATTTACCAGACCATTTGTTATTGGCGATGTTTTATTGGCATCCTTATACCATTTGAATACCGGTGCAGTAACACCTGTTGCGGTTGGTGTGAGTACTGCAGGACTGCTGGTGCAGGCAGTAGTCGTATCTGCTACAGTAATGTTACCTGCGTTGCTTAACGGATTAACGATAACAGTAACCGGTATACGATTAGGATTAGCACAACCACTTGCACTTACTGCTTGCGCATAGTAAACAAATGTGCCTGCTGTTTTCAGACTATCTGTAGTAAATGTACTGAGTGTGCTGAGTATAGCAGGAGAAGTAGAATCTGCATACCAGCGAACAGTAGTACCAGCTGATGGAGTAGCTGTTAATACTGCAGGTTGACCAGCGCAGATTGTTACACTCTTAGCTGTAATTGTTGGATCTGGTACTACTGAACGAACGTTATAAATATCCAGTGAGTTCAACAGATTAGCCACACCGGTGAGTTTCACTTCCACCTTGTTGAAGGCGCCACCTGCTGCTACTGTTGCGGTATAACGGGTACCACTCAGTAATCTTAAAGTAAGTAATTGTGATAAGGTATGTGTGCTTACAACGGTGGTGTTATTGTATACAGTTATTACTGCACCACCCAGTAAAGAAACATCTGCCAGACCACCTGGTGAAGCCAGATCGAAACGGATACTATCTGTTCCTGCACCATTGGTTGGGAAGATCAGTTGCTGGAACACAGAACCGCCCAGTAAACCTACCGGTATATTCAAACGTGTGAAGTTGGTATTGACAGAGTCAATATCATTTGTTGGGTTCACTACACTACACAGTACGCATCCCAGGGTAGTTCCTGTTACCTGACTGGTAGGCACATTACAGCTGGTTGGAATCACCGGACCAGTTACAGTAATGGTGATTGGCAGGCGGCTGGATAAACAGCCCCCCGCCAAGCTATCGCCTGCATAATAAATATATACTCCCGGATTCGTAAACGGCGGCAGTGTAATTGAATTACCTGTAGCTATTGCTGCCTTTGTGGTATCGCTGTACCATACTACGGTAGCACCCGGAGCAGGGGACGCCACTAAAGTGAGTGGCAATCCTGTCGTGATGGTGTAGTTCTGTACAACAGTAGGAGGAGCTGGTGCACCTGTTACACTGATGGTAGCAGGTTTCAGATTACCGGCTGCATTTTCACAACGGTTAGTGCCGGATACGCTTACATAGTAAGTATGGCTGCCCTGTGTTAAACCAGTAACGGTAAGTTTACCAGCCGCATCGATGGTGAAGGTAGCACCACCTATTACGGTACCGTTTATAATCGGATTTGTTTTGTTTGCATTTGCATACCATGTAAATACTGGAGTAGTTACACCGGCTGCTGTTGGAATCAGCACTGCTGCACTTCCGCCGCAGGTAGCTGTAGTATCTGTTACAGTAATATCAGCTGGTGAGCCCAGTGGGTTTACAGTAACGGTAACCGGTATACGTTCTGGGTTTGGACAGGTACCATCTACTACTTGTACGTAGTAAGTGAAGGTGCCTGCTGTTTTCAGCGTATCTGTAGTATAAGTAGGTTGATTGCTGAGAGCAGCGCCGCCAGTAGAATCCCTATACCACTGAACCGTAGTTCCGGCTGCTGGGGTAGCGGTAAGTGCTGCTGGCTGACCAATACATACTGTTACACTGTTCGCTGCAATTGTTGGATTTGGTCCAACTGCGCGTACATTATATATATCCAGTGAGTTCAGCAGATTAGCTATTCCGGTGAGTTTCACTTCCACCTTATTATAGGCGCCACCTGCTGCTATTGATGCGGTATAACGGGTGCCACTCAGTAATCTTAAAGTAAGTAATTGTGACAAAGTATGTGTGCTTACAACCGTGTTGTTATTGTATACGGTTATCACTGCACCACCGAGCAATGAAACGTCTGCCAGTCCTCCTGGTGAAGCCAGGTCGAAGCGGATGCTGTCTGTTCCTGCTCCATTGGTTGGGAAGATCAGTTGCTGGAAGACAGAGCCTCCGAGTAAGCCTACTGGTATATTCAGGCGGGCAAAGTTGGTCAGATCTGCATCGATGTCGTTAGTTGGATTAACTACAGTACACAGTATGCAACCCAGGGTTGTTCCTGTCACCTGGCTGGTTGGTACGTTACAACTGGTTGGAATTACCGGACCAGTTACAGTGACAGTGATCAGCAGGCGGTTAGAGATACAACCTCCTGGTAAGCTATCACCAGCAAAATATTTATAGATACCTGGCGTGCTAAATGGAGGCAGTGTAATAGAACTACCACTGCCAATAGAAGCCAGGGTGGTATCGCTGTACCATACTACGGTAGCACCTGGAGCAGGAGACGCTACTAAAGTCAACGGCAATCCTGTGGTGACAGTATATGTTTGAACCAATGTTGGCGGAGCCGGCGCACTGGTTACTTTGATAGTAGCTGCTTTCAGGCTGCCTGCCGCGTTTTCACAACGGTTGGTGCCGGATACGCTTACATAATAAGTGTGATTACCTGGAGTAAGACCAGTTACACGCAGAATGCCTGACGCATCGATCGTGAAGGTAGCACCACCTATTACGGTACCATTTATAATCGGACTTGTTTTGTTTGCATTTGCATACCATTTGAATACAGGTGTAGTTACGCCGGCAGCTGTTGGTGTCAGCACTGCGGTTGCACTTCCACATGTAGTAGTGGTATCAGCTACTGTAATGTCTGCTGGTGAGCCGAGTGGGTTTACAGTAACGGTAACCGGTATACGTTCTGGATTTGGACAGGTACCATCTACTACTTGTACATAGTAAGTGAAGGTGCCTGCTGTTTTCAGCGTATCTGTAGTATAAGTAGGCTGGTTGCTGAGAGAAGCGCCGCCAGTAGAATCTTTATACCACTGAACGGTAGTTCCGGCCGCTGGGGTAGCGGTAAACACTGCAGGCTGACCAGCACATACTGTTACGTTGCTCGCTGTAATGGTTGGATTTGGTCCAACTGCGCGTACATTATATATATCCAGTGAGTTCAGCAGATTAGCTACTCCGGTGAGTTTTACTTCTACCTTATTATAGGCGCCACCTGCTGCTACTGATGCGGTATAACGGGTACCACTCAGTAATCTCAAAGTAAGTAATTGTGATAAAGTATGTGTGCTTACAACCGTGTTGTTATTGTATACGGTTATCACTGCACCACCGAGCAATGAAACATCTGCCAGTCCACCTGGTGAAGCCAGGTCGAAGCGGATGCTGTCTGTTCCTGCTCCATTGGTTGGGAAGATCAGTTGTTGGAAGACAGAGCCGCCGAGTAAGCCTACCGGTATATTCAGGCGGGCGAAGTTGGTCAGATCTGCATCAATGTCGTTGGTTGGATTCACCACGCTACACAGTACGCAACCTAGGGTTGTTCCTGTCACCTGGCTGGTTGGTACATTACAACTGGTTGGGATTACCGGACCTGTTACAGTGACGGTCACTAACAGGCGGTTAGAGATACAGCCACCTGGCAAGCTATCACCAGCAAAATATTTGTAGACACCTGGTGTGCTAAATGGAGGCAGCGTGATAGAACTACCACTGCCAATAGAAGCTTTGGTAGTATCGCTGTACCATAATACGGTAGCACCTGGGGCAGGGGAGGCCACTAATGTAAGTGGTAATCCTGTGGTGACAGTATATGTTTGTATCAATGTAGGAGGAGCTGGTGTGCTGGTTACTTTGATAGTAGCTGCTTTCAGGCTGCCTGCTGCATTTTCACAACGGTTGGTACCGGATACACTTGCATAATAGGTATAATTACCAGGAGCCAAACCAGTAACGCTGAGTTTACCGGTGCTGTCTATTGCAAATGTAGCAGCACCTATAACAGTACCGTTAATAATTGGAGTGGTTTTATTGGCATTTGCATACCATTTGAATACAGGTGCGGTTACACCGGCAGCTGTAGGTGTAATCACAGCAGCAGCACTACCACAAGTGGTGGTAGTATCCGGCAGTGTGATATCTGCAGCAGTTCCCAAAGGATTAACGGTTACCACTACTGGTATCCTTTCCGGATTGTTACATGCACTGGCACCTGAACCGTCTACCACCTGTACAAAGTAAGTCACTTTGCCAGGTGTATTTAATGCGGTAGTAGTATAGGTTGGCTGATTACTCAGTGAAGTGGTGGTAGTAGAATCCGCAAACCATAATACGCTTGTACCGGCGGCTGGTGTTACGGACAAAGTTGCCGTTGAACCAACACAGGCAGTAAAGCCATTTGGTGTAATCGTCGGATTAGCCCCTACAGCACGCACTCCATATATCTGCAATGCATTCAGCAAATTGAGGGTACCGGTCATGAGGATCTGTACGCGATCGTAAGGTCCGGTTGCCGGGATGCTTACGCTATAACGTGTGCTGCTCAGCAAGCGTAAGGTCAGCAGCTGGGAGAGAGTATCTCTTCTTATAACAGTGGTACCATTAGCGATAGTAATAATAGTACCTCCGAGCAGACTTACATTGGCGAGTGGAGCACTTGTGCCCAGATCAATCCGGATGCTGTCTGTTGCTGCACCTACAGCCGGGAATATCAGTTGCTGATAAACCGATCCACCCAACAATCCTACTGGAAGATTGAGTTGGGTGAAATTGTTCGGGTTCACATCAATATCGTTCGTCGGATTATCCACACTACACAGTACGCAACCCAGGGTAGTTCCTGTTACCTGGCTGGTAGGAACATTACATCCTCCGGTAGTTACCGGACCTGTAACTGTTACGACTACTGGCACGCGATAAGATTCGCAACCACCGGTAAGACGTACGCCTGCGTAGAAAGTATAGGTACCTGGTGTACTGAACGGTCCTACCTGGAAAGAAGTACCAGAACCAATAGATGCCTGGGTGGTATCACTGTACCAAACGATAGTCGCGCCGACAACCGGAGCTGCGGTCAGGGTTACTGTCTGGCCGGTTGGAACGGAGAAGGCCGGCGCTACTGATGCCGGAGCCGGGCCGGTGCCTACTGTTACCGTTGCTTGTTTGAGTGTATTCGCTGCATTTTCACAATGATTACTATCTGTTACACTTACAAAATAGTTATAAGTACCAACCGCAAGACCGGTAATAGATAATCTGCCGGTAGTATCTATAGTGTATGTTACAGCACCTTCCACAAGCCCATTTGTGATAGCGGTGGTTTTGGCAGCATCTTTATACCATTTAAATACCGGCTTTGTGTTAGCGGTAGTAGAAGTAGGAGTGATCCTGGCCGTATCACCAGGACAGGAAGCTGTATTTGCCGGTACTGTAATATCCGCAGCAGTTGCGAAGTTGTTCACTTTTACAGTCACCAGTGTTTTGGCTGATTCTGTAGAACAATTCAATCTTTTAGCAGATACATAATAGCGGAAAGTTCCGATGGCGTTCACCGGAGGACTGTAGCTGGTGCTATTGGAAGCAACAACTGTAGTTTGAGTAGAGTCGTACCAGGTATAAGTAAGTCCCGGATCGGGGCTGGTTACATTCAGGGTAATCGCCGAATTCAAACAGGTGGTTCGTAGTACTCCACTGTTCGTTACGGGACCTGCCGGGTATCGTTGTATTTCATGCACCCTAAGAGACGATAGTGCTCCTGCAAGGACTGAACCTAGCAACACCTCGACTCGATCGAAAGGTGCGGAAGCCTGAAAAGAAAGTGATTGCAATCCGCTTCCATCTCCAAGTAAAGTCAGGTTCAGGAAGTTGCTGGATGCCGTGATATTATCTACTACGGTAGCCCCATTGTATGTAATGATTTTAACGGAGCCTAATACCTGTAATGTAATGAGAGAAGATGGGATAGACATCACTATCCGAACAGAATCCCCGAGTTTAGAAAGACCTGGGTATACGGCTGTTACCTGGGCGCTGCTGTTTAACAGACCAACTGCGCTGGACAGCGTAGCAAAATTTGCGGGAGTTATAATACCGTCACCTGCCTGTGCCGGGTTGGTCACGCTTCCCAATGCACCAATAGAACCGGTAACGCCAGAAAGGATATCAATGGGCACATCACAAGCGATGGTGCTGACAGCGGGTACATTGTAATAAGCGGAGAATACGTTTATACTACCCGCCACACCGGCCAATCCACCATCTACAGTTACACGTACTCTATCATAAGTAACTCCGGGAGCAACCAGGAATATTTCTGCCTGGTTACCGCTGGCGAGGAGTGTTAGTGTTGCTTCATTTGCAAACGCAGTATCTCCCACAGGAGTGGATCCGTTAAAAGCCTGTACATATACACCTCCCAACAACTGCAATGATACCAGACCACCCAGATTCCCGGCAGATCCGATTTTTACTATTGCCGGAGCATTATTAGTTACCGGAGCCGGGAAAATCAAATCCTGAGATTCCGTAGCCCCCAGCAGGGTTACCAATGTATTAATAGTTGATGCTGTGCTCAGGTTGCCATCTACCGCCTGTCCGGCGTTGGCCACATTACAGCCGAGACACAGTCCGGATGCCCTGTTCACCTGGGTGTTGGCATATACTCTTGTCGTATAGGTCTGCGCCGAGCTCTCCTTAGCGCTTATACCAAACAGTAGTAGTAGTACCAGCAGACTTTTCCAGGCCAGCGAACCGGCTCCACGACAGGTATAAGCGAGACTGGTTTTAACAGTAGCCGTTCCCTTTGGGTGAGGGAGACAAAAAAGAGCAGTAAAAGGGCTATTAGGAGTAGCTTTTGAATGCATAGCATCAAATATTTGAATAAAAATTGTTCAGTTTCATTGCGATACAACAAAACTCTATTGGAGGCAGGCAGGTTAGGAATGTCTTGGGGAAAGGATACTGGTTGATAAAAAAGTATGCTTCCTTGCGGTTATTTGTTAAAAGAATGTTACAAAAACGCTACGAATGTATATTTAAGGGGTGGTTTACGAAAGTGTCTTTTCATTCATTATTTTTTCACGGTTCACTTTGTTCAATATGCATTCATCCTGTTCATTTCGTTCATTTTCAACCATGGAAATGGGTTAATTTAAGCCGAGTTTGCCCTGGTCAGGTCATTGAATGGGAAGAACTTCTTTTTTTTATGCAGCCACGGTAAAATACTTGTGAAATACTATCGCATGATTACAATACAAAAAAATAATATATTAATATATTTTATATAATAATATTATATTGTACCGCTCATATTTATATATGATATTCATCTAACAATTATAGAGCACGCAAATCTTATTAACTAAATTTATATATATAATTCAATTTAATGTCTTCTGTTCATTTTGTTCATTCGCTTTTTGCAAAATCTAAACGCAAATAGCATACGTACTTAAACAAGTACCGACAATTCGAAAATCCATTTTATTGTCCCCTATGATTGATCTATCCTATGACTTTATCGTCACCTTGCAGAATGAAGTTTTGCGCAGGTTCGGTGTTGAAGTCATACTACCAGGAGATTGCAAACATCTCTCTCAGTCCATATTGGATGACACCACGAAACTGGTGAGCGAAACTACGCTCAAAAGGGTGTTTGGTTTTGCTGTGGCTCAACACAGCTTCTCCAGATATACCTTAAATACACTTTCGCAATACTGCCAGTATAAAGACTGGGAAGATTTTCAGCAACATCATTACAGGATGCTCAACAATGAGCCGGCTTCTGCTACTGAAACTGCTACCGTTCCGGTATTTGACACCACAAAATGGCTTGACTTAAAAAGCAAGGCGGATGCTGTTTCCCATTACACCATCCTCACCCTCAAAAACCGCTCTGGCATAGCCTATCCGTACACTGTACACCGGCCATTCTGCAATGCACATATCGAAAAGTTCCTGGAAAGCGATTATGCGGCCACCGCTTTAATTGCACCTTCCGGCTGGGGTAAGTCACTGGCACTCGTACACCTGGCAGAACATTGCTGGTTTGGGAAAGAAGCCCGATATAAAAGAGACGTTTGCTGGTTTATTCATGCACATGCCGCCGGTAGCCTGTTACTCAAAGGATTTTCACTCTCCACCTGGCTGGACAACCAGATGAACCTGGGCAACGGAGAAAACTTCCGGGAATACTTCTCCAGTCACTTCGACAAAAAAGGAGGACGCCTTATATTAATAATAGACGGATTCGATGAAATTGCAGTAGCTGGTGAAAAACTCCGTTTGCTATATTCCAAACTGGAAGACTTCGTATACTCCAACGATCTGTACCCATGGGTGAAAGTGATCCTTTCTATCCGGAGCAGTACCTGGGCGGAAATATTCCAGCACTCCCAGCAGTACCCCGCCTTCCGGCGTTACTGGTACCTCGGCGCCGAAATGGACGAGGAAACCAATATAAATATGCCCCGGTTAACGGAGCAGGAAGTAAAGTCCATATTATATAACCATCAGTTTGATCCCTCAACAGTACGGTTATTCTCTGAAAATTTTCTGCAGAAATTAAGGTATCCATATTATCTGCAGTTGTTCTGCCAGTTAAACAGCGGTCCTGATCAGACATTTGTAGATGAACACCTCAGTTTATTCGAAATTGTTTCGCGATTCATTCAAAACCGGGTGTTCAACTCGCAAAGCAATTCTTTCAAAATAAAAATCATTGAGAAATTACTGACCCTGTTAGATCTTGGCAGAACCGGGATCTATACAGACAAAAACCTGCTGCTCACCCAAAACGCTGAACTATTTCCTGCCTATAAAGAATTACTGGCAGATAATATATTGGTGGAAGAAAATCTGAGCCAGGAAATCATGTTCAATGTGAAGGTGCGCTTCGCCCATACCATGTTGCTCGAATATTTTGTGGCCATGCATTACCTGAAACAGAATGGCCAGGAAATCAATGAAGGGCTGCTTATGGCAATACTGGATCATTTGCCGCAATCGCCCTATCGTATTGGCGTATTCAGATGGCTGTTGCGCTATGCCATCAACCACGCGCAGATAGATGGCATCATCAAAATGTTGCATTTACCATTATCCAATATAGAAAAATCACATCTGCTGGAATACCTTGTACTACACTATCAGCATGATGGTAATAACCAGGGAGAACTGAAATCTATCTTCCCGGCAGGCTTCTTTAAAAAGAATCCGATTGGCCCTTTTATCAGTGATGAATTTATTCATTTCAGAAAACGGAAGGTGCTAACGGCGCTGCTGGGACTGGCGGAAGCCCGGGAAKATAAACTTAAAATCCGGAGCAAACTTTTCACCATGGCCCTGCTGCAACTGGATGCAGAGCAATGTGAAGTAGAGCTTAATAATATTAAAAAGATATATGCTGCGGATGAATTTGAAGATGAACTGTGGGTGACACCTTATGAAATACAACTATTCATTTACGAATTTCTCAAGTTTGGTATAGTGAATGAAGATATCAGGGAAAAGATCTACAATTATTTCCGTTACTGGACTGGTACCAACGGTGGAAAAAAACCAATTTCAGAACCACAGGAAATTGTGTTCCGGAATATGGGCATTGTATTTACCCTGCTGGAAGACAACGAACATCTCCTCAGTTTTACCACCCGTATATTTGAAACATACCCTTCTTTACAACATCGCAAAACAGATTCACTACGTCTGATGCTGCTCTGCTGGCAGGCACAGGCCTACCTGGGACTGGGCCAAACGGCATCTGCTGCACGTATTTGCAGACATACCGACCAGGTCATTAAAAAATACTCCGCTGACTATTTCGGTGGCAAGTACCTCGAATCTGTCCAGAAACTATTGTATGCCGGTGTTTATTTTAATGAACATGAATTCAATAAGGCCATCCGTACTGCTGAAACAGCTGTGGAAAATGCACAAAAACTGGATTTCAAAGTACTGGCACTGATGAATTTTGGTTTGTTGAATAAGATCTATCAGCAACTGCAGATGGATAAACAGAAAAATGATACCGTACAGCAAATAGAGCTCATCAGAAAAAGCACCTCCTTTAAACAAGCAGTTTCGAATTTTGCTAGGTGATTATGGCATAATTTTGCTTTATTGCGTAGCATAATGGCCATTGACGAAAGCAAATACACGAGGGGACAGTTGTTACTGCTCAATTTATTGAGCCTGTTGACTTTATTACTCCTGGCCCCCTACATCAACCGCTTTGTTCCACCGCTGGTAGCCAATGGTTGGCATGTGGACCTGCTGGTATCTGTAGTCCTGAGCTTTTTTGTGGTATTCCTCTTTCGCTGGATATTCAGACCACTTATTATTCCTGTGTTTTTATTGGTTTGTGGTGTGATGGTATTTAATAAATATACCGACCGCTATACTTTCAACAATGTCATCAACGACTATAAGGGGATGGTGCAGGGAAACCTTGGCGCCAAAGACAGCAAGCAGCTCGATATCCTCAGTCTTTACCCCAGAAGGGTAGAGAGTTACCGCGATAAAACGGTCAGAGGCATGCGGGAAAAAATCAACTTCCAGGATTCCGTAGTCCGTAATTTCTCCGTAAAACATTCCCTGGATTATTATGACCAATACTTTTATAAATATGGGAAAGTAACCCGGTTCCTTTCCCTGTTTCGTTATATCAACAGCCACTTTAAATATGTACTCGACTCCCGGCGTGATGAATATTTTGCCACACCACAGGAAACCATAGAAAATGGCTTAGGCGGAGACTGCGATGACCACTCCATATTAATGACCTCCTGTTTACAGTCTATCGGTGCCCGTTGCCGTATTGTGCTGGTGAAAGGACATGCCTATCCGGAACTCTACTGCGGCGACCGCGAAGATTTTGAAATCATGAAGCAAGCCATCATCACGCTTTTCCCTAAGCCCATGGTGACCGAAATATATTATCACGAACTGAAAGGGGAGTATTGGATTAACCTGGATTATACTGCCCGCCATCCGGGTGGACCATACATGAACGATAAAGTTTATGCACTGATTGAGCTCTGATCCTTAAATTTGCCACATGAGTCAATTTACCCGCCTCCGGAAGTATCATAGCTTTTTTCGATTTAAAAAGGACTTCGAACAGTATAGTTTAAAGAGTGCCAAAAGCTATGAGCTGATTCTACATTGGTTACACAGCAAGATGAACCGGCAGCAATTTCTCCTGCTTTCCGGTATAATAGTGGGATGTAGTGCTGGTTTGGCGGGAGTGATTTTGAAAAGCCTGGTCCATTATATACATTATGTTATCACCTACAAAGTTCATTTCAGTACACAGATCATTTTTTATATGGTATTCCCTTTCCTGGGAATTGTGTTGACCACGCTGATGGTGATCTGGTTTTTCAAAGGACAATCACGAAAAGGGATCCCCGCCATATTACACGAAATAGCACAGAACTCCAGTCTTATTCCGCCGGTAAAAATGTATTCCCAGATACTGCAAAGTGCCATTACGGTGGGGCTGGGTGGATCTGCGGGATTGGAGAGTCCGATTGCTGTAACCGGTGCTGCCCTGGGTTCTAACTATGCACGTACTTATAAGCTTAGTTATAAAGAACGTACCCTGTTACTGGCTGCGGGCGCCACAGCGGGTATAGCGGCGGCCTTTAATGCGCCGATAGCCGGGATGATGTTTGCCTTTGAAATATTATTAACAGGCGTAGTGTTTTCGGATTTCATGCCACTGATAGTAGCAGCGGTTTGTGGCAGCCTGCTGTCGAAGATTATTTTACAGGAAGAAGCCTTGTTTCATTTTGAATCCCGTGTAGCCTTCAATTATCAC
Organism: Chitinophaga sp. 10T418; assembly: GCF_056394125.1. Lineage (NCBI taxonomy): Bacteria > Pseudomonadati > Bacteroidota > Chitinophagia > Chitinophagales > Chitinophagaceae > Chitinophaga > Chitinophaga sp. 10T418. Next base: position 269,951 of record NZ_JBFTHG010000007.1, read on the forward strand.
AACGTACCTTATTATATAGCCCTGGGCATTCTCAGTGGCTTTTATGCCCGCTATTATGTGGTCATCTCACAAAAAATAGAACATTTCTTTCATCGCCTGAAGTGGACAGCCCTGCAGCGGGCTATATTGGGCGGAGTGCTGGTATCGGCGCTTTGTGTAGCCTTACCACCTTTATTCGGAGAAGGTTATACCAGTGTAAAATCCCTGGCTTCCGGTAATGGTGAAGCCATTTTGCAAAACAGTTTTTTCCGGTATCTGCCCATACAAAGCTGGATGTTGCTGGTGTTCACCGGTTGTGTATGTTTATTGAAAGCGCTGGCTGCATCTGTCACCATACAAAGTGGTGGTAATGGCGGAAACTTTGCGCCATCACTATTTGCAGGTGGTTTCCTCGGATTTTTTTATGCGATGGTATGTCAGCAGATGGGACTTGCGAACATCCCGGTTACCAACCTGGTGATTGTGGGTATGGCCGGTGTGATGGCAGGAGTAATGTATGCTCCACTTACCGCCATCTTCCTGATCGCTGAATCCAGCTCAGGATATGACCTGTTTATTCCGCTGATGATTGTTTCCACGATCTCATTTTTGATGGCAAAGTGGTTTTCTCCCATCTCACCAGAAATAAAAGAACTGGCAAAAGACGGTAAAGTATTTACCAGGGAACACGACAAAAACATACTGCTACTCCTGAAAATGGACGACCTGGTAGAAACAGACATACAACTCATTAACATTGACGCAACCCTGCGGCAGGTGATTGAACTGGTAAAAGAGGGTAGTCGTAATATTATTGCAGTGATCAATCACCAACAATTGTTTGAAGGCATTATTACGCTGGATGACATCCGGCCCATTATGTTTAGTCCGGAACTGTATGATACTGTTACCGTTAAGAAGCTGATGCAGGCACCTCCTGCGGTGGTTAATTTAAAAGATAATATCAACCAGGTGATCAAAAAATTTGATGAAGTTAACGCGTGGAACCTGCCGGTGGTGCAGGATAAGCGACTGATTGGCTTTATTTCCAAATCCAGTGTTCTCAATAAATACCGGTTATTATTACAGGAATATTCTGAAGGATAATTTGTTCCTGCAGATGGTCTATTTTTATTCTAAAATACTCAACTACTCAATGGCCAGAGTTCTGATAAATTTTGCACATCCTGCGCTGGAGAAATCCAGGGTGCATACTCAGTTGCTGCGTATTATTAAAAATATACCGGGTGTTACTTTTAATGATCTGTACGAGCAATACCCTGACCTGGATATAAATGTAGCCCGTGAGCAAAAGTTGCTGGAACAGCATGATATTATATTGATGCAGCATCCTTTTTACTGGTATAGTGCACCTGCCATTGTAAAACAATGGATAGACCTTGTACTGGAGCATGGATGGGCCTATGGCCATACCGGCAAAGCATTGCAGGGAAAGTATTTTGGCAACATCATCAGTGCCGGTGGATCTGAACAATCGTATCATCCGGATGGGCATCATGGTCATACGATACATGATTTCCTGTTACCATTTTCACAAACAGCGAAGTTGTGTAATATGCAATATGTGGCGCCATTTGTAATTTATGGCGTACATCGACAGGATCTTTCCGATATAAAAGAAGATGCCGAAGAACTGGGGCGGGTGCTGGAGCGGTTAAGTGATAAAAAAATTGACCTGGCCCCATTACCCGGACTGAATTACCTGAATCAAATACTTCAACTTCCCGCACAAACCCGTTAATATGGATCAACATTCCTTACTATTTCAGTCGATGGTATACCTGGCGGCAGCCATTGTATTTGTGCCTCTTGCCAAGAAAATGGGCCTGGGAGCAGTATTGGGCTACCTGATAGCGGGTATTATCATAGGTCCTTCTTTACTTGGTTTTATAGGAAGAGAAGGAGAAGACATTATGCATTTCGCGGAATTCGGTGTAGTGATGATGCTGTTTCTGATTGGTATTGAGCTGGAGCCGGCGCTGTTATGGCGATTGCGGGCATCGATTCTGGGTCTGGGTGGATTACAGGTGATATTGAGTGCGGCCGCGATAGCAGGTATTGCCTTTCTGATAGGACAACCACTGAATACGTCGTTGGCGTTGGGCATGATCTTATCGCTGTCTTCCACGGCGATAGTACTACAAACACTGAATGAGAAAGGGTGGATGGGGACCGCTGCCGGACAAAGTGCTTTCTCGGTATTGCTGTTCCAGGATATTGCCGTGATTCCGATGCTGGCCGTCTTTCCTTTACTGGCAGGCAATGCCGCTGCAGATACCACGGCTCATTCGCCTTCACTCCGGGAGAACCTACCAGGCTGGGGACAAACGCTGGTAGTGCTGGGAGCCGTTGCTATCATCATTATTGCCGGCAGATACCTGGTGCGACCGCTGATGCGGATTATAGCCCGTACACGGGTGCGCGAGCTATTTACTGCTACTGCTTTACTGATGGTAGTTGGTATCGCCGTACTGATGAATCTCGTGGGGCTGAGTTCTGCGCTGGGAGCCTTTTTAGGAGGAGTAGTGCTGGCCAATAGTGAATACCGGCACGAGCTGGAAAGTGATATTGAACCATTTAAAGGTTTATTGCTGGGCCTATTTTTTATTGCCGTGGGCGCTTCTATAGATTTCAGGTTAATCATGACGCAGCCCTGGCTGATCTTTGGTCTGGTAGCGGGTATCATGGCATTAAAGGGAATAGTATTGCTGATACTGGGCAGAATATTCAAACTGAATATTGACCAAAACCTGTTGTTTGCCTTTGCGCTGGCAGACATCGGAGAATTTGCCTTTGTGCTGTTGTCGTTCACCTCACAAACGCACCTGATGAGTACGGAGATGACCGCAATGATGACAGCCGTGGTGGCCATTAGTATGGCGCTCACGCCGCTGATTATGTTGTTGTATGAAAAAGTGATACAGCCTTATTTCACAAGATCGGAGGTAAGCGCAGAACGGGAAGCGGATGAAATCAATGAAAAGAACCCGGTGATTATAGCAGGATTTGGCCGCTTTGGAAGTATGACAGGGCGTTTCCTACGTGCCAATGGCATCAATGCTACCATCCTGGACCTGGATTCTGACCGCGTAGATGCATTGCATAACCTGGGCATTAAAGTATATTATGGAGATGCCTCCCGTTATGATCTGCTGGCAGCAGCAGGTGCCAAGGATGCTAAAATGCTGATCATTGCCACGGATCATCCGGAGCAAACCCGTGACATCGTGAAGATCGCGCAGCGGTATTTCCCGCATCTGCAATTATTGGTGAGGGCCGAAAATAACGAAGACACTTTTGAGTTGATGGATCTGGGCGTGCTGCACATCTATCGCGAAACGGTAGATACTTCCCTGCGGGTAGGCGTAGATGCTCTCCGTATGTTGGGGAATCGGGCCTATCGGAGTGAACGGGCTGCCCGTACTTTTTTCCGGCAGGATGAGCGGACATTAAAGGGCTTGTCGGCCTTACGCGATGATAAAAAGCAGTATATCAATTCCATGAAAGAGCGTATTGATGAAATGGAAAAACTCATTTCTTCTGATCGCGTAAAAACCTGGCTGGATGAAGGACAGGGCTGGGATCCTGAATCTTTACGCGATGAAATCAGGGGAGAAAAAAGAGAGGAGGCGTAATGGTTTGTCCATTTGCGCCTCCTGCGCAATGTGTTACTGAATATGTTCTACAATGAGTTCGGCTACCCGGTGTAATAATCCCACATCTACTGCATTTAAATGATCATGCATCGGCTTGCTGGAGATGGCGCGTACAAAACCTTCTTCATCAGGTTCGTAAACAATTTCGTGCTCTTCGATGGCTACCTTATATACTGTTTTATATTGCTGATGTGCTGTCTGCACTTCCAGGATGTGCGGATGACCTTTGTATTCAAACTTGAGTGTGAAAATATCTGACATATGCTGTTACCGTTGTGCAGTATTGGCTGCTGCATCCCCTCTATGGCGATGATAGTAGCGTTTTATCCTGTTTTTTTCATCACGGGAAAACAGATGAATTAACCACAAGGAAAAATAAGCAAGACCGCTGATAATAAATATGTAGCCTATAAATCCGAGTGTATGGAATACTTTAAACCACACCCAGTCATTGATGTAGGCGTACTGCGCTAAGATAGCTAAAATCACTCCTGCTAACACCAATACTACCGCGATTTTTTTCATGGGGAACTTTTTTGGGACAAAAAATCTTGTATCCGTAGTGACAGCGGCAAACGAAATGCCATGTCATATCTACGTGATACACGGGTATCCAGATGTATTTCACGTAGATATATTTCTACATTACGAGCGTTAAAACGGTGTATTGGGTAAGATTGTTACAGTTGCAAACGAATTCCCAGCTTGTTTAAACCTTTTACTACAAAAAGCATGGCTACTGCGAAAAAGGCGCACCAGGCCATACCTGGCCATCCTTCTCCCAATACACCAGGTAAGGCGATACCAGCCAGCAGCATGCCGTAGAAAACAATGTCCGGCAGTATATAAGTGAGTAGTGGATTAGATCCGGCAGGACGGAAAAAGGCAGTCCATTTACTGATATGTTTTACATCTATCAAAAAATATAAAAAGGAAAATACAGCTACACAAATAGCGGCGCTATACAGGCACCAACTAGGCGTAGCGTGAATCTTGGATATTTTATAAGCCGGCCGTAAACGCCAGGCAGCAATTAAAATAATGATCAAAAAACCAGTGACCCGCGCAAATAATTTACTACCGGTTAAGCCCAGCTCTTCATCAAAATAAAACAAGGTCAGCACCATACCGCACAACACAATAGCTGTATGCGCTGCATTACCTTGTTGTGTGGCCAGCCAGCTCCAGCCACTATTTTGTATAAACGGACGTTGACATAAAGCATAATACCCAATACAAACAGCTATCATCAGCATAATGCCACCAGCGTTACCTCTGAACAACTGATAAATAATACATGCATACAGGTAAGCCCATCCTATCAGACCCAGAATACCCCACCACTGTGGACTTAATCGTTCGCTACCATCACCGCCGCGATATATGATACCCAGTATAATTAATCCTGCCAGGCCTATACCTTTCCCGCACCAGCTAATCCATGGCTGCTTAAACGTATATACATTCCAAACCAGTATTACACAGGCATAAAATAACAACGCCCACAACGCGCCATTCATACCTGTTGCCGCTGCATTTACTTCTTCCGCATTCACCATGAAAACACCCAGGACCAATAACCCTAATGTACGCCACGCAATATGTTGTTGTAATTTCCAGAAAGAATCACCTTTCGCTAAGCGGCTGTTGATAGCAAAAGGAACAGACATCCCTACAATAAAAAGAAACGCCGGAAATACTACATCCACAAAAGTCATCCGGTCTTCATTACCATGCGCATGCTGCATCCAGGAAGGGATACCGCTTACACCGGCTACACTATTAACGAAAATCATGACAAGAATAGTGATGCCGCGAAATGCATCGATAGATAAAATACGGCCGGACTTCAATTTATTGATCATAAGTGTAATGGGTAAGCAGTTGACTTCTTAACAAAATACAACATTAAACGATCTTTTACTTCAAATTATCCTGCTACCATTAAGCCCTTTTTAATAAAGAGGTTGATAAAAAATAATTACCTTTCTCCCGACAACAAAATTCTCTACAGCTTATGATGAAATTTATCCTCACCGGGGCAGGCATAGCCAGTATGGCTTGTTTCGTAGCCTGCAACCAGGGAACAAAAAGTGCCGACACTACCGAAGCCACTCCCGATGCCGTAGCCGCTAACGTAGACAGTACTGTTAATCCCGCCCAAGACTTTTTTGATTATGCCAATGGCGGTTGGATAAAACGTAATCCCATTCCACCAGAATATAGCTCCTGGGGAATAGGTAACCTGGTGCAGGAAGAACTGTACAAACGTCTCCGCACCATCAATGAAAAAGCGGTAGAAAGTCCTACAGATGCTACTTCTAAAAAGATAGCGGCCTTCTGGAAAAGCGGAATGGACTCCGTAAAAATCAATGCAGATGGAATCAAACCTATTGAAGAAGGGCTGAAGGCCATTGATGCAGTTACGAATATGCAACAACTCGTACAACTGGCTTCCAAACAGCACAACCAAACCGGTGTTATGTGTGACCTATCTATAGGACAGGATGCAAAAAACAGTGAGTTAATCATTGTGCAGTTTACACAGGGTGGCTTAGGCTTACCTAACCGTGATTACTATTTCAATACAGATGAACGCACTACCAAAATAAGAAACGCTTATCCGGCGCATGTGGCAAAAATGCTGCAATTTACCGGTCTTGACAGCACTGCTGCTAAAAAGGCTGCTACCGGCGTAATAGCACTGGAAACGATACTGGCTAAATCCAGTCGTAAACTGGAAGCGCTGCGTGATCCTGAAGCTAACTACCACAAAATGGCGGTGACCGACCTGAATAAAATTGCCGGCAGCGTTGATTGGGTAGATTTCATCAAGCAACAGGGCATCAACAAATTTGCAGATACCGTTATTGTTGGCCAACCTGAATTCTATACGGCTTTAAGTAATGCTCTTAAGTCGCAACCACTTGACACCTGGAAAAATTATCTGAAGTGGAACCTGATCAACAGGTCCTCCGAGATGTTGAGCGACACAATTGCCAACACCGACTTCGCCTTTTATGGTACGCTGATGAGAGGACAGGATAAACAGAAACCCCGCTGGAAGCGTGTACTGGATGCTGAAGAAGGTGCTATAGGCGAAGCATTGGGACAACTTTTTGCAAAGGAGTTCTTTAATGCAACTGCTAAAAAAAGATATGAAAACCTGGTAGAAGAAATTCGTGCAGAACTGAAAACACGTATCGAACACCTGGAGTGGATGAGTGATAGTACCAAGCAAAAAGCATTATACAAACTTTCTAAGATCACGAAGAAAGTGGGCTACCCTGACAAGTGGAAGGATTTTTCTGCGATGGATATCAAAGAACAATCCTACTATGAGAATATGCAAGCTGCACGTCAATGGTGGTTAGCATACCAGATCAATAAACTGGGCAAACCAGTAGACCGCACCGAGTGGGATATGACACCACAAACGTACAATGCCTACTACAACCCCAGCAACAATGAAATTGTATTGCCTGCAGGTATCTTCACGGTTCCAGGTAAGCGCGATGAGGAACTGGATGACGCCGTAGTATACGGATATGCAGGTGCTTCCACCATTGGCCACGAAATCACCCATGGCTTTGATGATGAAGGCCGCCAATTTGATGCCGCCGGTAACCTGAAAAGCTGGTGGACAAAAGATGATGAAAAGAAATTCAATGATCGTGCAGCTGTGATGGTGAAACAATTCAATGGGTACGTAGTAGTGGACACTTTACGCATCAACGGTAAAGCCACACTCGGTGAAAATATTGCCGACCTTGGCGGTATACTGCTTGGATGGGAAGCTTTCAAGAAAACAGCACAGTTCAAGAAAAACGAGAAAATTGCCGGCTATACCCCGTCACAGCGCTACTTTATGGGTTATGCACTGGGATGGTTAGGCCACACTAAAAAAGAAGCATTGGCGAAACAAGTGCTCACCGATGTGCATTCTCCTGCTAAATTCAGGGTGAATGGGCCATTTAGTGATGTAGATGCATTCTATGAAGTGTATGGTCTTAAGCCAGGAGATGGGATGTACAGAGCAGATAGTACGAGAGTACGGATCTGGTAACTATTTCCTTTAAATATTGATGGGCGAAGGCAAAGCGGTAACTATTACTGCTTTGCCTTCGCCCTTTTTATTTTTTTTAAAAAAGTTTTCCATCCGTCCCTTACGCCGGTAAAATAACCGGAATCCTATCGTAAATTAGGGGCCATTCAATAGTGTGTTTAAGATGAAAAATGAAAGCAGTTGCGTTAAGCGGACCATCAAATTGTTTACCAGCGTGGGTTGTATGCTGTTAGGAATACTTTTAACGGGAGATCGTAGTTCCGCTCAAACCTTCTCTGATGCCTTTAAGCCCTTCACCGGAACACCGAAGCATTACATCTGCTACCAGGCAAAAGGGGGTGTGGCAATTGATGGCAAGCTGGATGAAGCAGCATGGAAACAGGTTAACTGGACAGAAGATTTCGAGGACATTGAAGGTAAGGCTAAACCGACACCACGGCTGCGTACCAGGGTGAAGATGGTGTGGGATGACAAGTACCTCTATGTTGCCGCCGAGCTGCAGGAACCGCATATATGGGCGACACTACGCGACCACGATGCAATCATTTTCCATGACAATGATTTTGAAGTATTTATAGATCCTGATGGAGATACACATCAGTATTATGAAATAGAAATCAATGCCCTGAATACGGTGATGGACCTGTATATGGGCAAACCTTACCGGAATGGTGGTGAAGCCCTGCTGAACTGGGATACCAAGGGTATTCGCACCGCCGTACACGTAAACGGCACACTTAATAATGCAAAGGACACCGACAAAGAATGGACGGTGGAAATGGCCATTCCATTTAGTGCACTCAGCTTTTTTGGCAGTAACCAAAAGCCCACAGATAACAGCCTATGGCGGATTAATTTTTCAAGGGTAGAATGGGATACCGACATAAAGAACGGTGAATATGTGAAGCAGCAAAAGCCTGAAAACAACTGGGTATGGTCGCCACAGGACATCATAAATATGCATGCGCCGGAAAGATGGGGCTACCTGTTGTTTACCACCCAAGCACAAGCTAATTTCCAGCTACCAGCATCAGAAGATGTCAAAGCTTACCTGTGGCATATTTATTATGCGCAACAGGCATACAAATACAGCAATGGCAAATATGCCAGCAGCCTGGAAGCATTGAAGCTGCCCGCAAAAGAAACCGCCGCCAACGGCCAGGTATATAACTTCACGATGGAAGGAATTACTTCCCAGTTTACCGCCAGCGTTACCGGCAGCAATTTTCCTGGTACTATGAGTATTAACCAGGAAGGAAGAATTGGAAGTAATAGAAAATAAACAGAAAATAACGGATATGGATAAACGTCTTTTTATTAAATCATTAGGTGTTGGAGGACTGGCGTTAACAGCTCCCTTGTTACCTGGAAGCGCTGCGGCAGCCACTAAAAAGGCGCCCAGACTGGAGAAAACGGCAGTGCAGCACCGCGTGTGGATCAATCCCGATCATAAAGATACCGCTGCTGTATTGCAGCAAAGATATGCTGCTTACAGAAAGGCAGGAATTACGGATATCATGTTTGAAGCCGACAGTCCATTGCATTTCAAAACAGCGAAAGCGAATGGTATCAAAGCGCACCGCTGGATGTGGACTATGAACCGCGGCGAGAAAGAATTGCTGACCAGTCATCCTGAATGGTACGCTAAGAACCGTAAAGGGGAATCCTGTGCTGATCATCCACCTTATGTAGATTACTACCGCTGGCTGTGTCCCAGCAAACCGGAAGTAGTTAACTATCTGAAAAACCAGGTAGAAAAGATCCTTAGCCTGGATTATGTAGATGGCATTCACCTGGACTATGTGCGCTACTGCGATGTGATACTACCAGTGAACCTGTGGAGTAATTACGGTATTGATCAGTCGAAAGAATTACCGGAATATGATTTCTGCTACTGCGATCAGTGCCGCAATGCATATAAAGAAAAGAGCGGCGTAGATCCACTGCAGATGGAGCATCCGGACCAAAGCCCTTCCTGGCGTAAGTTTCGTTACGATCGTATTACCAACGTGGTAAGTAACCTGGCGCAGGTAGCCAGACAACATAAAAAACCTATTTCCGCAGCGGTATTTCCTACACCGGAAATTGCCAAACGTATTGTACGGCAGGACTGGACCAACTGGCCTTTGAATGCTATATGTCCGATGATATATCATGGATTTTACCGGGAGAATGTAAGCTGGATAGGAGATGCGGTAGCAGAAGGTGTGAAAGGTTTACATGGTGCATTCCCGCTGTATGCCGGCCTTTATTTACCAGACTTCCACGGCAACTACACTGAGTTGGCGGAAGCGGTTAGATTAGCTGTGCAGAATGGCGCTGCGGGTGTTTCCATTTTCGGAGAAGTGACGCCGGAAGTGCTGCGGATACTGGGAGAGAGCGCATAAGCTTTGTCCTTATTTTAAGGCCATCTCATAAAAAATTAGCGAAGATCGATACTGAAAAAGGTACCCGTCTTCGCTAATTTTTTATATATCACCGGGAACATATTCCCTGTTGACTACAATGTATTCTGTGGTCTGTTTGCTGCTGCTTTACCAAAGTCGTAGTTAGGTTTGTTACCCATTTTAACCACCATGGTACCGCCCTTCACTACATCCTGATGCGTGATAAAGCTTTTGCTGTAAGGCTTTCCATTGAGGGTTACACTCTGGATATAAATGTTTTCCGGACTATTACCGATTGCCTGTACCGTGAAAGTTTTGCCTGCACCTACATTGATGGTAGCTTTATCAAACAACGGGCTGCCTAATACGTAAACGCCACTGGCAGGGTTTTCAGGGTAGAATCCCAGGGAAGAGAATACATACCAGGAAGACATCGCACCGCAATCTTCGTTACCGGCCAATCCTTCCGGTTTATCGAAGTAGAAGTCTTTCATTACCTGTCTTACTTTTTCAGCGGTTTTCCATTGGTAGCCGGAGAAAGCGTACATATAGGTAACGTGGTGACTAGGCTCATTACCGTGTGCATACATACCAATGAGGCCAGAGATATCACTGGAGGCTTCTGCACCCATATCACCTTTAGCAGTAAAGAGACTATCGAGCTTACGGGTGAAAGCATCATCGCCACCCATGACGTTAATGAGACCTTCTACATCCTGTGGTACCAGCCAGGTATACTGCCAGCCATTACCTTCGGTGAAGTCGCCTTTTTCATGAATGGAGTTGAATGGATCGTAAGGTGTTTTGAAGCTGCCATCGCTCATACGCGGACGAACAAAGCGGATGGTGCTATCGAAATAGTTTTTATAGTAGCCCGCACGTTTTTTATAGTATTCGTAGTCGGTAGTTTTACCTAACTTCTTGGCCATAGCGGCGATGCACCAGTCATCGATCGCATATTCCATTGCTTTAGAAACGGATTCATATTCCTTGTCGGCAGGGATATATCCTAACTCTTTTACGTATTTCACACCCAGGTCATCGCGGGTAGAAGAAGCTTTCATGGCAGCAAATGCATCTTCTGCATTGAAGCCGGTAAAACCCTTCAGATAGGCATCAACGATAGGAGGTACTGCATGATAACCTACCATACAATTGGTTTCATTACCCATCAGGTGCCATACCGGTAACTTGCCCTGTTGTTTGTAGATAGCGAGCATAGAGTTCACAAAGCTGTTTACCTTTTCAGGATGCAGGATGGTGCTCAAAGGCGCGCAGGAACGATAGATATCCCATAAAGAGAATACGGAGTAGTTATCGAATCCGGGATTAGAATATACTTTTTTATCTGTACCGCGGTAGCTACCATCATGATCGTTGAATAAAGCGGGATCAATCATAGTATGATACATGGCTGTGTAAAACACACGGCGTGCAGCATCGTCTTTCGTTTCAATTTTTACTTTAGAGAGTTCTTTATCCCATTTGGCATTGGCGGTGTTCACTGTTTTGGTGAAGTCCCAGCCTGGAATTTCTGCCTTGATATTAGCGAGTGCATTTTCGCTGCTTACCGGAGAGATACCCACTTTTAACATTACCTGGCCGGGAGATTTATCAAAGGAGATAACACCCTTGGCCGCTTTTGACTTTACAGAATTGCCTGATTGTTTGGTATCTCCATCAAATACCAGGAATTGTTTTACCGGTACAGATGACTTGATAGCAAACCAGAGGCGTTGGTCTTCTGCCCAGCCTTTGGAGTAGCGGTAACCTTCAAGCGTATATTCATCTACCTGACGGATAAATGTTTCTACCGGAGCATCCCAGCCGATACCTTCTTTCAGGTCGATGATGATGTTAGCTGGTTGATCTTTCGGGAAAGTATATCTATGTAAAGCAACTCTTTCTGATGCCGTTAATTCTGCTTTGATGTTGTAGTCGTCCAGCTGAACGGAGTAATATCCGGGACGGGCTGTTTCGCGGTTGTGAGAGTAGTGGGAGCCGTATCCTGAAGTAGGATCTTCCTGTGTACCTCTGTTAGTTCTCACCTTGCCGGTATAAGGCATTACGAGTACATCACCCAGGTCACCAATACCGGTGCCGCTGAGGTGCATCTGAGAGAAGCCTATTAATACACTGTCTGAATAGTGATAACCGGAGCACCAATCCCAACCCTTCACAATATTGGTAGGACCTGTTTGTACAGCGCCATAAGGTACGCTGGCCCCCAGGAATACGTGTCCATGTCCACCGGAGCCAATATATGGATCTACTGAGGCGACTGATTTACTTTCAACAAATGTTTCTTTTTTCTGAGCATCTGCCTGTATGCTGTGAAACAGCATTGCAGATAACGCGAATGCGCCACCTATCTTGAATCCCGTGTTCATAATCAAAAACCTTTAATAATCTGGCAATTTACGGCCTGATTATTACTTTTTTAGTTAATTTTTTTATAAATGGGTGATGGCCTCCAATTCCTGTACAGGCGCGGGAGCATGATCTTTTTTCAACAAAAATTTGCGGGTATAGATCTCATATGCGATCATTAACCATAGCACCAGGCAGGGCAAGGCTTTCAGGGCATAAGGTACTGCCAGATTTTTTCTTACCCAGGGAGTTACCAGGTCTGAATGTGAGAAGCTCACAAACAAGATGGCAAAAAAGATAAATATATTATTCCACCTGGTTGCTGGCTGCATCACATACCAGATGCAGATGGCTGGTATGGCAATGATGTAGGTAGGCGATTCCGAGCTACTGCTAAAGAGTACAGGGAACATTAAAGTAGAGCATAAAATATATAAACGGTAACGGGAGTTGTAGCGATATTTCAGTTGTGTATACTGCAACCCAAATAAAATCACTGCCGGAATCAGTACTACCAGGCTGTTTAACCAGGGAATATGAAACACTCTTTTGATAAACCCGCCGGCTGAAATATCCTGGAAGATAGCGTTGTCACCTACGTTCAGGGCATTTTTGTGGACCAGTGCAGCATACCACTCGAAGTAGCAATTGATGATATACTGAGGAGAGGAAATAGCCATTGGCAAGGCAAACATTACCGCGCTCCACAGGATTAGCCCTCCGATAAAGCGTCTGGGATTAGGACTGAAAAAGAAAAATGCCAGTCCTACGATGCCATAAAATTTGGTAAGCGTACCTAATACGATGAAGAAAGTGGCCCACAACTCTTTTCCTTTGATCGTATTAGTAAAAGTAAGTATAATGAAAGCGCCTATAAACTGATTTAGCTGGAACCATCCACTGGCACCCATGAGCTCCTGGGTACATAACAGCAGGATGATGTTTTGCTGCATGCGGGTAAGAGGTAACTGGCGGATTGCGTAAAAAAGTGCGGCAGCACCAGTCATTGCCCATAACATGGCTCCGAGGTGAGTATCCAGACCGGCAAATGGGGCAATCATGATACTGAATACCGGGCCATACAGGTTTACATCATAATATTCGGCGGGGTATTGAATGTATAAAGGTTGCTGATGAATGAGGTGGAAAAATACGTTCTTAAATATGAGAAAATTATTAATATTACCCCTGGATATCTCCATGGCAGCGCCCAGGAAGGCCAGTCCGAACCACAAAGACATGATTAGCCATTCCTTTTCCGCCAGATAAGTCAGCACATTCCTTTTTTCACGCATATCAATAATTGCTAAATAATAATAAGCTACAGTACGCAGGTATGACGCATCAGAAATGCACATCCCTCTACTGTTGCCTTAATTATTCTGCAGTTACTCTCTGCGCGGTCATGCTGACATTGCCATTTGAAACGACGATATGGGCTATCTGGCCGCTGGCATTGCGGGTAAACCGGAAATTAAACTGTTCTGAAAGCAGGAAAGCATTGCTTTCATCTGTGAAATAAAGTTGCTCCCAGACCTTTCTATCTGAGCGGATCAGACCGGGAAGACCGTTTTGTACAACAAATTCCAGATACAGGTTCATATCCTGGTTTTTGATGAGGTATTTGCCGGTGTACGCCTGGAGGCTGTCAGCGGCAGGGGTGATGATCTTTTTGATGACCGGTTTGTAGAAGTTCTTCCAGCCGTACACTTCTGCCACTGCATTTACAATTTCCCTTAAAATGCCGCCGTTGTCCGAATTGATCATCACCGCTACTCCCTGATGGTTTGTTTCGCCGGCAAACAACATGCATCTGAATCCTTCGTTGCCTCCACTATGCTGAAAGAATTTTTCCGTATCCGTAGTCTCAATAAAAAAACCGAGGGCATTATTTTCCTGCGGCGTAACGGGCGTTAACATCGTTCGTACTGTAGCTGACCGGAGGAAGCTATGTTTGCTGCTGTCCAGCGACTGCTGTATGCCAATGGCGAAGGTAGCAAGATCCGAAGGGGTTGTCCAGAGGCCATCTGGTGCTACTTCGGGATACACATGATATTTGCCTTTCAGCGGCGTTCCATCTTCTTTATAGGCCGTGGCGGCATTTACAGCCAGGGCTGGCGGCAATGGTTGTACAAAGGTACTATGCGTCATATGCAACGGTGTTAGTACCATCTTCTGATACAAACCCGCGTAATCTTTATCGATATTATCTTCAATGATTTTCCTGATAATGGTAGTGCCGCCACCTGAGTATTCCACTCTTTCGCCGGGTTTATATATAGGAGCTACTTTAGGGCTATTGGCAGGAGCTTCCCCATTAAGGATCTGGTTAATATCCGGCAGGGGAGTGCCAGCTTCATACCCACCAAAGCCATGCACATTTAATCCGGCTGTATGACTCATCAGGTTCCGGAGGGTGATGGCTTGATTATTTGAAAACTGGTTATCGGGAAATTTCCAGGTTTTGAGATAGCCCCGGATATCTTTATCCAATGACAATTTGTTAGCTTCTACCAGTTTCATTACCCCAGCGGCATTTACAGGTTTACTGATAGATGCAGCCTGGTAAATGGTTTGAGTAGTAGCTGGTTTATTTTCCGCCACATCTGCCAGGCCATATGCTTTTGCCCAGGAAATTTTTCCGTTGTCGATGACCGCAATAGAAACAGAAGGTATGTTATATGCCTTCATGCGGTCATAGATGTTAAAACCCATGGCAGATGCACTTTCCGGCTGAAACCAGGGCTTCAGGTTATTTTCCACCTGCTCCATTTTATGATTGTCTTGTGCAGCAACATGGAGGGTTAACGCCAGCAAAACGCATGGCAGGAAAGACTTCAGCATAGCAGCATATTGATTGGGCTTAAATTAGTATTCGTGGCTGCAGTATAATTGCAGTATTAATTTTCCGACTTCGCCCATTGTTTTGATTGCTCATTAATAGCATATACAACGCCCGCAAACACCACACTACACAAGATTACAAGAGAAATTATTAATAAAATCATAGCAAACCCGATTTTTTCACATGAACTCAAATGTAAAGAAAAAACTTAGCAAGCTGATAAACTCCAGGTAGTAAAAGCATATGATGGCCTGGAAAAATAACCCCTTACAAGAGATAAATAATCAGACAAACACCGGAAAGTAGAAATCGAATACAGTCGCTCTCTCTAAACCAGTGCGCGGCTTTCAGGTTTGGAGAAACAATTTTCGTAAATTACTTGCATGAGCGCAATGGGAAGCCCTAGAAAAAAACGTTCCGGCAAGGACGAAAAATTAACCTTTAAAGAACGCCTGGCAGCGTTACGCAACCTACCGGCATTCTTCCGCATGGTATGGCAAACGAGTCCTGGTCTTACGATAGCCAACAGTGTACTTAGAGTGGCGCAATCCGCCATGCCATTATCCTTACTTTATGTAGGTAAACTAATCATAGACCAGGTAGTACAGTTAAATAAAGATTCACATCATTCCAGCACCTGGCTTTGGCAACTGGTGGCGTTTGAGTTTGCGCTGGCGATTATTTCAGATGCGTTGAGTCGCGCGATTTCGCTGCTGGATGGATTACTCGGCGATCTTTTCGCCAACCATACTTCCGTGAAAATCATGGAACATGCCGCCACACTGGATCTTGACCAGTTTGAAGATGCGGAATTTTATGATAAGCTGGAGCGTGCGCGTCAACAAACTTCCGGGCGAACAGTGCTGCTGGCGCAGGTATTAAGCCAGGTCCAGGACATGATTACTATTGTTTTCCTGGCAGCAGGGTTAGTGTTATTTAATCCATGGCTGATATTATTGTTGCTGCTTGCCGTGATACCGGCGTTTTTAAATGAGTCGCATTTCAATGATCTGTATTATAAATTAGCCTGGGGGCAAACTTCCGACAGGCGCGAGCTGGACTATATCCGCTACCTCGGCGCCAGCGACGAAACGGCGAAAGAGGTGAAAGTATTTGATCTTTCTAATTTCCTGATCAACCGGTTCCGGGCAATCTCCGATAAGTTTTATACTGATAAAAAAGTGCTGCAGGTAAGGGAGTCTGTCTGGGGAACCGCGTTTGCCGTATTAGGTGCTGGCGGCTACTATGCTGCCTATGTGATCATTATTATGCAAACCATCAGCGGGCATCTCAGCATTGGTGACCTGGCTTTCCTGGCAGGATCATTCCGGCAGCTACGATCAACCTTCCAGGGGATACTCATCCGCTTTTCCTCTGTTACACAGGGCGCTTTATACCTGCGCGATCTGTTTGAATATTTTGAGATACAGCCTAAGATGGTGGCGCCTATTCATCCGCGTACCTTTCCAAAACCAATACAACAGGGATTTACTTTTGAAGATGTAGGTTTTAAATATATCAACTCTGATAAATGGGCCATCCGTCATTTGAACTTCACGTTGCATGCCGGTGAAAAGCTGGCACTGGTAGGAGAGAATGGAGCCGGGAAAACCACGCTGGTAAAGCTACTCTCTCGTTTATACGATCCTGTGGAAGGTCGGATTTTATTAGATGGTGTGGACTTACGGGAATATGATCTGAAAGAATTACGTACACAGGTAGGCGTTATATTCCAGGATTTTCAGCGTTACCAGATGACGGTATCACAAAATATTGCAGTAGGTAATATAGCGCAAAGCAGCAACCAGCCAATGATTGAAGATGCGGCTAAACAGAGTCTGGCTTATCCGCTTATAGAAAAAATGCCACTGGGATATGAGCAGATGCTTGGACGTCGCTTCAACCAGGGCATAGAACTTTCCGGTGGTGAGTGGCAGAAGATAGCACTGGCGCGGGCTTACATGAAAGATGCCCAGTTGTTGATATTAGATGAGCCCACTTCCGCGCTGGATGCGCGGGCAGAATACAATGTGTTCCTACGTTTTGCAGATCTCACCAGGGATAAAACGGCCGTATTGATATCGCATCGGTTTTCTACTGTACGCATGGCCAATCGTATACTGGTACTCGAAAAGGGCGCGTTAGTAGAGATAGGCAGTCACGAACAGTTGCTGGCAAAGAAAGGACGCTATGCAGAGTTATTTGAATTGCAGGCCGCAGGGTATAAATAAGAAGAGGCCATCTCCTTATCCTGAGACAGCCCCCTCTTAAGAAAACCTATGGCGGAAAGAAGAGGTAATCCCCCTTTCAGGCAGAACGCAGGTGTGTCTGCTATACCCCTTTCAACTGCTTATAAAAGTTTATTTATAGCAGCCTTCAGGATCTCTTCTGAACTGGGTCTTGGTGCATTGGCAGTGACTACTTTTCCTTCTTTATCGAAGAGCAGAAAAGTAGGGTAGCCGGGAACCTGGTAATACTGCATAAAGGCTGTTTTTTCGCCGGAATACAGTTGCAAGGTTTGTTTGTGGCCGGCCATTTCTATCCAGGTAGCTTTATCTTTAGGTCTATCTGCCGAAATACCTAAAAACACTACTTCTTTACCTGCGTAGTCGGCTGCCATTTTCTCAAAGAGTGGTGCTTCCATCCGGCAAGGGCCACACCAGGTTGTCCACACATCGATATATACTACTTTTCCTTTGAGGTCATTGAAATGCCAGATTTTGCCTTTATGATCTTCCAGGGCGAAATTAAGACCGGGCGCACCTGGTAACACATTACCCATGGTCACAATCAGTTGTTGCAAACGATTCTGGAGGGCTGTATCTTTCACCGGCAGGGCGGCATCAGCAGCCAGTTTGCGGGCAACGGTCAGTTCTGAACTGGAATGACTTTTTTGCACATAGGGAAAATACACATCCTTTACATACCAGTATTGCACCAGTTCTTTGAAGGGAGCATAAGTACTTAACTGCAATGCTTTTTTTCCGAGGAAAGCAATTTTAGCGCTATCATTTGTAATAGCAGCACGCTCTTTTTTAAATCGTTGCTTGAGCATCCAGTCGTATACAAAAAAGAACCCCGCTTTCACCTCTCCCGAAAGAATATATGTTGTAAAAACAGGCTGGTTCAGCAGCTCAAAGGCTTTATCATCATATGCCGCACCTATCAACGATGCCGGGATCACAGGTACAATGTTATTTTCATCGTAATACCACCAGCAATAGTAACGGTTATTGATCATGTTGAAAGCATGCAATGCCTTCAGATAATTATTATTACCGGCGATCTGTTGTGCCTTGGCATATGCATTATCCATTGCCCTTAGCTGTTGTTCCAGGAAAGGCTGAGACGCCTGTTTAGCATCAAAACTATCCGACATGGATTTTCCGTAAGCACCGGTAGTATACTCATACCAGGCCAGTGCATTGTTGAGTGTACCCGCATGAGAGTGCAGCGTATCCATCATTATGTCATGTACTGTAGTATCCTGATCATTAAATACGAGGCTTAAAGAGTCACCCGGTTTCAGATAAACTTTTTGCGAAGCCATAGCAGATTCGCCGATCATTAATAAATTAATAATAACCGGTTCACTGATATCTGTTGTCCAGGTAATATGACCCAGGCTATCTAATGGCAGCATTGCCGCTGGGGGTGCTTTACGCAACACCGCATTCTTTGCAGTCGATAATTGTTCGATCCGGAATTTTCCTTTTTTGTGAAAGGCTGTTAAAGTAAGACTACTTCTGACAGATTTATCTACCTTTTGTTGCGCATTTACTACCGATGAGGTAATCAATGCTATGAGAAAAACGATGATCACGCGCATGATATATAATTTACCTTGGGTTTTGTTCCAAATGGGTGGCGGAAGTTTCTTTTGCAGGAATAGGAAAAACGTATCGGTTATCTCCTGGCGGCAATGTGAATGTTTCATTATTCAGTGTACGCGTTAACGTTATAGCATACTCCGGATCTACATTTAAACGTTTGAGATCCATGAGGCGGAGGTTTCTGAAGATCAGTTCTTTGCGGCGCTCTTTCAGTACAATTTTCAGTGCCTCTTTGGGAGATGCAGCCGTTAAAGGTTGAAAGGCCGCTGCTTCGAAACGATTTACCAGCAAGGTATTCAGATCGCCCATCGCTTTACCGGTTTCATTTTTACGTGCATAACATTCCGCCCGGATGAGATATAATTCTGCCACGGAAAATCCGGAAAAAGGATTCGGCACATTCGTACTACCGCCATCGTTATAACTCCCGATGAACTGATAGTCACCCTGATCCGGCATCTCTCTAAAAAACAAAGAAGTACGCAGATCATGGCTATCATAAAGCTGATAAACATCCGGAGAGATGAAATTATTTTTCGCATATATCCCTGTAGTCGATGAAATAAAAATCACTTCCAGATTGCTCACAATGGTAACCGGAAATACGGCATCAAAAGGGCTGTTTTCCGGATCTACCTTGTTATAATCCAACAGGGTATTTTGGAGAGACAGGCCAGCAGTAGACTGTTCCATGGCCCGATCGTAATCCCCTATCTGCAGGTAAATACGTGCAGCCAGCGCGTGGGCTGCGGCGCGGGATGGTCTTGTTTTATACGTTGCTTTTACCGGTAATAGTTTTATAGCATCATTCACATCCGTGAGTACCTGTGCATATACTTCTTTTACACTATTACGTGTAACCGGCGCCGTTACATCAGAAGATAAGCGAAGTGGAACACCCGGATCTTTATCTGCTGTAGCAACATTGTATTGTTTTGCAAAAGTATTCAACAGGTTAAAGTAGGCGTAAGCGCGATAAAAATCCGCTTCTCCTTCTACCTGGTTGCGTGCTTCCGGCAATCCGGCCAGATTAGCTACCAGCCCCTCTTTGATGGTATTGGCATAAAAAATTATTTTATATGGCGCACTCCAGTCCCGTATATCATCATCCGGAGCGAAGAGGTCTTTACTCCAGGTGTAGGTACGTTGAAAGTAATCCTGTGGCACATCTCCGTATTGGTCTTCCGTTAAAAACAAGTCGTCCGTCATGATATCTCCCATGCCCGGTGTTAGTGTCATGGTCCACTGATCATCGAGCAGTAAACGAAAATCTTCTACGCCGTAAGGAATGAGTTTGTCTTTGGGCTGTATATCCAGGTAATCTTTACAACCTGCCAAAGTCGCCACTATAAAAGCAAATACTATATATATACTCTTCTTCATTGCTTAATAATTTGATGTGATCAGAAACCTACTTTGGCACCTATTGCCAGTGTGCGCACAGGTGGCATCACTGAAGAAAATGTTTGTGGTGCATAGTCCGGATCTATTCCATTTTTATTTGCTCTCCAGATAATACCCAGGTTGCTGGCTTGTGCATACAGGGTGATGCGGCTCACCGGCAGGCTGGCAACTGTTTGCCTGGTGATGTCGTAACTTAATAATACATCCTGCAAGCGCACATGATCTGCTTTATTCACATTCACATCTGAATACTGGTACAAATCATTGTTCGTCCGATCCTGTGTTCTTACACCAGTAAAGGCCGGAATATTTGTTTTCGCTTCGTCACCAGCTTGTTTCCAGCGGTCTTTAAAGATATCCGGGCCGCGCTGGTACATAGCCGCCATGGTAAAATATCCCGGGTCGCTGCCACGGTAATAATGTCCCAGTTTATACAGGATATTCACCGTAAGACTCAGTTGCTTGTAAGTAAAGGTGTTGGCTAAGCTGCCGAATACCGGCGGATTCACCGCACCCATGTATTTCATTTTATAAATGTTATCATAGATGCGTCCTGCCTCCAAACGATCCTTGATGGGTTTACCGTCAGGGCCTATGATGGAAGCGTTTCCTTTTGCATCCAGTCCGCCCCATGGGTAAGCCCAGAGACCAAACAGAGGATATCCTTCCACCGGCAGATAAGTAGAACGATCGTCGTCATCGCGGCCCCCATATAACAGGAAGAGCGAGGGATTCATGCTGCTGCCGGTGTTATAGAACTTAGTCACCTTATCTTTTGCTACACTCACCATCAAAGTGGTGTTCCACCTGAAATTATTTGTGCTGATATTACGGGAGTCCAGCTTCAGCTCCCAACCATGTGTGCGCATCGCGGCAATGTTGCTACTGATGCTATTAAAGCCAGTAGACGGCGCCAGGAAAGCACTTCCAAAAAGATCCTGTGCGCGCTTGTTGAAGTACTCCAGCGAGCCATTAAGCGATTCGTGAAAGAGTGCGAAGTCCACTCCAAGGTTTACTTGTCCTACTTTTTCCCAACGCAGGTTAGGATTAGCAGGATTAATAATATTCGCATACGGGATATAAGAAGTGGCATTTTCGCCTGATGGCATGAGATTAGCCGTGGTATAAGCTGTAGCCGTTTTGTTGATGTTACCATTGAAACCATAAGTAATACGCAGTTTCAGCATATCCACCCAATCCGCATGAAAGAATTTTTCACGTTGCACCTGCCACGCAGCACCTACTGACCACAATGGATTCAGGCGGCGATTGCGCTGTACGCCAAAAAGATTAGAACCATCTACACGGCCGCTGGCGGATAACGTATAGCGATTAAGATAAGTGTAGGAAGCATTGCTAAAGTAAGAAATGAAACGATCCTTTATATAAGTGACAGGGATACCTACGCCCATTGCACTACCAATGGAATTGGTGAAACCGAAATAGTTCGGGAATTGCGTGACCATGTCCACATCCGCAAATTGCAGCGTATGATCGTTGTAGCCGAAGAGGCGCTGCCGGTTTCCTTCTCGCAGAATTTCTCTTGACTCTGCGCCTGCAATAGCCGCCACCACATGCTTTTGACGCCAGCTACGATTGAAGTTTAACTGCCCCCGGAATGTTTGCGCGGTGAGATCGTTCTTCGCCAGCGTTAAAATATCTCCCAGCGGCAGATGCCGCACCAGCTCACCATCAGGCATCGTTTCTGAAAAGAGATTTACATTGTCTCTTACCATAAACGTGTTCTGATCCTGGAGATTTCTGTCTGATCCGTTGTTCTTTTCCAGGTTGTATTTCAGATCCAGGTTTAATCCTTTGGTGATTTCATAGTTGACGCCCAGTCTAACGTTAACGGCCATACTTTTTACACGCCGGTTCATTAGCTGGTACTCTGTAAGCGGGGAGTAGTCCATGTTCAGAAATCCCTGATCATATCCATGTTGCTTAAATGCATCATTATAAAACCAAGGTACTTTCAGCGCATTGCCGTTACCATCTACCAGCCTGGAGTAGGGGGAAGGGATCTGTGCGCTTACATTTGTGGCACTACGTGATCCGCTGATGATATCGAAAGCTGAACTACCTGTTACGTCAAAAGGGTTGGTGGCATTGCCTTGAGACAGTTGTCCTGCGATGCTGAGTTCCAGCTTTTTTGTTACACGAACGGTGTTGCTGGTATTCAGCGTGAAGCGCTCATAGTTGTTGCCCACCATGTAGTTGGCGTTTTTATCATATCCTGCAGATAGATAATACTGCATGTTTTCACCACCGCCACTCACATTCACCTGGTACTGCTGTGTTAAAGTGTTCCTGGTAAATAAGCGGCTGTAGTCGTCCAGAATATCGATATTGCGGAGTGAGTTTACTTTTTGTGCAGCGATGTCGCTGCTGATCTTTCCGTCTTTTTCATCTTTCCAAATCTGCACTGCTTCCGGGATAGGGAGCCTGCTACCAACAGAAAACAGATTATTAAATCTACCAGCTTTAAACAATATCTGTTGGGCATCTACATAATCACTGGTGCTCATTAAATGCAGCTGGCTGTAGTCGGGCTTCTTTCCAAAAACAATATTTGTTCTAGCTTCCACTGCAGGGCGCTGATTCAATTTACCCTGGCGGGTAGTGATCACAATCACGCCATTGGCTGCCCGAACACCCCAGATAGACGCCGCTGCTGCGTCTTTCAGGATGGTGATACTTTCTACATCATCGGGATCGATGCTATTCAGATCACCTTCTATAGGAAAACCATTTACTACAATCAGGGGCTGATCTTCCGAGAACAAGGTACTGCGGCCGCGTAGGCTCAGCTTAGGCTTATCGGACGTCACACTTCTTGAAAAAGACAAGCCTGTACTGAGACCTTCGAGTTTATCGAGGATATTGGTGGTGATGCGTTTATCCAACTGTGACTTATCTACCTGCGAAAAAGAGCCCGTAGCACGTTCCTTCGGGAGCGTGATGTAGCCCGTAGTTACTACTACTTCACTGAGTTTCTTTTTATCTTCTTCCAGATAAATTATTTGTTCCTCTTCTCCTCTGATTTCTTTAGTAATATATCCCAGGAATGACACCTGCAACAGTGGGTGCTGCATGCCGGTAGTAATAGAAAACGCGCCGCTGCTGTTGCTGGTGGCGCCTTTATCAGTGCCCTTCACACGGATAGTTGCGCCAATCAATGGCTGTTTATTATCCAGGGACAATATCCGACCGCTGATGGTGTACTCTGTGGTGGCTGCTACCGGCTTAGGCGTTACTACAATCGTTTTATCCACTACCTTCCAGGTAAAAGGGATCTGGCTGAAACACTGCTGTAAAGCCGTTTCCAGTGTTGCCTCTTTTACCGACAGGTTGATAGTCCCCGCTTTTTTTACCGACTCGTTATTATATAAAAACTCGTACCCGGTTTGTTGCTGAATAACGGCAAATGCTTTCTCGGCGGACACATTCTGCAGGCTCGCCGTAACTGACTGCGCGCATAGCGGCACTATATACTGCATACAAAGCAGTAATATGAACAATCGTTTCATTGACTACAAGAGATTTTGGCTCAGCGAGCATGACAATCATCTACCCGTAACGTTCCGGGTATCATTCTGACAATTACACTGGTTGGTTGTTGATTAAAATGCTACTTTTATTTGTCTTCCACTCAATTTAAAGTTGGCTCCCCCAGTTTGATTTAATAGCTCCAGTACTTGTTCTATATTATCATAGCGCTTCATGGCGCCAGTGAAATGCTGGCTACCTGCTTTTCCTTTGGGATATACTGCCGTTACATCGTACCAGCGCTCCAACTGGTGCAACACAGTAGTGATATCATCATTCCTGAATACGAACATGCCTCTTTTCCAACCCGTCAATGCGGTGATATCCATTTGCTGCGTAGTGGTGTTCCCGTTACTCGTAACACCTACCCAGCCCGGCTGCAATATCGTTGTGTTTACTTTTATACTGCCACTGACTAAAGCCGTTTGTACCGCCGGCTCATTTTCATAGGCCATGATATTAAACTCCGTTCCTAATACGGCCACCTCTACTTGTCCGGCGGTTACGCTGAAAGGCTTTGCTGCATTAGCCGCCACCACGAAGTAAGCTTCTCCCGTAAGGTATACTCTCCGGTTATTCTCCGTAAAATGTACCGGAAAACGCAATGATGACTCTGCATTCAACCATACCTGCGTGCCGTCACTCAACGTAAGACTGTAATCCATCCCCCTTGGTATTTGCAGGGTATTATATACTAACGGCCCGCTGCCATCTTTATACGCCAGCTTATTGCCCTGCTGCCGGATCTTCGCACCACTTTGCTCTATTAGCAACGTATCTTTAGTCCCGCTAAGCACAACCTCCTCTCCATTACCCATAATCAGCACCGGTCTTCCCTTCATCTGCTGCGTTTTCGCGATCACTGGCGTCAGTGGCTCCATACTATTAGTATACCACCACTTCGCTCCAATAGCCAATATAATCAATGCCATAGCCGCGGCCACCCGTCCCCATGGAACCATCCTTTTCACCATCACCTCTCCCTCAATACGATCCCAGGCCTGCTGTGGATGATATTTCCCCATCGCCTGCATCTCCTCCTTCAACACCTCCTCCTTACTCAATTCTTCAAACAATAACCTATTACCCTCACTCTCGGCTATCCATGCCTCCAACTCTACGCTCTCTTCTTCAGATAACGTATTATCCCAATACTTCACTATTAACCGGGACGTGTGATACAGGTGGTTGTATGATTCCATGTGCTGCTATATCTATAAACAATCTACTGATTGCAAATGGGTGAAAGACCTAAAAATATTTTTCTGAAACGAGGAGACATAATGCCAGAAAGGCTTCCGGCTTTAATCTTAGCTTTAATAGCTCCAGCGCCCTCGCTTTTTGCGTTTTTACGGTGTTAATGGAAATTTTCAACTCCTCAGCAATTTCCTGGTTTTTTAACCCCTCCAGGTAACTGAGCTTGAAAACATTACGGCAGCCTTCCGGCAACGAAGCAATTGCTCTATACACTTCTCCCCATACTTCCGCTTTGAGCACGGCAGCTTCTTCTGCCACCTCTGTCTGAGTTTGCGCAAATTTCTTTACCACTTTTTGGTGCTTCAGGTGATTCAGACAAGCGTTTCTTACCATCACATACAGAAATGTTTTAATGGCTTTCAGCTCTTTTACCTCCGCATTGTGTTGCCAGAATTTGATGAAAGCTTCCTGGACGATGTCTTCTGCAGTGGCGGAATCGGAGATGATTTGGTCTGCGAAACGGCATAGGCGCAGGTATAGCAGGTCAAATAATGACTTTAGCTGGTGATGGGAGAGTTGTGGATCGCCGGTATGCATTGGGGTAAATTTAGGGAGAATAGGGGGGATTTGCAATTGTAGGTTTTGAAGGGGAATTTGTAATTTTAAGAATCATACTGAGAATTACTGTAGGATTTCAAAATACCCATTATCGTCCATCGTTATGATTAGAGAATTGTTTGAAGATGTATTGGAGCATTATTTAGAGGATAAGGAGATATATGCTGCCCTAGAAGACAAAAAGCTAAGTTCCCTATTCACCTTTAACAAATTGGAAAAGGAATTACCCATTAAATTCAAAAATGTTAGCAGTCTAAGTGATCTCTACTTATTCGACGGCTCGATAGGTAAGGGGAATATGCCGGAAGTTCCACATCTATGTATATTTGACTCTGATATTACCACTTCCGCACAGAAAGGGTATTATATTGTCTACCTATTTGAGGCCAAGATGAAAAGGGTGTACTTAACCCTTGAACAGGCATGGACACAGTACAAAGATCAATATGGCGTTAAAAATGGGAAAAATGAAATAGCCATCAATACTGCCAAAATTCGCAATATCATTAGATCTGCCGAAGGGTTTTCTTTCAAAACACCGGTGCTAAATGCTACACGACCATTAGGTAGAGGTTATGAGCTAGGCGCTATTTGTTCCAAGGTATACGAGGGTGACAACCTACCATCTGATGCCGAATTAGTAGACGATTTGCGCAATTTAGTGGGCGTTTATAAAGAACTGAAGGGATTAGTAGGCACTAATATTCTGGAGATAGAGACTCGGTCCAAAGAAGAAATATTTCAAGATGAAATACAAAATATTGTTGCTGAAAAGCCGCCTATAGGACCTATTCCCAAGGGATCCAAAAGAGCCAATACCGGAGAAACGTGGAAAAGAAATGCTAGTTATGCCGCCCAAGCTTTAGAAAATGCCGGGCATAAATGTGAGCATAAATCGCATCATGAAACTTTCATCAATGCTAAATCGGGGAATCACTTTGTAGAGGCCCATCATTTAATACCAATGCAATTTCAGGATAATTTCAAGTATAGCCTTGATGTGCCCGAAAATATTATTGCGCTGTGCCCGAATTGCCACAGAGCAATTCATTATGCGAATGAAGATGTGAAAAAGGAGATGCTGAGTATATTTCTTCGGGAACGAGAAGACGGATTGAACAAGCGGGGGATAAAGATACAGGAGGAGTTATTGGTAGAGTTGTATTTGAAGAGTCGGGAGTTTGTGGAGTAAGGAATGTCAATACTACAAAAATTGCAGAAGCTAATTAAAAGTAACGAGGGTAGTAAGTCCAGCCGGTAATACGCTGGACTTACTACCCTTCCTCCAATGAAAAAGCCCGACAACTAAATGCCAGGCCCCGTCAGTAAACCCTTACTTAATTTCACATAATCTTGTACCAGGGCAACCCATCCCAGCCTTTCGGATGATGGATTGACGGGGTTATACTATTTCCTGTAATTTCAAACCAGGGAAAGGAGCTTCTACCTTCCGGATGATGCGTGGTAGGATATAGCTTATTATCCCTGACCTCATACCAGGGGAGGGAACTGGAACCCTTTGCATGGTGTATGGTTGTAAAAACATTGTTTTCTCTGATTTCATATTCTGCTAATGAACGCCCACCATCAGGATGATGTAATGTTCTGTGGAGTTTCATGGTAATTGTTTTTGAGTTTTTAAAAATATGGCTAACGGTTCTTTTTGGGTCTACGAAACAGATATCGAATATAAGAAAATATTTGATAAGGATATCAAACTAAACACTACGAATATCTGACAAGATCCTTAGATACACATAGTGAATATCCTTCCCCTTGTATCGTAAGTATTTCTACTTTACCGTTACTTTTGAAATGCTTCCTCAATCGCGATATGTAATGATCTAGTTTACTATTGTTATCAAAACCAAAAACAATTATCCTCAACTCCGATTTAGTTACCGTATCATTTAATTGTGCGATTAACTTATTCAGGATCTTTACATGATTTAAACCTAAGGAGAATACCATGTCATCATAGGCAATCGTATAATCTTTCAATCTATAGGTGTACTCAGCAAGTTTGATTACTTTACATGCGTCTACCTGTCCTCTTGCCCGTCTGATAAGTGCATTCATTTTGGCAATCAGTTCTTCAATTTCAACAGGTTTTTCGTAATAATCATCTGCGCCTCCAAATTTATATCCCTGCATTTTCGTCTCTTTCTTTCTATCGGCAGAGATGTACATGATAGGCACTATTGGATTATCTGCCCTGATTTTCTCTCCTAGCAGCAGTCCATTTAATCCGGGCATATGTACATCTAACAAACAAACATCAATATACCTGGTGCTAAAAAGAGACCAGGCCTCCATGCCATTTGCAGCACAAATCACTTCGAAGTTGCCCGCTTTTTCCAGGGAGGTCTTTAATAAGGCTGCTGCTACTAAATCGTCTTCCGCATAAAGTATGATCACCTTTTCTTTATCTTTTTTAGAAATGTTCATTTAATATGGGTTTTAAGGGATTAGTTATTATTTTAAAAATTATAGAACGAGATACCGGCAAATGGAGCATACATTAGCGATGTGTTAATCTCGCGTTAATTAGAAATCATTTTGACCCAACCAGGCAATAGTGATGTCTGATTAACATTGATTTCTCCGATTGCAACCATCATCTGGATTAGCTATTCCAAGGGGAATAAAATACTGTTGAAAGAAGCCAGTCAGC
Organism: Chitinophaga sp. 10T418; assembly: GCF_056394125.1. Classification (NCBI taxonomy): domain Bacteria; kingdom Pseudomonadati; phylum Bacteroidota; class Chitinophagia; order Chitinophagales; family Chitinophagaceae; genus Chitinophaga; species Chitinophaga sp. 10T418. The sequence goes on from NZ_JBFTHG010000007.1 coordinate 298,550, forward strand.
TTACTGATATTAAATGTCTTATTAAAATACCCATTACCTCCTCCACGGCCAAACACTTCATCTTCTACAAGATGAGCTTCTTCCCCCGAAAAATAAAAAATGGGCATTTGCTTATCCACTGTTCGTATTCTTTCACCCAAATCAATTCCATTCAACCTGGGCATCATAATATCTAATAAGCAAAAATGAAAGCGCATCTCATTAAAAAGAAGCCATGCATCTTCTCCATCACAGGCATTATAGACTTCAAATTCCTTTTGAGGCAAAATTTTCTTTACGATCCTGCGGAAGATGGGATCGTCATCAGCATGAAGAACACGAATACTCATAATTGTTTTGATTTGATTAACATTCATAAATAATAGAGATAGTATTATTACAGTTATGCTCTCCCTTCACAGGAGTAATTAAACAATGCGATCGAAATACCAGCATCGGAATCGTACATTTATCAACACAAAATATTACCATATTTATAGCTTTTCTTTTTCAAAGTATGGACGCATTCCTAACTAAAATATACTCATCTGAAAGATCAAATTGACATTCTAATGCAACTTAATAAAAACGACAATACCAAACGTCCTCAGCAAATATCAGGGTAGTTTGTTAATCCGTTCTTAACAAGTATTCATTTACATTATCACCATTCCTTTTTCATAACTAAAATCTATTTAGCAAGATGGAACAAACACTTTATGTCAATATATTAGATTATATAAATTTTCAATCAAAGCAACATACTTCTACTCTTTAACAAACATCCCTTAGTCTGTAAAAATCATTCCTCACTTATCTAGCTAAAAAATATTTTTCAAAAAAAATTTGGAGATATTAAAAAAATATATCCATCTTTGCACTGTTAAAAAAATCATAAAACATGTACCGCTCAATATTACACATACAAACAAAAAACCGGTTTAGTCACGTGGAGGACTATACAAGGTGCGGGGCATGTTATGCTACAGAATAGTTGATAAAACGAATTCAATATAACATAAGCCCCGCAAGAGATTGCGGGGCTTTTTATTTGTATTTATAACGAAAAAAACAAGCATGCAAACGCATACTCATAGCATACGATTTAACTGTGATCATAACAAACAACTGTTATCGATATGGTATCCCTATGCAAAAAAATATCAACGACCCAGGTGTCAACGAACATAAGTAACTGCTTATGCACAACGTAAAAACCGGTCGTTATAAACGCCCGGTTTTTTTTGTGCAAAAAAACCGGCCAGTAGCTCAACTGGTAGAGCATCTGCCTTATATGCAGCGAGTTATCGGTTCGAATCCGGTCTGGCCAACTTTGTAAAATGGTGCATGTAGTTCAATGGTGAGAATATCCGGCTGTGAACCGGAAGATCAGGGTTCGAGCCCCGCCTGCACCCCGAGAACCAATGCTGTTAACCCCGTTTGTTAACCCAAATTTTGTTCATCCAAAATGTGTTAACCCCAAATTTGTTAACCGGAAAGCGTGTTAACTCCCAAAGCACTAACAGTAAGGAGTGTTGTAAAAAAGAATGTTAACCCTAAAAGAGTGTTGTCGAAAAGAGGTTAACCCCAAATATGTTAACCCAAAAGCAGGAAACCCCAAAGTGAGTACGGCGAAGCGGGAGTGTCGCAATGGTCTGTAAAACCATCGCCTTAACAGGCTTAGCAGGTTCGAATCCTACTACTCACACTAAAAAATCGGATGTATAGCTCCAATGGTAGAGCAGCGGTTTGAAGCACCGCCAGTGCAGGTTCGACTCCTGCTTCATCCACCAGGTAAATGAAAAGCATTTACTAAAATCCTTCCCCAACGGGAAGACGAGAATTGATGTCGTTGATCGCAAACCAGGCATGGGTTTCATAAAGCCCTGCAGTGCAGCCGTACTAACGTCCTGTATGCTGTTGCCTCAAGACACTGCTCTCGCCCAAATAGTCTATGGGTCATGGGTTCGAATCCCGTCCGTCTGAAAAACGGTAGCTCAGCGGCAGAGCAATGGACAACTCCCTTTCAAGGAGACAGTCTGAAAAACTGTTAAAAACTGCTACTGAAAATAGCAACCAAACAACAAACAAAAGCCAGGCTGTAGGCCCAGCCACATCATCAAAAGGATGATGCCGGCAGTTTTGCCAACACCAGAAAACAGGTATATACATCATACCATTACCATCACTTAGCACTTCCGCCCTAACTGATGAATAACGGTAGATTGACAACTGTTTCCGTGCAGGCAGAATGGACAACAGCACTGGCTTTTTTTACAACCCCAAAAGAAAATGAAAATGAAAAGAGTAACCATCAACGCCTACGAAAGAGGCTTGATATTTAAGAACGGAGCATATCAGCGAATGCTGCAGGAAGGCAGACACTGGCTGATTAACGAAGACGTGGAAATCTTCGATATCAACAAACCTTTTGCTGCTCCCCTGGAGCTGAACATACTCCTGCAAGACCCTGAAATCACAGCAGCTTTGCATGTAGTAGAAGTAAGCGAAACAGAAATTGTATTGCATTACGAAAACGGATTGCTGAAGCAGGTATTGACCGCAGGGAGATACACCTTCTGGAAAAATATGATCGACTACAAGTTTATCCGCGCGGATATCTCCAAGATAGCCATCACGGAAAACATAGACCGGTCCACACTTTGCCACCGGCTGGTAGCCCCTTATGTGAGGAGCTATAGCGTGGAAAGTCACGAACAGGCGATCCTGCTCATCGATGGTAAATACTCTATGACGCTGTATCCTGGCATCTATTTCTGGTGGAGAAATAACATCTCTATCACCATCTCTAAAATTGATACCAGGCAACTGCAGGCAGAAATCAATGGTCAGGAAATCCTGACCAAAGACAAAGCAGCACTGAGAATCAACGCATGGGCACAGTATCGGGTGGTAGATATCAACAAGGCCCTCTTGCAAAATAAGGACTACGAACGACAGCTCTACATCCTGTTCCAGTTGGCGCTGAGAGAATACATCGCTGTACTGAACTTTGATGAATTGCTGGAAAAGAAAGATTCACTGGCGCCTTATATCATGCAGGCAGTTACACCTAAGGCGGAAAGCCTGGGTATCACCATCGCCAGCTTTGGTGTCCGCGACATCATCCTGCCCGGCGATGTGAAGGAAATCATGAACCAGGTACTGGTAGCTGAAAAGAAGGCACAGGCCAATATCATCATGCGAAGAGAAGAAACAGCCAGCACCAGAAGTTTGCTGAATACCGCCAAACTGATGGAAGATAACCCGATGCTGTTTAAGCTGAAGGAAATGGAATATGTGGAAAAGATCGCGGAAAAGATCAACAGCATCAGCATAAGCGGAAACGGTGTACTGATTGATCAGCTGAGGCAAATATTTATCCCTAAATAAGCGAAAAGGCACTGCTGTAATGGTTGTGCCTTTAGCCATTCATTTGAAACCTTCTGGCATAATTTTTCTAGCTTTGCAGCATAAGCATAAATAAAATAATGGACGGACAATATAGAAAAGACGTATACCCTGGCCTGGAAGTGGCTATCATACTGAAAAAAGATCAACGCAGCGGTAAAAAAACCTATGGCATCGTAAAGGATTTACTGACCTCTGCCGCCTATCACTCCCGTGGTATTAAAGTACGTTTGGAAGATGGACAGGTAGGCAGAGTTGTAGAAACAGATGTAGTAGGGGACGAAGACTAAAGCAACTTCAAATCTTTTGTAATACGATCTATTTCCTCGTTTAAATTAGGCCCGATCGCGCAACAGGTTTTAGTAGGCACCCCTCCAAATTCTGTTAACCCCGAATCTGTTATCAGCGTAGCATTTAACCCGTCCTCAACCGCCTGTTGATATACCCGGTCCAGGTCTTCTTCCGAGTCCACCGACAAACAAATTTTGGTAAACCCTTTCGTCATCCATTCAGATACTTCTTCCGGATTTCTCAGATTGGTTTGCAGCGTATGTCCTTCGATGGTAGCATGCCGCGTCAGAAACGCGATGGACGCATGCGCTCCCTGAGCAATCATTTTTCCTTTACGCATGTTCAGATCCTTGCGCATCACTATTACCTGCTTAATTATCCTGGACGACATATAACTCCGTTTAAGCAGCTAATTTACAACATTACCAAATTACATACCCGACCTTTAAACGTGCATCCAGCGCATTAATAGCGCCATCTTCATATTCTACCGGGCTAAACCTGATACCAAATTGGGCTTCAAAACTAAAGTGCTTACCCCAACTACGTTGCATTCCCCAGGCGGGCACAAAGTAAGCATAGGCACCTTCATAATAATCATTGGCGACAATAGGATTAGCCATGTACCCACCCCTCACCGTAAAAAAACTGCCGGCATTATTGTCAATGCGCCTTCCCTTCCTTTCGCGGCGGGCAATATTATAGTATTGTCTTATCCCTACCGAAAAATCTGGTACTATAGCATATCCCCAATCTGATCCCATATAATCACTGTAGGAATAACTCAGCCCCATTCCAACTTCTGCATCCAGATTAAGTGTGGTGAATTTTAACAATCGCAATTCGTAATTTGCACCCAATCCAAGAATGGAAAAATTTGCTCTCAGTTGGCTCGGCTTTCTTTCTAAATTCTGCTGGGCGTTAACACGTAAAAAGGCAACTAACAATAACGCACTTAAAATGTGCCATTTCTTTGACATAGTATACAGTATATAGGTTATAGATAAAAAGCAATATACTGAAATACTAAAGCGCTTCAGTCGAAGCGGAAAAAGTCGTACTTTAATCTTTTCAAGTGTCCGGATAAGAATGCGAAACATACCCACGCTGAACGATGTACATCAACAATTTGCCGAGTATTTTGATATACCGGCGCTGAAACCGTATGCTTATCTATTATCAAAAAAAGGGAGCGAAGGACACATCTGTCTGCATCTCGATAAAATAAAAGAAGAACAGGAAAATCTACCGGAGTCCTACCAGAAAATAGAAACCAGCAACAGCATCCTGGAAACCATTCCAATGGTAGGCACGCATGGCAACGACAAACAACCTTTCGTTATTTATCAGAACAGGCTTTACCTGCAACGATACTTCAGGTATGAAACGGAATTTCTGCAACGCATCAAACAGTTCCTGGTAACAGAGCAGGCATTGCTACCCGAAAGAATGTCATTATTGCAAAGCCAGCAACCGCTGATCAGTAAACTGTTTAACACAGCTACTACTACCAACGACGATAACGATCCGGCCGACTGGCAACTGGCTGCTGCCATCACCGGTGTATTAAATAATTTCACCATCATTACCGGCGGACCGGGTACGGGTAAAACCACTACAGTGGCCAAAATTCTGGCCATCCTGTTTGCCACCGACCCGGCTCTGAAAGTGGCGCTGGCTGCACCTACCGGTAAAGCCGCCGCCCGTATGGCGGAAAGTTTACGCAGCACCACCATTGAAGTAGATGCCGCCATTACCGAAAAGTTCCGGCTACTGCAACCAGCCACTATTCACCGGTTGCTGAAGCCTATCAATGGCAGCCCATATTTCAGGCATAACAAGGACAACCCGCTCAACTACGATGTAGTCATTGTAGATGAGTGCTCCATGATTGACGTAGCCTTGTTTGCTAAACTGATGATAGCGATCCATCCTGGTACCCGCCTCATTTTGCTGGGAGATAAAGATCAACTGGCCTCCGTAGAAGCAGGTAGCCTGTTTGGAGATCTCTGCCAGGCACAGGAAAAACTGAACCTTTTTACCGCTACCCGGCGTCAGTTTATCAATAGTTTTATTGCAGATGAACAACGCCATATCCCTGCCACCCAAAACGCGGATAGTCGCCATCCACTATTTCAACACCTGGTGGAATTGAGGCGCAGTCATCGTTTTACCGGCAACACGGGCATTGGTAAATTTAGTAAGGCCATCATCGCCAATAATGTTCCGGTAATACATTCTTTTTTTCCGCCTTCGGCAGATGAACAGGTAGTCATTGACCCTACTGCATCTGTAAAATTATTCGAAGACTTTATTGCCGGCTACGAAACATTTATAAAAGAAAAGGATATTCCCACGGCACTGAAGCTGCTGAATGCACAACGTGTACTCACCGCCGTAAGAGAAGGACCGCAAGGGCTGTACGCAGTCAACAAACAAATAGAAAAATATTTGCACGATAAACGGCTGATTCAGGCCAACACCGAATTTTATCAAAACCGTCCGGTGATACTTACCCGTAACTATTATGAACATGGGTTGTTTAATGGAGATACCGGCATTATACGGACAGATGAAAACGGGGTGCTCATGGCCTGGTTTGAAGACAGCACCGGGGCGCTGAAAGCAGTATTACCCGGCTATCTTACCCAGGCGGAAACAGCCTTCGCCATGACCATCCATAAAAGCCAGGGCTCCGAATTCGGAGAAGTACTGGTACTTTTGCCGGATACCACAGACGTACCCATTCTTACACGGGAACTGCTGTACACCGCGGTGAGTCGCGCCAAACAGAAAGTGTATGTTCAGGGAACACCGGAAGTAATCCTCATGGCGGCAGAACGCTTTGTAGAAAGAGCTTCTGGCATTGCCTCCAGATTCAGAGAAGTAGACGCGCATGCAAATTAAATAACATGCTTCGGGAATGGCGGAGTCTAAACAAAGGATTTATCAATGGCATTGTTTTTAAAAGTTTCGAACTCACTCAATAGCTTATCATCCGGGTTGGCACAAGACCTGCAGGATGCGGGCAACAGTGTGTTCCAGCCTCACTATATTATTACCCAAACAGAAGGTATGAACAACTGGCTGAAACTCCAGTTGGCAGACCGTTTGGGCATTGCGGCCAACTGCCGCTTTATGAAGCCTAACGACCTGCTCTACCAGTTGTATGTATTGCTGGGAGGTCCTTTCTCTGAAGTATTGTCCCCTCAGAATCTCAGCTGGCTGGTATTTAAACTCCTGGGGCAGGAAGAGTTCATGGCCAAATTCCCCAAAGTAGCGGCCTATTATGCTGAACAGCACGCAGAAAGTGACCTGAAACGCATGGCCCTCGCGGAAAAAGTAGCCGATTTGTTTGATCAGTACCAGGTATATCGCCCGGAAATGATCCAGGCCTGGACCAATACCAACACCCCGGAACTGTCCGGCGCCGGCTGGCAACACTGGCTCTGGGTAAAAGTAAAACAGCTCTCCGGAGGCGCTCTCCCGGATAAAACCATCGTGGGTAACTTTATCCTGGATACCCTGCACAATACCGGGCACAATAAAGCAGCCCTCACTTCCCGTATGCCGGTGATCCACCTATTTGGATTATCCATTATCACGGCCTACCATGTGAAGATTCTCCATGAGCTATCCAGCTTCATAGATGTACATTTTCATATCATCAACCCAGCACCGGTGATGTTCTGGTTCGATGACCGCAATGAAAAACAACTGGCCCGCTGGCGACAAAAAGGTCTCAAAGAACTGGAAKAGTCCAAAGCCGGCAACGCCTTACTCACCGGCTGGGGTAGGGTAATACAGGACAGTTTCGGACTTTTCTTCGCGTACGATGCATTCATAAATGCCTACGAAGAAATTGAAACCGTAGAACCCGATACCGACACCCTGCTACATAAAATACAACACGACATTTTTATAGCTGCTACCACGGCAGACAGGGAACGCATTTCCCAACAGGATATCAGCGATGGCTCCGTTACCATCAATGCCTGTTATACCGTTGCCCGCGAAGTAGAAGTACTCTACAACTACCTGGTACACCTGGTGGCCCGGCGAAAGGAGCAACTATCGCCCCGCGACATTGTGGTGATGGTAAGCGACATTGATGCCTACGCACCCTATATCAAGGCGGTATTCAACAATGCCCCCTATCCGTTCAGGTATACCATCGCCGATGAAAGCTATACGGACAACGACAACCTCTTCAATGCCCTGCACGCCATTCTCACCATGAACGAAGAGAATTTTAAGGCAGAAGCAGTGATGCAGTTGCTGGACTTTTCGTACATCCGTAAACGCTTTAACCTGGAGGATCCCGTGCTCATCCGCCGGATTATAGAAGCGGCCAATATCCGCTTCGGCATCAACGGTCACAAAAAAGATGAAACACATTTTGTCAGCTGGCAATATGGTATTCAACGGATCATGTACGGCATCTGCATGAGCGGGGAAGAGGAATATGGCAGCGGGGAAGACAGCTTTTTTCCACTGGATATCACCGAAGGCAGCGATGCCCATGATGTGATCCGGTTTTGTCATTTCGCAGAAGTACTCATGTCGTCTATCCTCGACAGGCGCCGTCCACGCACCATTGTAGAGTGGGTGGCCTATACGGAAAGAGTACTGCACAACATGGTATTTGAACCCGTGGAAGATGTGGATGAAGACTATAACACCCTGGTAAAACAGCTCACCGCCTACAATGCACTCAATGAGTTTATGAGTGAAAAAGTAACGTTTGAGGTGTTTAGTCACAGTTTCCTCGATACCCTCACCGGCAGCACCCGCGCTGGTTTGTTTGTAAACGGAGGCATTACTTTCTGCTCACTCATCCCCATGCGTAGTATTCCCTTTAAGGTGGTAGCGTTGATGGGATTGAATTACGATAAATTCCCCCGCCGGGAAAATAAATCCAGTTTCAACATCATGGAAGACAACCGGCAGAAAGGCGATCGTAATGTGAAAGAGAATGATAAACACCTGTTCCTGGAAACTTTGCTCTCCGCCAGAGAATATTTATACATCAGCTATCTCGGAAAAAATGCGAAAGATAACGCCGACCTGCCACCATCAGCATTGGTAGACGAACTGATAGATTATATAGAAGCCGGTACTGCTTCGCCGGAAACGGTGCGCAGTCAGCTCGTGACCTTGCAGCCGCTGCAAAGTTTCAGCAGGAAATATGCCGGCACGGATGAACGTCTTTTTTCTTATTTAAGTACGAAAGAAGCCGCCACTGCATCCTTTCTCAATGAAAATAAAATCACTACCCCTTTAACCTTTGAAGAAATTACCCTTGAAGAAGTAATCAGCTTCTTCAAAAATCCCTTCAGAGCGTATTACAACAAGGTATTAGGGATTCGGTATAACGACAGCCAGTTGCTGCTGAACGAAACAGAAATTTTTGATCTGAATAAATTACAGCAATGGTCTGTCAAAAATGAATTGCTGCCCATTCCTGCGTCTGAACAAGGTACGCTGCAAACTGTGATGGTGAAAAAAGGTCGCTTACCACTCCGCAATATGGCTGCGGTGGCCATTCACCGGATGGAAGACCTGGTGGTACCCGTGCGTAATTTATACGAAGCCTGTACACAAGGAACGACAGAAAAAAAGTTGCCGATAGAACTATTTATAGATAACAGCTTACTGAAAGGAAATATCCGGACATTTGATCATACAGTGTTACAGGTGTCGTGGTCTAAACGAGAAAGTAAGTACCTCGTGGAAGCCTACATCCGCTATCTCGCGGGCAGGGCGGCGGGAGTGATCACGCATCTCTGCTACATTTCAGGTACTAAAAAAGAAGATGCGTTCGAAGCGGTGGCACTCACACAGGAAGAAGCTACACGCCGCTTAACAGAAATTATTAAAGTATACAAAACCGGATTTACGCATATTATTTCTTTTTATCCGGATCTGGAAATTAGTGCGAAAGATGTACTCACCATAGATCTGAAGAAATTTAAAAGTAAAATTACCGGGTTGATTGACCGGCATGAAGCACCGGATCCTTATATCGTGCAGGTATATGAACAGGGATTTTTTGACAGAGAAGAAGCACTGACCAGTTTCCTCGACGTATACGACTTGCTGATAGCGCCGTTGACAACATTGCTGCCGGCGTATTTTGAAAAACCAGACAAAGAGAAATGATCGATAGCATTATATATAAAAAGTTTGAGGCCACTACAGTACCACTGGAGGGCAGCAATCTGATTGAGGCCAGCGCCGGAACAGGTAAAACCTATTCCATCGCTATCCTTGTACTCCGGCTCATACTGGAGCAAAAGCTGTCTGTCAAAGAAATACTGATGGTAACTTTCACCCGGGCCGCTGTAGCGGAACTGGAAGAAAGGATTCGTCTTTTTATCCGGCAGGCGTATAAAGCCAGTATGGGTAAGGACATCGCCGACGAAAAAATACTGGACCTGGTACTGGAAGTGATAGATCCGGAAGATCCAATGCCGGTGCAACAACTACTGCGCGATGCCATTCTGCTACTGGATGAAACCTCCGTGCTGACCATCCATGGCTTCTGCCAGCAAACACTGAATGAATACGCTTTTGAAACCAACCAGCTATTTGGCGCCCAGATGGTGCCGGACCTTACGCCGGTAGTGGAAAATGAATTGAATAAATTCTGGCGCAGAAATATCACCACCCTCAAAACCAGCTTGCTGGAAAGTATCTGGGAGGAAAAAATGAAAGCCGATCTTCAGAAAGTCATACAAGAGCATCTCAGCGGGAAAAAATATATCGGCTACCGGGAAGATATTCCGGACACCATCAGCGAAGAGCAACAGGACAAATGGATCCAGGAAATGGACCAACTGGCTGCCAATGTGCAAATCGCCATAGAAAAACTGTACGAAGGCATTACCGCCAACAGCGCCCAGCTCATTGCTGCCTGCGCCACTAACCGGTACACCAAAAAGGAATGGCCGGAATTAGTAGCACAACCGGAACTGCTGGTAAAAAAGATCCTCGCCAAAAGAAAAGACGCCAAATATATTGAAGCCGTTTTCCCGGAGATCCTGGAAGAACTGGACAAAGTAGAAGAAATACGTCAACAGCTCACTGAATACCAGCAATTAATCCGCCGTCAACTTTTCTATACGGCCATTAAGGAAGTAGGAGAGCAGGTGCGTCTCTTCAAAGAACGCAGCAATATGATGGGGTATGATGACCTCATCAACAACCTGCATACGGCCCTGGTGAAAAACGGGAATCCCGACCTCATCGCTAATCTGCAAAACAAATACAAGGCGGTTTTTGTAGATGAATTCCAGGATACTGACCGTGAACAGTTCGAGGTATTTGATAAGGCCTTCGGCCAAAACACCACGCTGTTCTACATCGGCGACCCCAAGCAAAGTATTTACGCCTGGCGCAAAGCAGATATCTTCACTTACTTCAATGCCCGCAACGGCGTGCAACAAGTATATGACATGAATCAGAATTTCCGGTCTGCTGAAAACCTGATCCGTGCCATGAACATCTTCTTTGAACCTACGCCCGGCTTCGACACCTTCGACTTTGGTGGAGAAAGCGATAGCATTGATTATATCCCCGTAAACAGTCCGGAGAATAATACCAAAGGCTATCTGTTTAAAGGCAGCAGAAAAGAAGTACCCATAGAAGTTATTGCCTGTGATAAAAAAGAAACCATCTGCGAAGCCGTAGCAGCGCAGATAGCGCAACTATTGCTGGATAAGGACTACCGGATTGAAAATGAAAAAGGCAGTCGCAACATTACCCCTTCAGACATAGGTATATTAGTGCGCACCGGCCAGGAAGGGAAAGATATTAAACATGCCCTTGCTAAGCTGGGCATACCCGCCGTAACCATCGATGAAGCCAGGGTGCTGAGATCAGGAGAAGCGCAGCAATTACTGCATATCCTGGAAGCCATGGAAACACCGGACCGGTCGTCTATTAACCGTGCACTGTTAGGGTCTTTCACCGGATACAATACCAGCACCATTTTAAAGCTGGACGATGAAACCATGCTGGACCTGTTCGGCAAATACCGCAATCTCTGGCAACGCGATGGCGCCTATACTGCACTGATGGAATTCATTACGGACTTCAACGTGCGCCACGTATTACTCGATGGACATACCGAAAACGGAGAACGGATTATCACTAATCTCTATCAACTATCGGAGCTGGTACACCAGGTACAAAGCCGGAAAAACCTATCGATGCGGGACCTGATTTCCTGGCTCAAACGCGGTATTGACGGCATGACCACCGATGGTGATGAATACGCCCAGCGCGTAGAAAGCGACGAAGAAGCTGTGAATATTGTCACCATCCATAAAAGTAAAGGGCTGGAATATAAAATTGTAATGGCTCCTTTCCTGGACTTCGTGGAATCACAAAACATTGAATTTGTCAGCTTCCGCGACCCGGCAAGCGGCGATTACCTGGGCACGCAGCGTGCCCGTCTCTCAGAAAATCAACTGGAAGCTTACCAGCAACAACAAGAGCAGGAGAACCGCCGCTTAATTTATGTGGCCATCACCCGCGCGGTGTATAAATGTTACCTGTTTAAAAATAACTTCGCCAAATTCAAAGATTCTTCGCTGGCATTTTTCCTGAAAGCATTAGCTGTGGCGAATCCGGATCCTTCGCTGATACAGCTGCAGGGAGCTATTCCGGCTACCACAGAACAAACCTACAGGCAACAAACCACCAAAGGCAAACTGGCGGTCAACCGTGCTCCGGTAGCCTTCCATCTGCTGGAACAAAACTGGCGCAAGATGAGCTATACCATGCTGGCCGCTAAACCCGAACACCGACCACGAGTACGCTCTTTCCAACAAACAGACCCTTACGATAATTTCATTTTCACCACGCTGCGTCGCGGAGCCAAAACAGGGAACCTGTTGCACTTCATTTTTGAAAGCATCAATTTCTCCGATAACAGCAAATGGGAACATTGGCTGGAAGAAGCCATCCGTCGATTTGTGCCGGGGCAACGGGAAGTATACCTTGAACGGCTACACGAAATGCTGCAGCACGTGATGTATACTCCTATTCACATAGCAGGCAACACTTTCCAGCTGGCATCTGTAGGGCGTCAGCAGCGACTGGCAGAATTTGAATTTGATTTCCCGGTGCCAGTATTTCAGGCAAACCTGCTTAATAATCTTTCTGATGACCAGGTGAGCGTGAGTGTAAAACGTTTTTCTGAATACAGCAGCCAGGAACTGGAAGGAATCATGAACGGGAAAATTGACCTGTTCTTTGAATACCAAGGTAAATATTATATCCTCGACTGGAAATCGAATTACCTGGGCAACAGTGTGGCGAATTACGACAAAGAAGGACTTGCAGCAGCGATGAATGAAAATAATTATCACCTTCAATATTTCATTTACACGGTAGCTGTAAAAAAATACCTGGAAAGCCGCATCCCTGGCTTTGATTACGAACAACAGTTTGGGGGCGTTATCTACTGCTTTGTGCGTGGCGTCAGAAATTCCAGCGGGCAAGGCATTTTCACCGCAAAACCTAATCTAAAAAAAATACAGTTGTTAGAATCTTTGCTAACAAAAAAGAATACCCATAGCCGTTAACATTCTCACTAACGGCTACGGGTCTACTACTAAAAAAAGGTCTGCCACTCGATCTTAGCTAAAAGCTAACAGCTAATACCTAACAGCTAAAAAAGCCATACCCCATTCATCATCGCTACACCGCAGGTAGTTTCAAATGAATTCACGTAATTATCCGGTGTTCTATGCCACCACTGCCCCCACATCAAACCATTGGAGTTTCTGTAATTCCAGGCTTCTGCCGCATTGTAGTTAAGCCAGGCAGCATAAGTGCTCTGGTAGCTCTGGTCATGTACAAACTTGCAGGCCCAACGTGCAAAAATGGCTTTAAAGCCCTGGCAGTCGTCGTTATCATATTCATCCGGCAGCAGGCCCTGTGCATTGCTCATGGTATTTTTCGTATAGTCCATCGCTTTAGCGCCCATGGCTTTATATCCATTGGAAGGGTAGGAGTTATGCAACATGCTGCAGGCGCCAATAAAGGTTCCCTGGGTATAGGTGCGTGCGCCTTCTGTAATAGTGCCGGCTGAATTCATAGCGCCTTTTACTTCACCAGTGCCGGATACATATAGCTTGGTCACCATCCAGTCGAGGATCTGCTTTGCCTTGGTGCGGTAGCCGACATCGCCGGTAGCCTGGTAGAGGTACATGGCGCAAATGGCTGCAGGTGCGTTTACGCACACATTCTTGGAGTTATTGGCGGTAGTCCACCAGAGGCCGCCGCCCAGATTGGTATCCCAGGCGCGGGCCCATACCATATCAAAGTTGTTTTTCGCCATGTCTTTCATACCACCATCATTGGTAATCTGAAAAGCACGGATACACATCAGGGCGCCCCAGATAACATCATCGTTATAGATGTTGGAAGTCCAGAGTAAGCCATAGGCATCTCTCATACCATTATAGAGGTATACCATCTTGTTTTTGAGATCTATGTCGTTGTTGACGGTATACGCATCAATCAACGTTTCAATGGCTTCTGCCTGTCGCCAGAAATCCATACGACCACTTTGGGTCACATCAGAATAATAGTACGCTTTAAAGGAAGGGCCATATGTCCCATACTGATGGTAGAAGGCATTGTTATAACACTGCATGGCCAGCAATGCTTCCGACTTTACGGGTTGTACAGAATTGATAGTGACCAGGTTAGCCTTTGTTCCCGAGAGAGAAGCCGGATCTTTTGCTATCATTTCTTTTTTCTGACAGCCGGCAAAAATCAGTGCCAATAGGAGGGCCACTACACACTGGGTGCAGGAAAGCGCTTTTGCGCCTGATGGAGTCTTCATGTTTTTCAGTTTTTGTGGAATCAGGAATGATGTTTTTTGTGGAATGAACTGTTTGCTACGCGCCGATCAGTGCCTGTCTTATGGAAAGCCGTATTGATACAAAGGGGCCGCTATTGCTTGTTGGTTGCGCAAACAATGCGGACTCATAACAGTGGAACCGGGTTTACACGGATATCCTATATCCGGAGGACAGGTAAACGGAGCATAATTCCTTACAAGCACAAAAAATATTTTGGAAGGCCTCCCGGTGAAGCCTAAACGATCATTATTTTTTTCTGTCTTACAACCTGTAAAAATTAATGTAATTTAGAACACCGTTTTTGCCAAAAACATCATCCAAGATCTGCTATTATGAGAAAGTTCCTGATCCCTGTTTTCAGCCTGGTATTGTTATTTACCACCATCAAAGGAAAAAGCCAGTCTTCCGCTCCTCACTATAAAGGAAAAATTATAGACATGCATGTGCATATCGGTTTGAACGAACAGGAAGTCAAAAGCCTGAGCGCCGAACGCAGCAATTCCCTAAAGGATATACAAACCTTTATGACTGCCATTCCTATTACTAAAGCGGCAATTATCACCATGGCCTGGAAAGGAGATATGGTGAATACCCGCTGGAGAAATGATAGCATTATAGCGCTTAGCAAAAAGTATCCATCTCTGATACCTGTATGCTCTGTGCATCCTATGGATGGCGCAGATGCCTTTGCAGAAATGGAGCGGGTACACCAACAGGGGGTACAGGTAATAAAGCTACATCCCAACACACAGCGTTTTGATGTAGCAGCACCAGAAGTGGCTGCTATTGCCAAAAAAGCCGGGGAACTGCACATGACCTTGCTGTTTGACAGCTATAGCCTATTGGATAACAGTGAAATTGGTAAACTGATTATGCTGGCCGTTACCAACCCGGAAGCGAAATTCATATTTGCGCATACGGGGTTAATAAATTTCCCCCAACTTCTTGCTATTGAAGCATTGAAGAAATATCCCTGGTACAAAGGTAATATCTGGATGGACCTCTCAGCGATTGCACCCTTACTCGGAGACTCCCCCTATCGGGACCAACTGGTATGGACTATCCGGAAAATCGGTGTAGACCAGTTCCTGTTTGGCTCTGACTTCCCCGTATTTACGCCGGGCGAAGCAATTAAAGGAATAGAGGCGATGGGATTTACGAAGGAAGAAGAACAGAAAATATTTTATAGCAATGCCGCGAGGTTATTGCAGCTACAGCCCTGATAGATAACTATACCAGATAAAGCCAGCTTCCCTTTAACAGAGAAGCTGGCTTTCTTTTTTAAAACTTATAGTTATAGGTAATATTAGCACGCGCACCGGATCCTTTTATGAAATTCTCATTCCGGGCATTCCATTGAGAAGTAACGGTGTAATAGTCTTTGTTGAAAATATTATCTACCCCGAGCTGCACACTGCTATGACCATCTATATTAAAATCAGAGAAGAAGCTGAATAAGGTAAACTGTTCTACAGGTCCTTTTCCATAAGTGTATGCACCAGTAGCATCCGGAGCAAAGCGATTACGCGCACCGGCTTGTAGCATCTGCAAACGTAAATTCCATTGTTTCATCGGCTGGTAGCGGATGTAGGCGGTTAACTTTGGCGGAGCAATTTTATCGCCCAGGATATAAGTATCTTCTTTATCATTATACTTACCATTTTTGTTGGCATCTATTTTTCCTTCGATATAGGAATAAGAAGCGCCTACACCTACATTTTTCAGGATGCGTACATCAGCAGCTATTTCGAATCCATGAATCTTGATCGGCTCCCGTGCTATTTCAAAACGGCCTTCTACCAGTGTGTAGTTGGCACCTAATTTAGAGGAGCTGATATAATAGCTACCTTCCAGTTCTACAGGACCTAAAGTGCTGTTAAAGCCTGCTTCATAGTTATTGGCAATGATAGCTTTTGTTTTCAGCAGGGATACCGTGCTTTCATTGGCAGTACGTAAAGTACGGCCCAGCTCATTCACAGAAAAGCTCTGGGAATAACTGATAAAGGGTTTGAAATATTTCAGCTGGTTATAACGTAACCCTGCGTTAAATACCAGGGCATTGTAGTCAATAGCGCCGCCTTTTACACTTTTACCACCTTCAGAATATAGACCTGTTTTGATATTCAGGGAAATGATGGTAGTATAATCCGGTACATCGATATTAATATTTTCGTAGCGCGCACCTGCTTTAAATATCAGGTGCTTGAAGAAGGTAGTCTTCAGTTGTGCATAAGGGGCCAGGTTGCGCATACTCATTTCCGGTACCCAGGTTCTTCCATCCGCCAGCTTTTGTGCTGTTTTATCATTTAAGATATCTAATCCGTATACCAGGTCACCATCTATGTTTTTACCAGCCTGGAATGGAGTAGATAGATTAATACGTACACCTTTTTTATCCGATGAAATGGTTGACTGACCGCCACCTACAAAGGAATCTACCCAGGAAAATACGGTATAAAATTTCTGGTAGTATACATTGATATCCAGATCCGTATTGCCGATAATTTTCTGGCTGCCATAATGCACATTTACATTATGGTTATACGGTGTTCCTTCCGGATTGCCGGGGCGGGTTCCAAAAACGCCGGTAGCTGCCGTATCCCGATAGTGGCCTTTCTTCAGGATATAATCACTCCGTTGCTGACTACCGAAAAAGTTATACATCACTTCCACACGATTGAGGGGATTGATGTTGTAACCAATTTTTGTATAAGCATTCCATAGCTGTGTTTCTCCCAGACCATAATCAGGAGAAAGCACTACTCCTTTTGCATCTTTATATACACCGGTTTGTTCATAGTGTCCTGAAACTACATAATCCAGTTTCTTATAAGAGCCGGACAACAGTTGTCCTACCTGCCAGCCACCGGTATGCTGGGCATTTTTCAACTGGGTATTGCCGCCGATGGTGGTTTGTCCACTCAAAGGCTGTCCTGGAGTAGCTTTTTTGGTGATATAATTGATCAATCCACCATCGGCGCCATTACCATAAATGGCGGTAGCCCCTTTTATCACTTCCACTCTTTCGATAGCGGAAGGATCTATGCTGCGGATATCACGACCACCGTTTCTCAGCGGTGTTGATTGTGGAATACCATCAATCATCACCAATATCTCTCTGCCTCTCAGCGTTTGTCCGGAATTACCGGTAGTATTACTGCTGAAACCCAGTCCGGGTACACTGTTAGCCAGGATGTCCGAAATATTATTGCTGATTCCTTTTTGAATAGCTAAATCTTTAGCGCCTAAAATAGTAATGGAAGAAGGCACCTGGTCCAGTGTTTCCTGTTTACGGCTGGCAGATACTACAAATTCCTGCAGGTCGCCATTCGATGATAATGTTATTTCCTGGTGGGAGGTATCGTTAGGGAGCAGTGTAATGGTTTGTTCAATTCCTTTATATCCTACACTGGTCACCTTTATTTTGTAAGTACCGGCTTTGGCCAGTGTGAGTATAAAAGCACCTGATTTATTGGCTACCACACCTGTTTTTGATCCGGGGATGCTGATATTTGCAAATGGCAACTGATCACCGGTTTCAGTTTTCACGGAACCTTTTAAAACAGCTTGCTGAGCATTGGCTGATAGCGTAATTCCCAATACGGTGGGAATTAATAAAAATATACTACGCATATATAGGCTGATAAATTTGAAGCGCAAAGCTAGCAGCTACAATTTATCCCTGATTGCGAAAAAGGGAAATATAATGATCGAAAGCGGAATTTTACGGGGTTAGAGCTGCAGACGGCTATTGACCAACTGTATGATCTCTGCATGAATGTCTTGCACCGACCTCATACCCTGGGCCTCATTGGCACAAATAATCCTGTTAATGCTTTCATCAGCTAACAGCATCGCTTCATACTCTTTCTTTACGGCCTGTTGCAGAGAAGTATCTTTTTCGTGGATATCATCTTTCCCGTGTAGGTAGTCCCGGTCTTCATTGACGCGTCTTTTGGCCAGCGCTGATTCAACAAAAGAAAATGGTACATCCAGGTAAATAGAAAACTGTGGTTTGGGGATCTGGTTGTAGTTATATTCGAAGTCATTGATCCAGTTGCGCAGGTATTCTTTCTCTGAATCGGTATGCAGCTTAGCACATTGAAAGGCAATGTTTGAAAGTACATATCTGTCTACCAGCACAAAATAGCCATCACGGAGCCATTCATTGATGGTAGCGGCAAATGCTTTACGGTCTTCCGCAAACAATAACGCTACCAGCTGCGGGTGTACATTTTTCACCTCACCAAATTCACCACGGAGAAATTTAGCAATAAGTTCACCAAACACGCCCTGGTTGCTTCGGGGGAAGTGTACGAATTTGGTCTTCTCATTTTTTGACTCCAGGTATTTTGTCAGCAGTTCTATCTGCGTTGACTTCCCGGCGCCATCTAAACCTTCCACCGCTATAAATTTGCTACTTGCTATCATTATGATCCCTGAATTGAAGCCGGAAATTAATGAAAATCCCCTGCTCTTTTGATTTATTAATGAATACGACTACACTTTAAATACAAAAAGTCCGCATTACTGCAGACTTTTTATCGTACCTGGAGCGAAGGTAGCAAAGTTTTGCCCAAAATCAAATTCGGCCTGCTGCCACTTCTGCCCCGAGATGAACGCCGATATCAGAAAAGTTAGGATAAACAATGCCCTGTCCGAAACCACTTTCATTCACGATGCCGCCTTTGTTTTTGTTATTGGAGAAGATTTTCTTTCCTACATAAATAGCTCTTTTCAGTAAGAAATTTTCCCGCAGCAAGTCAGAACTAATGCGGTTAAAGCCCCGATGCTCATCTGACATGAGCTGGTCGTTACCTGTATAAGTCAAGGTCTGGAACAGGATGCCATTATCCTTATACAGTTGTAGCACTTTCCCCTCCTGCCTATAAACGCCGGCATATCTCTTTTTGGGATGCAGCACGCAATCGCTTAGTTTTCCACTTGCCAGTGAATCACTGCTCACATAAAATATTTCAAATACATTATGCTCTTCCAGGTAAATAATCTCTGTTAAATCTTCTCCCGGCGCGGAAATAAGTACGTCTTTCGTTTTCTTTGTTGAAAAACCATCGGCTATCCGCATACTATCATCATGGGTAATGGCATTTAAAAATGCAGGCTCTTTAATAATAACACTTTTGCACCCATAGGCTTCCAGTCTGCATTTGAAGTCTTTGTCTTCATAACCATAATCCATTACTTTTTCATCATATCCTCTCATTGCATAAAAATCGTCCCGCTTCACACATACCCGTCCCTGTACATCCCACCACTTTTTGTTAGCGCCAATACGGGGAGGCATTAAAAAGATATCAGATTCTTTATTGAACTGTTCATTTACATATGCTGCAAACCCGGGGCCGGTGAAGTTATCAGCATCTATGCTGCATAAAATATCGCCGGTGGCGAGTCTGAATACCATATTCTTGGAATGGCTCATGTGGAAAAACTGAGGATCTTTTGTTCTGAAATAAGTCACCAGACCGGTATTTATTTCATGTTGCAACTCTTTTTGGATCCAGTCGTACAAATCATCGCGGGAGCCATAATCGAGGATGACAAATTCAATATTATTATACCCGGCATTGTCGAGGATATTACGTTTCAGAGTTTGCTTCAGGTGTATGGTCCGGTTCATACATACTGTACAGCAGGATATGCGGTTTTGCATGGATACTTCTTTAATGGTGCATTCAGTGAGGTGCCGGGTAGTATAACAATATGAGAAGAAGATTGTTTGATGAGGAAAAGGAATATTTAGTTGCATTCATATAAAAACGGCGGGTAGGTAATACCCGCCCGCCGTTAAAAATTATTATTGATTTCAATAAGCCCCAGTGCCTTTATAAAGTCAATATAAACGCTTATTGATAGTTACGCAGCTCTTCATTAAGATCCGTTATAAACTCGTCCAGATCTACCACAAATCCAGATTTATCTTCAATAGAAAAAATATTTACCAAATAATCTTCTTTCATTATTAACGGGATGATCTCAGACTCAAACGCTTCAAAGTTAACTGTCATCACCTCATAATCACTCCACGCTCCTTTTATGGATAATTGCGCGTAAACTTCCGCACTCCAAAATGACACCATTTTACGGCCTTTTACTTCAGCAATGGCGATGGTGGCTTGTTTAGCTAAAGTATAGATAGTGAGGCCATCTGCGATCCACTTAACAGTGTATTTGTATCGTTGCAAAGGCGATAATTTCAAAACGTTGTCCACTTCTTTTTGTGATATAATCTTCATGCAACTCCTTTGTTGATTCCTTCTTTGTTGAGTACTGCAAGGTAGGATTTTAGGGAAAACTAATATTGCCGGACAAGTGAAATAAAAAAACGCTGCGGCCGCGCTGGCAGCTAACGTTCTGTTCCTGAACCAGTAGTAGAATATGGAAAATAATATGCAACAAATACTAATTAAATTAGTATAATTGCTAAATATATTAGTTTTAAAATTCATAACGATGCCCGCAAAAAAAGCAGATATCATCGCGCAATTGCAAAAAGATATCCTTCTTTTACAAGGGCTCAAACCAACATTAAACAGTGCTGCCGTAGATGTGGGGCTTGGGCCGATAAAAGATGCATTTCCCAACCGTTCCTTTCCCACAGGTGCCGTGCATGAATTCCTCAGCACCGCCACAGAAGAGGCAGCAGCTACCGCTGGTTTCATCAGCGGATTATTGGGTTGTCTGATGACAGGAGGGGGCATTTGTTTATGGATCAGCACCTCCCGCACCATTTTTCCTCCTGCTTTAAAAAGCTTTGGTATAGCACCTGATCAAATTATTTTCGTTGACCTGGAGCGCGATAAAGACGCGCTCTGGGCCATGGAGGAAGCACTCAAATGTGAAGGACTGGCAGCCGTTATCGGTGAAATAAGAGAGATCAGTTTCGCTAATTCAAGAAGACTTCAATTAGCGGTGGAACAAAGCAGGGTAACCGGATTTATTCACCGCCATCAGCCCCGCAGCATCGGTACCACCACCTGCGTTTCCAGGTGGAGAATCACTCCAATGATCAGTGAACAGAAAGATCATATGCCCGGCGTAGGCTTTCCCCGCTGGAGTGTAGCGTTAGAGAAGATCCGTAATGGCAAACCCGGCATATGGCAGGTAGAATGGTCGGCAGGCAGGTTCCAGCCTGTTCACCAACATATTGAAGTACTACCACAACAACCCATCCGAAAAATAGGTTGATATGTCCCGGCGCTTTGTAACAATATGGTTCCGTCATTTACTGACGGATTGGTTCACCCGCCGGCAACCCCACCTGCGAAATACACCTTTTGTACTGGCCGCAGCAGATCATGGCCGTATGAAAGTAACTGCCGCTAATGCAGCAGCACAGATGCATGGCATCAATGCGGACATGTCTGTAGCCGATGCCAGGGCCCTCTTTACCTCCCTGCAGGTATTTGATGAAGTGCCGGAACTACCAGTCAGATTACTTACCTCACTCGGTCATTGGTGCATCCGTTATACTCCCGTCACCGCCATCGATCCACCCGATGGACTGATCCTCGATATAAGTGGCTGTGCACACCTATGGGGAGGCGAAGCCCTCTATCTGCAAGACATCCTTTTACGATTAAAAAATTTCGGCTATGATGTACGTGCCGGAATGGCCGATACCATTGGCACCGCATGGGCCATTGCACGCTATGGACAAGGCGCCGCCATAATACCGCAAGGTGAGCAAACAGCCTGCCTGCTACCCCTGCCGCCGGCAGCACTGCGCCTGGATCCGACAGTTGTTGAACGGCTGCACAAACTCGGACTTTACCAGGTAACCAATTTTATTGGTATGCCCCGCTCTGCATTACGCCGGCGTTTCGGCCAGAATATGCTGCACCGGCTGGATCATGCCCTGGGCCTGGAAGAAGAAGCTATTGAACCATTACAGCCCCCCGAACCTTATCAGGAACGATTGCCCAGCATGGAGCCTATCATGACCGCCACGGGCATTGAAATTGCGCTGAACCGGCTTCTGGAAACACTCTGTCAACGACTAACCAGGGAAGGAAAAGGACTTCGTACCTGCGTATTTAAATGCTACCGGGTAGATGGTAATATCCAGCAGATCGACATTGGCACCAACCGCGCATCACATAATCCTATTCATCTTTTCAAACTATTTGATGGGAAGATCCAGATGATCGAACCCGCATTAGGCATTGAACTGTTTGTACTGGAAGCCCCTAAAGTAGAAGACACGTTGCCTTCCCAGGAAGTATTGTGGGTAACACCCGGCGGGCTGGAAGATGTGATCGTAGCTGAATTGCTGGACAGACTTACCGGTAAAATGGGTACGCATACCGTACAACGCTATTTACCGGATCAGCACCACTGGCCGGAACGCTCTATTAAAATCGCTGCCTGCTTACAGGAAAAACCAACGATAGACTGGCGCACAGACAGACCCCGGCCCATCCGGCTCTTAAAAAAACCAGAAGCAGTGCAGGTGTCTGCACCGATACCTGATTATCCCCCCATGTTATTCCATTACAAAGGGCAGCTGCACCGGGTAAAAAAAGCAGATGGCCCGGAACGGATAGAACGCGAATGGTGGCTGGAATCAGGCGAACACCGTGACTATTACAGCGTGGAAGATGAAGAAGGCCGGCGTTACTGGCTTTTCAGATTGGGACATTACGATGCGGATAAACCTCAACACTGGTTTATTCATGGCTTTTTTGCGTGAAGAATGAAAATGATGAAGTATGTACTACACAGAATTACAGGTAACCTCCAACTTTAGCTTTCTACAGGGCGCCTCCCATCCGGAGGAACTGGTAGAACAAGCGGCCACTTTAGGATACACGGAAATAGCTATCACAGATCACAACACGCTTGCTGGTATCGTTCGCGGTCATGTTGCCGCCAAACAAAAAGGGATACGCATCATCCCCGGATGCTGCCTTGATCTGCTGGATGGCCCCAGTCTATTGGCTTATCCCACCAACAGAGATGCCTACGGGCGGCTATCTGCACTGTTAACAAAAGGTAATCTGCGGGCAGAAAAAGGGCAATGTCATTTATATAAAACAGATGTATATCAACATGCGGAAGGCATTAAATTCATCGTGATTCCACCACCGGCGTTAAATGCCCGGTTTGACTATGATGAGGCATTCAAACAGGTGCTAAGTGAATACCGTGATGCTTTTAAAGGGCATCTCTATCTCGCTGCCACCCGTTCCTACCAGGGTGATGACTTAAAAAAACTATACCGTCTTTCCCGGTTATCTGAAGCGTTGGACATTCCTTTAGCCGCTACTAATGATGTACATTATCATCATCCGGAACGCCGGCAATTACAGGATGTATTAACCTGTATCAAAGAAAAATGTACCGTTTACAATGCAGGCTATCGTTTGCATCTTAACGCAGAAAGATACCTGAAGCCGCCGGCTGAAATGCATCGTTTATTCCGGCAATACCACGATGCCATCAAACGTACAAAGGAAATAGCTGAAGCCTGCCAGTTCTCGCTCGACTCCCTGAAATACATTTATCCGGAAGAACTGACTACAGAAGGACGCACACCACAGGAAGAACTGACTTTTCTCGCATGGCAGGGCGCCAGAGGAATATTTGGTGATCATCTCCCTGAAAAAATAATATATAACATCAACTACGAGCTGGGATTTATTAAGGAGATGGACTACGCCCCCTACTTTCTAACAGTTTATGATATTGTAAGATTTGCCAGGAAACAACACATCCTATGCCAGGGGCGTGGTTCCGCGGCCAACTCCACTATTTGTTTCTGTTTAGGCATCACGTCTGTGAATCCAACAAAATTTGATTTACTGTTCGAACGGTTTATTTCTTCCGCACGTAACGAGCCACCGGATATCGATGTAGACTTTGAACATGAACGGCGGGAGGAAGTCATTCAATACATCTATGAAAAATATGGGCGCGATAGGGCAGCCATTGTTGCGACCGTTACCCAGCAACGGCAAAAAGGCGCCATCCGCGATGTGGGAAAAGCCATGGGGCTATCTGTGGATATGATCAACCGATTGTCAGGTGTTATCTGGGAATACACAGATGATTCGTTTGATAACGACAAGGTTGCGGCGCAGGGATTAAATCCAAATGATCCGCATCTCAGCAAAGTACTGGAGCTCACCGAACAGATGATCGGCTTTCCGCGACAGCTTGGTCAACATACCGGCGGCTTTGTGATTACGCAGGGGAAATTATCTGATCTGTGCCCCATCCTGAATGCACGTATGGAAAACAGAACCAACATCGAGTGGAACAAAGACGACATCGATGCTTTAGGCTTTCTGAAAATTGATGTGCTCGCACTGGGCATGCTCACCTGTATTCGCAAGGCTTTCGACCTTGCCAAAGCACACTATGATCTGGATCTTACATTAGCCAACATACCCCAAGACGATCCTGCAGTATATGAAATGGTGGGGCATGCAGATACGATCGGTGTGTTTCAGATCGAAAGCAGGGCACAGCAATCTATGCTTCCACGCTTAAAGCCGACATGCTTTTATGATTTGGTGATTGAAGTGGCGATCGTACGCCCCGGGCCTATCCAGGGAGACATGGTGCATCCTTATCTCCGGCGCCGTAATGGTGAGGAAACAGTTGATTATCCTAAACCTGAGCTGGAAGAAATTTTAGGTAAAACCTTAGGTGTTCCATTATTCCAGGAACAAGCCATGAAAATTGCTATCGTTGCAGCAAACTTTACACCCACTGAAGCCGATGAACTCCGGCGCAGCATGGCTACTTTCAAGTCAGTCGGCACCATTTCCCGGCTTCGTGAGAAACTGGTTGCAGGTATGACAAAAAAAGGGTACGAAGAAGACTATGCCAACCGTATTTTCAAACAGCTGGAAGGCTTTGGCAGCTATGGCTTCCCTGAAAGCCACGCCGTCAGTTTTGCTTTGCTGGTATATGTTTCGTCCTGGATCAAATGTTACTATCCTGATGTTTTCGCGTGTGCTTTATTAAACAGCATGCCCATGGGCTTTTACCACCCGGCACAAATTGTAATTGATGCCCGCAATCATGGCGTGGAAGTAAGACCCGTAGATGTAAATCTTTCTTTATGGGATAATAAGCTGGAAGAAATATCCGGGAAATATCATGCACTCCGCCTGGGCTTCCGCCAGGTGAAAGGACTTAAGGAAGATGACCTGCAATCGCTTCTCTCCAACAGAACCACCCACTACGCCAACATACCTGCACTCCGCGATGCCGGTATTCCACTCACCACACTGGAAAAATTAGCCGATGCAGATGCCTTCAGATCTATGGGCCTGGACCGGCGCCGCGCACTGTGGGAAGTATCTGCACTGCACGACCGCCCCACCGGCATGTTTACCGGCCAGCCATCTGAAAGTACCTCCGAAGCACAGATACAGCTACCTGAAATGACTACTTCAGAACATGTGGTACACGATTATAGCAGCACTACACTATCTTTAAAAGCACATCCGGTAAGCTTTGTACGTGAGAAACTTCAGCAGCTCCATATTACCGCCACAAAAGATCTTGACACTATTCTCGATGGGCAACCTGTAAAAGTAGCAGGTCTGGTACTGGTAAGACAAAGGCCCGGAACAGCGAGTGGTGTTTGTTTTATTACTATTGAAGATGAAACAGGATGCAGTAACCTGGTGGTTTTCAAAAAAACATTCGACAAATTTCGAAAAGAAATTGTGCAATCACGTTTACTCATGGTAGAAGGCAAGCTGCAACGCGAAGGAGAAGTAGTGCATATAGTGGTACAACGTTGCTATAATATATCGAGATTATTACAGCAACTCATTCCATCCAGGATAGAAGCAAAGGCAGCGCAGGTAGTAGGAGAGCAGCAACAGGAACAGAAAAAAGAAGTGACGCAGGGGAACATTTTTGCGGAAGCGAGGAATTTCAGATAGAAAAATTTCACGATTAGATAGCCATTTTATATTTCTACCGGATAAGGTCTTTCATTTTACCGGAATTCAATTATCTTAGGCTCACTAAAAAACCCAGTAATGAACAGCCCTAATACTGTTCATTGACGAAATGGCTGTCTTATGAATTTGAAGCATTTACTTTTTCCGCCTATCTTTTTATTAATCAGCATTCATGCTATTGGACAAGCCTGCAATTGCACCACTGAATTTTTGCATGTTAAAGATCAGATAACACATAACTATGCAGGATTCAAAGACAAAGTAACAGGAGCTACAAATGTGGCGTATACCATCTATACACAACGGATTCTTAAAGCAACAAAAGGAATCACAAGCCCACATCATTGCGCGCTATTGATTAATGACTGGCTTAATTTCTTCAAAGACAGGCACGTGGCTTTTGGCGAAAACCCTTTATCAGCAGCAGCTTTACAGAAAATAGTTTCAGAAACGGAAAATATAAAGCTCACCAAACAACAGTTAGATCCGCTGAAGCACGCTAAAGGCATTGATGGCATCTATTGGAGTAGTGATTCTGCATTCCGTATAGCCATCGTTAAAAGTGTCAAAAATTTTCGGGATTATGCAGGTGTCATTACCTATTCAAAAGTGGATGGCTGGAAACCCGGACAAGTAAAACTGGAGTTACGAAAATCCATTAAGAAGAACGAATTAATAGGGATTACGTATGATACCGATCATACCCCTTATAGCGAATCATTTCCTGTTAGCATCAATACACTGGGAACCTGGCAGCGGGAAGGCACTGTGAATAATAGCGATGACGACGGCTCTACCGAAAATGTAGCAGGCAGACTATTATCTGATAAGACACTCTATCTTAAAATAAAATCCTTTGACCAAAGCAACGCCGCCAATATTGATTCTTTATTTAAAGCATATAAAACGTTATTGGATAAAACACCTAACCTGATCATAGATGTACGGGACAATGGGGGAGGATCCGATTTCGCGTATGCGCCCATCACCCCCTATCTTTATACAGATACTATTAAAAAGATTGGAGTAGATGCGTTAGCAACAGAACAAAATATTGAAGGGTGGAAACCCCTGTTGAAAATGGAGGATATTCCTGCAGAGCAGAAAAAAGAAATCACCCACATGATTGAATCAATGGAACGCGGGAAGGGAGGGTTTGTAAACGTGGTGGAAGATGAGAAAAAGGTATTAGACAGTATCAGACCTTACCCACAGAAAGTAGCTATCCTGGTCAACAGAGGCTGTGGCAGCACCACAGAGGAGTTCCTAATGGATGCTATGCAAAGTAAGAAAGTAACCGTAATAGGTGAAGCGACCGCCGGTGTACTGGACTACGCTAATATGAGGCAGGTGGCACTTCCGTGCATGCCATATACCTTGTATTATGCTACCACAAGAAGCAGGAGAATTGATATGGGAAAAGGCATTGACAACGTAGGATTACAGCCTGCGATAAAACTGAAACTCTCACAGAATTGGATTTCTGAAGCGCAACAATATCTGGAGAAAAAATAAAGCAGCATTTTAATTACATTAAAATGCTGCTTGTTCAATTGAATGTAACCTTCAGCTGATTGCCTCCAGACTTAACATCTTCTCATAAACAACATCCAGCTGTTGATGTATAAATGTAGCTGTAAAGGCCGCCGGCAGCATTTTTCCAGACGCTTTATCATCTTGAGTAAGCACCTGCTTTAAATGATGCAACAAATAGTTCGTGTTATTATTATCGTTTGTGATCGGTTTTAACACTTCCATATTTACCAGCTCATTAAACCAGCAGTTATCATCCGGCGCCTCATCATAAATAAACCGGATCCCGTTTTGCAATAATTGTATGATGTAAAGAAAGTTACCTTCCGTCAGCGGTGGCATGACAACTCCATTTGCGGCGGCATATAATTCCATTACATCTTCCTCTGCCAGGCTACTGACAAAAGTTATACTGCTCCATATATGCTTCTCTATGAATGCCGGATATAACATGATATCCGACTCATGGAGAATAAATAACCTCGCCTTCGGTATCTCCCTCTTTAAAGCGGTAAATGCGTGAATAAGGGAGGGCATATCATATTCCTCTCCGGCTATTTGCTTATTAAACACAAATACAGCCTCTTCAGCGGTAAGCCCCCAGGCGTCTCGAAATGCAGTATGCTGCTCCGGAAGAATCGTTGTTTTATTGATAGGAGAGATAACATTATATATGACGGATACCTTTTCCATAATATGAGTATGCACCAACAGCAACTGTTCCCGGGCGACCTGACTTGTACAAAGTATGCTATCCGCAGCGTTTATCATGGCCTGCTGCATGGCATTGTTGGTTAATATAGCGCCATCACATCCGCATGTAATAATAGCATTCAATGTTGTTTTAACACTTTGTGCAAGGTAACCCCAATTGCAATTTTCAAAATGAAAAAGAAGGTTGCTCTTTCCAATGAAACGTTGTTCCAGCAGATCAGCAATCCGCAGAGAGTATTTTTTAAATTCCGGTGTTGGTATGTTTGCCAGGTATTTTATTGCAAACGGAAAAGGAATATAAATATATACTTCGCCATTTATCTCTAGTTCTTTATACTCCGCATATTTATTACTGCCGATATATATATTGTAAGATAAGTACTCACCGTTTTTCCATGATGAAGTAAGGAGATGATCTAATACTGATGGCCCCGCAGTGGTGGTGTCAAATATTTTAACAATGTGTAGCATATAGCGCTGATTATCTTAACTGATTAACAAACATTCATCCCAACAGCAGGTTTCTTCATCAATACCTGATAAAAGAACCAGGCCAATGCCCGCCAAACCTTCTGCTATACCCATGTACTTATCGCTTTCTTTTGCAATAGCAGCGTATGACAGACCAATTAAATGATCGGTGATTTCGTCATAAACACGCTCAAATGCCGGTTCCTGCATTTCCAGGTAAGCACGTCTGTACACCTGTGCTATAAAAATAGTTTTCTGCAGATAGATGATATTCTTAAATGCAGCACCTACCAGCGGCAGATAGTTATCAATAGCCGACAACAAATGTTGTCTGGCGGTATCTTTCCAACTCTCATTGCCTGTATATTTCCAGGCATTCCAGCAAGACCTGCATAATTCTACCTGTATATTGAAATACATAAATGCATCGTGCATATTGCCTGGAATATTTTGTTCCATAGCGGTAATAGCAGCAGGAATACATGCTACCATTCTCTCCAGCGAACGCTTTGTAACAACAGGATAGATGTCATACTGCAGGCTCCTGGCCAGAACGGTCACTACTTTTGCATGATGGCAGGTCTCTATATTCTTCTCGGTAGGGGTATACTTTTTATCGGCAATAAATTTGGCAAGGGCATTATTATCTTCACTGAATTTTCTCAGGAAAATTCTTTCCAGCCGGTCTATCATACCAATATACACCTCATACCGTATAATTTTATCCAGGTCCTCGGCATTGTATCCTTCACGATCAATACGGTTTTGCAGGTACAGTACATGTCCTGTTAAGCCCTCAGAAAATCCCCAGCTCAACTCATAATTCCAGGAATACACCGCTTCGTCTATATCGCTTAATACCGCCAGGGAAGAATCATTCAGACGTATTAAATTATGCCGCAACAGGTATTCTATCGTCCATGCTATTCCAGGTAGTCCGGATCCAAACCCCTTACCTGATTTAAAATTCATGGTACTAAACACCTCCTGTAGCAGATCTTCCCCAAAGGAATCGTATGTTTTCACCTGCTTATACCTCGCATAATGCAGCATAAAAAATGATATGCCTGTTTTACCAACGTTTAAGCTAATGCTTTTTGTAAACCCGCCATTTAACAACAAATATCTGGCAATCCTGTCCAGATGCTCTTCCCGTGTTTGCTTGGCTTCACTTGTTGCTATTGTATTCATAATGAATTTATTCTTTTAAATGTATCGTAAGGCAGGCGGTTGATAACCTTCACTCTTCATTTCATGAATATACTCCTGCAAGGTCGCCGGGGACATATTACATATCTTCAAAAACTCATGCCTGTTGCTCAACTCCAACTGGCTATTATGAAAATTTGAATTCTCTTTCCTGATATGATGCAAATGATACAGTGGTCCGTCAATTCTCTTTATTTTTTCTCCGGCTATTTTAAACCGCTTATACCGCTCCTGGTCTTCCGGGCCCCAACCTACCAGGTTGATATTATCCATCCCTAATCGCTTAAAAGTGGCCAGGTTTACTACAAAAGCGCCCCCATAGCTATCCACAGGGGTTTCATAGAAGGAGTCTTTGTAATTATTAAGCACCCCAAAATCCAGTTGCCGGCGGAAAAGATTGCTGAAGTTATTATCAACGAAGTAGCAACCACCACTAAAAGGATATACCAGCGACATTCCTTTATGACGGAGATATTCTACTGCCCAGGATAGTTGATTGGGAGGTACTACAACATCTGTATCAAATATTGCAGCATAAGGAGTTTCACACATGTTCAACAATAAATTGTTATAATAAGTGCGATAGTAGATAGCACGCTCCTCATACTGGAAACTATACCTCATATAGGATGGTATAACATCTCTATTCACTTTGGGAGAATTATCAATTTCAAGGACCGTTACATTTGTTTCAAAATAGGTATCAATATACCGGAGGATAGTATGCAGATTATTCATTCTATCTGGTGAATCAATTCTTACCGGTATTAATATAGTAGTGTCTTTGAGAATTATTTTGGTAGATTTAATATAGCTATATATAGCTTCTACATATTTGACACTACAAGACGATTTATCAACATATCCAAATACTTCGAAGTGGGGTATTTTATGTTCGTAAGTGCCCTTGCAGAAATACTTTCTCGCCTGACCTCCAACTACCCCTGCATTATGAAATATCTTGCATTCATCCCATCTTTCAATATTATTGACAGGCCAGCAAAAGTCAAGTTCCCTGCTGATCTTTACCGGATTCCCTCTTAACAATCCATTCCACAATACAGCCCACATATCAGCACACCAGGCCTGAATACCAACATATACATCGGCCTCTTCTCCGGTTTCCTGCATATGGGATGTAGCACAGCTTTCATTCGTTTCCTCCAGCTGTGTAAATAACTTTTCCGCATCGTTCTCCACCTTATCCCAGAAGTAATAGTCTGTTCCTTTCAGTATATACTGTGCACCACCGGCATTTTCATCATTCGCCGTTACCAGATTCTTATCAATGCCTACAATACTGCACATACTATCCAATACTGTAGTGCCGTACTTCAGTATGTACTTCGTGTCCAGGTAACTTTTGGTGTCGGAAACATACCAGGTATTACCTGCTTCCATTTCCTGCATATCCGGCAGCTCACGGAAAATAATATCACAATCGTGGTAAAACAGGGTCTCCTGTTCCAACCACGGATTACTATTAAAATGCTGCTTAATGATATGCGGCCTTATTCCGGATACGTACCTGGGATTTGCCCTGTTATCCGGGTAAATGAAAAATTGAGCCAGGTCCTCCCTGGCCACCAGTGCTTTATATTCCACTCTTAGCCCAACACGTGGATCTACACCCAATAATATATGGATACAGGCCGGATCTATGCCTACCTGCTTAAAATTATGCAACATAACCTCTAACTGCCAGAGGAAAAACACGTCATCAGGTTGTGCGGAGAGAAATATCATAGATACATTTTATTACGGACTACATGGTTATTTTCCGGCACAAATCCGAATATAATTCGAGGCATTTCTTTGCCGGTACATATTGATCCGGATTATTTGCTACAAATAAATCAGCTTCTTCACAAAACAGTGGATAGTTACCTGCATAAAATGATTCAAAAAGGAGGATCGTTTGTTTTATTAGATGAGCATCGTCAGAATATGTTTGGTATTGTTTTGCCGCTGGCAAAATTATCTCTAATAGCCTGTTTACCTTTATCGTCAACTGGGGAGCCTTTAAGAACGCGATCATCACGTTCAATGTTTCAAACAATACCTGGCATATAAAAAGATATTTAAATACATCGTATTCTTCAGGATGCTGTGCCAGCGGAACGTTCAGGTCTGTTAATTTATCGGAATGTCCGCTCAGCAAATATGCAACTACTTCCGATGCAAGGCCAATAGCTTCATCTGTTTGTCCGTAGGCAAAATACATCCTTACCAGGTTATGATACTGTTGGATACGGCCAAACACCAGGTACTCAAACCCCTGCTGCTCCATTGCCTGCATATTAAGCATCACTTCATGCAGCATTTTTTCTGCGCTGTCTCTTTCCCCGGTTTTATATAAGTAATAGGCTTTTTTAGGTAGATATTCATTCTGTACTGCCTGCCAAAGCAAGGTGTCTTTGGCCAGTGACTGCTCATACCGCTCTCCCTGTTCAAAGTAATACTTTGCCAATACCATACTTCCGGACTTACTATAGTTAAGCCCTTTCATAAACCAGGAGTTTAGTGGATACAGCGTATGTTTATCCTCCGGCGTTAGCTTAGCTAACAATACATCATTAAAAAAAGCTTCCAGCCTCTCAGCGGCCTGCGTGAGAGAAGCACCTGTAGTTAAAAGCAGCATATGATAGTATTTAATCAGTATTATCTTCTATAGGATTTACACTTCTTGTGGACGCAAAGGAATGCCGGCTGTAGCCAGTATCCGCTCCTCTATATTGCTAACGGGATAAGTGGCAGCGAATTGCTCCTGCAGCGGTAATTGCTGGCGATAAGGATGCGGTGTTGTTTCCGATAAGTACGAGACTAGCTGTAATAATTCTTCTCCGTCCAGGTTTAAGTCGGTATTAATGATTTGTATACCAGCCTGCGATAATTTGTCCTGTTGCAACGCGGGCGCAAAACCAATTTGATAGGGCCGGGGCAACCATTTACATTTAATCTTGTAATCGGAAAGAAGATAGATTAATTCTTTTTCCTGCTCCTTCATCTCTGATGCGGGCTTATCAATGGCAAATTCAATCGTTACTTTCTTGTGTCTGGCGCTGGTAGCGATGACATAGATAAATGGTATTCTCCAGTTGTCCCAGCTTTTACCGGTTACCTTAAATATCATTTGCAGCTTCATGCCAGGGTGATGCGGACCTGTTAAAAGGTCTCTTTGGATGATTTCAATATCTGAAGTACAATGCTGTAGGTGATTGTATTTTTCTTCATTGAAAACAAAAAAGAGCCGGTTTACTGTCAATACCTGCAGGGGAGGGATCACCAGGTTATCATAGTCCCCGGTGTCATACAGCATATTTAACGTAAAGG
Source organism: Chitinophaga sp. 10T418 (assembly GCF_056394125.1). Classification (NCBI taxonomy): domain Bacteria; kingdom Pseudomonadati; phylum Bacteroidota; class Chitinophagia; order Chitinophagales; family Chitinophagaceae; genus Chitinophaga; species Chitinophaga sp. 10T418. Next base: position 332,319 of record NZ_JBFTHG010000007.1, read on the forward strand.
TGAGCTTAACCGTTGATTTAATTTCCTTTAAGCGGGTATCCAGCAAAAGTAACCAATCCAGATCCAAAACAGGGTACTGAATGACCAACAACAGGCGGACAGTATATTTGAAACCCTTTATATTATTCGTTTTGATAGCAGCGAGGACATTGTCCAACTGAACCATCAACACATCGAGGAAACTATTATCGGGGGTTGCTTTTACCGGTACCAACAGCGTGGTGGAATTACCAGTTACATCTTCCAATGCCAATAAGTTGCGGGTTAACAGCGTTTCTTTTTCTTCTTCGGCTGCGGGTATCAGTATTTCGTTATCAAACAGTATAGTAAATAGCTTATCCGGAAGCAGGTTAAAGTTAGCGGTGTACAATATGTCCAGATAGCGATGACTTAACCGGATTGTTTTACCACTCCGGGTAGAGTAGAGCAAGCGATCGGCTGTTGGCTCCGATGCGAACTGCGGAATAGTCACATCTACGATATACCGGGAAAGTTTAAGTTCCATATGACGCAGGTTATGGTATTAAGCAATTTTTAATGCCTTTGAATTTAATGTCTCCAGGAATTTATTCAGCACCATCTCTTTCTTCAGATAATCCTTGAAATTATATACACAATAATCTTCGCCCTTATTTTCCAGCGCCACCTGAGAACATCCACCATTGCAGATAGGCATAATCGGGCAACTCAGGCAAGGCTTATTTTTAAACTTGATGTTCATGCGTTCCTCAAACTTCTCATTCCAGGTAATGCTTCCATCGTCATTCAGCAGTCCTTCCCTTGTTTCGCTGGAGAAATTACGGGCAGTACATTTATATACTTCTCCGTTATAATTAATGGTAGCATGATTTTTCTTATCTGCGTAACAGGAGTGCTTTACGTTATCAGGCGTTCCCCCATAAGCAGCATAAAATCCGGCACTGATAAAGTATTGTATCAGTTCAGTAACACGGTCGTTCAGGGTTTCATCCTCTACCTGCCATACTTTGTGAAGAGAAATAGAAATATTGCGGCGGAATTCTCTTGGCACCTGTTGCAGATCGTCAGCAATGCTTTCGAGGTTATCCAGGGTGTTTTTGGTATAGTTTATCCGTTGTGTTACATGGAAACCGGCAGTACACAAGGCGGCAACATTAGCTACTATTTCATCATAGGAGCCTCTTTTAGCGTTAACAAAGCGTACTTTATTGTGCGTGTCACGGTTACCATCCAGCGTAATCTGGAAGTCAGTTATATTGTACAACTTAAAACGCTCAATCATTGCAGGATTGATCAGAAATGCGTTGGTAGTGAACGATGTGCTGAATGCTACGCCATATTCCTGGCAAATTTTAGTGCCATAATCCAGTATAGGATCTATCACTTTGTCGAAAAACAACAGCGGTTCTCCGCCAAACCAATCTATATGGAAAAACTTTAACCCGGGTTTATTCTGCAAAACCGATACGATATGCTTCCGGATATTATCCAGGGTAAACTCCGACATTTTGGAGTCCTTGATATGGGATTCATAACAATACCAGCACTTGAAATTACAGTTCATGGTAGGGTTAATCACAAGGTGATAGGTACTTTCGTTCCCATCTACCCGGGCGCTCCAATCCTTTACTGCCTGTATTTCATCCAGTGTTTCCTCTACAATAAATCCTTTTGTTTGCAGTGCTTTATAAAACTGGGGGTGATAATTCGCCAGTTCTTCTATATTGGATGACGTTTTGCCGGCCTCCATCAGCTCCTGCAACATAGGATCTACCAACAGGAAATTATTACTGCGGGAATTATACAGAACAACCTTGTCCTTGTATCCTACGGCATTATTAAAACGGCTTAATTTCATATATCATCTCTTATCGGTCCGGAAATATAGGATAGGGAGTTACCCCTATCCTATTGTGTTTTGATTTGAAATTTACCAGATAAGGTTCTTCAGCATCCTCCTTTGTTATAACAATAGGTTTAATATATTGCATAAACGAACCAGGGAGTGAATGACGGTTCAGAAGGATGCTGAAAAACTGCGACCTGACTACTCAACGCTAGGAGTAGGATTAGTAGGTGCAGGTGCAGCAGTAGTAGTTTTACCACACTTGCTGATGTTGATACCACAAAGAACGTTTGTGTCTTCAAGTGAATCAGTTTCAGCGCCATCAACTTCAGCGAAACCGCCTTCGATCTGGCCTAATTCATTTTCTTGCAAAGGGGTTAAACCCAGGTCTTTTTTTTCTGTAGACATGTTAATTTGATTTTCAATTAAGGATTGTGCTTACTCTGATGAAGGGTTTTCAGCGTCCCTCTCTTGCTATAACAATAGGTTTAATATATTGCATAAGGGAACCAGGGGTGAATGACGGTTCAGAGGGATGCTGAAAAAATAACGACTGATTACTCAGCAGGAGGAGTGGTAGGAGGAGGAGTGGCAGTAGTAGTTTTACCACATTTGCTGATATTGATACCACAAAGAACGTTTGTATCGTCCAGTGACTCAGTTGCAGCGCCATCAACTTCAGCGAAGCCGCCTTCAATTTGCCCTAATTCGTTTTCTTTCAGAGGGGTTAAGCCCAGGTCTTTTTTTTCTGTAGACATGTTAATTTGATTTTCAATTAAGGTTTTAGTGCTTACTCTTACCAAGGGTTTTCAGCTTCCCCCTCTTGTTATAACAATGCGTTTATTAATACTTATTATCAAAGCTTCTTCAGGAGCTCGTGGAACATTTACTTATCACCCAACCGCTTCTTTTCATCACTGTTGCTACGATCCATCTCCTTTACAGTAAACGCTTTCCCAAGCTTAAAGCTATATATCAACTGTAGAGCGATGCTTTGTGTCTGATTTTTTTCCAGACCATTTTGAATGTAGTGTTGGTAGATCGTTTTTGTTCTGCTTCTTTCTGTGTTAAACACATCGTTCACATTGATTTTGGCTATGAGTTTATCTTTCATGAATGACTTCTGTAACCCCATGTCTATTCTATAAAACCCATCTACTGATATATTACCCTGCATCATGCTGGAATAATACAATCCATTCACACTTAATCTCAGATCAGCCGGCAATGTTATATCCTGAGCAGTTTGTACAAATACTACCGGCTTATTATACTGGAAGTCCTGGAACCTCATCTTCTCCTGTTTGAACACAAAAGTGTTGTACATGCTCCACCATTTAGCTACCTCCACTGGCGCATTCAATATAACAATGTAGTTATCCCGTATGTCCAGGTTTTCCGGCGCATAATATACTGATAGAGCATCTCCGGGGCGTGTATGTAAGATATTGAAGATGACATCGTTGGCTCTCTGATAGATAAAGGATAAGGAATAATCCTCGTGATGGACATATGTCAGCTGAAACGTACTGGCATATTGAGGCTTCAGATATGGATTCCCTTCCAGCGTAGTATAGTTATCCATATATATTACAAATGGATTCAGTTGAGTATAAGAAGGTCTGTCAATACCTCTTCTGAAAGAGAACTCAATACTATTCCCTGCTTTTGCATTCAGGGTTCTCTGCATAAACAGGCTAGGAAACAATCCCAGGTAACCCTTGTGGTTATCTCTGATAGTATCAGCTGTCAACAGATGCCCGTCTGTATTGGTATACTCCGCGCGTAATCCCACTTTGACATCCGTTTTAAAAACCTTGCCTGTATAGTTTAAGAACCCGGCATAGATATCTTCTTTGTACCGGTATTGATAGCTTTGGGTCAGATCCTTTGTCCAGGAAGCATTTTTAAAGTTTTCGAATTGTACATCATTATCAATCGAAGCCTTTACTAACCTGCCTCCCAAACTGATAGCGGCCGATTTTGATAATGGCTTTTCCAATTTCACATTGGCCGAATATACCTGAGAGTTAGCCGGTATCGTATTACGATATAAGGTATCTCCAAATTTTCCGTTTACTTCATCATAATAATTGGAAGTTGCACTATTCTTTTTGGTAGAAGTATTCCAGGTATAGTCTGTTGTAAAGGTCAGTGCCGTGCCCAGTGAGTCTAACTTTATACGATAATTATAACCAAGATTGTTATATGATGCATCCTGATTCTGAGGGAATATACCATTCAATACAATGTCTTTGGCGCCAGTCCCTCCGAGGGTAGTAGTCGTTTGATAGGGCGACTTATCCTTCCAGGTGGAATTAGAATATTCAATTCCCATGTACTGGTTCTTATTAACATCGTAGATTCCACCCACTCTTAACCTGCGACCGGCATAAGTATCTTTTCTGAATGAACTTTCTTTATAATTAAATTCTCCTTTTTCATTTGTTCTGGTGGTCCAGTCACTTCCGTATCCGTTATCCCAGTTCATACTGTAGCTGCCGAACAGGGTCACCTTTTTCTGTTTATAGTTCAACAATGCACTTTCACTTGTTCCTGCATACCTTCCCTGCACATAGCTACTGCTGATGGAACCATTCAATCCGTCTTTTCGTTGCTTTTTATACACGATATTGATGAGACCTCCTGCTGATGCTGAATATTCCGCCGGTGGATTAGCAATTATTTCTATGGTGGCTATTTCTTCTGCTCTCAGTGTTGTAAGAAAATTAATCAATTCAGCACCGCCCATATTCAACATCCTTCCATTCAGCATTACCCTGGCATGTGTGATGCCGTTGATACTGATGTTACCATTTAGTACAGATACGCCTGGAGCCAGTTTAAATAACTCCAGTGAAGATTTACCTGCTGTCAGCGGATTATTCTGCACATTCAACACCACTCTGTCTACTTTGCGGGTAATTAAAGGAGGATTACCTACTACTGTTACTTCTTTTAAGTTATCAGACTTGATATTAAGTGTGATACGACCCATGTCAGCATTTGTAAAAGAAGCAATGTTTACGCTGTACAAATCATAATTCAGTTGAAATACTTTCAACACATAAGCTTCACTTGCTTTTGCTTCCAGTTTAAATGCGCCTTTCTCATCAGAGGTAGTTTGCGCTACTGGTTTATTAGTATTTTGAGAAAGCAATACAACAGAGGCAAATTGTATTGGCGCATTGGTTTTATCTACAACCCAACCGGTGATGGCTGCATTTTGTGCATTGGCAGCAACCGTAGTGATAAGCGTTATAAGGATTGTAGTTAACCATTTCATAGTCCAGTGTGTTTTTATTTACAGTGAAACGAAGCGTCTATTTGTATGTCTCATTGCTTATTTCAAAGTTGTTATTTCTACTTTTGTTTTCTGAAATTATTAGACCAAATCCTGAGGCGACACGATGAAATCAAAAATTCATCAACTTTTTAATTTCCCAATTCCAGTTGATTCTTAATTAACTCATAATAATGACCGCGCAGATTCACCAGATCATGATGTGATCCCTGCTCTATTATCTCTCCTTTATGCAATACAATTATATTGTCAGCATTCCTAACTGTACTTAGTCTATGAGCTACCACCACTACCGTCTTTCCTTTACAGAACTCATTCAACTGCTGGATAATCATTTTTTCATTATTGGCATCCAGTGCGCTTGTAGCTTCATCCAGGAAGATATATTCAGGGTTCTTATATACTACTCTTGCGATGAGTATACGTTGTTTTTGCCCTCCGCTGATCCCTTTACCTTCGGCACCTATCTTAGTATTAAGGCCCAATGGCAGGTCGTTTACAAACTGCGTTAGGTTGGCAACCGCTAATGCATGTTCCAGTCGGGCTATATCAGGCTGTTCATCGCCCATAATAATGTTGCCTGCAATCGTGTCAGAAAAAATAAATCCTTCCTGCATTACAATACCGCACTGCCTGCGCCAGAATTTAGGGCTGATGCCGCGGAAGTCGGTGCTACCACCTATTTGCATAGTACCTTCCACCGGCGGGTACATTTTTAATAACAACTTCAACAGGGTTGTTTTACCACTGCCGCTGGCGCCTACAATGGCGGTGGTGTGTCCTTCTTCTATCGTAAAGCTGATATCTTTTAATATGAGCTGATTGCCGGCGCCGGGGTAAGCGAAAGACACTTCATTTAGTGCGATGCTCCTGGCAGAGGGCAGATGGTGCTGCTGGTGCATTTCAGGTACTTCTTCATCCTGCAGGGAATGGATCTGTCCCAATCGTTCCATGCTTATTTTGGCATCCTGTAATGTTTGTAAGAATCCTGCCATCTGCAGCACCGGTCCGTTCATCTGACCAACTATGAATTGCATCGCCATCATCTCACCTACGCTCACCCGCCCTTCCAGTACGGCTTTGGCAGCCAGGAAAACGATCAGGATATCTTTTGCCTGGTTAATAAATAAAGCGCCTAAAGACTGGTTCTGGTTAAGGGTGAGACTCTTTATATTCTGGTTAAACAGTTTGGCTTGCAGCCTTTCCCATTCCCATATTTTTTGCGTGCCGTTATCGTTCAGATTTATTTCGTGTATACCGTTTATTATCTGCAGGGTTTTGCTGTGATTTTGTGCGCGGGCTTCAAAGCGTTTAAAGTCAAGCTTTTTACGCTTGCGTAAAAATATCAGGAGCCAGCCTAGATAGAGCGCGCTACCAATAACAAACACGATGAAAATATCCAGGCTATAGTGCAGCATCAAACCACTGAATAATGCGAGCGTTATCAGGGAAAACAAAGTATTGATGGTATTACCTGTCAACAGGTTTTCGATGCGTTTATGATCTTCGATACGCTGCAGCAGGTCGCCGGTTAGTTTGGTATCAAAAAAAGATAACGGCAACCGCATCAGCTTATGCAAAAAATCGCTGAGCACCATAATATTGATACGACTGGTAATATGCAACAACACCCAACCCCGCAGCAAGTCAATAAAGAATTGGCCGGCACTCAGTAGTAGTTGTCCTATGAGCATGAGATAAATAAAGTGCACGCTCTTATTTTGTATGCCCACATCAATAATACCTTTCGTCAGAAAAGGAAATATTAACTGAATCACACTCGCAGCCACTAAGCCGATACCTATCTGCAGCAGCAGTTTTTTATAATGCCAGACATGGTCCCATAAGTACTGCATACCCATTCCCTTTACAGGAATATCATCTTCCTGCTGGTAAAAGGTAGGAGTAGGGTTCAGGTGGAGAATAACGCCCATGGCTTTACTGCCCTGCCAGGCATAAGCCCAGTTTTCTATAAATTCTTCCTGCGAGTATTTTATCAGGCCACTGGCGGGATMAGACACATATACTTTGTTGCGGCTTACCTTATATACTACCACAAAATGGTTGCGGCGCCAATGCACAATGCAGGGGAGTACCGATTTGCCGGCAATGCTTTCAAAGGCAATCTTCCCACCCTGAGCTCTAATACCCAATGCCTCTGCGGCTCTGGAAATGCCCAGCAGGGACACACCGGTTTTACCGATGTCACTTAGCTTACGGATACGTTCTATATTAAGTACCTTACCGTAATGCTTACTTATGATCTGCAAACAGGTGGGACCGCAGTCCATCATATCATGCTGCTTATAATGCGGGAAAATGGCCATCCTGATAGTTATTTTTAGTTAAAATGGCGTAAACTCAGCTCGTTTACGGGGTCCTTTCATTGGCCGGGAATTGGTCTTTATAGTCGTTAAAGTGCTATCTAATGCGACTTTTGCGGTAAAAAAGTACAAAAAACACCATGCGCCCGGTTCCTATAGAGAAAAAAAATTTGCCGATAATTTTTTTTCCCTATTTTAGCTGCTAAGCACGAAAAATTTAGGTAACAGTGAAACATTATTCGACCAATACCAACTTCTACGAGACGTAACGCAATGGAGAGCACAACTGTAAGAGGTAACCCGATATTGAACTGGATAATTTCCGGGGAGTTTGAAAAGTTCTATACCCAAAAAGTCAGGCTGGCAGCACATGCAACCATGTGGCTGTTAATACTGATTTTACAGACTACGCTTGTTTACGTCAACTATAATGAATCTTTGGCCACCTGTTTGGCGTTTGGGGCAAGAAACATGCTGGGCATCATGTTCTTCTTCTACTTTATACTATATTTTGTAGTTCCATACTTTATTCTAAAAGGCCGGTTTATACTGGGAGTGATATGTTTTACCATACCCTTCTTTGTACATAGCCTGCTCAATTACCTTACTTGTCTGTTTATTCACAACAACCTGGTTGTCCATGACCCGGTAACCAAAGAAAGTGTTGAAACGATTGTAAACGAAGGGATATTCGGCGTATCCTTACTTCACCGTACACTCAAAGGCGCCTGGTTTTTTGCCTCTGCTGCCGCACCCAGCGCGGTCCTTAAACTGGTGCTGGACATTATCAGGGCTACTATCCGCAGATTAAACATGGAAAGAGATAAAGTAGACCTGGAACTTGACTTTCTGAAAGCCCAGCTCAACCCGCATTTCCTGTTTAATACCCTGAATAATATTTATACCCTTTCCCTGAAAGGCGATCAACAGGCATCTGGCTTAATACTCCATCTTTCTTCCATGATGCGCTACACCCTCTACGAATCTGATACACCACAAGTGCTGTTACAGAATGAAATAGATTTCATGAGGAACTATACAGAGCTGGAGCGTGTACGTTATGGTAAAAATGCCGATATCCGGTTTGAATGCAATGAACAGGAAATAAGTGATCAACAGATTGGCCCCCTTTTAATGTTTCCATTTGTGGAAAATGCTTTTAAATACGGACAAAGTAATGCACTCGGGAAATGTGAGATACTGATAAGTATTCAGGCAAAAGGCCCGCAAATAAAAATAGAGATCGGCAATAGCAAAAATGAAGAAACAATGGTAAAAAGCGATGTAGGAGGGATCGGACAATCCAACTCCCGCAAGCGCCTGGAACTACTTTACCCGGGGCGCCATACGCTCCATATCGAAGATACAACAGACTATTACAAAGTTATCCTCTCCTTAACACTTGCCAATTAAACCCAAATGGAACAGAAAATTAAATGTCTGGTTGTAGACGATGAGCCCATTGCCCGTGAATTAATGACCACCTATATTGCCAAAATCCCCCAGCTGGAACTGGTACAGGCCTGCGAAAGTGCTTTTGAGGCATCCGATGTATTACAGCAACAGCCCATAGATCTGCTGTTTTCCGATATCCAGATGCCCATTATTAACGGCGTGGAAATGATACGCTCCCTTCATTTTGCTCCCCTGGTCATCTTTACTACGGCAAGTCCTAACTATGCACTAGAAAGCTTTGAGCTGGATGTGGTGGATTACCTGATGAAGCCTTTTTCTTTTGACCGCTTTTTGAAAGCGCTCAATAAAGCGAAAATCCTGCTGCAACAGAAAAAACAACTTCCTGCTAAAGAGACCGTACCCAGTACCTATATGTTCATTAAAGATGGACAGAAGCTGTGCAAGCTGGTGTTTAATGATATCTACTATGTGGAAGGAATGAAAGACTATATAAAAATTGTGACCGCGCAAAAGACATATATCATCTACCAGCGCATGAAATATATGGAAAGCGTGCTTCCTACCAGCCTGTTTACACGAGCGCACAAATCCTATATTGTACAATTAAATGCGATTAAAAACATAATGGGTAACACAGCCGAATTATTGAATAATCATTCTATCATTATCTCCAAACAATACAAACAGGAGCTGAATAAGCGGCTGGGAATAGCCCAGGATAGCGCGGATGAGGAGTAATAAACTGCCGGCAATTACTAAAAGTGACCTATTAATTTGAATTGGTCGTGTCAGTTCCCCCTTTTATCTAAAAAAAACGCGTCTCTGTTTCTACTATTGCATTTTTGTATGGTAAACTAAAACCCATTAATCCATACAAATATGAAACATCCAGCATCTCCCCTGCACCACGTGAAACTCAGCCTCGATAAAGAAATCGTGGCAAAAACAGACATGAGCACTGTTAATAACCTGAGCATTACCAAAATGATGAACTCAGGGAGCGATACCACCAATACCCATGATACCATCTTCACTACCATAAACGGTCTTACACTATCCCTTTCCGTTGCTCACTAAACCAGGTTTATTGATATGTCTTACAGATGCGCCATAGTAGACGATGAACCCCTGGCTGTGGAGTTGCTCAGTAACTATCTGGGCAGCATAGATAGGGTAGAGCTGATCATGTCTACAGATAAACTGCAAGGCGTAGAGCAACTAATATTGGAGAATAAGATTGATTTAATCCTATTGGATGTGAATATAAAGGGGGTTAAGAGAGACAGCATTAACCTGCTGCTTAGAACAAAAAATTGTCATTTTATTATTGTTACGGCCTATCCCTTATCACATATAAAAGATATAGCAATAGGCCCTAACCATGGATACCTGATCAAGCCCGTAAGCTTCACCAGATTCCAACAGGAAGTGCAAAAAATACTGGGGCTATAGGTGTAAATATTAACCAAAATGTGCTTTTTGTCGTGTTAAGAACAATACTTATCGAAAAAAAACACGTAAACGTACAATAGTAAGCACTTTGCACATAGCTCAAAGTTCATGGCAAATAATATAACCATTAACATTAAAAAATGAATAGTATGCTGAAGCAACTTTTTAGCCATCCCGAAAGGATACCCCACATGACAGACATTCCGGCCACGGGAGGATTCATTCCTTTCAGCGAAGCTGAAATGGCCGCTGTATTGGGAGGTGGCGAAGAAACAAGGCCATATATTACTATGCAATTGGGTATGGAAGACAGCAGTACCCAAAAGCCCGGCGAGCAGTAATAAGCTATCGGGGCAGATGGAAGGGTAGATTGATAAAAGCTAAAGATATGTACGACAACAAACCTCATAACCAGTTGAAAGCGTTTGATTTTTATCTATTAAGGGTGCCGTTGTTGCCATATAGTACGCTGTTATCATTACATACCAATTACAGGAACGATACACACGAGTTAACTGCAGCCATAAAAAAACACTTTGCAGATCCTTTGTTGCAGGAGGCCATTTATCTGGCCAGTCCCGACTTGTATACAACACTGCAGCAATGGCTGCTTGGCACGATTCCCCTTCGTCCTCAAAAGGAGCATAAGTTAGCACTCACCCTCTATAAATATCTTGTAAGAATGTGCACCCGTTGCACACCTTATGGCTTATTTGCGGGATGTACACCTGGTACTATCAGCCAGGAGCCCACCCATATTACACTGGCAGCTGATCCTCATCACAAAGTAACCCGTCTGGATATGCATTATTTGTCGGCATTGGCAGATGAGCTGTTACAGGATGAAACCATCAGCACACAGTTGCAATACCAATCCAACACCAGCTTATATCTTACCGGAGCTACCTACCGGTACTACGAATACAAGTTACAAGATAAGAAGAGACATTATTTTCTCAGCACTTTCTCCCATACACCTTACCTGGAACAAATTATTGCTACCGCCAGTAAAGGAGCCAGTTTGCATCAGCTGATACAAGTGCTCACCAATATGTCAATCCCCGCAGCAGATGCGGCGGATTTTATAACAGCACTCATTCAAAATCAGATACTGGTATCCCTGTGGCAACCTACCATTACAGGCCCTGATTATTTCAGGACATTATCTTCCCAATTGGAAGCAGGTAGCGGGGAAACGGGGCTTACACTACTGCTGAAACAAATACAATACTTATTGGACCAGCCAGGCATCGGTACCCCGCATTATGCCGGAATCCGTGATATCCTGCAAAAGCAATTTCCTGTCATAACCGGCAAAGATGCGGTACAGGTAGATCTTTTCTATAAAACCACGGCCAATAACATTTCAGCCAAAACAATTGCTACCATTACCGGTCATCTGCAACAACTAACGGTATTAAATCAGGCTGCCATCCCCCCTGATCTGCAAAACTTCTGCAAAAAATTCTATCAGCGCTACGAAGAAAGAGAAATGCCGCTTATGACGGTATTAGACAGTGAAAGTGGTATAGGCTATGGCATGATTGCAGGCGATAAAACCTGCTATACCCCTTTGGTAGACGACCTGGTGGTACCTGGCGATACGCCCGCGGCCCAAATAGTATGGAATGTTTATAATAAACTGGTACTTGAAAAGTTTACGCTTGCCCAGAAAGAAAATGCTTACGCCATTGAAATAACGGATGCAGATCTTCAAAAAATAACCCCGGCGGGTCATACTGCCAACGTACCTGCAACCGCCTGCTTAATGGGTACGCTCCTGGCAACAGACAATGAACAACTCAACGAAGGCAATTTTCAGTTTATCATGAAGTCATGCGGTGGCCCCGGCGCATTAGCCTTAATGGGCCGCTTTGCAGCCGGAAACAGTGAATTGGCCCAACAGATGAAAGCATGCGTCGACTATGAACAAAGCCTATTTCCAGATAAAATAATTGCGGAAGTAATACATCTGCCTGAAGGCCGTACCGGTAACGTATTACTAAGACCACAACTGTATGACTACGAAATTCCTTTCCTCGGAACTGCCAGTGTGGATGAAAAATACCAGCTATCGGTAAGTGATTTGTATGTGACCGTGAAAAATAATACGGTCATACTGCGTTCCAAAAGTCTCAACAAGGAAATTATACCTCGGCTTACCAGCGCGCATAATTATACGCAAAGCCTGTCTATCTATAAGTTCTTATGTGATCTGCAAAATCAATACGCTCCATTCAATATAACATGGGATTGGAACATATTTCTGAATACCCCTTTTCTTCCACGTATCAGCTACAAACAACTGATTTTGAAACGGGCACGATGGCTGTTGTTCTCAAATGAATTTAATGATCTGCTGGCCACTGCGCCGGCTGCGGACTGTTTGAAGCAACTGCTGACAAAGTATAATCTGCCTGAAAAAGTAGTAATGGCAGAAGGCGACAATGAATTATTCCTGGATCTTTCCTGCGAATATGCACAGGAACTGCTAACAGATAAGCTGCATAAAGACAATGTAGTTTTGTATGAATCGCTGGTAAATGAAAACAATAACCTGGTAGTGGGCCCGTGGGGCAACCACTGCAATGAAATGGTGATCCCGTTCTCTCATACCAGCCATGAAATCCCCTTAACGGCATATAAAACACATCAGACTGTCACCGCATCCCGATCTTTTGCGACAGGCAGCGAATGGCTGTATGCCAAAATATATTGCGGTGCAAAGTGGATGGATAAATTACTGACAAAAGAGTTGCTACCGCTGTTGACGGAGTTAAAACAGGAAAAAATCATTACGCAATGGTTTTATATCCGGTACCAGGATCCGGATAGTCACCTGCGGATACGCTTTAGAAACACCACAGATCCTGCATTCAGTCAACATGTAATCAGCAGACTACATCAAATTTTTGAAGACTATATAGCAAATGATATTGTACATAAGATACAGTTCGATACCTATGTACGGGAAATAGAACGATATGGGAAGGTGAATATTGAACTGAGTGAACAATTCTTTTTTCACGACAGCGAAGCCGTTATACAATTGCTGCCAATCATTCAATCAAGTGGAAATGAACAGCATCGCTGGCTGTTTGCGCTGAAAGGAGTGGACTGCCTGTTAAATGATTTTGGCTATACAACAGCACAAAAATTACACTTATTACAACAGCTTCAACAGAATTTCTTCCGGGAGTTTAATGGTGATGGATCACTCCTGTACCAGTTGAATAATAAATACCGGGACAACAGTAAAGCGATTGACAAACTGCTGGCCGAATCATTGCTGATACCTGCAGCGGTGATTGATATATTCCATGCAAGATCCATTCCCATTAAGGCTATCAGCCAGCATAACCATCCGTCGAATGAACAGCAAAAGGCCACCACGGAAGCATTAAGACATTTAGTACCGGATTATATACATCTGTTCCTTAACAGGCTATTCGTAGCTAACCAGCGGCTACACGAACTCGTGATATATCATTACCTGATGAAACATTATACTTCTGTATTGGCAAGAAATAAAACAAAAACAACAAATAACCTGCTATCATGATAGACAATCATACTTATCAGCATTCTTTTGAAGTACAGGAAATAATAGGGAAAGCTCCTGCGTGGATGGTGCGTTGGGGAATTCTTGCTTTTGCTATTACAATGTGTTTATTGCTGATATTAAGTATGTTCATCGTTTATCCGGTTACGGCCCAATACCCGGTACATATTTCATTGGATACCCCACCACAGTATATCATACAATCCGGAAATGAAAAGATTTCATTTCAGCAATCTACCGGACCCATAACAGGAAATGGAACTATTGCTGTTGCATCGGCAGACAGTGGCCAGTCACGTATTATTACGGCTGCCTATACCGGCACTATTGTGCCCATTAAATCTGTAAAACGTGAAGGAACTAATACTCCAGACACCCTGGCGATTCTTATTCCTAAGCAAACCAGCTATACATTCAATGGCAACTTACCTGCTAGGTTGATAAGCTCAGGTAAGCAACCTATAAAAGTAAAACTACTGGTGCAGGAGAACAATCTTACCAGCAATATCCTTACCCTGCAAGGCGATCTTACAGAAATAGCAGCTATTGCAATAAATGGCAGTTGTGCTTTTAGTGGTATACTGTCGCCTTCGTCCAACCGGCAGCTGGCGAACGATACTACGTTTACTCCCTCCTGTAAAGGCATGCTGGAAATAACGTTATCCGAAAAAAGTGTCTTCACCACATTCGTAGAAAAGACCTTCCGGTTATAATGATAAATTACCCCCGGATAGCATCATACATAAGCCGGCTTTGAAGAGTAGGCCTATATATGATACTATTAATATTTTCCGAATCGTGGTATTTATTTTTTTAAATTTTCCAACATCACGATGGCAGTATATAAAACGCCGGCTTCTCCTCTGAAAGTTCCCGAGCCTCTTGGTTTATTATCCACTGAATACCATTCGTAAAAGCCATTGTTGTCTTTTACACGTTTTACCATGGGCTGTATCTGTTCATATGCTGCTGTTGTAAATCCGTATTTAATCAATTGTTGTATCATCCTGGCTCCAAACCATGTCCAGTCGCCACCATTCTGGTAACTGTAAACCGGGTTCATAATCTTATTCTTAAAATAACCGTCCGGATAGGGAGGATAAAGGGTGAGGCCTATAGAAGGCGCGCCTGCCTGTTTCACTCTACTCACCATTTCGTCCAGGGATGCTTTGATCTCTGCCTTGTTTAACAATCCGGCTTCGATGGCAACGGCAGTTCCTCCGAAATAATAGATGTTGCGTTCATCAAAATCAGCAGGAAAAGGAGAGCCTTTCAAATAAATATGAGGAATGAATTTCTGTTGCTTGCTATCCCATAAATATTTTTTGCAGTTTGCTGCAACCTTGTTCTTTATCACATTCCACTGTTGTTTTGAGGAAGGCATTATTTCCATCAGGTTATTCAGTGCGATGACAAACATGGCATTATCATAGATATCAATCGCGGGATGTGTATTGGCATCCAGATCAACACCCCAGCCGGCTTCCGGTTGCACATCCCCCCAATCGGCTGTGGTAGCCCCTATAATTAATCCATATTGCTTGTTAAACCGGTGTTTCATCAGAAAGTCCATTGCCCACTCCAGTCTTTTCCCAACAGTTCTATCGCCAATCTTTTCATCCAGGATAGTTTTATCTCCTGTAAGCTGAATGTATTTATAGACCGCCTGCACCAGGGAGGTTTCCTGGTCGGTTTCTACCGTGTTTTTATGCCCGGCATAACGGGGTTCCAGTTTTGAGTAGGAAAAATCGGTTTCGCCTTTACCGATTTTTTCTGCCGGAGTAAAGCCATCGATAATATTTCCATCATCTCCCTGCATTCTAAAGAAAACAAGCAGGTTTTCTTTCAGCACTTCTTTTGGGTACACTTGTGCCGCCAGTTCAATAAATGTGTTGTAATCACGTATCCACACTTCGCGGTAGCCATCACCGGCATTGAACCCTGTTTTCATTACTTCCAGTGCCTTGTTTTTTGTAAAGGCGAAGTACTGATTGCTCTTTATTTCTTCCGTAAGTATTTTGTTGTTTGTTTCTTTTACCTGTGCGGTGGCAAGAAATCCAGGAAACAGCAACATCAGTGAATAGTACTTTCTCATTTATATGTCTATTAGTTTAATTAACAGATATCAATAAGGGTTAGCATACCCATCGGAACAATATAACTAACCTAAACAATTCTTCAAATGTATATACATATATACATATTGACAAAAATTATTCGCTTCCTGAGGAAATACTTACATTTTCATCAAAAAGACCTGAAAATAGTAACCTGCCAGCCTTATTCCATCTATATAACCATTAGAGCAGGCCATAGGGGGCAATTCTAAGCATATTCAAACAGCAGATCTCCCCGGCAAGGTATCAAGTAGCCACTGTAGCGCAAATACAAATAAATTCCGGATAAAATTGAAACCTGCAGGACATCACTATTTTTCATATAGCTAAATAACAATTTTGAGGAAGTATTTTGGAAATTATTAATTTAGCAATATGTTTGTACATATGGACATATTCCTATCACTGAATACCCATTGCATAGTTCTGCCTTTGTACTGGCAAAACGAACCAAATGGGAGAAGGTGAACTGTTCCCCCACAGGAACAGGATTCCCGGATTTGTTACCTATTGTATAGCATTAAACCTTCAGAAACAGATGAAAAGGAGGAATAGAAAAATAGGAATGGATGTGGGTGGCAGTCATATATCGGCAACCCTTATCAGTGAAATGGACGGAGAGCCTGCTCTTAAAACCAGGATAGCGCTTAATTCTCACGACAGCGCCTATAATATTATTGTTGCCCTGGGAAATTGTATTAAAGACCTTCTTACTGGAAAAAATGACGTAGAAGCAGTGGGCATTGCTTTCCCGGGCCCTTTCGATTATGAGAAAGGCATCTGCGCTGTTATGAATGTAGGAGGCAAGTTCGAGAAAACATTTGGGTTGCATATGGAGCAGGCGTTAAAAGACTTTACCGGTCTTCACAATACACGCTTCAAATTTTCAAATGACGCACACTGTTTTGCAGCTGGTGCTTATCAACTACACCAGCTTAAAAGCAAACGGACGATTTTCATTACGCTGGGCACAGGATTTGGCTCCGCTTTCATGCAGGATGGCGTATTGCTACACCACCATCCTGATATCCCTTCCTCCGGCGGATTTTATGACCAGGATTTTTCAGATGCTAAAGCAGATGATTATTTTTCTACCAGGTGGATATTAAACACCTATGCGGAAATCAATGGAACAACTATTTCGGCTGTAAAGGATTTAGTGGAAAGCGATGCAGACATTGCACATGCCATATTAAGCCAGTATGGCGAAAATATCGGCCGTTTTTTGTTGCCCTGGCTACAAAAATTTCAATGTGATGAACTGGTCATTGGCGGAAATATTGCCAAAGCCTTTTCATTGTTCGGACCTTCCATAAAAAGAGAAATCGGATCTCTCGCAGAGAGCATACATATTGAATTGTGTGAAGACACAGAGAACTGTATTATTACCGGCGCAGCTATTCTAGCTGACAACAATCAACTTTCAAACAGTAACAAGATAATGAGAAAAACTTCGCAGGAACTACTACCATCAAGTGCATCATCAACAGATACGGGCATCTACGATATATATCCTTCCTTTTCTTCAGGCGAAAAAGTTTATAAAGGATTTGCTTCGCTTGCAGCAGATGTACGTAACGAAAAGGTAATAGTTGTTGATGGTTATGGCGGCGTATTGTGGGAAGAATTCAGGGAGCAGTTGCATGCGGCACTGAAGGCCGAAAATAAAAATATATTCTGGTATGACATCAATACCTGTCTGAAACCGGCCAGTGAAATAGATATCATGATAGCAGCCAGCCTGAATGGAGATGATCCGGTTTTTGGTAAAAGATATACTGGCAACCTGGTGGACTTTTTTGATGAAAAGAAATTAAAGCTGATCAGTCCAGACCCGGCTGCAGACATTTCCATTGTTTACGGAACAGGGGCCGCATTAGCCGGTGTCAAAGGGAAACTCCTTTATGCAGATGTACCCAAGAATGAAATCCAGTATCGCATGCGGGCGGGCAGCATCACCAATCTTGGCGCCAATAATACAGCAGAGCATTCGCAGATGTATAAACGGTTTTATTTTGTTGACTGGCCCGTGCTGAGCCACCATAAAGCCAAACTACTCCCTCATATAAACACTGTTATTGACGAACAACGTATACAGGAAATTACCTGGATGAACGGAGATGCATTCCGAAACACCCTGAATCAAATGCTGAAACAACCTTTCCGGGCAAGACCCTGGTTTGAAGCGGGCATATGGGGTGGTGACTGGATGAAAAAACATATTCCCCAGCTGAACCAGGACGAGATTAACTATGCATGGTCTTTTGAACTGATTACACCTGAAAATGGCATTGTAATAGAAGGTGAAAATAATTTACTGGAAGTATCTTTTGACTATCTCCTTTATGCAGATAATCAAAAATTACTGGGTAAGGCTGCTGAAAGATTTGGAACCGAGTTTCCCATCCGTTTCGACTTCCTGGATACGTTTGATGGCGGTAATCTCTCTATTCAGTGCCATCCCAGACCTGCATATGCAAAAGAACATTTCGGAGAGAATTTTACACAGGACGAAACCTACTATATCCTCGATTGCGAGCAGGATGCTGCTGTTTACCTGGGTTTTCAGGATCAGATCGATCCGGAAGAATTTAAAACGGCATTGATAGATGCACAGGAAAACGGTATTGAGATGGAAGTGGAAAAGTATGTACAAAAGTTTCCTGCACATAAACATGATCTGTTCCTTATTCCCAGCGGCACCATACACGCCTCCGGGAAAAACAACATGGTGCTTGAGATCAGCAGTACCCCCTACATTTTCACCTTCAAACAATACGATTGGCTGCGGGTAGGACTCAATGGTCAACCCCGCCCGATTAACATCGAGCATGGCATGAATAACCTTTGTTTCGACAGGAAAGGTGATTATGTAGCCAATAAATTAATATCTCATCCGGTAGTGGAAGAAGAATGGGAGGGTGGCAGAAAAATACAACTTCCTACGCATGAGGAGCATTTTTACAGCGTTTACCGGTATGAATTTACGGGCAACATTCGTATCAATACCAATAACCAATGTCATATTTGTATGTTGGTGGAAGGAGAAAAGATATCGGTTGGCAGCGATGGGAAATTTGCTGACTTTCACTATGCCGAAACGTTTGTAGTATCCGCTGCTACTGGAAATTATGAAATAATCAATAAAGGTAATGACAGTGCATTTGTTGTAGTGGCACATGTAAAAGATGAATATTGCTGAACTGGTTTCTAAAAAAATATAATTCATCATCCGACAACCAAAATATATGACGCAGGTAAAAACAAGCCGGTTTATTGCATTCATCACGCTTATTGCAGCGCTGGGAGGATTTCTTTTTGGCTTTGATATGGCCGTGGTGAGTGGCATTATTGAACCTGTTAAATTACAGTATGGATTATCCTCATCGCAGGAAGGCCTGTTTGTTTCCTGTGCACTATTGGGCTGTATTGCCGGGGTGGCATTCTCCGGTTATCTCAGCGATAAGATAGGAAGGAGAAAGGTGTTGTTTATTGCCGCTTTTCTTTTTCTGATCAGTGCAGTCGGTTTCGCGTTTTCAAAAGAATATGCTGTATTAATTTTCTATCGCATCCTGGCAGGGATGGCAGTAGGCGTAGCTTCCAACGTGTCGCCACTATACATTTCAGAGATAGCTCCCGGACATAAACGTGGGGCCCTCGTCACCTTTTATCAGCTGGCCATCACCATTGGCGTGCTATGTGCCTATTTGAGCAATCTTTTTTTACAAAGGAATGCGGCTGCCTACGTAGGTGCTGGCGAAAGCTTGTTACACTGGCTGTTTATAAAAGAGGTATGGCGTGGTATGTTCCTGGTGGCGGTAATTCCCGCAATGATATTTGCACTATTACTGTTGATAGTACCGGAAAGTCCCCGGTGGTTGGTACAGTATGGACAAACAGAAAAAGCGCTGGCCGTGTTAGTAAAAACCTGCGGTGAGCAGGAGGCAGTGTCTGAGCTAAAATCCATCCAGGAAGCGGCTTCCAGACAAAAAGGTGGCTTTGCCGAGCTAATGCGTTTGCCCTTAAGAAAATTGCTGGCGCTGGCCATGATACTCACAGCCTTGTCACAGCTCAGCGGTATTAACGGTATTATCTTTTATGGTCCCACTATCATGAAGTCGGCCGGTATCGTTACCAGCGATGCGCTGTTTTACCAGGTAATACTGGGACTGGCAAATACCCTTTTCACCATTATTGCTATTGTGAAAGTAGATAGCTGGGGACGCCGTCCATTATACCTGTATGGCTCTTTGTTTGCCGCGCTGGCATTGCTATTGACCGGTTGTTGCTTTTTAATGGGCATAACAGGGTGGTTAATGCTCGGGGCCATTATTCTCTTTCTGCTCTTTTTTGCGCTCTCGCTGGGCCCTTTAAAATTTGTTATCTCTACAGAAATATTTCCAACACATATACGTGGTACGGCGGTATCGGTTTGCATTATGACTATGTGGATATCGGATTGGTTCGTTAACCTGTTGTTCCCTGTGATGAGAGACGGTTTGGGTATAGCGGTAACCTTTTTCATTTTCGCCTTTTTCTGCTTACTGTCCTTTTTCTATGCTAAAAGTAAACTGATGGAAACGAAAGGAAAAAGTCTGGAAGAGATTGAAAAAATGCTCGCCTAGCGTAAGCCGGAGTAGCAATATGTCAGCATAATAACTCAATAAATAGACGGTAATGAAACTATTCAAGCCCTGCATATCATTCAGTTTATTACTTACCCTTATTTGCCTTAACACTCTGGCGCAGCAAGCTGCATTCAGGATAGTTAAAAATATCAGGGCCAGTGAAATCAGCTTATCTGCATCCGGCAGCTTTAGTCCGGATCAAAGTGTTAACCATTTAACAGATGGTTCAGGCATTCATGATAACCTGCATGATAATGATGGCAGCGCACGCACCATGTGGCATACCAGTTTGAACCCTGCGGCAAGCATACCGGCTAAAGGACTACCCGCATTTCCGGCCTGGGTGAGGTTTGATTTTTCAACGTCAACATCTATTAATACTATACTAATCTGGAACCACAATCAGCATGACCTGTCCAACCGTGGCTTCCGGTCAACAAAAATATATGGAACAAGCGATGGAATCAATTGGTTTGTATTGAAACAACTTGAATTGCAGGATGCCAGGGTGCTGAATGGCCGGGCAACTGAAATTGCTATTGATGAAAAAAAACCGTTGACAGCCGTCATAATTGCAGCCCAATCCAACTGGGGAGGTGATGTTTATGGACTCAGCGAAGTGGAATTCAGCTCTAAACTTGAATTAAAAGATGCCCAACTTCCACATCCGCTTGATATCACCTGTGCCTCTACAAGTGTATACCGGCATTGTAAAGATGGTAAACCAGGAAGAGAAGTAATACTCACATTCCAGGGAAACAATTTATACCAATCTTCAGAAATCGAAGTAACTGTTGATGGCCGTACAGAAACTACCTCACTGCCATTCAACAAATATGGTTATGAAACAGCAAAAGTGCTCCTACCTTCTGAAGTGGGTGTAGAGAAGGAGATACAGGCGTTCATAAAATTAAAATCAGGTAGCAGGGTCATAAGAAAATCATTTATGCTACCTAAGCAAAGGCAATGGACTGTTTATATTTATCCTCACTCCCACGTAGATATAGGATATACAAATACACAGGCCAATGTAGAGATCATTCATAAACGGAATCTTATTAACGGAATGAAGCTTGCAAAAGAAACGTCCGGCTATCCGGAGGGAGCAAGGTATGTTTGGAACCCGGAAGTTATCTGGCCGGTGGAACGTTATTTAAAAGATGCAACGCCAACCGAAAAAAGTGAATTATTGGAGGCTATCCGGAAAGGTTATATACACCTGGATGCCGGATATATAAATGACAATACCAGTGTTACAGCAGACGAAGAATTTCCGAGGTATTTTGGAGATGCAAAGAGCCTGGAAAAATTAACTGGCACTCCTGTAAAAACAATTGTTCAAACGGATGTTCCGGGCATGACATGGGGGATAGTTCCGATGGCGGCTCAATTTGGGATAAAGTACGTCTTTGCAGATTTCAACGGATCCGATCGCATTGGGTTAGCCGACAAACTTAATTTCAAACCATTTTGGTGGATTGGGCAGGATGGCACTTCAAAAGTATTGTTCCTGCAACCGGGTGATTACACTCCCGGAGCAAGGGCAAAAGGATATAAATACTGGCCTTTAATGGCGGGTCAAAAAGATCCTGGCAAGCTATTGCAAATTGTTAAAACGGATCATCCCCGTGAAAATTTCATTGATGATTATTTGTGGTCAAAACTCAAAGAATTGGAAGGGGATGGAGATTATCCCTATGATTTATTTCCAATGACATGGGCGATGGCAGATAATACCCCTATAGATGCCGATCTCCCCGACGCCGTTAAAAGCTGGAATGAAGAATACGCTTTTCCCCATTTGATCATTTCAGGTTCAACAGATATTATGTCTGCGTTTGAAAAAAAATATGGCGCTATCATTCCTTCCTACAGGGGCGATTTTACTGAATATTGGACAGATGGTCTGGGCTCCGCTGCAAAAGAAACAGCGATGAACCGTAAATCCAAAGAGCGGTTAATTCAAGCCGATATGCTTTGGTCTATGCTTCATCGTGGTGAAAAAGCACCTCGCACAGCATTGAATGAAGCATGGCGGAATGTACTGATGGGCTCAGAACATACCTGGTGTTATATGAACCCCAACCAGGCTGATATGCAGAATGAAATATGGAAAGTAAAGCAAAACTTCTTCAGGAGCGCCGAAGATAGCAGCATGCAACTACTTTCCCAGGCACTAAAGCCGCTATCAAGGAAAACATCCAATACTATTGCGGTATTTAATACCCTCGGCTGGCAGCGAAGCGGGTTAATTACACTTTCAGCAGAACAGAGCAAAGGAATATCCTCTGTGATGGATGAAAATAATAAAATAGTTCTCTCCCAACGATTAAGCACAGGTGAATTAGTGTTTATGGCGGCTGATATCCCTGCATTGGGAGCAAAAAACTATACATTAAGTACAAAAACCGTGGTAAGTTCTAAAGCCAAAATGGCCAATGGGAATACCCTGGAGAATGGTTTGTTTAAAGTTTTGATAGATCCCGTAACCGGAGATATCACTAGTATAAAGGATAAAACAGGTTACGAATTTGTCAGCAGGAATGATGCAAGTAAAGTAAACAGTTTCCGATATCTTCCTGGAAGCGGGAAACCAGCAGCCAGCGGACCACAGTACGCTGCATCAAATGATGCATCCACGAATAGTTTGTCTAAGGATACCGTTAAAGCCTCGGGGCCCACAATGGTAAAAACAGTCATTAAAGAAAACGGGCCGCTTGTAGCATCCATACTGATAACATCAAAAGCAGAGGGTTGCAATGCATTAACCCGGGAAGTTCGCGTTATTGCAGATGAACCTGAAATTGAAATAAATAACCTGGTAGATAAAATAGCAACTACTCAAAAAGAAGGCATCCATTTTGGTTTTGCCTTTGATATCCCTGACGGACGTACGAAAATGGATATTCCCTGGGGCGTAGTAGAAATGGAAGCGGACCAACTCCCTGCCGCAAACCGCAACTGGATGGCTTTTCAACGTTGGCTTGATATATCAAATGAAGATAAGGGAGTCACCTGGTGTTCACTGGACGCCCCTATCTTTGAGAGCGGTAATATGACCGCCAATATTATCGGAGGCGCTTTTCATTCTCCCCAATGGATTCAGCATCTGCCCTTAAGTTCCACGATATATTCATGGGCCCTTAATAATCATTGGCATACAAATTTCCCCCTTTTTCAGGAAGGAAAACTGAATTTCCGTTACCGGATTTTACCGCATCAACATGCCTATGACGCTGTTAAAGCGAATCGTTTTGGACTCGAACAATCACAACCACTAATAGCTACCCCTGTTAGAGAAAAGGTAGATATCAAGCCCCTCGTTAAGATAAATAATGATAAGATTTTTATATCGATTGTTAAAACATCCGCAGATGGCAACGCTATGATTATCCGACTTCGATCCTTATCTGAAAAACCGGAAAACGTGAGTCTTACCTTCCCTTCATTCATGCCAACGTCCATACGAACCTGCATTGCAGACGAAATACCAGGCGAAAAAGTAGGCGATTCAATTAATATGTTGCCATATGGAATA
This sequence comes from Chitinophaga sp. 10T418, assembly GCF_056394125.1. Classification (NCBI taxonomy): domain Bacteria; kingdom Pseudomonadati; phylum Bacteroidota; class Chitinophagia; order Chitinophagales; family Chitinophagaceae; genus Chitinophaga; species Chitinophaga sp. 10T418. Next base: position 356,485 of record NZ_JBFTHG010000007.1, read on the forward strand.
ACAACATTAATAATAGAATAGTAGCTGGCAGGTAGTCACTCAACATACACGAAAATGAGATTGAAACTCCTGATGACTTTCAGTACATAATTGCCAAAACTGATCTAAATTTTCAATAACGCTTCCGCATTTTGGTAAGCGATCATTTGCCGCTCGCTATCATTGACTGGAAGCGCCTTTAGAAAATCCTTTGCATTGGCCATAGTGGCCCAGGGATAGTCGGCGGAAAACAGGATACGCTCTGCACCCACCTCAATAAATAAATTCCGGAAAGGCGCTTCATAATTAAAGCCACCGATAGTGTAATGGATATTCTCTTTTAAATAGGCACTTATGGAGCGTTCCAGTCCTGTTCTTTCTGTTGTGAACAACCTGTTCATCCGCTGCTGCATAAAAGGTAATGACTCACCCAGATGCCCTATGATTATTTGCAGATCAGGGAAACGGTCAAACACCCCACCCAGGATCAGCCGCATTACATGTATTCCTGTTTCAATATGCCACCCATAACCAGCACTTGCAAAAAATTCATCAATGACAGGTGAAAAACCGCTATAGTAGATATCGCTGATGGCTTTGGGCGGTTTGGTAGGATGCAGGTAAATTGGTACGCCAAGTGACTGCACACGTTCGAATATCGGCCAAAAATATTTGTCATCCAGGTAACGTCCGTTCACATGGCCGTTAATCATAACCCCTTTAAATCCCAGGGATCCAACTGCCCGTTCTAATTCTGCAACTGCCGCTTGGGGATCGGAAGTTGGAATAGCAGCGAACCCGGAAAAACGATCAGGATAGGCAGCTATGGCCAGGGCCAGCTTGTCATTGATTTCTTTGGCTAAGGAGATGGCTTCCGTACCTGAACTTTGCTCTACACCCGGCGGAGTAATCGACAGCACCTGCATATCAATACCTGCACTATCCATTTCAGCGATTCTTTTTTCGCCCAGATCGAGCAATTTTTCAGCAATTTCTGGATATTGGTTTATACTGTTACCTGGCCCTGCAAGAAAAAGTGGGGTGGCAAAATGTTCTTCTATTGTGATAGTACGCATTTTATACAATCTATTACGACAAAAATCCAAATTGAAGCGGAAACAGTTAACCAAATTTGATACCTGTATCTGCTGCTTTTCCTGAAATCATTAATCTTCAATACCATTTTTTAAAAATGACCTGTGACTTCCCAGGGAAACTTAGAAGCAATGTCTGATTTCGAGGATTTATTAAAGATACAGGAATTTTATACTGAAAAGAAAATGTCGGTTTTTGCCAATCAATTCCCCTGTAACAACAACACTCCTTCCCAGGGGATCACCTCTTCACTCCATTCTTCCAGCAACACCATTCCTGCCCCGGCAATACCCTCTGCCAATCCGAGGTTAGGCACGCCTGCCAACCGCTTGTTCATTACTGGTAACAGCTGTTCCTGCACCAATAGCGCTTGTGTTTTCCAGGTACTTTCTCMTGGTTGTGCTACAGATAGCTGCTTAAGTAGTTTGTATATGAGCACCGGCTGATGTATACCATTAAGTTCCCGGCCAATTGCCATATCCTGTGGAAAATGTTTCAAATGTTCGGCCATCGGGGCTTCCAGGTCAGCTACATATTCACGACCGCCAATATGGAGGGCATGATATATGCGCAGTAAAGCAGCATAGGTCCCTATTGTCAGTTCCTGCGTTGGCCGCTCCTTGTATAAGTTGTACAGGTATTCACGGGCTTCTTTCATCAGTTTATGTACGATGGGGGAGTAAATCTGCAAGGGAACCAGCGTAGTCAGAAAATAGAAGATAGCAGATATGCTATTGGCCTTATGTTGCCATATTATCTGTGGATTTTCACTATAATAGCGATCATATGTTCTCCCTATCTGTGCCGGCCATCCCTGGTGAAATTTTGTTTTTACTTCATCTACTACCGCTGCGATTACTTCTGCAATCATGATCTTTTTAAACCCCGAAGCTGTGACCTGGTACCTTTCTACCAGGTAAGCACCCTTACTCAGCAATCCTCCTGGCCCCAGCACAGGGCTGAAGCGATGTTGTATACCATCGAATATAAAAGTATCCACGCTTTCGAGCAGTTCATCGGTATCGATCGCGATCAATTCCTGGCGTGTCAGATAAAGGAAAAACCATCCGATGCCTGGAATATCGTCCTTTACGTCCCCTTTGTCTTTTTTCACCAACGCTTTGTACGCTTCCAGCAATAGCTGTTGTGCTGCATCGTTATAAGTTTCATGCTGCGTCTTTGCTGCATAGTGAAAAAGGAACAGTGACATTCCTGCATGTCCGTATAACAAGCCTGCTTCCTCCGTTACTTTGTGTTTCGCCAGCAGCAGGTCTGCTATCTGCTGTAAGGTGTTGGTATATTTTTCTTTCATAATTGTTGAATTCATCTTCCTGACTAATCGTTATCAACTCCAGCTGCTGATATGCTCTTGCAGCTGTTCTTTGTCCATACTGATGATTTTCAGCTGTAGTTGCATCAATTCATAGTAGTCATCATAGGAGGAATATTCAGAGTTGTGCATAACCACGTGGTCAATATGGAATAACGGGCCTTTTATACGGCTAAAGCGATAGCCAAGGATTTCCATGCGTCTGATTCGTTCCATATCTTCCGGTCCCCATTTATAAAATGCTTCATTCTCCATACCACATTCCACAAATGCTTGTTTACTGATAATGATGGCACCGCCCCAGGACTTGTAGAACTTGATCCGGCGAGGTACGGATTCGTTATTCAATATCCTGATATCCAGCTGCTTCATAAATAGTTTTTTCTGCTCCATCTCTGATACTGACACAAAAGCACCGTCATAAGGAGATACGATATGGTACTCCCCATTCCTCAGTAGTGTTACTGCGGCTGTCAACTGTGTATAATCGATGATCACATCTGTATCATATAAGGCGATAAATGGCGTGTTACAGTGTCGTATCATTTCGTTGTTATACCTGGTGCGATGGAACCAGAACTGTTCATCCTGCACAAAAAGGTATTGAACGGTTTCCGGTAGTAATGAACAATCTATTTTTGAAACGCTGTCGGCCTCCAGGAGGATAATATTTGTCCGGAAGTGTTTATCAAGGTAATGAGTAATTGTTTTGAGATTATCCAGCCGGTCTTCCGAATCTATTCTTACAGGAATCAGGAAGGTAACATCAGACAGGTCGGTCTTAAACGCATCCATACTTTTCCGGATCGCCTCTACATACCGGAATGTACACTTGTCTTTACGCACATAGTCCAGTGAAGCATGATAAGGAGGTAATAGTTTAAAATCATTCTTGAAGAAGTATTCATGTGCATGTTCCTTATCCAGGCCTGCGTTGTGTAATATTCTGGTCTCGTCCCAGCGGTGAAGTTCATCTTCCGGCCAGCAGAAGTCCAACGCTGCATGTATCTTTACTTCGTGGCCGAATGCAATAGCACTCCATAAAACGGTCCACATATCAGTACACCAGGGTAATACACCTTTGTAGTCATCTACCTTCTCTCCTGTTTTTTCGGCATACAAAGCAGCATAGCGGTCGTACTGTTCGGACAGGTGTTTATACAGTTTCCGGGAATCCACTTCCACCTTATGCCAATACTGGTAGTTGGCGCCTTTCATGAGGTATTGCGCGCCGCCTGAGTGTTCGCTGTGCTGCTCTACCTGCCGCTGGTCCATGCCTACGGCCATGCACATTTCCTGCAACACAATGCGCCCTGTCTGTTTGATCCATTCCGCATTAATATATGAGCGGGTATCTGACACATACCAGCACTTATCTTCCGGATGGCATAAGGTTTCGAAATCTGGTATCTCACGGAATATGATATCTGCGTCGTGATAAAATACACAGGAGTCTTCCAGTTCAGGAAAAGCAAGGAAATGTTGTTTGATGATATGTGGCCGTATGGTCGGAAAATACTGGCGATCTGTTCGCTGGTCTTCATAGAGGAAGAAGGTAGCGTAGTTGCGGTGAGTCTGTAGCAGTTCGGCAAATTTTGGTAAAAGACCTTTCTTTGGATCATATCCAATAAGCACGTGTATACGATTGGCGGGGATACCCAGCTCTTTAAAGTTAAAGAGTTGTACCTCCAACTGCCACTTCATATATAAGGTATCCGGTTGTGCTGATAAGTATATCATAATTATATTTTATTCGGTACATGAGTCCGGCGGCGTTGTTCCAACCGGTCAATGATGGCGCCATCCACGCTGCTGTCAAATTTCCGGGCGAACAGGCAGCCGGAGTGTTCCATCTTGTCAACATCGTCCATCGTAAGTGTACGAGGAAAATCCGGTCCGGAGTGCCAGTCTATATAGCGTAAATCGTTGTTCACCACCTGTTGGCTGTAGGGAGAATTCATAATGATAGAATGCAGCAATATCTCGTCGGCCAATAATACCGTCCGGAAGAAAGCGTATATCCAATCAAAGTTGGTTTCGATATAATCACACACATACTCCATCAATCCATGAGAGATGGTAAACCAGCAACTACCTCCATAAGGAGATAGTTGCGAAGGAAATTTCCGGCGTACGCCGGCTGCCTGTTGTTGCTCCGCCATTCTCGTGGCCGCTGCAAAACCGGCTTCATCTATCGGCCATTCATATTGAAAGCGATCCAGACCGCCATTACTGTGAGACCAGCCATCGAATGGCAGACGGTGGTGGGCCAGGAATTCTTTACCCCGGTGTTGTGAGAGAAAACGCTGTATCTCCTGGTTGCTGACTATGGGGAAGTCCTGTCCACTGATCAGGAATATAAAATCATAGTGCCCCTGTTGCCGGCATACGTTCATTAATGACACGAATGCCAGTGTGAGGTGAAATCCTCCCCAGGTAACCCGGAAGCGGTCTTCCAACAGATGTATCCGGCTGCCGGATTGTTGGCGCAGCGCATCCGGCAACTCATAGGTGCGTTTTCGATCTATATGAATGAATATCTCTACATCAGCATCCTGTATGTTGTCAATCAGTCTCGTAAGGTGATCAAAATCACGGTAGGCAGTAATCAGATAGGCTATTTTCATAAACTTATCTTTTTAAATAACCGATGGCGTAAACTTTCCGGAGTTCCTGACACCCGGATTTTCCCGGAAGGATAGGAGAGTATAAATGGGTCTTTTACATTCCCCAGCAAATAAACTTTATCAGCGCTCCGGTAAACGGAATCGATCGTGAAAACTACTTCTGCAGTAACATGGCTACCCATGTTATCTCTGGATGGGTACAGGTATACAGTTGCTGCCAGGTGCAATTTGTCTATTTCCTTGACCGGAAATGAGGTCTCCAGTAATATGCTGCCGGTGCCGGTATCCTGTTTTGTTTCCTTTAGCAGATATGTACTGTTACTCTCTGTTGGAATGGTAATGACAGATAATAATATAAAGGCTATTACTATAATCACCAGGATCACTACATTGGCCCATATGATCAGGTGGGCCGGTGGCTTTCTGAGCACCTCCTGCACTGCGCTGCTGCGCAGCTCATACATATTTTGATGATGATGGTCTGGCATGATTGTTTTAGTTTCCCAGTTCCAGCTGGTTTTTCACCAGCTCATAATAATATCCCCGTTGTTGTGTAAGTGTTTGATGATTGCCCTGTTCAGCGATGGCGCCATTATGTAATACGATGATCTGGTCAGCATTTTTCACGGTGCTGAGCCGGTGTGCAATGATCACTACCGTCTTGCCTCCGAAGAAGGCATCAAGATTATTCATGATCAGCCGTTCGTTGTTCGCATCCAGGCTGCTGGTTGCTTCATCCATAAACAGGTAGTGCGGATCTTTGTATACTGCCCTGGCAATGAATATGCGTTGACGCTGTCCACCACTGATACCAGTGCCGTTGTTGCCAATCCGGGTGGTATATCCCATAGGTCTGCTTTCAATAAACGTGCGGATGTTGGCGGTCTCCACTGCCAGTTGCATCCTGGTATGATCTATCTCTTCGCCATCCAATGCTATATTGTTGGCGATGGTATCTGAAAAGATATATCCATCCTGCATAACAGTACCACAGCATGCTCTCCAGTATTTTGGTGAGATCATTTGTAAGGGATGATCACCAATCATGATACGTCCTTTTGACGGCAGGTAATACCCCAGTAATAGTTTCATCAGGGTAGTTTTTCCACTGCCGCTGTCACCAACGATGGCGGTGATCTTTCCCTGCGGAATACGCAGGGAAAGATCTTTCAATACATAAGGTGAATATGGCCCTTCGTATTGAAACGATATATTTTCCAGGATAATGTCTTGCTGGTCTTTCGGTCCGGCCGATGTTGTTAATGCCCCTTTATTATCCAGCGATAATGCCGGCGTAAGATCCGATGGGTCCATAGCCGCAAGAGCTTTCTCTTCTTCCTCTTCTTTGGAGTGGATCTCGTTCATACGGTCTATACTGATCCTGGCATCTTGCGCTGCCTGCACGAAGGCTACCAGTTGTTCCAATGGGCCATTGGTTTGCCCGATGATATAAGATATGCTCAACAATACGCCGAGGGATAGTTCTTCCTGCATAACAGCCCTGGCAGCCACAAAAGAGATCAGGATATTTTTTAGTTGGTTTAAAAAGATGTAACCAGCCTTCTGATATTGTTCTAATGCGAGACTGCTGATGTTTAATCTGAATAGTTTTACCTGTAGTTGTTCCCATGCCCATCGTTTGGTTTTTTCGCTGCCATACAATTTGATCTCCTGCATACCGGTGATCAGCTCCACCAGCCGGTCCTGGTTTTCTTTATTGCTTGCAAACCGCTTATAATCCAGTTGTTTCCGTTTCTTCTGAAACAGGAAAATCCATATCACACCCAACATACTGAAAGTAAAAAAAAGCGCGAGGATAAACAGGCTATAATAAGCCAGTACAACCGAAAAGACGATAATATTTATAAAAGAAAATAAGGTGGTCAACGTAACACCTGTGAGGAATGTTTCTATGCGATGATGATCATTGATACGCTGGAGTATATCTCCTATGGCTTTGGTATCAAAATATTTGATAGGTAAACGCATCAGTTTAATAAGGAAATCTGATATGATATTAAGGTTGATGCGCACATTTACATGCAGTAGTAGCCAGCTTTGCAGGATATCGATCGCCATGCTGCCGGTAAACAGGAACAGCTGTGAGATCAGGACCAGGTAGATGAGATGCAGGTTGTTTGCCTGTACACCATAGTCTATTAATAGTTGTGTGAGAAAGGGAAATGCCAGTGATATCAGGCTGGCAGCCAGCATTCCGATGACTAGCTGGGTAATATAGCGCCGGTGTGGTGTGAGGTACTTAAATATGAAAGAAAATCCCGGTTCCGGCTTTATTTCCTGTTGCCGGTAAAGTTCCGGTGTAGGTTCCAACAGCAAGGCCATTCCTTTCTCATCAGCGGTGCTTGCCCAGCAATGGAGGAAGGTGCTTTCCTCTACAGTAACCACTCCATGCGCAGGATCGGCGATCCTGTATTTGAGCCGGTTGCGGTTGAACAGGGAACGTTTGATTTCATACAACACAACGAAATGGTTCTGGTTCCAGTGCAGGATACAAGGCAGCGGGCAATCATCGGCCAATGAGTGTGCACTGAGCTTAGCCCGGAAGGTTCTGAATCCGATCTTCTCCGCTGCATGACTTAAATTAAGCAGGTTCACGCCCTCCTTCCCTATATACGACAGCTTCCGCAGGTATTCCAACGAATATGTTCTTCCATAATGTTTGGCTATCATGACAAGGCACGTGGATCCACAGTCCATTGCATCGTGTTGACGTTGAAATGCTATTTTCTTCCTATGGAACATGTATCTAATTTTCCGCTTGTTGGGAAACCTGTTTCTTTTTTTCTTTGCGATCTGCCAGGTATGCCAGTACCAAACGATCTTCGATATTGAATTTGAACGAAGGGCATGCAGGGATACCATGTTCCCAATGAATAGGACAACTACCGCCGCAAACAGGCAACAGGTTACATTTTGCGCACCAGGTCTTTCCTTCTTTCAGTTCAGTATTCCAGGCCCTCATAGGTGTTTTACTTACATCTTCTGTAAAAGGCAGGTTGAGATGACCTATTTCATAAGCAGTACCTGTATATAAAGGGGTATAAGGTACTTCCCAGCAGGTGGAAACAGTACCAAAAGCATCATATACTTCTGATCCTTTTTTCACAGCGCTGCAAACAATCTTTGACCTGAGGGGCAATATATCTACCATAAAACCATATTGCATGAGCCGGAGCAGCCAGTCTATTTCTGCCATGGCGAATCCACTTTTATCAACGCCTATTTCATCGCCCGCATGATTATCGCCCCAGTTATGCACAGGAATTACATAAAAGCCTACTTTATCCTGCAGATGATGGGATGCCAGCAAGGCAATGAATTCATCCAAACCTGGTTCGTTGTTCTTATCTACGTTACAGCGAATCATAATCCTGCCGCGGCCTGGCAAATAGGCAGGTGAGTTAACGATGCTCAAAATATTATTAAAAATGATATCGAATGTTGGTTTATTTTGTTTGGTGTAGCGATTCTTGTCGTGATATTCGGCTATGCCATCGAGGGTGATCTGAAAGTTGGTGATCTTCCATTGATCTACCATTTCCCTGAAAATATTTTCTTTGAGACTAAGGCCGTTGGTTACCATACTGGCGGAATACCGGATGCCCATTGCAGCGGTTTGTTCCAGGAGGGGCACACTCATTTCGCGTATTTGTCTGACAGCCATTAAAGGCTCAGCACCATACCACGTAATGGCCAGCTCCTTCATATTGGTTGCTTTCAGTTTACCAATGATGCGGTCAATCATTTTCTGCTGAAGTGGTTTACTCATATAGTGGTTACTATGTTCCTGACCACAATAGTGGCAACCCAGCTGGCAGGATGCTCCCGGTTGTATTACAATGTCCAGCACTTCATCTCTGTCTACTTCCTCCTGATTATCCTGCAACACATAGGATAATTCATCCTGCTCTTCCGGTACCACCGCTTCTATTGCAACAAGATCGCTGAATATATCTGCTGGTATTTTCCCGAATAATTTTTGTTCCATATATTCCAGGTATTCGCTGCGGATCACCATGATGCTGCCAGTCCGGGTAGCGAATATCACCTGCTGCGGATGGAGATTGGTATCATCGAGAACGCGGGACCGTACCAGGTAAAATGACATTTTATAATTGCCCATAACAAAAGATTTTAAGTGTAGGGAAACAGATAAAACGAGGGGGCAGGAATGAATCACTGCGCCCCCCGAATAATTGATTAAAGGCTGCTTACCGGGTCACGTCCTTTAGACTTTACACAACCTTTGATCTTGGAACAACCATCAACTTCCAGATCCAGCTCCTTACCGCCGCGGATCATGTAAGAAGCTGCATCATCCAGCTTAGAGATTTCTTTCTGATTTTCTTCGATCATTACTTTTTTCAGTAAATCCTGCAGATTTTTGTTACCCATTGTTTTAAGGTTTGAAACGATGAAATAAAAATTTGGCTGAAGTTTTACGTTATTAAGCCAGTTATGGAACGTCATGCATAGAATCAGGGATAGCCCGATTCATTACAGGAATAGCGACCTTTAATGGCCACTCAGGGTCAACTACCTGCATTTACCTGTAAAAATTTATCAGTTGGCTCTGCTTTTTTCTTCCGAGTTAGTTTCATGTTGTTTGCTCATTTTATCTTTTTTCCCAAACCTATAAGCCAGTGATAGTTTTACCGTGCGATTGCCCGGATAACTATCATATACCTGCTGCATACCATTGGTCCAGCTATGGATGACGACTCTGTTTGTTTTTAATATATCTGTTGCCTGTACACCTATGGTAAACCGTTTACGGAACAGTATCACTTTTGCCCCGAGGTCCAGGCTATAGTAAGATCCTACCCGGTCTACGCCGTCCACCTCCGGGAATTGATACCAGCAACTGATATTGCCCTGTAATGTGCCTTGCTTGTTGCACTGGATGGTATTATCTGTTGACAGGTAAGCACTCCATCCACTGATCCGGGGTTGTGTATTCGGATCTGAGGATATGGTCAGGTTATGATACACCTGTACCTGATTATAACTTTCCAGCCAGGTTACCGGTGTCAGGTTCAGGGATTCAATAATACCATAATTATATCCCCGCAGGAAGTTGCGTTGTATAATAGCAGTGATCTTTGTAACCGGGTCTGGTATTCCGATCTGATCGAAGCCATTACTGCGGATGTTCAGGTATACCTGAGATGACAGCAGATCTTTGTAATCATATCTTGCTTCAAAATTATCGCTATAAGCAGGTTGCAGGAATGGGTTACCTTCAACATAGCTGAATGGACTTGCGTACCAGCGAAACGGATTCAGTCTTGCATATCCCGGCCGGCTGATACGGCGACCATAAGAAAAGGCGTATACGTGGTCCTCACTATGTTTGTACAACATGTAAAGCGTAGGAAATAATCTGAAATAGCTGTTATCGTCAGACTGCCAGTAGGTTCGTGAAAACCCATTCGTTTGGGTGTATTCACCGCGCAGCCCTGCCTGCCATTCAAATTTCTTCCAGCGTTTATTGGCACTGAAATATATCGCCTGTGTTTTTTCCGAGTAGTCGAAGCCATTACTTCTTGATGAGTCGTAATAAGCCTTTCCTGCCAATACGCCATAGTAGCCAGTGTTGTTATCATTCCGGATGAATGTGAGCTTCCCGCCGAAAGACATATCTATCCATTTGTTGGGTAGCAATACATCTATCTGTCCTGTGTACACATGTATCTTTTGTGCTGCCTGGCTGCTGGCAATAGCAGAATCGCCGGTCTTTCCTCCACCGGAGAAATAGTTATAACTTTCGAATGTCTGGTCCAGCTTTTTATCGTAATAAAAATAGTCTACTGCTGCAGTCAGTTTCTTCCCAGACGAATCAAATTTATGTTCGAAATAGAGATTGATATCATGGCTTTGCGCATTCGCCGGTGTGTTATTTTTTGTTTGTATCAACGAATCCGGCAGCAATTCTTTAACACCAAAAATCTTTGTTGATGTTTCAGACATGGTGGAAGACTTTCCCCGGGTGATAGTATACTTCACGCCCAGTTGCTGTTTACTGTTCAGTTCATAATCTATTCCCAGTGAACCACTGAACTGATGGGTTGTTGAGCTGTAATCTCCGTTGTCGAGCCAACGTGCCGATGGATAATATATTTCACTACCACTCACACCATAATTCATTTGCCTGCCTGCATTTGCCGTAGCCATAACAGACCATTTATCCCGCAGGTAATTGAATGTTCCGCCACCATTATAAGAAGGGAACAATGCCTGCCTGTAGGCTCCCTGAACGCTTCCACTCGCACCGGTGGTACTGTTCTTCTTTGTGATAATGTTGATGAGTCCTGCATTGCCGGCCGCATCAAATTGTGCCGGAGGATTGGTAATCACCTCGATGCTGGCCAGATCGCTTGCTGGCATACCCTTCAGCATATTGAGTAAATCTGAAGCGGGTATCTGCATCAACCTGTTGTTGATCATCACCTGTACGCTGCTCTTTCCGATAATATCTACACTATTATCTCCGCTCACTCTTACACCCGGTGCTTTTTTCAATGCGTCCAGCGCATTACTGCCGGTCAGGGATATGCTATTTCCGACATTGAACACGACCCTGTCTACTTTCCGCTCTACCAGCGGCTTCCGGCTGGCAATGGTAATCCCTTCCAGGTTGCGGGCCTTATCGGGATACAAAACGATTTGAATAGGCGCTGTTGTGATATGATTGATGAGCAACATCGTGTCTTTATATGCCAGATGTGATACTTTCAAGAGATACCCATTTTCTTCCAGGTCAATAAACTTAAAGCTCCCAGCAGTATCGCTGATCGCTGCTTTTAGCAATGCGGTATCTCGTTGGCTGTACAGCAACAGCGTAGCATCTGGTATTGATTGTCCTGAAGCATTTACCAATTTTACCATGAAAGTTATACCCTTAAGTTTACCAACAGCGGATTGTTGCGCTGACAGCTTCACAGGCAGGATAAAGACCAAACATATTATTACTGATCGCATCAATATTTCCAACATGGCATTTTTAATTATTCATAGTGACAGCAACGCAATACTCGGACGATGACACATAGGTAGCCCTTATCAAGGATACTATCCATTGATAGTAAGGCCATAGAAAGTCCATTACGATTGCGAAAAGAAATCTGTTCATTAGCACTCCTAAGCGCTTCCCAACAAAAAACTGTTCCTCAAAACCGCGTTATTACATCAAAAGAAAAGGACCTGGCTGCATATAATATGCCCGTTACCAGCTTAGGGGTAAGCAGGTAAAGTAAAAATGTTCGTATCCATAACAGCTATTTTTTAGATGTTGGCTATTCTATGGKGCACAATTTTCCACAGAGTTTCCTGAAAAAAGAAATACCTTCTTTCACATCTGGTTAACAGATAAATTACAGTTTAATAAACCTTGAAAAAGGTGTGCTATTGCGTGTTTACGACGCAGAATTACAGAATCTGGTTTTTTGAATTTAAGCTGATCTAGTAGTATATATGAATCGTTAACAAAAACTACAAATAGGGTAAATGGTTATTTAGGAATCCATTCGTTGTTATTCCGAAAATAAAATAATTTTTATAATAAACAAAACATTTTTTTATAAAAATAAAACAATGTTACTTTAGGCAGCATGGAAAACTATTGTTAATGTAATGAATGATGTTTGAAAGTTAAACGGTAACAATGAGACGATTTTTGATTTTAGTTATTTGCATTTCATTTTATCACGTTGTATCAGGGCAAGGCATATACAAAAAATACACTTCTCATGATATGCGGGAAGATATCGACACCCTGGTAAAATATTTGGAAGAAACACATCCCAATCCTTACTATCGGTACCCCAAAGCAGCGTTTTACAAAGATGTGCAATTGGTTAAGAATAGCTTTGACAAAGATCTGAGCCAATTGGATTTTTATTTAAGGGCAGAGCCGTTGTTAGCTAAATTAGATGATGGACATACTGATTTTCATATACTTGAAGACTACGATGCTCAGAATCCGTTAGTACTCCCTTATTCTTTTAAGCTGTCTCCTGACAAACCCTTTATTATCTGCGAGCGTCCTTATGAAACGTTTGAAGCGCAGCTTCCAGCCAAATCTGAAATAGTGAGTATAAATGATATTTCGGCTCAGAAAATTGTAAATGATATTATAAATTTAAACACCGGTGAAAACCGCCCCTTCAGAGCTGAATTCGGAAGTACGCGCTTTTACTTTTATTTAGAAGCACTCTATAAAGCGAACGGGAGTTACAAAATAAAATACAATAGTAATGGGGATATAAAAACAGTATTGATAAAGGGAATAAGGCAAAAAGCTATTGATAAACGAATCAAGGAATCCACCGCTAAAGTAACCACAACAAACACTTCAAAAGAAACTAATTATTCACTCACCATTTTAGATGAGGATAAAACCGCCATCATAGCGTTTAAAAACTTTGATTGGGATGGTTATAGCACCTTTACTGATTCCGCCTTTACTGTAATTAAAAATAAAGGCATACGAAACCTGGTGATTAATTTAATTGATAATGGTGGAGGTGACTCGGATGTTGGTGACGATTTTTTCCAATATATTTTAAAGAAGCCCTTCAAACAATACGATAAAGTGATTGTAAAAAATAGCCGTTTTTTAAAACAGCGGCTAAAAGCACACAAAGAAGGTAAGACTTTGGATAGTTCGGAGTTGATTTTATTAGCTAAACCCAATGGGCTGATAGATACGGTTGTTTATGAAGACATCCCTTTAAAAACAAATCCGCTCAGATTTGATGGAGCAGTGTACTTGCTGGTTAATCTGCAAACCTATTCATCTGCTGCCGATTTTGCCCAATGCTTTAAATATTATAAAAGAGGAACGATCATAGGCGAAGAAACAGGTGGCCTGATTAAAAGTTATGGAGATATTGTACCCGCACGCTTACCACATACGCAATTAAATATAACAATATCCAGTGCACTGTATTATGATATTGGATCGGGAGAAAATGATTGGAATGGTGTAATCCCGGAAGAAGCAGTGCCCGCGAATATGGCGTTAAAAAAGGCTTTAGAATTAATCAGAGGCAGGAGCATAAAATAGAAAAATGAGCATGTCGGCATCTTATGTGGAGCATATGATGAAGAAAAATTGGATCAGGTTTACAACCTGGGGAATGTCTTTTTTCGATATTCCCTAAATACCAATACACTCCCTTTAGCTAATCTTCCATCTATCCCGAAAACACGTTCCCCGAATTATCTTATATTTATCTTATCAAAATAATCTCCCATGGCAAAACAAATGTCTGTCATTTCCTTTACGGGAAAACTCGGCAATCTCATAGGGTATAAGCGCAATGGCAACTACTTCCTGCGTAGCATGCCTGAAAGCGTGCAGCAAACGGCTGCTACCCGCCGCGCATCCCGGCGCTTTGGCATCGCCAGCAGGAAAGGCGCTTTTATCCGTCATGCGCTCTACCCCCACCTGGATATCCATTGTGACGGCGGCCACATCAATCGGCTCAACAGACTGCTCATTGCTGCCGGCGATCATCACGAGTCCCTAACTGGCTTCCGCTTCAATCAGCATACCGGAGTAGATCGTTTTTTTCCGATGGCTCCCCGGCTTCTCTCTAACGGAATATTAAATATTCCCGCACAAACCATTGCCGGATATAAAGGTATTGCTGCGCTGGAAGTAAAAGTGATCGCAACGCGTATTGACTTTATATCACGTCGCGTGACGGGTAGCGAAACAGTTACGCTAATGATAGATCCGGATACCACTTTCCAGGAAACAAATGTTTCACTCGATGTACCCGGGAAGGGTTCACTGGTAATAGTTTTTCAGGTAAGAGCGATATACAAAGACGGCCCATCGGGCAACAGACAATATATGGCCGCCGATATCATTGCAGTAGCAGCGCCACAGGTACCCCAATATGCTCATAAACGTACTTACCCAAAGCGGAAGAAATTGCTTCCCAAACTTACCTATACACATGCATATCCAGCTGTCATTCAACTGGAATAAAGCTATCCTTGCCTCCGGAGATATTTTGATAAATAAACGCTTTATACCTGCTTTCTTTCAATAGTGTATTTCTTTCCGCAGCTACAGTTGGTACTGAAGCAGCCCTGCTATGGCCAGTTCTGACCTCCATACATCTTCTGATTCAATTTCATCCCGGTTATACATCCGAACGTCACCCCCGCATCAAGTCCACCTCTCCTGCGCTGCTTCTATAGGTACTTAGCGGGTGCTAAGCATAGCATAGACGGGGCCTGCATAATGAAAAGGTAATGCTGACTATGATGATGGGTGTTCTTAATGCACTATATCTTAAATGAGTATTTGGAGACAACGAAGATAAAATTCCTCCAAAAATATCCGTGATGCAGGCTTTCGGGCAGCGGGTAAGCTTAGATCTGCAGCATGCTTCCTTTATAGATGGACTAAACTTTATGCTTAAAATTTGCGCTATCCCCAGGTTTTCAAACTTGATCCCAAACAACTTGGTATGGGAATATTGACTATTGGATGCTCCTCTGACAAGTTCACTTATTTCGCTTTCTGAACGCAACAAAATTATATGCCCTGGTTGCATTAGCGCGTCATTCAATATACATGTTAGTGAATTCTTTGTTCTTCTCTATTTTTGATTCTCCATTCCACTTGCCACCTTGGTGATTTCATTCTTAATAGCCTCCCAATCTTTGTTTTTATAACAAACCGGATCGGGCATCTGATCTGCAATTTTAAAATTGGTAAGCCCTTTAAGAACATCTCCAACTTCAAACCACGGATACTTTTTCTTATAAATGTCTAATAAATCAGAAAAATTATGTGTCTTCAGAATCTCTGATAAATCCCAAAAATCCTTCTTCCGCCCCCCTCTGGATATAGTATCTAGTTTCATAGCTGCGATATCTTCAATGGTAGCCAACCGAATACCATCCTCTATTAATGGAGGAAACAAATATGGGGCATCCCAATAAAGTAAATCTGTCTTAATAGAGGTTTCTTCGTTTTTTCCAATGAACAGATTGAATCCACGATTATTTAATTGACCTGTAGGCCCAATAAACGGATTCGTCTCCTCAACATATGGGAAATGAAATTTCAATACTTCCAGAATATGATCAAAAGGAATCTCTCCGTAAGGACCATCACAAAACATATCAATGTCCACAGACTCCCGGTGTCCCCTTAACAAACTAAGAGCCGTACCTCAAACTAATCTGAAATCAGATAACTCAGGCAAACTCATTAACTGACTTAAAACATTGAATAGTTCCTCGCTCGTTGTGTTCCGGTAGAGCATTTATAATCACTATTGTGGAGGTGAAAAAGTCTGCGTGAAATTACTTGTGCTCGTGGTAAAAGGCGTTCTGAATTCGTAAGGATAGATTGTACTTTATCCTTACCATAATAGCGAATAATTTCCCTGATATCATTGGAAGTCCCCCTTTCCATTGCTCTCACAACAGTGAATTCCGGATACCGATCAAAATCCAGTTGTTTCAGATCTATATCCCAGAATGCTCTGCGGGACAATGCAGGTTTCGCTATGTTAGGATTTGTTTGCACTATCCAAATATACTAAAAAAGGGAGCTATTTTTTGGATCACGTTATCCGAAAAACTATCAAAATAAAAAAGGCCTGCATTTCTGCAGACCTTTTGCTCCCCCTTCTGGACTTGAACCAGAGACCCTCTGATTAACAGTCAGATGCTCTAACCAACTGAGCTAAGGAGGAATATATCTAAAATAATAATACCCTTTGTAGTACTATTTTCCGGCGGCAAATCTAAACAAATTTTTATTTCTTCAAAAAATAAAATCATTGAAAATCCGCCCCTCACTTATCTTAAGTGAAAAAGCTGAAATCCTTTATAAAAAAGAATTTCAGCTTTTTGCTCCCCCTTCTGGACTTGAACCAGAGACCCTCTGATTAACAGTCAGATGCTCTAACCAACTGAGCTAAGGAGGAGTGTAGCCCTCATCGTTTACGCGATTTGGGATTGCAAAAATAGGTAAATTTTTATTTTTGCAAAATCTTATTCTGTTTTTTTTCAAAAAAACCACCAAAAAGAGAAAACAAATCCAACACATTCAGCCACCACACAACATTTCAGGCAAAATAAAAAATTATTTTTTCACGGCTACCAGTTGCCTTTCCCCTAAAGCACCCGCCCGGGTCACCTTTCGGACAAATGGCAAATCCAGTTTACTCACATAAAAATGAGGGAATGATTTAAGAACGGTACAGCTATATCCTTGCTGTTGCAAAGCAGCGGTTCCCTCTGGCGTGGTGAAAACAACGCCCGGCATAGCGGAATCCGGGCGTAACACCGGCGCCTGCAGGTAAAAATCGAAAGCGTAGGAGTTAGCATAATAGAAGCTGATACTACGTCCGGGGAGATAGGTATTCGCATACATGGCAGCGGTACTACCACTCTGGTATTGCATCATATCAGGATATAAGATTGTATTCAGGTATAAATTCAGCAGGATGCTGATGGAAATAGTACGATAAAACACTGCTTGTTTGGTGGATTTATCCAGCCAGTAGTGGAGGAGGAGGTATAGCAGGCAAAGAGATGCTGCCAGCAGCAGCCAGGCATAATGCATGGCGGGCTTGTAGAGCAGGTCAATAAGCACTACGCCAACAGCCAGGAGTATGATAATTGTGTATTGGGTAATCCGGAAAAATTTCAGCCCTTTGGTACTGTGCAGGGATAAAATGTATTGCGCGGTGAGGATGGCAAAAAAAGGAAAAATAATATTCAGGTAATGGGGCAGCTGGAAGCGGGAGAGGGAAAACAGGGCAAATGTGGCCAGGGCGGCGCATATGCAGTAGTATTCCTTTTGTTGTTTCCAATTTTTTATGAAGATGATGACCGCCGCGTATAACATCACTGACCAGGGCAGAAATGCCCATAACAGGGTATGGAAAAAGAAGAACGGATCGCCGGAGCCTTTGATGGGGCCGGTGTTCATAAAACGGCCAAACTGGCTGTCCCAAAAGAAAAAGCGCAGCCCGGAAACGCCGGTGGTACCAAAAACAGTTTTCTCGGGATGCTGGTCAAACTGCCGGTATAAGGCGTATAGCTCAGGGGTGATGAATACGGCGATGAGCAGCAGTGCCAGGAGCCAGCGCAGGTGGAATAGTTCTTTCCAGTTACGGGTAAACAGCATTTGGCCCCCGATTGCGGCGCAAACGGGCACCAGGGCAAACAAACCCTTGGTCATGATAGCACAAGCCGTAAAAACGGCTCCCAGGAGGATTCCGCGCTTATAAAAATGATAGACTGCTGCAATGATCAACCCGGTGAGATAAGGCTCCGCCCGGACATCGTTGTTGGAAATCACCAGGTGCTCGGCGGTCAGCAGGATGCAAACTGCCCAGCGGGCCACCTTTTCATCGTATAACAGCAGCGCAAACCGGTAAGTATACCAGGCGCCCATCAACAAAAAAAGAATGGCAGGAAGCTTATAAGACCAGGTGTGGATGCCGAAGAGCTGAAAGCTGATAGCAGCCATCCAGAAAGGGAAGTGGGGTTTATCCAGCCAGTCATGACCATCTGCATAGAGATTCCAGTAGTCATGTTTCAGTACCATGGTTTTGGCAATACCGGCATAAAGTGCGCCATCAGGCTCCAGGATAGGGACAAACAGTGCACTGAACTGCAACAATATAACCATGGCTGTTATCAGCAGCCATACCTGTTGTTCGGTAAGTATAAATCTGCGCGTTGTAGGTGTTGTCAGCATGACGAAAAGTTACAGGCATATACCGGTTACTTCAAACACACATATCACTTTTAACAGAAAGATAATTGCTTACCAGAACCAGCCACTTTTCTCCATCCCCAGCCAGGGGCCGTCTTCACGCTGTTCTATCGGGTAGGTTTTCAGGTAGTAGCCTTCTCCACTGCTATTGTAGCCGTTTTTAAGACTGAATTTATAGCGGTGCAACGGGCAAACCACGTTGCCGGCGGCATCTATCACCCCATCGGCCATAATGCCACCGGCATGCGGACATTTATAGGCAAAGGCGAAAAGCCGTCCCTCATGCAGGGTACAGCAAATCTTTTTTCCATTTACCTCTATCACACTGATTTCTTTCTCCGCAAATGGTAGCC
This sequence comes from Chitinophaga sp. 10T418, assembly GCF_056394125.1. NCBI lineage: Bacteria > Pseudomonadati > Bacteroidota > Chitinophagia > Chitinophagales > Chitinophagaceae > Chitinophaga > Chitinophaga sp. 10T418. The sequence continues at coordinate 375,652 of NZ_JBFTHG010000007.1, forward strand.
GGCCTTCTTCTAATTTATACCAGGAATATTCTTTGGCCATTAGTAGAAGAATTCGGTTTTATAAGGGAAACGCTCCTTATACAGCTGCGATACCTTATCCAGGATGGTTTTGCGCAGCTCTTCAATATTCCTTTTTTCCAGCGCGGAAATGAATACACAGTTGCCCTGGGTCTTTGTTTCCCAATGTTGCTTCAGGTTATTCAGGATATCCTGTTTTACCTCTGGTTCCAGCCATTGGTCAAAGGTGTTGGCCTCATACAGATCCATCTTGTTAAAGATCATGATGGTGGGCTTCTCGAAGGCTTTCAGCTCCTGCAGGGTGCGGTTTACCACTTCAATCTGCTCTTCGTATTGCGGATGGGAAATATCTACCACATGGATCAGGATATCGCTTTCGCGCACCTCGTCCAGCGTGGATTTGAAGCTCTCTACCAGGTGGTGGGGCAGCTTGCGGATAAATCCTACGGTATCGCTGAGCAGGAAAGGTGTTTGGTCAAAAACCACCTTACGGGTAGTAGTGTCCAGGGTGGCAAACAGTTTGTTTTCGGCAAATACCTCACTTTTGCTGAGCAAATTCATGATGGTGCTTTTACCTACGTTGGTATAACCTACCAGCGCTACACGAATAAATTCACCCCGTTCCTGACGCTGGGTAAGCGATTGCCGGTCGATGTCTTCCAGTCTTTTGCGTAACAGTGCTATTTTATCCTTTACGATACGGCGATCTGTTTCGATTTCCGTTTCCCCAGGTCCTCTGCTCCCAATACCACCTCCCTGTCTTTCCAGGTGACTCCACATACCACGTAAGCGTGGCAGGATGTATTGGTACTGTGCCAGTTCTACCTGCACTCTTGCTTGTGCAGTGCGGGCGCGGCGGGCAAAAATATCCAGGATAAGATCACTTCGGTCTATCACCTTTACCTTCAACACTTTTTCGATATTAGCTATCTGAGAGCCGGTCAGCTCATCATCAAATATGACCAGTGAAATATTCCTGCCTGCAACAAACTGATGTATTTCTTCCAACTTTCCCTTACCTACAAAGGTGGCCCTGTCAGGGTGCGCCAGTCGCTGGGTAAAGCGTTTTACAGCCTGAGCACCTGCGGTTTCTGCCAGGAACATCAGCTCGTCCAGGAACTCGTTTACCTGGCGCTCTGTCTGGTCCTTGGTGATAACACCCACGATGACGGCTCTTTCTTCTGTTGATACTACTTGTTTTTTCTCAATCAAGTTATTTCTGAATTTGCTGCAAATTTACAGAGAATTTGCTCGCCATTTAGCGGACCCCGTAAAATCCCCTTTTCTTCCTACATTTACCCGATCCAAAACAACCCATCTATATCATGTATAAACCATTTTTACTGACAGGACTATTAATATCAACTATGGCAGTAGCCCAGGATAAAATGACACCCGAATTGCTATGGCAATTGGGCCGGGTGAGTGGAGAAGCAGTAAGTGCTGACGGCAAAACCGTTATCTACGGCGTTTCCCAGATTAATATGACCGAGAATAAGGGAGAAAAAAACCTCTATGCCATTCCGCTCGCAGGCGGCACACCAAAGCAACTCACCCAAACACCAGGTGCAGAAGGCGATGTAGCCATATTGCCAGGTAATAAAATTGGCTTCTCCCTGAAAGGCCAATGGTATGAAATGAATGCCGATGGCTCCGATCCGGTACAGAAAACCAATGTGGAAGGCGGCATGCAAAACATCCGTATTTCCCCCGATGGCAAGCATATCCTGTTTTCGAAAGAAGTGAAAGTGAAGAAGATTTCCGGCGCCGATCATTACCCCGATCTCCCGAAATCCAACGTACAGATCTATGATAACCTCAACTACCGTCACTGGGATACCTGGGAAGATGGTAACTTCTCCCATGTGTTTTATGCTACGTATAACAACGGGGAAGTAGGTACGCCTGTAGATATTATGGCAGATGAACCGTATGACTGCCCGCAGATGCCCTCCGGTGGCCCCGAAGACATGATCTGGAGCCAGGACGGTAAAAGCATTATCTATGTAACAAAAAAGAAATACGGGAAAGATTACGCCCTCAGCACCAATACCGACATCTACGAATTTAATCTCGATGCCAAAAGTACCCGCAACCTCTCTCAGGGCATGATGGGCTACGATGTGGCACCCGCTTTCAGCCAGGATGGTAAATACATTACCTGGTTAAGCATGGCCCGCGATGGTTACGAAGCAGATAAAAATGATGTGATCATCATGGACCGTGCTACCGGCACTATCACCAATCTTACCAAAGGCTGGGATGGCACTGCCGGTGCGACCCGCTTCAGCAACGATGGTAAAAAAATATATTTCCTGGCCGTTATAAAAGGTACGGAACAGGTGCTGGAAATCACCCTGCAGAAAAACATCGCCCAAACAACGGAAAAGCATATACGTCAGGTAACTACCGGTGATTTTGATATCAATGATATGCTCGCACAAAGCGGTAATACCCTGGTAGTATCCCGTACTGATATGAACCATGCCGCGGAACTGTTCACGGTAGATCTCCAGAAAGGCACTGTGACGGCGCTTACCAACGTCAACAAAGCTGCCTACGACAAAATAGGCATGTGCAAAATTGAAAAGCGCTGGGTAAAAACCACGGATGGCAAGGATATGCTCACCTGGGTGATCTTCCCTCCGGACTTTGACCCTGCTAAAAAATATCCAACCCTGCTGTATTGCCAKGGCGGCCCACAGTCTCCCGTATCCCAGTTTTATTCCTATCGCTGGAACTTCCAGCTGATGGCTTCCCAGGGCTACATTGTGGTAGCACCTAACAGAAGAGGGATGCCAGGACATGGGGTAGAGTGGAATGCGTCTATCAGCAAGGACTGGGGCGGACAACCCATTAAAGACTACCTGAGTGCCATTGATGATGTGAGTAAAGAAAGTTACGTAGACAAATCCCGTTTAGGCGCAGTAGGTGCCAGCTACGGCGGCTATTCCGTATACATGCTGGCGGGCGTACACGAAAACCGTTTCAAATCCTTCATTGCCCACGATGGTCTTTTTGACCTGAAAAGCTGGTATGGTACTACAGAAGAACTGTGGTTTGCCAACTGGGACATCGGCGCTTACTGGGATCCGGCTAATGCCAACGGCTTCAAACAGTTCAACCCAAGCGAATATGCCGGCAAATGGAATACACCCATCCTCATCATACAGGGTGGTATCGACTTCCGCGTGCCTATTGAACAAGGCTTACAAGCCTTCCAGCTGGCACAGCTGAAAGGAATCAAGAGCAAACTGCTCTACTTCCCTGAAGAAAACCACTGGGTACTGAAACCACAAAACGGTATCGCATGGCAACGTGAATTCTTTAACTGGCTGAAAGAAACCCTGTAAATCACCAAAACAATCCAGCTATCATGGCGGCTTTATTAATGGATATCCAGGATGGTATTGCTACCATCACACTTAACAGACCTGAAGTATACAATGCATTCAACGATCCGCTCAGCTATGAGCTGCAGGATGCATTAAAAAAGGCAGAAAAGGATTCCTCCGTGAGAGTGGTGGTGCTGACAGGAGCGGGGAAAGCTTTTAGCAGCGGGCAAGACCTGAAGGCATCTATGGAGTCTGGGAAGCGCGACTTAAGTGAATCGCTTCACAAACGCTACAATCCTATTATACGCGCCATCCGCAACATGCCCAAACCGGTGATCTGCCGGCTCAATGGGGTAGCGGCTGGCGCCGGATGCTCCATCGCACTGGCCTGTGATATGATCATTGCCAGCGAAGAAGCCACCATGATTGAAATATTTGTGAACATCGCCCTGGTACTGGATTCCGGCTCTTCGTATTTTCTGCCACGCACAGTAGGCTACCACCGCGCATTTGAACTGGCTACCAAAGCCACTAAAATTACAGCCCCGGAAGCATTGCAAATGGGCCTGGTCAACAAAGTAGTGCCGGCCTCCCAGCTGGATGCCGCTGTACTCGCCGAAGCAGCTTATTACGCTGCCGCACCTACGAAAGCAATTGCGCTGATGAAGAAAATGCTGACAAAAGGAATGACAGAAGACCTGGACGCTGTACTCGACTACGAAGCCTATTGCCAGGAAATAGCCGGTAACTCAGCCGATAATGCGGAAGGGATATTAGCCTTTCTGGAGAAACGAAAACCCATATTTAAAGGAGCATAAAGCAAAAAGCTATTAAAGCGAATGACCAGAGCGGAATTATATTCTTTGCTCTGGTCATTCGCTTTAATAGCTTTTTGCTTTATGCCTTTAGCTTCTTATAAACAGCTTTTGCTTATAATCCGCTTAAACAGATGCCTATAGAGTAAGGTCTGATATCCAGGTTTCCGCTGCTATTGTCTTTCAACAATGGGTTCAGGGAATAGGCGCCAAACAGGGCGAAGTTACCGTAACCTACACGGGCAGTTGCTGAAAAGCGCCATGGGTTAAAGAATCCGCGGTTAGCTTCCTTCTCAATCTGCTTGCTGCCATTAGGGCCTGTAATTTTATCTTTAGTATGCGCATCCACCAGGGCGCCCACTTTCACACCTATCGCGGCTTTGAAACCTTTATTGGCGTTGTCTGGCACGCTACGATACCGTAATTCAATCGGAATTTCCAGGTAAGTAGTGGCTACTTTATTCTTTTTAGCAGTAGAACTAGGGAAAGAAGCCTGGTTTTTAATCTTCTCTCCTGTTATATCCATACTATGATCTTTCAGGTAGATACCGCTCGTGCTGATCCCTAAACCTGCTGCCATGCTTAGTTTGGATTTCTTAAACGGGAAATCATACATCAAAGCCACATTAAAACCCCTGTTCAGGCCGGTCTTAATACTATCAGGCGAACCTGCCCAGCCATCGTAAGATAACTGTATCATCAAAAAGTCGTTGGAATGGGTAACCTTATTAACCGCTTTATTCATCGGTGAGCCACCATCCTGCGCGAAAACTCCAATAGAAACAGCTATCAGACCAAGGGTAAAAATTATTTTCTTCATATAATATACATACTTAGGAAAAAGAATATTAGGCAAATATAATGGAATGATTGTAACACAATTGGTTAAAATATTGCAAAAACATGTTCCGTATTATACATTCCCATGTCGAAAGTTACAGAAAAAGTGATATTGCCCCCTATAATCTTTTCCTGATAGCCCTTATCCATACTGAACAAGATGAACAACAATATTGCCGCAAAAAATCCTAATTTGAATAAATAATCCTTCATTAAGGTCATAACCCCTGCCAATGCTTTTAATGAGTCGTTGAAAAACTACGCATGAAAAAAATTGTAAATACAGTTTTGGTACTTGTCCTGGTAGTGTTTATGGCACTCGCCGGATTTGTATACTATGCCTGGATGGTGCAGAAAAGGAGTAAAAGCGCTTCTGAACTGATGGTACAAACCAATGTCATGATCGACAGGGTCAGGAGCATTGCCATGATGGATAATAGCTATACCAACGCCATCCGCGATATGCTGATCATGGATAAAACTATCATGCCTGCCAGCAGCTACGGATTACCGGATAGCATGAAAACCACGCTGAAAAACATCAGGAATAATTCGGAAAATGATACTGCCTCTCAAAAAATACTGGCCAGCCTGGAAACCGTGATGCTGGAAAAAATCGCCTACAACAACGAAATATTTACGACAGCTGCCACCCAGCCAGCACTCGCAAAACAACTTATTACGGCGGAAAAAGGACACGACTTACGGATCAATCTCATGAAGCAGGTGACGGAATATCTCGAGGTAAACCGGCGTAAACTCATTGCCCGGGTAGACAACGACAATCTATACACCTGGTACTCCTTCCTGACAACGATCACCATCAGCCTCTTTACGCTTATTCTCCTATTAGGAGAATCCCGCTACATATACCGGCTCTTTCTGAAATTGAAACAAAGAACCAACCGCCTGTACAAAAGAGAACAGTCGTTTATGCGGCTTGCAGAAGAAACAGAACTTATCCTGTTCAAATCCCAGGTAGACGGCATCTTTACCTCTGTCAGCAAACGCGCCGCCGAAATGACCGGCTACACCCCAACAGAGCTGACAGGCAAACATTATTCCCTGTTCCTGGATGAAGACACCCACCACCGGCTGGAAGAATTCTATATGAACCAGGTGAAAACCGGCGATGACTATACCTTCCAGGAATTTGAAATCATCACCAAGTCTGGCAGCAAAAAGTGGGTAGAACAAATGGCCGCCCTCATCTACGGGGAAGATGGCAGAGTGAAAGAATTTCAATGCATCGTCCGGGACATAGACAAGGAAAAAAGAAACGATGACCAGGCCATGTACCTGCAACAACGACTGGACGCCATTCTGGATTATATGCCCTCCATGATGTTCATAAAAGATATGCCAGGCAAATACCTGCTGGTCAATAACCGCTTTACGGAAATGATGGGCGTAGCCAAAAAAGATATCATCGGTAAAACAGATGCAGAACTACCCTATGACTGGGTTGCCCGTTATGCCCTACTGGACAGGGAAGTGCTGGCCACAAAAGCAAGAGTGAAAGCAGAAGATATCATCACAGTAAACGGTATAGAATACCATTTCCTCATCACCAAATTCCCACTGCGAAACGCAAATGGCGAAATGATCGGCATCTGCGGCATCGGACAGGACTTCACAGAAAAAGCCAATTATATCAAAGCCGTTGAAAACGCCAACGCCCTGGCACAGGAAGCCATTAATGCACAGGAAATGTTCCTGGCCAACATGAGCCACGAAATCCGTACCCCCATGAACGGGATCATTGGTATGACCAACCTGCTCATGCAACAACACCAGCTAACACCTTCCCAACTGGAATATACTGGCGCCATTAAAACATCCGCCAGTCACCTGCTGGTCATCATCAACGAAATACTCGATTTCTCCAAAATAAAAGCTGGCAAACTCCATCTGCAACATGAACCCTTTGATGTATACGAGGTCATCGACAACGCACTGTTCCCGCTGAAACTACAGGCCCAGCAAAAAGGACTTTCCTTCTTCGATGAAATCGACAGCGCAGTTCCCACTTACCTGCTGGGCGATGAAATAAGACTGAACCAGATATTGACCAACCTCGTGGAAAACGCAATCAAGTTCACCCATCACGGAAAAGTAATGATGAAGGTATCTCTCGTAGAAGAAAACAAAGCAGCAGCTACCCTTAAACTGGGCTTTGAAATAAAAGATACCGGTATTGGCATAGCCCCGGAACAACATGATCTTATCTTCAAAAGTTTCTCACAAACACATACTGACAACGCACGAAAATTTGGCGGCACCGGCCTGGGACTCGCCATCAGCAAAGAGCTGATAGAGCTACAACATGGATCTATTCACGTGGATAGCCAGCTGGATGAAGGCGCCTGCTTTTATTTTGAACTCCCCTTTACCAGGAATAAAGGCGAAATCATCAATAAGGATGAGAAGGGAAACCTCATTCATATCGATAAACCACTTCAGGGAAAAACGATACTCGTGATAGAGGATAATGAAATTAATCAACAGGTGGTATTTCACACCCTACGCAACGCCGGCGCCAGAACAGATGTGGTGAACAGTGGCAAAGGAGGCCTGGAAATGGTGGATTATAAATCCTACGATTGCATCATCATGGATATTCAAATGCCCGGTATGGACGGATACCAAACCACGCAGGCCATACGCCAGAAAGGCATTCAAACCTATATCATTGCCATGACTGCTTCTGCCCTGAAAGGAGAAAAGGAACGTTGCTTAGAGGCAGGAATGAACGATTATATATCCAAACCATTTGAAAGAGAAGATCTTTTTCACAAAATTCTGAAAGGGCTGGGAGAGCGGGTTCCGGAAATACCATCGAAAGCCGCAACAGAAACAACACCTCCCAATCCCCTGAATTTTTCCACGGTGTATAAGATGATGTCAGGCGAAAAGGAACACGTGAAAATCCTGCTGGAAGACCTGCTCGACAGTATTCCTAAAAAGTTTTCGGAGATGAATACCCTGGTGGATGAACAGGACTGGCAACCACTATATATGCTGGCACACCAGATGAAATTTAACCTCAACGTGGCAGGCCTGCAACAAGCTTCCAACGTAGCTTATACCATAGAACGGGATGCCCGCCTCGAAGAAAACCTGGATACGATTCTACCTCGCCTCACCGAAATCATGCAGATCTATTATAAACATGCACACCTGATTAAAGAACATATAGATCAATGCTGAACACTGGCTTCCGGTAAGGTAAAATAAAAACGACTGCCTTTATCCTCTTCGCTATCTACCCCGATAATGCCGCCCTGTGCTTCAATAAATTCCTTGGAAATAGCCAGGCCAAGCCCGCTGCCTTTATGACCTTTCATGCCAGGCACCTGGAAGAACCGTTCAAAGATCCGGCCACGGAAAGCTACCGGAATACCTTTTCCGTAATCCTGCACCACAAAAGAAACCATGTCGGTGCCGGTGCTGGTCACTACCAGGTCAATAACGCCACCGTGAGCGGAATAGCGAATGGCATTGGTGAGCAAATTCACCAGTACCCAGGCTGTTTTTTCCACATCTGCCAATACCTTGGGTAAACTATCGGGAACGTCTGTACGAATAACTATTTCCCGCTGTGCGGCTTGTTTCTGTACTGTGTCCATGGCGTATTGCACAATGTTCAATGCGGTTACCGGCTGCGGTTGTAACTGTATATTCCCACTTTCTACCTGCGACAAATCCAGCAGCTCACTCACTATTTTTATCATGCGCCGGTTGTCCTGTTTCAGACTGTCTACCAATTCTTTCTGCTCGGCGCTGAGCGTACCTGTTCTTTCATCTTCCAACAGCTTAATACTGAAATCAGATGCTGCCAGCGGGGTTTTCAGCTCATGAGAAATAGTGGCAATGAAATGCGTTTTGGCAATGTCCTGCTCTTTGAAGGAGGTAATATTACGGAGTATCACTACGTAGCCTATACGCTTTCCTTCATGCTGCATATCTGTTGTTTCCCTGGTAAAGAAACACTCTTTGCCATCTACTACAATTTTAAGTGGTGCATTCTCCTGGGTACTCACCAGGAAACGTAGCAGGTCATTACGTTTAGACACTATTTCTGCAGGTTGTCCGATTACATCTGCTTCCTGCATACTCAGTAATTGCAATGCCTGTGTGTTGGCAAACAGGATAATGTTATTGACATCAAAGCCAATAGTGGCATCTTTCAAACTGCCTATCACCGCTTCTGCACGTTGTTTCTCAAACATAATACGTGCAAGATTGCTGTGCTCATAGTCGTCCAGGCGCTGCGCCATGGTATTAAACGCGGTAGCCAGATCCCCGAATTCATCACCGGAGGTAAAATAGAGCCGTTTACTATATTGTTTATTGGCAATACCTTTAATTCCTTCTGTAAGTTCATGAATAGGATTGGCAATATAACCAGGGAAGTTATACACAAAAGTAAATCCCAGTAAAAAGCAAACGCCACTGATAATGGCAATATACATCAGCGCGTTGTCCGCTGTTTTTTTCACCTTTTCATTCTTACCAACAATGGCAGCCATATTAAGGTCCATGATGGTATAAATACTTTTTTTTATGGCGCCCACATCTGTGGTGGTATCTTTACGCAGCAACTCAAAAATGCGCGTTACTTCTGTAGTAGCATCTTTCTCACCCCGTTCTGTTACATTGGCCTGCTGCTTTTTCAGATTACCAGAAAACGCCGCCATAGCGGCATCCCGGTGTTTCGGCAAATCTTCCAGCGCCACCAGCATATTCTTAGAGTATTCCAGCGATTCGTAGTTATCCTTCAGGATAAATTTTGCTTTTTCGTTCAGGCGGTTCAGATAGTAATAACCGAGAATGCTCACCACCAACAGCATGATGTAGAGGAACAATACCCCCAGGGTGATCTTTGTTTTTAATCTGAACTTACTCATGATAATATGATGATGTCAATATCGTTGGAAGAAAGCGTTTTTAATAACTGGTTAAACAGGTTAGTACGCAAAATGATACGAAAAAGACTGATATGCGGCTTTCCCATACAAATGGTAGTGACCCGTTTCTGTAATGCAATGTTAATGATAGCTTCTGAAACTTTGGCATTATGCTCCTGTATTACTTCGGCGCCCAGCTCTGTAGCCAGCTTCAGGTTATTAATAAGATGACGTTGGGCAGATAGCGCTATTTTATCAGAGCTTTCTCCAGGTACCTGCACATACAATACAAACCAGTCTGCATGATAATAGGCCGCTAGTCTGGCTGTTTTACGGATTACTTTCCGGGCTACTTCATCATTAGTGGAAATACACGCCAGGAAGCTTTCATGGCGCATTTGCAGGTTACGTGGAATTTCTGTCTCTACCTTCCTTTCTACCTGTGTGGTCACTTCTTTCAGCGCCAGTTCCCGCAGCTGCAGGATTTTATCTGCCTGGAAGAAATTACTCAGGGCACTCTCTACTTTGGAACGATCATAGATCTTACCTTCTTTCAAACGGGTAATTAACTCATCAGCGGTAAGGTCAATATTTACTACTTCATTTGCCATTTGCAGTACCAGGTCGGGAATACGCTCCTGTACTTCCACGCCGGTAATGGACTTTACTTCCTGGTTAATGCTTTCGATGTGCTGAATATTCACCGCAGAAAGCACGTTAATACCGGCATTCAGCAGGTCTACCACATCCTGCCAGCGCTTTTCATTTTTAGAACCGGGAATATTACTATGTGCCAGCTCATCTACTACCACCCAGTCTGGCGCCAGTAATAATATGGTGGAGAGATCCATCTCGTCCAGCATCTTTCCTTTATAGAATACCTGTCTGCGGGGTATCTGGGGTAAACCATCCAGCAGGGCGTGTGTTTCCACACGCCCATGCGTTTCGATATAACCTATCTGGATGTTCACCCCATTTCTTAACATGGCATGTGCTTCCTGCAGCATGCGATATGTTTTTCCCACACCGGCACTCATGCCGATATATATCTTAAACTTACCTCTGCCGGCGCGATTTGCCAGGTTAAGAAAATGCTGTACGGAGTGTTCTTTGTCTGTCATGTTATGTGCTTAGAACCATACTGCCAGCGATGCAGTGATCGATGTACTGGTATTTTTCATTTCGGTTCCCTTCATAAATGTTTTGTCTTTCCCATCAAACGTTCTTCCTTCCAATCTGAACATTACATTATTTACCGGGGTAAAGTCAACGTTCAAAGAGTAGCCGGTAGTCTGAAAACCATTTGGTGTACCGCTGTTTACCACCACTCCGTGCTGATCGTTATAATGTTCCACGCGTGCTGCCATGGCGAATTTATCTGTAAATGCATACCTGCCTATTACAATAGGACTGTACCAGCTGTTCAGATCGGAAGAGCCTTTGGCTTTCTGTTGTAATCCAAAGTCAAATCCTGCAATGAGACTGAATTTTTCCGTAATACTAAAGGTACCATAAACATCATTAAAGTAGCGCATCTGGCGTACACTATCCGGGAGATCATTACCGATATAGGTGCTCCAGTTGAGCAATATTTTATCCGATGGCTTAAAGGTGATCTGTGTACCAAAGTTAGGCGTTTGATTACCATCTGCTTTCTTGATCCGCTGCCATCCGTTAAGGTACATAGCGGCAAAAGACCATTTGTCATTGGGCGTCCAGGTTACCTTTGCACCTGTTTCATAATAAGGAGAGTTCTCTGCGAGTATGCTGCGGGTGAGGGTAGGGCAATCCTTTCCGATGGCACTTTCAAAACCAATATGTGCCGGCATTACCCCCGCATCAATCCAAACGTTTTTACCTACACGAATACCTACATTGGCTTCGTATACATACTGCATCAAAGTGGGTTCTGTTGCCAGGTTGTATTGCGGATAGGTGCCAGCCATCAGGCCTACGTTGGCGCGTATACGATCGGAGGTATAGTTGGCCTTCACCATGGCCAGGTTCAGATTCAGCTCATTATGGCGATTGAAATTATACAGGAAGCCGGGCTTGGTATGATTTGCCGGCTGATTAAGATCATAGCTGTAATATGCTTCTGCATATCCGGAAAAGGTGATTTTACCCTTGTCTTTTTCTTTCTCCGTCTTTGGTGCCTCCTGGGCGAACATAGTAATGGCTGCTGCCATTGCGCCGGCCAGTAATAGAATTTTTTTCATTTCAAGTTGACTTTTAATATAGGTTGTTCGTGTTGTAATCACTGGCAATCCGCTGCGACGAATTGCCAGGCAAGATAGTTCATCATAGGATATTCACAGGCGAAAGGAATAACAGGACAACGCTTAATTTACTTCAACTCATCAAGCGCGATATTCAATTTTAACACATTAACAGTAGACAGTCCCAGTACGCCCAGCACAGGTGCTTTGGTGTTGGCATCCACCAGTTGTTTCAGGCGGTCAGCAGCAATACCTCTGTGTTTAGCCACACGTGGTATTTGTACGTATACCGCTTCAGGCGTAAGGTGTGGGTCAAGACCGCTCGCAGAAGCAGTCACCAGTTCTGCAGGGATATCGGATTTTTTTACATCCGGATTATGCACCATAAAGGTGTCGATTCTTTCCTGCACCGTTTTCAGGTAGTCAGGATTACCAGCCGATTTGTTGGAACCACCGGAACCGGCAGCATTATAATCTACAGTAGAAGGACGGGGCTGGAAATATTTATCGTCAGAAAATTTCTGTGCAATATTTTCATAACCCACTACTTTACCATTACGCACCACCTTTATACCATCCCCGTTACCAGGAGCCATTTTGGCTACACCAGCCAGGAACAAAGGATATATTCCGCCCAGCAATACCACCAGTAATAAAGTGAGTTTTACAGAAGGCCAAAGATATTTTTTCATCTCTTTAAATTTTTATCATTTAGAATTACATGAAAAGCGCAATCAGCATATCAATCAACTTGATACCTATGAAAGGCGCAATGATACCACCCACACCATATATCAGCAGGTTCCTGCGGAGCAGGGCACTGGCGCCGATAGGCTTGTAAGCCACACCGCGTAATGCCAGCGGTATCAGCATCGGGATAATGATGGCGTTGAAAATAACCGCACTTAAAATAGCTGTTTCAGGACTATGCAGTTTCATGATATTAATACCCTGTAATGCAGGTATAGACGTCACAAACAAGGCAGGCACAATAGCGAAGTATTTGGCCACGTCATTGGCAATAGAGAAAGTGGTGAGTGTACCACGTGTCATCAGCAACTGTTTACCGATTTCCACTATTTCAATCAGCTTGGTAGGATCGTTATCCAGGTCCACCATGTTACCGGCTTCCTTCGCCGCCTGGGTACCACTGTTCATTGCTACGCCTACATCGGCCTGTGCCAGGGCAGGAGCATCGTTGGTACCATCACCCATCATGGCTACAAGGCGACCTTCATTTTGCTCCTTCCTGATATAACTCATTTTATCTTCCGGCTTGGCTTCTGCGATGAAATCATCCACACCGGCTTTGGTAGCAATGTACTTAGCTGTGAGTGGGTTATCACCTGTCACCATCACCGTTTTCACACCCATTCTGCGCAAACGGTCAAAACGTTCGCTGATACCTGGTTTGATGATATCCTGTAATTCAATAACACCTTGTACTTTACTGTTAAGCGATACCACCAGCGGGGTACCACCATCATTGGAGATGGCTTCTACTTTCGCCAGGGTTTCTGCAGGAAAGCTAAATCCTTCTTTTTCTGCCAGTCGTTTAATGGCATCATAAGCTCCTTTACGGATACGGTTACCATCGGGCAGGTCAATACCACTGCTGCGGGTTTCAGCGGTGAATTTCACCAGGCTGGCGCCGCTGACAGATAATTTATTTACTACGTCCTTACCGGCCAATTCCACGATGGACTTACCTTCCGGTGTTTCATCAGATAAGGAACTGAGTGCGCAGAGACGAATGAATTCTTCACTGGAAATACCGTTGGTAGCGTAGAAGTTAGTAGCCTTGCGATTACCGATGGTGATGGTACCGGTTTTATCCAATAACAACACATCGATATCACCGGCGGTTTCTACCGCTTTACCGGATTTGGTGATCACGTTGGCACGCAGTGCACGATCCATCCCTGCAATACCGATGGCAGATAACAAACCGCCGATCGTAGTAGGAATTAAACATACAAACAAAGAGATGAATGCGGCAATGGTGATAGGCGTTTGTGCGTAGTCTGCAAAAGGTTTCAGCGTTACGCATACAATGATAAACACCAGCGTGAAACTAGCCAACAGGATAGTGAGCGCAATTTCATTCGGCGTTTTCTGCCTGCTGGCGCCTTCTACGAGGGCAATCATTTTGTCCAGGAATGATTCACCAGGTTCGGTGCTCACCCTTACTTTAATATGGTCGGACAATACTTTGGTACCGCCTACTACGCTGGACTTATCGCCACCGGCTTCCCGGATCACCGGTGCACTTTCACCAGTGATGGCTGATTCGTCAATGCTGGCAAGACCTTGTACGATCTCACCATCTGCGGGGATAATATCGCCGGCTTCACATACGAAGATGTCGCCTTTACGCAGGGTAGCAGAAGAAACGATTTTTATTTCGTTGGTGAATATTTCACCGATCAGTTCTACTTTTTTAGCGGGTGTTTCTTCCCTTGTTTTACGCAAGCTTTCTGCCTGTGCTTTACCACGTGCTTCTGCAATGGCTTCTGCGAAGTTGGCAAATAATACGGTGAGGAAAAGCACTACAAATATCGCTACGTTATAGGCCGCGCTGCCCTGATCTTTGGCACCGGTAAACAGCGCATACAGCGCTACTATCAGCATTACAACGGTACCTATTTCCACGGTGAACATCACCGGGTTTTTAATCATCAATCTTGGATTCAGCTTCACGAAGGACTGCTTCAGGCTCTCCATCACCAGGTCTTTCGGAAACAATTTATTATCATGCTTCATGGTAGTCAGTCATTAAAAAATTACAGGGAAAAATACTCTGCGATAGGACCCAGTGCCAGCGCCGGGAAATAAGACAAGGCAGTGAGAATAACAATCACAGCAAATGTCATGGCGCCGAAAGTGAGTGAATCTGTTTTCAGTGTACCGGCAGATTCAGGCACATATTTCTTGGAAGCCATCAAACCTGCAATCGCCACCGGTCCTATAATAGGCAGGAACCTGCCGAGGATCAGTACAAATCCGGTAGAAACGTTCCAGAATACGTTACCATCTCCCAAACCCTCAAAACCAGAACCGTTATTGGCATTGGCAGAAGTATACTCATACAGCATTTCAGAGAAGCCATGGAAACTGGGGTTGTTTAGCCATGCCGACGGCTTCACTGCCCAATCCGCATTCGGATGATGCGATAACATAAAGGCAGATAACGCTGTACCAGCCAGGATCAGGAAGGGTGATAACAGCGTAATGATAGCTGCAATCTTTACTTCCCTCGCTTCCAGTTTATGCCCCATGAATTCCGGTGTACGGCCTACCATGAGTCCTGATATAAATACTGCGATGATAATGTAGATGTAATAGTTCAGGATACCTACACCACAACCACCATAAAGACAGTTCAGCATCATACCCAGCAACTGCATCAAACCGGTCATAGGCATGGTGCTATCGTGCCAGCCACATACGGAACCAGTAGATATAATAGTGGTCACCGTACTCCAGTACCCGGTAGCTGCGGCACCAAATCGAACCTCCTTGCCTTCCATGGCCCCCGTGACCTGGTGTATGCCCATTTTGGCAATTTCCGGGTTACCAGCCATTTCCTGCTGCATCGATGGGATCAGTAAACATATCATCCCAATGGTCATGATCCCGAATATGACATTGGCGAACTTTCTTTTCTGTATAAACATGCCCAATGCAAAAACCATCGCAATAGGTATCACTACCTGTGCCACCATTTCTGTCATCCAGGTAACGTAATTCGGATTTTCCAGCGGGTGCGCGGAGTTGGCCCCAAAGAAGCCACCACCATTGGTTCCCAGGTGCTTGATAGCCACAAATCCGGCCACCGGACCACGGGATACATTCACGGTATCACCCTGCATGGTTACAATGGTATCTTTGCCGGCGAAGCTGGCAGGCATTCCATTAAATATAAAGATGAGTGCAATGACAATGCTGAGAGGTAACAGGATACGGGTAATTGTTTTCAGGAAAATATCCCAGAAGTTACCCAGCTTGGTAGTCGTTTTTTCTTTCATCGCCTTAAACACTACTATGAGGGCGGCAATACCAGTAGCGGCACTTACAAATTGCAGGAAGGCCAGTACAAATAATTGCGTGAAATAGGTAACCCCTGTTTCGCCGGAATAGTGTTGCAGGTTACAGTTTACCACAAAACTGATGGCGGTATTAAACGCCAGATCAGCCGACTGTCCCGGGTTGCCATCCGGATTCAGCGGCAGTTTATCCTGGAAAAACAGCGCGAAGAAAGCATATACAAACCAAACCAGGTTAATTGTCAGCAATGCTTTCATGTGCTGCTTCCAGTCCATCTCTTCTTTCGGATTGATCCCGGAAATTTTGAAGAAAAGGCGTTCCAATGGCGACATAAAATCGGACCAGGTCCGCTCACCCCGGAATATTTTTACGATGTACCTGGACAGCGGCCAGGCTAGCAACAGCGTGATGCCATAGGTGGCAATTACGCCTAAAAGTTCTGTTGTCATTTCTATAGTTAGTTAAAAAAGCTTTGCGTATAGGCGTGGGAGATACTACTCCAATCAGAATTTTTCAGGTTTCAACAGTACATATATCATGTAGCCGAAAACGAAAAGTGATAAAACAAATAATGCAGTCATAATAGTTGAGTTAGATCTTTTCGAAATAGTCTACCGATTTAAAGAATAAGGCAAAGCAGGCCAACCCCGCCAATACCAAGAGAATAGTCATCATCATAAAAGGTTGTTTTATATAGCAATTGTTTGTAAATGCTGGATCCTTACGTTCTTCAGAGATAAAGGCAGTAATTCCTTATGCTTTCCGCAGATCAGCGGAGATAACGTATACATAAATGCACTCTCGATAGCGTTGCGCAGTGCATTACTTCCATTATGATACAGTACACCCGCTACAGTGAAGCAACGTTTCACCTCGTGTAATTGTTCACTACGTATCATACGCCCGGTATAATCGGCGAAAGTGTGAATCACTTTACTAACGGAACCTTTGGCAGGTACCTGTTCCTCAGCGGGAAATGTAAATCCCGGGATCTGTAAACCTATTAACTGAGAGATTTTCGAGTCTGGTAGCATCTGGATCAATTTGTTTTGATACAAATAGGGTAATGCCATTGGAATGCCAGCGTAATGGACCGGGGTTTATTTTCGGCCTATTTATTTGACTATCAACATTTTAAAAAACAATTCAGGAAGAAGGAGATGAACAGAGGCTTCGGAAAACCATGCAGAAATGGTAGGGTGTATGCAAAAATGAAAGTGTTTTTAATACCTTGCGGCCTTATTGTAGTATACCCGTTCCCGATACCTAAAGCCATTTTACCCATGGATGAAATCAATGAAGAAACACAGCCGCCGGTCCCGAAAACCGGTTGCCATAATTGCACTAATCCCGAAATTGAACCGGGATATCCTACTCCTCTTTGCAGAGAATGCAGAAAAAAGTTCAGCCAATACCCCATACTTAACAGCGTGAAATGGGCTGCTGCCGGCGTAGCATTACTCATTTTGATTTCAGGGTACAACTTGCCCCGATATTTTAAAGCAGGGGTGACTTACCAGAAAGCCTTGAAAGCAGAGAAAACACATCACTACATCACCGAAAAAAGATTGCTCGGTCAAGTGTTGCAGCAATTTCCAGACAATTTCGATGCTGGTGCTCATTACATTATAGCCAGTTTTAACAATGATGATCTGGAGGTGGTAGACAGTATGTTGGAGAAGATGTCGGGAAAGAAGAATGAAAACCAGGAACTCGTGGATAAAGTAAACAGTATAACAGCTGGTTTTCAGTACTTCAAACTCATTGATACCAGCTTCGCTACGTCTCTATCCAAACTGGATGAGAAGTCTCCTGAATATGAACAGGCACTAGATAAATATTGCAGTAAACATTACAACGATGTCTGCGCCAGATTTATGCTAGGGAGTTATGCCTATAACCAGGGGAATTACGCTAAAGCCGACAGCGTACTAAGCAAACTGGTACGGGATACTCCCGATTTTCGCTATGCCATGCTCTGGCTATCTAACACTTACCGGGAGGAAAAGCAATATGATAAAGCCATCCAGGTATTTAACGACATTCTTTTACAGAATGCAGAAGCATCCTATGCCTTTGCCGGCATCGCAAAGATAATGTTGAAACAAAAACAGGACAAAGAAGCCCTGAGCAAAGCAATGCAGGCGTATGAACTGGAACCGGAAGCGCGTAGCTCCATATATACCCTATCGTTAGCCTATCATTTCAATAACAACATAAAAGAGCGGGATCGTTTTTACGAAAAAGTTAAATCGCTGGCGGATAGTGATGGCGACTACAGTTCTGCCAATGAACTATCCGATATTTTCAGCGGCAAAATCAGTTACAGATAATCCTCTTCCAACATCTAAAAAAACTAAAATTATGTTTGTACCTGGTATCATCATTGCCCTGATCACCTTCCCCGGTGTGATTGTACATGAACTTGCACACCAGCTTTTTTGCCGTTTGTTTGGCGTAGCCATATTTGAAGTAAAATATTTCCAGGTAGCTAATCCCGCCGGATACGTGATTCATGAAATACCACGCAACCCGGTACATCAGCTGATGATCAGCATAGGGCCGTTTTTCGTAAACACCCTGTTAGGCTTCATCATTGCATTCCCTGCCGCTATTCCGGTGGTACAATTTCAGTCTGGTACTTTGTTCGATTATATATTACTGTACCTTGGCATCAGCATTGCCATGCACGCTTTTCCCAGCATCGGTGATGCAAAAAGCATGTGGGAAACCCTGTGGCATGGAAAAGATACACCGCTGTGGCTTAAAGTACTGGCCGTTCCCGTAGCAGGATTAATTCTGCTTGGTGCATTGGGTTCCTTCTTCTGGCTGGATCTCGCCTATGGAATATTTGTAGCAATCGGACTACCAAAGCTGATCATTTCCTTGTGTGCATAAAAAAGGGTCATAACGAGGCAGCGCGGCCAAAGCCCACGGTATTACGAAACATCTGCGGAGACACATCCGTATTGGCTTTAAAAAAGCGGCTGAAATAAAACTCGTCGTCATAACCCAGTTCGAAAGCAATTTCCTTTACCGCCTTATTGGTCAGATACAGTTCCCGTTTGGCTTCTACAATGATACGTTCTGCAATAAGGTGGGTAATGGTTTTATTGAAATGCGTCCTGGTAATACGCCCTAAGGCCTTCGTGGAAATATTAAGCAGTGTCGCATAATCACCTGCACTGTGTTTCACCTTATAATTACCTTCAATAGCATCTTTGAGGTGTTGTAAAATAAGGGGTTCTTTGTACTGACTATCCGACAATAAATTCAACTCCTCCTGCTGCTGGATCTTTAACCGCGAAGCCGTTACCAGGAATATCTTAAGATAGGATATGAGCGCATCATACTGCGCCAGCTCTTTATGCTTCATTTCCATCCTCATCTGCTCAATGATCATATTGAAAGTAGCGGCTGCGCTACTGTCTACCTTCACATAGGGGGCCTGGTAAATGTTGTTAAACAATACCCCATTACAGGACACCTCTTTATGATGCATATGAATACAGAAAAAATCAGGATGAAACTGCAATGCCACCCCGGTCAGACGGGAAGTGGTACAGAACATAAACGGCTGATAAGGGGCAAATGCCAACAGGTTATTATCATCAAAGTTGTAAGATGAAAAATCCGATTTCAATGTTCCACTCCCCTGATGCAGCCAGATCACAGAATAGTAATTATTGCGCTGCACATGGTCAAAGTGATTGTTATTCTCAAAGGAAAATAGTTTCAGGGCAAGGTTTCCCGTAGCCGGATCCGTAAGTGTATAAGCAGTAGCTGTGTCCATAATACTGATAACAGTTTAATAATAAACAGGTGCGTGCACTTTCACCTGCTTATTTATTTCCGTAAAATTAAACTATTGTAGCATGTGCTGTTACCGGTGGAAAATCAATTTCCGTTTCAGCTGTATTATTAAAATAATTGGTCAGGATATTTAATCCTACATGCCCTATCACTTCTCCAATTTCACCTTCTGTTAAACCTGCCGCTTTCACAGCATCAACATCCTCATTACTCACATGACCATTTTTGCTCACCAGTGTTTTAGCAAATTGCAGGATAGCTTGTGTCCTGGCATCTGCCGCTTTACCTTCTCTGGATGCAGCCAAAGTTCCGGCGTCAATTTTTACCAGGTTGGTACCTATAAAGGTATGGGCCGACAGGCAATATTCGCAGCTGTTACTTTCTCCTACAGCGAGTGCGATCAGCTCACCTGTTTTTGTACCAAGACTTCCACCACCGAGTGCCCCACTCAGTTGGAGGTATCCGTTCAGCAGGGCAGGGGAGTTACCCATTGTACGCATCATATTGGGAACCACGCCCAGTTTGCCTTGTACGGCATTAAACAGTTCTTTGGTTTTACCGGAAGCGGTGTCAGGATTTAGTGCAGTTAATCGTGCCATGTTTTTAAGTTTTTACTTTGTGAAGATTTTATGCAGTTGTTATTGATAGCACAAAATTGATACAAAGCAACCGGCTATACCATGCAGAATTAACGCAATCGCATGGACAATTTTCCCCGGACACCTGAACACATAAAAAAAGGGGTACCTGAGGCACCCCTTTTCACTTATTTACCTACTGTTCGTTAACTGAACAAATACAATACATCTTCCTTCGTCAACTTCTTCACAAAACCACTGTCGTCTGAAATAATTTCTTTTACCAGTGACTTCTTGCGTTCCTGCAACTGCAGTATCTTTTCTTCCACCGTGTCTTTACAGATCATGCGGTAAGCGAAGATATTTTTCGTTTGTCCGATACGGTGCGTACGGTCAATTGCTTGTTGCTCTACCGCCGGGTTCCACCATGGGTCTACGATGTATACATAGTCCGCAGCGGTGAGGTTCAAGCCCACACCACCGGCTTTTAGTGAAATCAGGAATACGCGGCATTCATCGTTGTTCTGGAAGTTCTGAATGGCTTTTTCACGATCTACTGTAGAAGTGCTGCCATCGAAATATTCGTAAGGAATTTTCAGGTGCTGCATCCGGTCGCGGATCAGTCCCAGCATTCCCAGGAATTGAGAGAAGATCAGCACTTTGTGGTTGCCGATGTTTTCAGATATTTCGCGGGTAAGTTCATGCAGTTTCACAGAGTGATTCGGATACTGCTCCGTATCGTTGAGGATAGCAGGGGAGTCACAAATCTGCCGCAGCTTCATCAAACCTTGCAGGATGGTGAGCTGTGAACGTTCCATACCCTGATCTTCAATAACACCGAGGATCTTGGAGCGATAAGTGTTACGGTAAGCATCGTAAATATGCCGTTGTTCCGCATCCATTTCGCAGAAGATCACCGTTTCTATTTTTTCCGGCAGGTCTTTCGCCACCTGTTCTTTGGTACGGCGAAGGATAAACGGATAGATCAGTTTACGCAGGTGTTCTTTTCTTTCTTCATCCTGGAATTTATCGATGGGCGTAGCAAATTCGTTGCGGAAAAAGTCTACACTACCGAGCATACCCGGATTCAGGAAGTTCATCTGCGCATAGATATCAAAGGTATTATTCTGCATAGGCGTACCACTCAGCGCCAACCTGTTTTTTGTTTGTAACAGCTGCGCCGCTTTGGTAACCTTGGATTGCGGATTTTTGATGGCCTGTGATTCATCAAGAATCACATAGTCAAACTCTACTTTCATGAGCAACTGAATATCGCTGCGCAAGGTGCCGTAGGTAGTAATAATAGCATCAAATTTCACCAGTTCTTCTGACGACTTCAGTCGTGCAGGACCGTGGTGGATATGATGTCTGATATCCGGTGTGAATTTCTTTATTTCATTTTCCCAGTTGTAAATCAGCGTGGTAGGGCAAACTATCAACGCCATTGTTTTACCACCGTTCTTGTTTTTGTAATACTGTAAGAAGGTGAGGGCCTGAATGGTTTTACCCAACCCCATGTCATCGGCGAGAATACCGCCCCATTTGATGTCATCGAGGTAGTTGAGCCATTGGAAGCCACTCTCCTGGTAAGGCCGCAGGGTAGCCTGCAAATTCTCAGGAAGTGCAATGTTGCGGATCTCATCGAACTGCAGCAGTTTGCGACGCTTTTGTTCCAGCTCCAGTACTACTGCTTCATCATCTATAAACTCATACAGTTCATCGATCACGCTGAAGTTGTATTTGCTGAGCTTAAGACCTTTATCTTTTTCTTCCCCGACTTTAAAGAGCAGGGAATATTTGCGCAGCCATTCTTCCGGCAGCAGGCCCAGGGAGCCATCTGCCAGCTGAACATAGTTCTGTTTGTTGGCCAGCGCATTTTTAATATCCTTGATACTTACTTTCTGATCGCCATATAATACTTCGATCTGTGCGTCAAACCAGTCGATGCCCGAGCTGATCTGTAAATTGGTAACCGGTTTATGCGAACTGAATTTAAAGTTGCGCAGGTTATCAAATCCGAACACACGCACATTCATTTCTTTCAGCGCATCAAAGAAGAGGAAAAACCAGTTGTTCTTCAGGGCTTCTTTAGCACGCAGATAAAAATAGTTGTGGTTATCGTGTTGAGCGAAGTTGGTATGTAAGGTGCGGAGTTTGGCTACAAACTCTTCTTCCGCCTCTTTATTACGATGGATGATGAGTACTTTATTGCCTTCCTGCACAGTGATCTTGTTCTCATCATTCCATTCCACTTCCTGGCCGCGGTAAGCGAAACCTGGTTGTATGATAAATGTTTCGCCGAGTTCTTTCAGGAACACGCGGGATTCAGGCATGATATCATCTACCTCAGCCAGCAATCCTTTGTCGAACTGGATATCGTACTGACGACTTAAAGGCAGCAGGTAATCTTTCAGGTAAGCCGGCCATTCCTTGTTAGCGATGCGCAGTTTACCGCTTTGTCTGAAAAGTTCCACGTGCAGGGCATCCTGTGGACTTTCAAACAAATAAATCACTTGTTTGTAAAGGAACATCAAAGGACTTTCCCATTCGTTGTCCGCTACATTCACCAGTTCACCTTCAATATTTACGTAACAATTTACTTCTACATGCGTATCGCCTGTATGGGTTTTGATCACCAGTTTGAGGCGGTCGGCACCTATTTGCAGCTGTTGTAAATTTTTTGTTTTGAAGGCTTGCCTGTTGGGCAGGGCAAATACCAGTCCGTGCTCGGCCAGCTGAGGAAACAGCTTGGCCAGTTTAGGATGCAGGTATTCCAGCATCAGCTCTTTTGTTTCGGTGGGTAGCTCTTCCGCATTTTCGTGCGTAATATTTTCCCAGATGCCGGCAAACGGAGAGTTTTTGCTAAGGAATTTGCTCACTTCACTGCCTTGTAATTTTCGTATAGGCGCTATGAGTTCCCTGTCCTTTTCCTTGTACTGGTAAAAGTCTACATATTTGGTAAGATCCAGTTTGCTGGCGAGTGATACGAAGGCAGTTTGCTCATCGTTTATTTCGCCGCTGACCAGGTCTATTTTGAAATAAGGATACAACGTTTCGTTGGCATTGAAAACCGCTGCCAGCCGTTGTGTAATGGTAATGGTTTCTTCCGGTGGCGGGGGAGCCGTTACGGGCTGTCTGCCTGCTGCAGCGCCATCTACGCGTTTAATGGTAGGATCCAGTACGCGGAGAAATGGTTTGCCATCCATATAAGAGAAGGCGAATTTCCCGTTCAGGTCATCTGACAGGGAGTAGCCATATAAGGACAACAGTTTGTTTTTCTCTTTATCCCAGTTACGGAGGGTATCGAAGTAAAACGGACCATTTTTCTGCAGCAGTTGAAGGAAGAGGGCTGTTTTATGAACACACAGCGCATGTTCTGTTTCATCGCAGGTGCAGTGGGTATCATAAAAGCGTTCTTCATTCCGTTGAATGATCAGCGGAAATTCTTCTCCATCCAGCTTCAGGAGGGCTTCTACCTTTTCATCTTTGGCCAGTTTTATTTTGGCGGGATGCTTTTTGGCAATTTCTTCTGCCTCGGCGAGGATAGCGCCGGAGGTCAGGAGTTTAATTGATTTGATATCGATAGACTTCATTTTAATCAGCGTGTGCTGCTGATCAAACTGTGTGTCGAAGCTCTCGAAATGATTTTTATCCAGCATTTCCTGTAGCTGGAAAAGCGCGGCTGCTTCGTGCCGGCAGATGTCGCCCAGGTTGTATGGGCACTGACACCGGATGGACATACCTGTTGTTTCTCCATACTTGCTGATGGAAACACGGTAGTAATTGGCATGTGTGTCGCTCTTTACGCGGAAGGTAGCTGATTTCAGTACCGGGTCTGCCTCGATGAGTTCAACGCCCCCGGCCGAAAAAATACGCTTCCCCCTGCGGATCACTTCATCAGTGCCGTTGTTGTAAACATATTTTAGCAAATGGGGTAGCGACATACTATACGTTGTTGCCCACTTTTATTATCAGCAAAAGGGTTAATAGATATATCAAAAAAACTTAACAGCTGATAAAAAGGCAATCCACAAAAGTAAGCAGAAATTTTCTAATAACCCGCAGGCCACTCATCAGGAAGACATGAACCGCACCCCGGTTGCCATGGCGAAGTAGCGGGAATTTTTCCCTATCTTTTTTTACAAATATAGATGCTTGTTTATCAACCTTTTAATAGGTTAACGGATGCGCTTCAGGTATCTTTCCAAAGAAAAATCTACCGCGGCAGATGCACCTGTTTTAATATATTTTCCAAAAGCACCATACATGGCATCGTATGCTAAGGGTTTCACCGCCGCATGCAATACATTAATTTCCCGGGCAGATAACGGGATATTATTTGGATAACTATACATCACAGATACCGTTTTTCTATCGGAGGATACCTGGATGACATCACCCACGAGCAACATGCCCTTGCCGGCAGGAGCGTAAAGCACATTACCACCGGCAAAATGCCCTCCACAAAGCATCAGCTTAATACCATCCCACAAGGTTAGTTCATTACCGGACCATAACTTAATCACCTCATCACGGCGTTGTAGCCACTCCGCATCCAGCTGATGTACATACACCGGGATATTGCCAAAAGCATGGCTCCATTCCACGATCGTAGAAAAATAATGCGGGTGGGAGAGTGCAATCGCCTTGATACCGCCCAGCTGTTGTATGATATTTATCGTAGAGGCGTCCAGGTTAGCAATGCAATCCCACAGGATGTTACCACCGGGAGTAATAAGCAAATGCGCCCGCTGCCCGATAGCAAAATCAGGAGTAGAATAGATCGCATATAAATTGGGAGCTACCAGCTCTATAATATTTTTATGCGTTTTCTGCACCTGCTCCAGGGTGGTCCAGCTTTGGCCCCCCGGATTTACGTATTGGCGGTCGTCTTCGCAGATAGGGCAATGTTCCGGCGCCTTCGCACTGGCTTCATATTGCACCCCGCAGGTGCTGCATAAATAGTGTGTCATAGTATCTTCTTTATCGTTAGGCTTGAAAATATAGGGATTTTTAAACAAAACAGGCAAACCCATCATTGCCAATGTACTTTGCCTGATCCAGTTTCTTCTTGATGTATCGTCTGACATATTCCATTATTTTTACCCCACAAAACTACGCCGGCCCGATAGCCGGCTCAATGGACATACCTAACAATCTCTTGTACATTTGGACATGCAGCGAAAACAGATTCCATCTCATCGTATATCCGACGGCGTTACCGCCAACATTCCCACTCAACTGAAAGATGTGCTGGTGGCGGGCATAAACGATGAAGGAAAGATCATGAAACGGCAATATCCCCACCGTCATGACTATTATGAAATTATGTTGCTGAACGACAGCGAAGGCATACATCATGTAGATTTCACACCTTACCCATTCAAAGGACCGGCTGTATTTATGTTATCGCCGGAGCAAGTACATGAACTGGTGCGTACCAAAGGCAGCAGGGGCTTTTCTTTGAAATTTAACGAGCCGTTTTTCAGCAGTGGCAATGACCCCGACAACCAGCTATACGCTCACTTCCTGTTCGACAATCTGCAAGCCTATCCTGTGATTGAGCTGCAACCAGCCGAATACACCCGCTTACATACCCTGATGACGCTGGCCCTGCAGGAATACGATCAGGCCGGCAATGGTGCTGCAGATATCCTGTTTTCCTATATCCGCGTGATCCTGATGGAAATACTGCGTATCCGGAAACAACACCTGCAGGAAACACATCTTCATCCCGGCATCCCACAAACACAGTTGCTGGAATTTAAAAAGCTGCTGCATCAGCATTTTCATGAACTGCATGAAGTACAGGACTATGCCGCCAGGCTGCATATTACGCCCCGGCAGCTCAATACACTGGTACAAAAACTCACCGGCAAAACCGCCGGCACTCTTATAAAGGAACGTATGCTGCTGGAAGCCAAGCGACTGTTATTCACAGACACCCTCAGTATCAAGGAAATAGGCTATCAGATTGGCTTTGAAGACCCTGCCTATTTTAATCGTTTCTTCAAAAAAAATATGGGTATAGCTCCACAGCAATTCCGGGAACAGGAACAGCAAATGTAAAAAAGTACAATACAAACCACTTTTTATCCATCGACTGGTGTGTTGAGGTAGTCTACTTTTGTGGTATTACTTAAACTACAATTGCTATGAAAGACAACAACAAATTGGCGTTTCTTATTTTACGTATAGGCATAGGCGTTTTATTTACCATTTTTGGTATCATGAAACTGGCCGGCGGCCCCGGTACGTGGGGCTTCCTGGGTGGCACCTTAAAAACAGTGGGAATTGATTTCTTCCCGGTTGGATTTGGCTTACTGGCTACCCTGGCAGAGTTCTTAGGTGGCCTTGCATTGATCACGGGATTTTTTGTGAGACCATTGGCGATCGGTCTATTCTTAACCATGGTCGTGGCCACGATCTTTAAAGTGAGCAGTGGCGCTTCTTTTGCAGAAATATCTTATCCGTTGACGATGTTGCTGGTGACCACGTTTTTTGCGCTGAATAAAGGCAAGGTTTCGTCCGTGGCAGCCTGATAGGGTTAAAAAAGATGAGCGAAGATCCCATCGTTAATCTTCGCTCATCTTTTATCCAATGCAGGAAAATTATCCTGCAATCAACTCCCCATCCCTAAACAGTGGCAGCACATTAGCGCCATCTGCGGTGAGGCAGTAATGTATATCTTTTTCCAGCCCATAATTCGCTAAGCGCTTGTAATGGGAGGCCTGTGTCATAAAGGTATAAATATCGTCTTTGGCGGTATCGTAAAGCGTTTCTGCGGCAACAGCAGAATCACAGTTTACATCAAAGTGTGCTTTAATGCGGCTTACCACGGCGCCGGCAAACAGGGTATCTTCCATGTTTATACGGTCTTTCCAGGCAGCACAGCCGAGAATAACGTTTTGATTTTGTGCGATGAGGTAATCACACACGGCGCTGATATTAGGGAAAGAGCCGGTAATGATTTGTATGGCATCTTTCGCCATGTGCAATAATTTGGTACCGTTGGTAGTGGTTAAAACGAGTGTTTTATTTTCTACAAACTCACGTGGATACTCAAAAGGAGAATTTCCGTGTACCAGTCCTTCTGCTATTCTTCCATCGCGTTCGCCGGCGGTGATGCCGCCAATGGCGCGGCCGATGTTCACACATTCTTCCACACTGGCCACTGGTATTACCCGGGAGGCACCATTATATAGTGCGGTGCAAATGGTAGAAGTAGCACGTAGTACATCTATAATAACTACGAT
This sequence comes from Chitinophaga sp. 10T418, assembly GCF_056394125.1. Lineage (NCBI taxonomy): Bacteria > Pseudomonadati > Bacteroidota > Chitinophagia > Chitinophagales > Chitinophagaceae > Chitinophaga > Chitinophaga sp. 10T418. Next base: position 403,483 of record NZ_JBFTHG010000007.1, read on the forward strand.
ACTGTTTTTTACATCAAACAAATGTAGTAAAGCCGGAGATAAACATACTTCCAGGCTGGGTTTGTTGCTTTCTGTCATTCAATTACTTTTAACTTTAATCAAGGATTACTCTCCACTTTTCACTCTCTGCATAACCCTTAATGGCATTGTTACGCTCCTGCAGGAGTTTGGTCATATATTTACACAGATAGAATCGTTCAAATACCCGTCCGAACCAGCCGTAGGGCGTTCCAAAATCCATGATATCAATCATTACTGTACCGTTGCCGATTTCTTTAAAGTGATGTTCATGGTTCATATGGGTAAAGTCACCGGAAGTCATTTCATCAGTAAAGAACTCATTCTGGCGCATCGCGGTGATCTTAGTCGTCAGCTCCCTCATTTTGCCCAGATGCTTTGCTCGCCAGGTCACTGTTTCGTTATAAGATATTAGTCCGTTGGTACGACCTTTTATCGCTTCCTCCTGGCGGTGCGACATACTTTTTTTGTGCAGCGTAATGCTCCTGCTCAGGTCAAAGACCCTCTCCAGCGGAGCATGGATGACAGTAGTTAAGTGAATGGTAGGCATAGATATGGTAATAAAATATAAAAATTCCGGTGCACTGAAAACTTTCCAGGCACCGAAATTAACAACTTTAACCGGCTATTCATACATATTCCTAGCTCAGGAATGGCACTTTTACCACTTTTGCTTTCAGGGCCTTATCCCTAACGGCAATAAATATTTCGGTATCCTGCGCTGCGAAAGCTGTTTTCACATAGCCGAGACCGATAGCTTTCTGCATGGAAGGGGATTGGGTACCGGAAGTTACGCGGCCAATCACATTACCTGCTGCATCTTTAATTTCATAGTCGTGACGGGGAATGCCTTTATCCACCATTTCAAAGCCTACCAGCTTTTTGGTGATACCTTCTGCTTTCTGTTTTGCAAATAACTCGCTGGAGGTAAATGGTTTGGTGAATTTGGTAATCCAGCCCAAACCAGCTTCCATAGGGGAAGTGGTATCATCGATATCATTACCATACAGGCAGAAACCCATTTCCAGACGGAGGGTATCGCGGGCGCCCAAACCAATAGGTTTCAGTCCTTTAGGGCCACCTGCTGCGAAAATAGCGTCCCAGATCTTGTCTGCTGCGCCGTCTACGTCTTCAAAATAAATTTCAATCCCACCTGCACCGGTGTAGCCGGTAGCACTGATCACCACATTAGGTACCCCTGCAAACACGCCTTTTGTAAAGGTGTAGTACTTCATGTTGATGAGGTCTACTTCTGTGAGCGGTTGGAGGATGCTGGTAGCATTAGGCCCCTGGATGGCCAGCAGGCAGGTTTTGTCGGAAATGTTGTGCATTTCCACGTTGTTGGTGTTGAACTGGCTGATCCAGTTCCAGTCTTTTTCAATATTGCTGGCATTTACCACCAGCATGTATACTTTATTTTCTTCGATGCAATAAACCAGCAGATCGTCTACGATACCACCGTCGTTGTTGGGTAAACAGCTGTACTGAGCTTTGCCTGCAGTGAGCTTGGATGCATCATTGCTGGTAACGCGCTGAATCAGGTCCAGTGCATTTTCGCCCTTTAAAATAAATTCGCCCATGTGGCTTACATCGAACACGCCGGCGTTTGTACGCACCGCCTGATGCTCATCGTTAATACCAGTGTAGGAAATAGGCATGTTGTAACCCGCAAAGGCGGCCATCTTGGCACCCAGCGCAATGTGTTTCTCTGTAAAAGGCGTGTTTTTCATACTTTGTTTTTAAAACGGGGCAAAAATAGCGATTTGAGAATTATGAACGACCAACAGAAAGTGGCGAATGACTGTTTTAAGACGAAAGCATTACATTACAATTAGTTAGAATACAACAGGATCGTCAAAAGAACTTCACTCAATTTAGCTATTCGACACTGGTAATCCGTAATTTTGCACCAACACCCAAATCAGATTGCTGTGAAAAAGATAACCTGGCTGTTACCATTGGTGGTTGTAACCATATACGTTCATGCACAGAAGAAAGAGGACAGAAAAACCATAGGTAACCTACAATTGCACATTAATTACCTGAGCAGCGACAAGCTGGAAGGCCGTAGTACCGGGGCTCCCGGTGAACAGCTGGCCGCCGCATACATCGCCGCACAGATGCAGCAAAACGGTTTAACTCCCATGGGAGAAGATGGATTTTTACAGACTTTTACCATAAAAGAAACCCGTGAACCGGCAGCTACCTGTCACATGACCATCAATGAAGATAAGTTGCTGGCTGGCAAACAATTTCTCCCATTACCCTTCAGCGCGGAGAAACCAGCCAAAGGTGAAGCGATGCCCAGCGTAAATGAACCCGATAACATCTGGCTCATCAATGTGGCGGAAATAGATACCGACAGCCAGAAAAGCATGCTGCAGCTATATCTGCAGCAAACCCAGATCGCCGAAAAATCCGGCGCCTCCGGTGTGGTATTTTATAATGGGAAAGAAACCATTGCTGAAGTGCTGAAATGGCTCGAGCAACACCCAGCCCCTACAGGCATCCCTGCCGTTTGGGTAAGCAGTGATGTCAGCAAAAAGCTGAATGCCGAAGATGCCGGCAGCTTCCAGGTAAACATGCAGATTGCCTTTAAAGCTATTAAACGCAGCGGTACCAACGTGATCGGCTATATTAACAACAAAGCCCCCAGAACCATCATCATTGGCGCACATTATGACTACCGCGGTTGGGAAACCACGTCCAGGGCAGAAGATAATGCCAGCGGAACAGCGGCTTTGCTGGAAATAGCCCGCTTACTGAACAACTCCCGTCTCCATAACAACAACTATATTATTGTCGCCTTTTCCGGCAAGGAACAGGGCCTGTCCGGCTCAAAATATTTTGCGGCCCACAGCACCGTGAACCTTTCGCAGGTAAACTATATGATTAATATGGACGGTATCGGCCAACTGAACCCAGGCACCGCCTTACAGATCGGCGGCACCGGCACCTCCCCGGGATGGGCTGCAATTCTACAGCAGGCCACTACCAAAGAGCTGCCACTGGTATATGATTCCAGCGGTATCTACAACTCCGATCATGCATCTTTCTACAAAAAAAATATACCCGTTCTTTACTTCTCTACCAGCACGGCCACCAGCGACAACAAGATAAATTACGATGGCACCCTCAACGTGTTGAAGCTGGTATACAATATCATTGATAAAACAAACGATAAGGACAAACTCGCATTCAGCAGCATCCCCTGATTACGATCCCTTCAAAATTTGGGAGTTACATATAGGTGCGAAATGTATATTTTCGCATAAATACGTAATTCGTAAATAAATCAATTTATCCCTTTAAATGGACGAGAAACTGGCGCTTATATACCGGTATTTCCAGCTGCTGGAGAGCTTTTCAGCAGACCCCGTTGAATTTGCCAGGATTTTTCATCCCAACATTATTCAGACTGAATATCCAAATCAGCTCTCGAATGAGATCAAACAACGAAATTTTGAGATCATGCTGGAAAGCATGGCCACCAATAAAATCATTTTAAAATCCCAACACTTCAGCGTGCTGAAAGTAGTGGAATCCGGCAACACCCTCGTGGTAGAAGCCAAATGGACCGGCGAAATAGGAGTAGATGCAGGACAATTCCGCCGGGGACAAATAATGAAAGCATTCATTTGCACCATCATCGAATTTCGCGATGGCAAAATTTACCGCCAACGCAACTACGATTGTTACGAACATTAAAGCTTTGAGATCATGAATAAAATATTATCACTCCTTACTATCACGGTGGCATTGTTTGCGTGTAACCATTCCCGTAATGACGAGCACACTACAGACAAATCCGCTTACGATGTGATCAGCGAGAAATCCTACGTGTACCGCGAATTTAAACCAGCCGCCAGCGCACTGAACGATTCCGTACTGCAACTGAGAAAACAACTCACCGACTACCTGGACCAGCACCAGTTTAAAGGCCACATCGCCGCAAAAGATAGCCTGCTGTTTCACCGCGCCAACGGCCAGGAAGTGATCATAGAATTACCCACCCCTCAGGATATATGGGAACAAAGCACTATTATCGTTTTTGATCCGCAGAAAAATCCTTTGTTCGTAAATTTACATAAAGGCACTGCCCAGTTAGATCATTACATTCAAGTAAAATAATCAGATAAGAGTTTGGCGGCGATAAAACAAAACATCAGACTAACCGTGGATGCGGTAGTATTTGGATATATTCCCAAAGAAGGCATTGTGGTACTGCTTATTAAGCGCACCATACAGCCCTATCTGCACAGCTGGGCGCTGCCCGGTGGATTTGTGCTGGACGAAGAAGCCCTGGAAGAAGCAGTGACCCGTGAACTGCTCACAGAAGCCGGCGTAAACATCAACTACCTGGAACAACTGTATACTTTTGGTCTCCCGGGCCGTGATCCACGCGGCAGAGTAGTGTCTATCGCCTACTTCGGCCTGGTAAATCCCACTAACTTTAAACTGGCTGCCAGCTCTGATGCGGAAGACGCCAACTGGTTTAACATCAAAGACCTGCCCGCACTGGCCTTTGATCACGCTACCATTATTAACGTGGCCGTACAACGCCTGCGCAGCAAAATCCGCTACGAACCTATCGGCTTCGAACTCCTCGATAAAAAATTCCCGATCGCCGATCTGGAAAAACTCTATGAAACCTTGCTGGACCGGCCCATTGACCGCCGCAATTTTCAAAAGAAGATTAATCACCTGGGCATACTGATTTCACATAATGAAAAGCAAAAACAGGTGTCGCAGGGGAGACCCGCCAATCTGTTCAGCTTTGATGAGGACCGGTATTTTAAACTGAAAAAAGAAGGGATGACGTTTGAGATATAATTTCGGAGGATAGGAGCATGCTGTGAAAGGGCCGGAAACATATCCGGCCGCCCATCGATCTGCCTTATTATTCCTTCTTACATTTTATAACTATAAAACTCAATGATGCCCCATTCTCCGTCTGCTTATTAGGCTCCTCCATTTCTGAAAACGCTATCAACCCATACTTTCCAAACTCCCGCTGTATCGAATCCGCATCATAGAAAAACAGTTGTACGCCTTTCCTCGCTTCGAACCGCTCTTTACTCAGTTTCCGGCCTTTCCCGTACATAGGCGCCCTTTTTGAGATCGTCACGAAAATCATATACCCACCGGATTTCAGCTGATCATAACAATCCCTGATGAACTTTTTTCTTTCCCGGTTATTCAATAAATGGATCAGCGCAAAGCAAAATATTCCGTCATACAATTTGTTGTCAAAAGGCATGTCCGACACGGAACCGTTATAAACAGTCATGTCATCAGCTCCCAGGGCTTTTGCCAGATCTATGGCTGTTTTGGAGATCTCAATGCCGGTAACGGTAATACCATTATCATGAAAGATCTTGGCATTTCTGCCGTATCCAAATCCAGGCAGCAGTATATCGTGAACGTTGCTGGCTATAAAAAAATCCTTTGCCTGGATAGCGGAATCTGCCGGCTCCGCCCCCCACATCAATTGCTTTTCTATAAAACTTGACTCCCAGAATTCCGTCATATGGCAGGCTTTAAAAAATCAATCATGCTATTCCATTTTTAAAACGTTATGCCGACACTCCTGCTAAAAGAAAACCAGGCGAATTTCTTAATATCATTTTGCGCAACGTTACCGGATCGTAACGCATCTATGGTGGTATTGATCATACCGCCGAAGAGAACAAAGATCCACCACAGCGTAAGCTGGCTATCTATTATACCATTCTTTTGTAAGCCAGCTACCAGTGAAAACCATTTCTGCTTTACATTATCCATCTGGTCATTACAGACTTCTTCCTGTGGAGGTATGTTTTGCTGTTTCAGTTTATTCAGAAATGCATACTTATATCCGCAATCAATTCCCGCATAAAGCATCATTTCCAGTTGCGTTAAAGGATCAGTAGTGCTATTAAAAGCAGTATTCATTGCCTGCTCACAAGTCTGAAGCATCTCGGTTTTACAGCTTTCTATCAGCTGCGCACGTTCCCTAAAATACCTGTTCAATGTTCTCCGGGTTACGCCGGCTTTATCTGCAACAGCGTCTAAAGTGGCGGAAAGATTATCATTGAATACATAAATGGCAGCATCAATAACTCTTTGGGCTGTTTCTTCCATCGCTCAAAGATAAGACACATGTCTCATAAATGAGACACTCTTTTTAATCCAACAAGTGTACAACTTTCGCGCTAACTCATTACATTTATCCTATCTCAGCCTGCCATCAGATTGCATTCCACTCAATCTTACGGTAACTGATTCCTTATTTTGTGTATTTTTTACAAGAAATATTTTGTCATTCCAAACCCTCTACATACATTTGTGTAACAATTACACAAAATAGCTCGGATATGCAAAACACGAAGCCCACAGGAGTTATTATCGCCAGGTTCCAGACACCTTCCTTACACGAAGGTCATCTGGCACTGATTCAGCAAGTGAAGCAGAAGCACAACCGGGTGCTGATCATACTAGGCGTAAGCCCGGTAAGAGGCAGCCGCAAAAATCCGCTCGACTACTACACCCGCGAACGTATGATCAAACAACAGTTCCCGGAAATCATCGTATTACCACTGAGCGATCAGAAAAGCGATGCTGTATGGTCACAGAAACTGGATGAACTGCTGCATAACAACTTTCCGCACGAAAGCTTTTTGCTATACGGCAGCCGCGATAGCTTCATGGGCACTTACACCGGTAAGTATACTACCGAAGCATTGCCACCGGTGAAAGATTATAACGCCACCGCTATGCGGGAAGCCTTATCCGACAGGGTGTTTGACACAGAAGAATTTCGCGCAGGCATTATATACAATACCTATAACCTGTTTCCTTCTGTATACGCAACCGTAGATATTGCACTGTTCAGAAACAATAAACAAGAGCTACTGTTAGGTCGTAAGCCCAACGAAAAAGCATGGAGATTGCCTGGCGGATTTTCCGACCCAACAGACGATAATTTCGAAATGGCCGCTGCCAGAGAGTTACAGGAAGAATGTGGCAAACTGGAAATTGGCCCCATGGAATACGTCGCCTCCCTGCGGGTGAACGACTGGCGGTATCGCTCTGAAGTGAACAAAATCATTACCACCCTGTTCAGTACAGACCTGGTGGATGGCACTCCCGCCGCCGGTGACGACCTGGCCGAAGTAAAATGGGTAACAGTAAAGAATATACCGGATTTAATGACCCAGGGAGAAATTGCAGATACACATCTCCCTTTACTCGCCAAACTGATAGAAAAATATTCTTACTAAGACTAAAATATTGAGATATGACAAAGGAAAACCTAATCCTCCTCGCAGATGCTTACAAATACTCCCACCACAAACTATATATTCCCGGCACCGAATACATCTACTCTTACCTCGAAAGCAGAGGTGGTAAATTTGATGAAACCGTTTTCTATGGCCTCCAATACTTTCTGAAAGAATATTTAGCCGGAGAAGTATTCACCAAAGAAAAGCTGGATGAAGCAGAAACCATGCTCACAGAGGTTTTCGGCCGCAAAGATATTTTTGACCGCAGCCGCTTTGAATACATCATTAACAAACATGGTGGTAAACTTCCTATCCGCATCAAAGCAGTAGCAGAAGGTACGGTAGTGCCTGTACGAAATGTGCTGATGACCATCGAAAACACCGACCCTGAATGTTTCTGGCTCACCAACTTCCTCGAAACACTGCTCATGCAGGTATGGTACCCCTGCACCGTAGCATCTGTATCCCGCGAAATTAAAAAAGTAGTAAAGAAATATTATGACGAAACCGCCAGCCAGGAAGCTTTCGCCGGAATTGATTTTGTACTCAACGACTTTGGCTTCCGCGGCGCCAGCTCTGTAGAAAGTGCCGGTATAGGCGGTAGCGCCCACCTGGTTAACTTCGCTGGTAGCGATACCATCCCCGGATCCCTGTTTGCCAAAAGATATTATGATGCCCCCACTGCACCCGGTCTGTCCATTCCTGCCACCGAACACTCAGTTGTTACTTTATTAGGAGAAGAAGGAGAACTGGAAATATTCAAACATATACTGGATACTTATCCCACCGGCACCATTGCCTGTGTATCCGACTCCTACAATATTTTCCGGGCATGTGAAGAATACTGGGGGACTGCTTTAAAAGAACAAATACTGAAGAGAGATGGTACCCTTGTTATCCGCCCCGATAGCGGAGATCCGGTACAAACCCTCCTGAAAATCTTCAGCATACTGATGGATAAGTTTGGCTTTACTACCAATGAAAAAGGTTTTAAAGTATTGCCTCCACAGGTAAGGGTAATACAAGGCGATGGCATCAGCTACTCTTCTATACCCGGCATATTTGAAGCCTTGAAACAAGCAGGTATCAGTGCTGAAAACCTCGTACTGGGTATGGGCGGTGCATTGCTCCAACGCGTAAACCGCGACACGCAGGAATTTGCCCTCAAATGCGCTTATGCTGTGGTAAACGGAGCACCCATCAATGTACAAAAGATGCCGGTAGAGTTAGATGCCACCGGCCACTTACGCACCTCTTTCAAAAAATCAAAAGCCGGAAAACTCAGGCTCGTAAAAGATAATAACACCTTCAAAACAGTCAGCGAAGCAGAAGCTACCGCCTCCGCCGACCTGCTGCAAACGGTATTCGAAAACGGTAAGGTCATCAAGAGCTATACTTTCGATGAAGTCCGCAAAACTGCCGTTCTCTAAAATCATCCCTATTTCTTCCAACAAGTTTGCCTCAGCTCCTGGCCGCCTCAGATAAGAGGCGGTCTTTTACTTTACCGCAAATGAAAAAGGTGCCCCAGGAATGAGACACCTTACACTTATAAAAAAACGATTAGTCCTTGTTGTGGCCATGACCATTACCATTGCCGTTCCCATGCCCATTACCATTATTCCCATGTCCGTTATTCCCATGTCCCTTGTCTTTATACTTTTTGCCATTGTTATCATCGCCGTAGTATTTCTTCTGGTTACCCTTTCCGTTCATGGGATGGCCCTTTACTACATAATACCTTTCATCTCTGCTATCCCTGATAATCTCCTGTTGATTATAATTCCCTTTATATTTACCATACTTGTTCCTGTATATGTCCGGATGCAGATAAGGTCTCGGTTCATTCACTACTACTTTGTAACTCCTGTATGGATCGTAGTGATACCTGGCTGGTAATGCAGAAGCGAACACCCACCGGCCTCCGTTCAGATAGATATATTGATGATTGGGTACATAATAGTAAGCATCTGCGTCAGGCAGGTAGTAATATTCGGCGTAATCATATCCAACTGGTCCCCATACCGGCTGGCTCCCGATGTTTACATTCACATTTAATTTCACCTGCGCACTCAGGCTTCCGTAGAAGAAACCACTGATAATTAAGCAGGTGACCAATATTATTTTTTTCATATGACACGTTTTTAATACTCGTTAAAAAAGATGACATCATGCAGGCATAACCATCTGTTACCAGACAAGAATCATGCTAGCTAAAATGGTCTTCCACAGCAGGTTATAAGGCATTCAGCAATACATGGAATCATGACAAAATATTAAATTGTTATACTTTTTTTAACGAATATGACTTATGATAATTCATCTCATTGCTTAACTTCACAACATGTATCTACTCATACCTGGTCGCCATCACCTGCTAACAGATTTTCAGTTCAAATACCTGAACCGCCTTATCAAATGCAAACTGGAAGGCGAAAAAGACGTGTATGGCAACCCGTTAGCCACACAGGAAATAGACGGTGTTATCTTCGCTGTTACTTCCGCCAATCACCTGGGTACCAAGCGGAACCCGGTGCCGTTCTACCTCCGCGCTATGATCATCCAGGAATTCTCCAACTCGCTGGATGTACCTGCATTTGTGTATGGTATCGATGACGTAGGCGTGATCAACGATTTTACAGAATATACGGTAAAGACTATACGACATTCCAGCGAAGGAGTACACCAGCTGAACCCGGAAAATACCCTGGTTATTTGTTCTACTGCGGTGAAGGAAATGTACCTCCATCATGGCTACACCGTTTTACCGGCAGAATGGGACCCTGCCAGTAATCAGTTTACACAACCCATGCCATGGGATATTGTAAAACTGGTGGCACACTCCGGCGACTGGCGCAAAAACAAAACTATCCTCGACCAGATGCACCCGGCGTCTTTTAAAATATGGTCGCTGTATGGAGTAGGGGAGAAGGTGCAGCATATCCTGAAAGATCCTATCATTGGCGCAGACGGCGATCTCACCGCTACCCGCGATTACAACGTGTACGTAAAACAAATGGACGATATCGCGGCCGACAAATACCGCGAAACGGCACCTTACATTCAGCCCGGCACTATCGGCGACATCGGTTGCGCAGTAGGCTCCTGGATTAAAATGGCCTGCGAAGATGATCGTCTCCATGAGTGCGACTTCTACGGCATTGAAGTATCCCGGCATTTATACGATATCTGCCTGCAACGAAAACATAACGGAGAATTCGCCAATCCATCAGTTTTCTTCTCACAAAAAAATGCGGTGACAAGCCTCGTATTTGAAGCCGGCAGCATGAATACCATTCATACCTCTTCCCTCACACATGAAATAGAATCGTATGGTAGCAGGGAAGATTTAATAGCGTTTATTCGTAATCGTTATAGCGAACTGGTTCCCGGCGGTGTGTGGATTAACAGAGACGTGGTAGGACCAGAGAATAAAGAAGAAACGGTTTTATTATGGCTCAACGATACCGATGGAGAGAACAATTTGCCTAAACCTGAAAATGCCAATACACATGAGCTGGCAGCCTGGCTGGGTAAACTATCTACTATGGCTATTTTCAAACAATTCGTAAAAGATTTCCGTCATCACGAAGGATTTCAATTACCTCATGAATGGGTAACCATCGCAGATAAAACCTATGCGCAGTTATCTATGCAGAATGCCTGTGAGTTTCTTTTCAAAAAAGATTACCACGATAACTGGCTCAGTGAAATGCATGAAACGTTTTGCTTCTGGAATTACAGCGACTGGAAAGCAGCGCTGGAGGAAGCAGGACTAAGATTAGATAATCTATCTTCCACCTGGCGGAATGAATGGATTGTGAAAAACAGGCTGGAAGGAAAGGTACAACTGATGCGCCCGTGCAATAATGATGTACCCTTACCTATCCCATTTCCTGTATCACATATGTTATTGATGGCCAGAAAATAATAAAAAGCAGAAAGCTGCTGGCCACAGCTTTCTGCTTCGCCCTGCCTTACAACCCTAATTTCTTCAGTGATACAATTTCCAATCTATTATCCAGCAATTGCGGGATCAGCAAATCATGCTTCTTTACATCCAATGCGATATCTGCAGGAGAGCGTTTCGTCTCTATTTTTGTGTACTGTTTTTTATCCAGGTCGTACACGTATAAATTGCCTTTCACCGGATCTTTAATAGTGATCCAGTCAGATACCAGCAAACGGTGATCATCTAACTGTACAATACCATCAAAAAGCCCTATAGGAGAACCTTCCATTGGCTCAAAGGCAGCATTGTCGTCATGCAGCTTCTTTGAAAATAATTTACCGGTACCATCCAAATCAGCACCCATGGAGCATACATATACTTCGTCCCGCTGCGCGTTATATAAAATACCATTGGGCACCATCATATCTCCCTTTAGTATTATCCAGGAAGCGGTATTTACATTTATCAGTAATGCATGACTTTTAAAAGAGTCTGTTATCACCAGCAAACTATCATCCACCTTGCTCAAATCGTTCAGCAGTACCGCTTTTCCTTCCAGATTTAAATCAAATACTTTTTGGCGGGTGGAAATATTATACCCTTTCAGGTGGTCAATATCTGCCACATATATTACATCGCCAATGATCTCCAGGCCTTTAGGAGCATTCAGTGAATCATTAAAATACTTTAACTCCTGCAGCTTGCCCGCGCTGTTCACGTAGGAGATGGCACCATCACCGTCTTTGGCGGTGGGATCGAGTTTGGTCCCGATGTCTGATACAAAATAGCCACCTTTATAAGCTACTACGCTTTCAGGTAAAGCAAGTCCTGTTATGGTTTGCTGGGCCTGCGTAATAAATGGCAGCACTAATAATGATAAAATGGGGATATATTTTTTCATGAGGATGATTTATATCCACAAAAGTAATACGCCGTAAATAAAGATGGAATGTGAAAAGGAAAGAACTACTTGTTAATATCAAAGAAAAAAGAAAGCCGGGATATGACTATCCCGGCTATTACCTAAACCTACAACTGTTACACTGTTAGTAACATATCTTTAATTCGAATGAATATCACTCAGCGGTACTTCTTCATAAGCAGCCACCATACGTTGTCTGATATAACGTTTGGTAGACAGCTTACCAATTCCAAACTTCGCCATCACCTTATCTACCACCATGTATACCACCGGTACCACAATGAGGGTCAGGAACATGGAGCTGATCAAACCACCGATGATGGCCCAGGCTAAACCATTTTTGATAGCACCTACACCACCCGTTGCCAATGCAATAGGTAACATACCGATCACCATCGCGATAGTGGTCATCAGGATCGGACGCAAACGTGCATTATTGGCATGTATCAGCGCCTGATACGTGCTTTGGCCTTCCTCCTTCATCTGGTTGGTAAAGTCCACCAGGATGATCGCGTTCTTCGCCACCAACCCAATCAACATGATGATACCTAATATGGTGAAGATGTTCAGCGTATTGTTGGTCAATGCCAGTGCCAGCAGGGCACCGATAATCGCCAGCGGGATAGAGAACAATACCACAAACGGATAAATGTAGTTGTCGTACAGCGCCACCATGATCAGGTATACCAGTACAATAGAGATCAGCAACGCCGCGCCCAGTGTACCAAAGGAATCCCCCTGGTTTTMAGCATCCCCGCCAAACAGGTAACTGATGCCTGTTGGTTTACCCATCTTAGCCAGCTTGTCGGTAAACTCCTGCGTTACCGTACCGGAAGGACGACCCATTACCTGTGCCTGCACAGATACAGAGGTGTTCTTATCCCTTCTTTCCAGGTGGCTCGGGCCGGAGCCTTCTGTTACAGCCGCAAACTGCGACAACTTAATCAGCTGGCCTTTATCATTGATGAACTGTATATTGGATACATCGTCCAGGTTCTTTCTGCTGAAATCATCAAAACGGATGTTGATATCGTATTCATAATCGCCCTGGCGGAATTTCACTTTAGAATCATCTGCAGTACCACTGAAGGCCGTTTGCATGGTTCCTCCCACGGCATCCAGGGTAAGCCCCAGCGCGGCCATCTTATCACGATCTACCTGTACGTTGATTTCCGGATTACCATCTTCTACAGACAGTTTTACTTCCGTGGCACCACTGATGGTTTTAAGGGTATCCATCGCTCTTTTAGCGTAGTTCATTACACTATCGAGTTCCGTGCCCATTACGATCAGCTCTACCGGCGCTCTCTCCGCTGTACCCATGATACTCACTGCCGTAGTTTTCACTTTAACGCCCGGTAAGATGTTCTTCAGCTCTTTCTTAATCTTTGCCGCATAAATATCTGAAGCATCCGCACGTTTCTCCGGATCTACCAGCATTACCGTGATCTCTGATTTATAGGCGGTAGACTGTGAATTACCAAAACCATCTTCACTGGTTTGACCAACGGTAGTGATCAAACGGGTGATTTCCGGTTTCTTGTTGAGATATTTTTCAGCAGTCCTGGTAGCGAGATTGGTTTGATCTACAGACGCATCCTTTGGCATTTCCAACATCACAATGAATTGCCCGCGGTCACCCTTAGGGATAAACTCACCTCCGATATATCCTTTACCTAATAGCATGAAAGAGGCGAACAATAAGCCTACCGCCACTATCAGGGTAATGGCCTTATGCGCCAGCGCCCAGCGCAGGATATCAGTCATCCAGCTGGTGAACTTCGACAACTGCGCTTCAAACCAGAGGATAAATTTCTCAAACCAGTTTTTCCCAGTGATATGTTCCAGTCTACCAAAGCGGGAAGACAACAACGGTACAATCATAAAGGAGGAGAGCAAACTCAACATGGTAGATATCATTACCACCACGCAGAACTCACGCAAAATTTTTGATACCAGCTCATTGGTTAAAGAGATCGGCAGGAACACCACCACAATTACCAATGTAATGGAAGTAACGGTGAATCCTATTTCTTTTACCCCATCAAATGCAGCACGTACACGGTTTTTACCCATCTCCATGTGGCGATAGATATTTTCCAGTACCACAATGGCATCATCCACCAGGATACCTACCACCAGCGACAAGCCCAGCAAAGACATGAGGTTAAGCGAGAAGCCCATCAGCTTCATACCAATAAAAGTAGCGATCAGGGAAGCCGGAATGGAGATCATTACGAAGATGGCACTGCGCACACTATGCAGGAACAACAGCATTACCACTGCCACCAGCGCTACCGCCAGGATAAGGTCATGTATTACGGAGTCGGCTGATTCCAGCGTAAAGTCGGAGGAATCATTTGCCACCAGCATCTTCAGATCATTAGCAGCATAGTCTTTTTCTATCTGAGCGATCGTCTTCTTCATTTCCTCACTCACTGTTACCGCGTTGGCATCCGTTTGTTTCTGCACCTGCAGTGCAATGGAACTCACGCCATCTACACGGGCAATACGATCCGCATCTTTCTGGGCATCCTGTACATCAGCTACATCTGTCAAACGCACCTGTGTGCCATTTTCTGTTGTTTTCAACACCAGGTTGCGGAGCTGATCTACGTTTTTATATTTACCCGCCAAACGGATCAGGATCTGCTCATTGGCAGTTTTCACTTTACCGGTTGGGAAGTCCAGGTTGGCATTGGTGATCAGCTGACGCAGCTGCAGAATAGATAAATTAAATGCCTGCATTTTCTTCGGATCCACATTCACCTGTATTTCCCGCTCCTGGCCGCCAATCAGCGATACCTGGGCCACACCCGGCAACCGGGATAATAAAGGTTGCAGTTTCTTATCTACCAGGTCATAAAACTGCTTGTCGTCCATTTTAGCGGTGGCAGACAGCGTCATGATAGGTAAATCATCCAGTGAGAATTTGTTGAGGGAAGGAGGTTTCGCATCGCCTGGCAAGTCCGCCAGGATAGCATTTACCTTACGTTGCGCATCCTGTAATGCAATATCCACATTGGCATCGTTATTCAACTCAACGGTAATAACAGACAAGCTTTCAGAGGATTTGGAAGTGATCTTTTTGATCTTTTCCATGGATGCAATCGCATCTTCAATCTTCTTGGTAACACTGCTCTCTACCTCGTTGGGAGACGCTCCCGGGTAAATAGTAGCTATCGTTACGATAGGGGAGCTGAACTTAGGCAACAGCTCATAGTTCAACGATTTATAACTCATCACCCCCAACAGTGTGAGGATGGTAAATACCACCACCACAATCGTAGGTCGCTTAATCGATACTTCAGTAATCTTCATGTTGCAAAAATTTGTTCAAACACCAGATACATTTTCCTCGCTTACTTCGTGGCGGCTTGAACCGCTACCGTAGCACCTTCTGTCAGGTTAATCTGACCACTGGTGATAACGGTATCACCTTCGTTTAGCCCTTCCCGTATTTCTACCTGGTCACCGATAATACGACCGGCAACCACTTTACGTTTCTTGGCCACATTACCGTCCATGATATATATTTCGTTGCTGTTTACGCCACCAACAAAAGCAGTGCGTGCAATGAAAATAGTTTTATCCGCTTTAGGATCTACGAAGTGTGCAGTACCGTACATGCCTGCTTTCAGATCTTTGCCCTGTACATTGCTTACTTCCATTTCCACGGGGTAGTTCAGGGAGTTGTCGCCTTTGGCAGCGATAAAGGTGATGGTACCTTCATACTTTGTTTCCGGGAAAACGTTGCTGGTAACAGCTACTTTCTGACCGGTTTTGAGTGTTACCACCTGACCTTCCGGAACAGATACCGCGAGTTTCAGCCGGGATACATCTACGATGTCGAACATTTTGTTGCCAACAGAAAGGTAAGCACCTTGTTCAATGTATTTTTTGTTGATGATACCGGAGATAGGTGCCTTCACATACGTATCGCTCACGCGGCGGCTTGCAGCCTCATAGCGTGTTTTAGCGATGTCGTACTGCAGGCGGGCATCGTCCATTTGTTTTTGTGTAACGCCACCTGTCTGGAAGGCGCTTTCATATCTTTCTTTATCTACTTTCAACTGGTTGAGGTTAGCTTTCGCAGATTCGAGATCTGTGCTTACGATCTGTGCATCTATATAAGCAATAGGTTGTCCCTGTCTTACTACACTACCTTCATCTACCAGTAATTTGGTAATGCGGCCGGCTGTTTCTGCCAGGTAAGACAGCTCACGAACAGGTGCAAAGTTTCCATTGGCCAGGAAGCCCTGTGAGAAATCGTTGCGGGTTACTTTCTGCACCAGCACAGGGATATCGCCAATATTACTTTGTTTTACGAATTCAGTTTTGGCCTCATTGGCTTTTTTATTAGCGTTGAGCTTCCACATGATCAGTACCACTGCACCTATTGTCACTACGCCCCAGATTATAAACTTTTTCATCTGCAAATAGTTTGATTGTCTATCGTTATTTTCGTTTATACGTTTAGTTGAGGAGGTCTTTTAAACTTCCTTTGCTTTTTATGATTTCCAGCTCTGCCAGTTTATACTGCAGCAGGGCCTCGTTGTAGCTGTTCTGTGCATCTGCCAGGGAAGTTTCTGCATTCAGCAGATCCGTTAAACCAGCCAGACCGAGTTTGTAGTTATTCTGCGTAGAATAATATACTTCGTTGGCCAGGTCCATATTTTCCTTTTGAGTGCTGATGGTAGATAAATTACTACGCACCATCAGTTTGGCATTTTCATAATCTGTATTGAGCGACAGTTCCGTGTCTTCCAGTTGTTTGCCCAGCTGACGCAGGGTAACATTTTGCTGGTTTACTTTAGAGCGGCGGCCAAAACCATCGAAGATGGGAATCTTCAATGACACACCGATAGCGGCGGCACCAAACCAACTGGTAGAATTAGATGGATCTTTCGAAAAGGCGAATTGCTGACTCATCCCGTTGTAGGAATATCTTCCAAATAATGACAGTGATGGATAGTATTCTGCGAGATAAGCTTTCTTCTGAAACAACTGTAACTCTTCCTGCTTCTTCAGTAATTTGTATTCTGTTCTGTTGGCCAGGTTCATATCATCGTACTGTAATACGCCGGCAGCCTTGTTTTCAATATCCTTCAGAGAGGCAGGTGGCAGCAGAAACATAGATTGCAGGGGCATACCCATTACCCGTTTCAGGTTATTGGTTTGCGTAGCGTACTGGTTCAGCAGTTGTGTGCGTTGTGTAACGTAATTGGTAAGATTCACCTTGATACGGTCCAGGTCGATTTTCTTGGCCAAACCATTATCAAACTGTGATTTAGTGGCGCTTACCAATTGTGTGAGTTTCTCTATATTACTATTGGTCGTAATAATTTTCTCCTGTGTTACGAGCAACTGGTAATAAAGTTGAGATACGTTATAGATCAGGTTTTCAACAGATTGTTCTGTTTGTATCTTATAATACTCTTCTCCTGATTTAGCTGCTTTGAGGCCGGTAAATACCGCCTGGTTGAAGATCTGCTGACTCAGTTCTGCGCCAACAGTAGCATTGTATTTAACACCAAAGGCTACCAGGATAGAACTATCTGGCTTGCCAAATACAGCACCCGGAATGAGTGACTTCTGTAACATCAGGTTATCAGTGTAAGAGGCATTACCATTCAGTTGTGGCAAAGCCTGGGAGCGAACTTCCTGGGTTTTATATTTACCCATTTCTTCGTCCATCCTGGTTTTGGCCAATTGCTTGTTATTACTTAATGCAAACTTCAGAGCTTCCTGTAAGGTGAGCTGCGTTTGGGCATAGCCATTATACACCCCTATCCCCAGTAGGAGGACAAGCGTTAACTTTAATCGCTTCATAAATTAAATCAGTTAGCGTAGTAGTTTATTCTTCTTCTTTTATATGCAGATACTGGTTGGCCAGTTTGTGTCCTTTGATAGTGGCAATTCCCAGTATAAAATGGGCGGTTACCTGTTCCATTACCGCATGCATTTCAAACTGATCTGCCGGGTATTGTATCGGATCAAATGCGGCCTCCAGCTGCAGCTGACGCATACGTGCTACAATATCTATGTGGAGGTTCTGACGATATAGGCCTTCCGCCATTCCTCTTTTTAAATTTTTTTTGATGTTACATAGCATCCCATCTTCCTTAAAACTCTCAATGCTTTTCCAGGTATCCGGATGATACTTCTGGATCTCATATAACATCACCGGGTTCAGGGTTTTAGCCATATTGGTAACATACTTCATGTTACGTACCATCTCTTCAATAGCATTGTCTGTGGTTTGCAGACATTCTGTGAAATAGTTAATGTGATTAGATAACAACTGCTGCATCCCCTCATCTATCAACGCCTGTTTGTCTACAAAATGCTCATATACTGTCTTCTTCGAGATACCGCAATCACGTGCTATGTCAAACATAGTCACTCCCTTCACACCATAGGTTCTGAACATTCTCAGTGCCGTTTCCAGTATCCGTTCTCTCACCACCATGATTTCCGTTTATTACGCCTTTATTCCTTTAATGAAGATCTCCAGCAGTTGTTTTTGTTTATCTATAATATTGCCCATCATTTCATCATCGAGGTCCATATCTTCACGGATATGATCAGGAACAGAAAAGCGTAAGCCCATAAGTGCCTGTACTAATACTTCCGCTGTTAGCACGGGATCTTTTACATTAAACTCTCCTGAAGCAATACCCGCTTTAATGATGTCTGTATGGATATTAAATTCACGTTGTTTAGCTTTCTTCTTTTCTTCCAGGAAGAATTTGGAGTTGTCCTGTATTATTTTAAATATCTCGAGCCGGCAGAATTTACTGATGAAGTCTTTCCGGATATCAATGATATTATATAATGCTGTTGTTGCCGATTTCACTTCCACTGCTTCTTTTTCCATTGCCTGAAAATAGACTTCTGCAATTTTTTGCAGCACCGCGATGTGCATCGCTTTTTTATCCGGGAAGTAATAATACAGCGATGCTTTGGAGCAGTGAAGATCATCTGCTATTTCGTTCATCGTTGTTTTAGAAGCGCCATAATGAGTAAAACGCTTCAGAGCCGCCTCAAGGATCTTATCCCTCATTTCATCTTTAGCTTCTGTTTGCATCAACTTTTTGACTTTTTTAGTTTCAAGGTCAAAATTAGGAACTTTTTTGGATATAGTAACTAAAGTTGACCATTTAACAGGTATTTAACTTTTCGATGGTAAAAGTCAGAAAGTCAGAATCAGGGAAGCAAAAGGCATAAAGCAAAAAGCTACTATAGCGAGTAAGCTAAGCGATTGATAATTAATCAATAAACGCTTAAATCACTCGCTATAGTAGCTTTTTGCTTTATGCCCTCTCCTTTATGCCTGGGCTATCTATCTGCTTATTGGCTTATTTTAATTTCTCCAGTGCGGCCTGCAGTTTTTCGAGCATAGCCGGGATCTCTTCTTTCACGCAGGTACCTACGCTGAGGCGATACCATGGGGAGTTTTTAGCAGATCCGAAAGCATAGAACGGCACCAGGGCTATTTTAGCTTCATTCAGAATGTAAGAAGTAACGGCAGCCTGATCTGCAAGTGTAGTACCATCAACCGTTGTTTTGCCTACCAGGTCAAATTTAACGGTGAGGTAAATAGCGGCCTGCGGAGCAATGGCTTCTACCTGGTGACCGGCTTTTTTCAGTTTGTCGAAGCCCTGGTAGATTTTCACCAGTCGCTCTTCGATTTCACCTTTAAAATGTTTCAGGTAGGTATTCACATTCTCTTTCTGTACCAGGTAGCGGGCAGCAGCTTTTTGTTCTGCCATCGGGCTCCAGGCTCCTACGTGAGAGAGGATAGATTTCATTTTAGCGATCACGTGTGCAGGTCCTAACGCCCAACCAACTCTTACGCCGGTAGCAGCAAAGGCTTTACTCATACCATCGATGAAGATGGTGTAATTGCGCATGTCAGGACGGAGGGTCACCGGGTTGTGGTGATGTGTTTCACCGAAAGTGAGTACCCAGTACATCTGATCGAACAATACGTAGAGTGGCTTTTCGTCAGCACCCCTGCTTTTATTTTCTGCCAGTACGAGGTCGCAGATTTCTTCCAGCTGTTGTTTGCCGAAGGCAGTACCGGTTGGGTTCTGCGGTGAGCAAAGCGCCAGGAGGGTAGCTCCTTTCAGGAGTGGTTTTAATTCAGCCGCAGTGGGCATGAAATCATTTTCCGGTTTGGTTTCCAGCACTACGTGTTCTGCTTCCAGGAAGTGGGTGTAGTGGTTATTGTTCCAGGAAGGAGTAGCATACACTACTTTTTCACCACGATCCAGAATCGTTCTGAAAGTAGCGTAGATGATAGGACGACCACCGCAGGAAATAACGATTTCCTTTGCAGGATCGTAAGAGAGACCTTCACGCTCAGCTATAAAATCACCTACTGCCTGTCTTAACTCCGCGATACCATCAGCAGGAGGATAATTAGTGAGGTGCTCCTTATAGGCTGTTATGATTTCCTGTTCAAATTCAACCGGGATAGGAAATACCTTCGGGTCAAAATCGCCAATCGTGAAATTGTAGATCTTCTCACCCTTGGCCTGTTTCTCCTTTATTTCAGCTGCTAACTTAATGATTTCGGATCCAATCAGTGTTTCGGCTAAATGAGACAGTTTCATAACCTGCTTTTTTTTGTTGGTTTGGAATAATTTTTCAGCGCGGCAAAAGTAACCGATTTGAAGATAATTTAAAAGAATACCCTAATTCTTTTCACATTCATCAATAATCAATAGTAGTTATTACATCTCATCTAAACAAAAGGCGTTTTTCAATCTTTCTATCTAGCATTATATTAAAAACAAATGTATGAATACCTGCAAATCGTTGTGTAAAACCACGTTATCTTCGTGTATAAGATGTGATGAAATTAGGGAGAACGACAAAACTTTCTATCTTTGTTTACAGTACATTTGACCTTTTATGAAAGGTAACTATGTGAATCAGGGCTTGCACGCCTAAGGTTACCCAACAACAAAAAATGATAAGCAAACTTATATAAATCATGAAATTTATTGTTTCTTCCTCTACTTTATTAAAACAATTACAACAGATCAGCGGGGTTATCAATTCTAACACAGTATTGCCTATACTGGAGGATTTCCTATTCTCGATTGACAAAAACGAACTGACTGTAGTTGCTACTGACCTGGAAACTGTTATGCGGGTGAAGCTGGAGGTAGAAGCCAAGGAAACCGGACGTATCTGTATTCCGGCGAAGATCCTGATGGACTCTCTCAAAAATCTGCCTGACCAGCCACTGACTTTCCACATTGACCTGAATTCCTACGCAGTAGAAATCACTTCAGACAATGGTAAATACAAGGTAATGGGCGAAAATCCGGAAAACTTCCCGAAAGAGCCGGCAGCTGACGACACTACTTCTTTTACCATGTCCGCTACCGGTCTGGTAACCGCTATTAATAAAACACTGTTTGCCGTGAGCAACGATGACCTCCGCCCTGCTATGACAGGCGTGTTCTTCGAAATTGCACCGGACAGTCTCACCTTTGTAGCCACCGATGCACATCGCCTGGTGAAATATGTAAGAACAGATGTTACCTGCCCACAGGCCGATAGCTTCATCGTCCCTAAAAAGCCGCTGAACCTGTTGAAATCGGCCTTGCCTGATAACGATTCTCCTATCAAAATAGCTTATAGCCAGAACCACTTCTTCGTGCAGCACGAAGGCGCCCAGATGATCTGCCGCCTCATTGATGCCCGTTTCCCTGACTATAAAGTAGTAATACCAAAAGATAATCCTTACCGCCTCACCGTGGTAAAAAGCGACTTCCAGAATGCTTTAAAACGTGTAGGTGTGTTTGCCAATAAAAGCACCAACCAGGTTGCCCTTAGCATCACCGGTAGCGAATTACAGTTATCCGCTCAGGATGTGGATTTCTCTTTTGAAGGTAACGAGCGCATGAACTGCCAGTACACCGGCGATGATATGCAAATTGCTTTTAATGCGAAATTCCTCATCGAAATGCTGAACGCTGCAGAAGGCGATGAAATCTCCATCGACCTGGCTACTGCTACCAAAGCAGGTATCCTCAGACCTTCTGAAAAAGAAGAAAATGAAGATCTGCTGATGCTGGTAATGCCACTGATGCTGAATAACTAGTCGGCTACTGTTAGCTAAATGCTAAAAAGAAAAATACTTATAGCTAAAAACTTATACATAAAGCAATCTCTAACAAAGAGGTTGCTTTTTTCTTTGTCTATGGCCCAAAAGAGGCCTTTTATTATTCCCCAAATAGTTGTAATTTTTAACCGGAATCAGTGGTTGAAATACACCAGCAGGTTCATGACAGTAAGAAAGGATAATAACAGTAACGCATATATGATTGCTGTGTATTATAATATAAGATCACTTCCCCCATATCCACTGTATAGATTTTGTTGGCCTGGTCAGGAGAACCAAACATAGCGCAGAGTAACATACGACTATATATATTTTACCATCATATGGTAACCTTTTTTGAACATATTCCGTCTGTCTATCGTACTGCTATTTTAATGAGCGGCCTTCTGCTGTTATGGATCATTGAGGGCATGGCGCCCCGGTTCCGTTTCGGCAACAAACGCTATAAACATGCAGGTACCAACCTGTTTTTTACACTCACCACCGTGATTGTAAACACCGGGCTGGCCTTCCTTATTGTAAAAGCATCCCTGTGGACCAGCGCACACCGCTTTGGCCTCCTTTACCTGACACAGCTTCCTTTATGGCTTCATACCATACTCGCCCTGCTGATGCTCGATTTCATCGGCGCCTGGCTCATACATTGGGTCCAACACAAAACCGGCTGGATGTGGCAATTTCATAAAATACATCATATAGATACGCAGATAGATGCTACCACCGCCCTGCGGCATCATCCGGTGGAAAGCCTGTTCAGGGTAATCGCACTCTTTGTTGCCATCGTTGCCATGGGAGTACCCTTCTGGATGGTGATGTTTTATCAGAGCCTGTCGGCCTTAATGTCGCAGTTCAATCATGCTAATATTCACCTGCCAAAATGGTTGGATAATGCACTTAGCTGGGTGATTGTATCACCGGACATGCACAAGGTACATCACAGCCATCACCAGCCGGAAACAGATGCCAACTACGCCAATATATTCTCTATCTGGGACCGTTTGTTCGGCACTTTCGTTAAAGTACCGGATACTCTTGCCATACGCTACGGATTAGATGAATACCAGGATGCTCGCTACCAGGAAATAGGCGCCTTGTTAAAAGTACCCTGGGAACATACCAATGTGCTGGAAGAAAATGTAAGCAGTCAACATAACAACCTATAAACGATAAACAAATTATTCCTTCACCTGTTTTCAAAATACGAATACATATGCAACACTCAACAGCCTTAACAAAAACAGCCTGTATATCAGCGCTCATCATTGGCGTACTATCGGCCGCATTTGCCTTTAGCACCAAAACGCCCTCCTATGCTGTCACCGCAGGTTCAGTAGCGATCATCATAGGTTTGATATCCTTATTTATAGGAAGAAAAAATATTGACGATATGCAACTCGCCGCCGCCGGTATATTTATGGCTGTAGTAGCCTGCCTGGTAGGACTCTGGCAGCTGTACAATTGATTTTAATTATGCTTGCGGTACTTTTCTATATAGCCCTCTGCGGCTTTAACCGGGAATAATACCAGTGAAGTATCCGACAGCTCTTTAATAATAGTAGTATCCACAATAGTGGATGTGTCCTTTACACCTTCGGAATGATTCCATAATAGTAAGGTGTCGTGCGTCAACCTCCATTTTTCGTATACAAGCGTATACATATTAATGGATTTGGCGGTTCCGTTCTTTCTTAGTTGAAAACCCTGTGTTTCTTTATCCAGGCCTGCTACAGGCTGTACCCATTTCCCTATGAGCTTAACTGCATCCACATGCAGTGTATCCGCAACAGCAGCGATGCTGTCAGTAATGCCGGCATTACTGCTGTCTGCGATACTTACCAGGCTGCTATCATCCGGCAATTCCTCTTTCACCACCTCCTTATTCTTAGCCCCATTACAAGCAACGGCCAGTATCAATAAACACACTAAATTGAATCTTACCATGATTTAAAATTACGAATTACGAATTACGAATTGCAGGTTTCTGATAAATAATAATGCTGATCTTCCCACAAATCCGTAATTCATAATTCGTAATTCGCAATTTCTAAAAATTTGTATTACTTTTAGGCCTACACTTTAGGGGTGTTTATCCACTAGTATAGCGGATAAACTGAGATGATACCCTCAGTACCTGAAGCAGTTCATACTGCCGTAGGGAAAAGTAACTGAACCTTTCTCATCTTTCCACATCCTTAAAGTTTATTGTTTCACCTAAATTCCAATTTATCATGGAAGTGCATGTAAACAATAAACTTTATGCGGTGCAGCCAGGAATAACCATTGCTGCACTCTTACAGTTTATTCAACTCTCTGCTCAAAAAGGCATTGCGGTAGCCGTCAATAACCAGGTAATTCCCAAAATCCACTGGGAAAACCAATCATTATCGGCTGCGGATAGTATTACTATTATCCGGGCAACACAAGGCGGTTAATCCCGTTTCAACAAATTTCGTATAGCCTCTTCCGTAGTAATTAACTACGGAACCAACATTTCTATCTGTAAAAATCCAGACATCATGCAACAACAACCTGCGGCCATTAGCCGCACACCATTTCCTGCATCAGAAAAAATCTATGTAGACGGTAGCATCCATCCAATAAAAGTAGCCATGCGTAAAGTAACGCTCACGGATACACGTATGCACGGAAAAAATGGCGAGTCCATCCCCAATGCTCCCGTTGTCATCTACGATACCAGCGGTGCATTTTCCGACCCCAACATCGATATCGATGTCAGCACCGGCATCCCCCGCATCCGCGAAGAATGGATTAACGCGAGAAAAGACGTGGAACAACTGCCGCAATACACCAGCCCATTCGTGAGAGAACTGATGAAGGAAGGCGGAAAAATGCCGCTGATGAGCCATACACATAAACCCCTTCGCGCCAAAGCAGGGCAAAATGTAACACAACTATACTACGCACAACAGGGTATCATCACCCCTGAAATGGAATACATCGCCATTCGCGAAAACCAATGCGCCGACAAATTATATGAAGCTAATAACCCACTGTGGGAACAGCATAAAGGACAAAGCTTCGGCGCCAATACTCCCGTAAAATATATCACACCGGAATTTGTTCGCCAGGAAATTGCTGCCGGCAGAGCCATCATTCCTTCCAATATCAATCACCCCGAAAGCGAACCAATGATCATTGGCCGCAACTTCCTGGTGAAAATAAATGCCAACATCGGCAACTCCGCAGTGACCTCCAGCATTGAAGAAGAAGTGGAAAAAGCCGTATGGTCGTGTCGCTGGGGCGCCGATACCATCATGGACCTGAGCACCGGCAAAAATATCCACGAAACAAGAGAGTGGATTATCCGCAATTCACCCGTACCCATTGGCACCGTTCCTATCTATCAGGCACTCGAAAAAGTAAACGGAAAAGCAGAAGCCCTCACATGGGAAATTTTCCGCGACACCCTCATAGAACAGGCAGAACAAGGCGTTGACTATTTTACCATTCACGCGGGTGTTTTATTAAGATATATACCGCTAACGGCTAAACGTACCACCGGTATCGTATCCCGCGGTGGCTCCATTATGGCCAAATGGTGTCTGGCGCATCATAAAGAAAACTTCCTGTATACCCACTTTGAAGAAATCTGTGAAATCATGAAGGCCTATGATGTAGCATTTTCTCTGGGAGATGGACTACGCCCCGGCAGCATCGCTGATGCGAACGATGCCGCACAGTTTGCGGAACTGGAAACTCTCGGCGAACTCACCAAAATAGCCTGGAAGCACCAGGTACAGGTAATGATAGAAGGCCCCGGCCACGTGCCCATGCACCTGATCAAAATCAACATGGACAAACAACTGGAACATTGCCATGAAGCACCTTTCTATACCCTCGGTCCATTGACTACCGACATTGCACCCGGCTACGATCATATCACTTCCGGCATAGGCGCCGCCATGATAGGCTGGTTCGGCTGTGCCATGCTTTGTTATGTAACCCCTAAAGAACACCTGGGATTACCTGATAAAGAAGATGTACGTCAGGGTGTGATCACTTACAAGATAGCGGCACATGCGGCAGACCTCGCGAAAGGTCACCCCGGCGCCCAACACCGCGATAATGCCCTCAGCAAGGCCAGGTTTGAATTCCGCTGGGAAGACCAGTTTAATTTATCCCTGGATCCGGAAACTGCACGGTCTTATCACGATGAAACATTACCCGCGGAAGGTGCAAAAGTGGCGCATTTCTGCTCTATGTGCGGACCAAATTTCTGCTCCATGAAAATTACCCAGGAAGTAAGAGAGTTTGCCGCCAAACAAGGACTGGAAGCCGAAGAAGCGATGGATGCAGGTATGAAAGAAAAAGCCGCCGCCTTTGCAGAACAGGGTGGAGAGATTTATTTATGATCTGGATTGTCACATCACCGGAGCAACTACACGAAGAAGAGCGGATAATAGCAGCGCTGTTATCCGCCGGCGCTTCGCGCATAGTACTCAGGAAGCCAGGCTGGACGGCCGAACAATATGTGGCCTTGCTGGATGCCATAAACCCGGATTGTTATGATCGTCTTCTCATCCGCGATCAGCCATTACTGGCAGCCCGGTATGGGCTTGCCGGGGTACATTGGAGCGGAGAAGCGAAAGCCTTTCACGCCACCGCATTGTATCGGGAAAACAGCACAGGTATTCATTCATCAGGCGAAATAACGTTAACGGATAAACGATACAACCTGTTATTGCTGAGCCCTGTATTCAACAGCATCTCCAAACCCGGCTATCATGGCAGGGCAGGGGGCATGCTGACCAATAAAGACAGCCGTCCGGTACTCGCTTTAGGTGGTGTGAATCATACCAACATCATCTTACTAAAACAATGGCAGTTCGATGGCGCGGCTTTACTTGGCGCCATCTGGAAAACACCAGCGAAAGCTGTTGACAACTATTATCGCATTCAGCAATTATGGAACAAGAGCGACCTTACGTAATGAGCTTTGCCGGCCTGGACCCCAGCGGGGGAGCAGGTTTGCTGGCAGATATCAAAACATTTGAGCAACACCGGGTATCAGGACTGGGCGTATGCACGGCTATTACCGTACAAACACCAGAACAGTTTATATCAGTAGAATGGCTACCGGTAACGCATATACTGGCCCAGGCAAAACCCTTACTTGGCAACCAAAAAATACAGTATTGTAAAATCGGTATCATGGCAGATATACAATCCCTGCAGGAACTGGTGCGACAGGTAAAACAACTGTCTCCCGGTATCCGTATTATCCTGGACCCTGTACTCAAAGCATCTGCAGGATACACCTTCCATGACAGTATACAATATCAGGCATGGAAAGAGCTGCTGTCTGAAATATACCTGCTCACCCCTAATTACGATGAGGCGTTGATGTTATCCGGTCTTACTGACGGAGAAGCCGCCGCCAGGGAATTGTCCGCCCGGTGCGCGGTATTGCTGAAAGGTGGACATCATAAAAATAAACCGGGGTATGATACCTTATACACCGGTGATGTTATACATACTTTTAAGCCGGTGCTGAGGGAGGTTTTCCCCAAACACGGCTCTGGTTGTGTATTATCTGCCGCTATCACTGCCGCTTTAGCCCATGGTCAATCATTACATGATGCCTGTGCTAATGCGAAAATATATACGGAGCAATTACTCGCCAGTCATTCATCATTAACAGGATATCATCACATATGATCAGCACATTACATTATATATCTCAACCAGCTCATACAGACAATATCCTCGCGGCCTGCGATGCCGGCTGCAAATGGATACAGCTGCGTATCAAAAACGAAACAGCGGAAACCGTTTTACCCGTTGCCGAAGCAGTGAAAAAAATCTGTGACCGCTACCAGGCATCGCTCATCATCAATGACTATCCGCAGGTGGCGGTAGCCGTAGGAGCTGCAGGTGTACACGTAGGCAAACTGGATATGACCGTTGCTGCTGCCAGAGCCATTACCGGCAACAATATGATTGTAGGCGGCACCGCCAACACCCTGGAGGATATCCTCCAACATGTAGCAGATGGCGCCAGCTACGTGGGAGTAGGACCTTACCGGTTTACGACCACCAAGCAAAACTTAAGTCCTATACTGGGCCTGAGTGGCTATCAACAAATTTTACAGGCATTGCGACAAAGAAATATATCCATTCCCCTGGTAGCCATCGGTGGCATTTTGCTGGAAGACATTCCCGCGCTGATGGAAGCAGGTGTACATGGCGTAGCCATTAGCGGTTTAATCACCCAGGCCAGCGACAAACAAACGATCGTAGCACATATTCATCAACAGTTAAACCATACCCCTACATGGAGCCTTTAATCATTGCCGGCAAACAATTTTGTTCCCGGCTGTTTACCGGTACTGGTAAGTTTTCTTCTCCGGCCATCATGGGAAGCGCCCTGCTGGCTTCCGGCAGCGAACTGGTAACCGTAGCGCTGAAGCGGGTAGAAATGGATAACAAAGCAGATGATATGCTGCAACACCTGGTACATCCGCGGATCAACCTGCTGCCCAACACTTCCGGGGTGCGTACCGCCAAAGAAGCGGTATATGCCGCGCAACTAGCCCGGGAAGCCCTGGAAACCAACTGGATAAAACTCGAAATACATCCGGACCCCCGCTATCTCATGCCGGATCCCATAGAAACCTTACTCGCGGCCACAGAGCTGGTGAAGCTGGGCTTCGTGGTATTACCTTATGTACATGCAGATCCGGTATTATGCAAACGCCTCGAAGAAGTGGGTACAGCGGCCGTGATGCCGCTGGGCGCACCTATTGGTAGCAATAAAGGTTTAAAAACCTTCGACTTTCTGGAAATTATTATCGCACAAAGCAATATACCGGTGATCGTAGATGCAGGTATCGGCAGCCCTTCACATGCAGCACAGGCCATGGAAATGGGTGCCAGTGCAGTGTTAGTCAATACCGCCATTGCCATTGCCCGGAATCCGGTGCAGATGGCAGCTGCTTTTAAGGCAGGCGTGGAAGCAGGTCGCGTGGCTTATGAAGCAGGGCTACCTGGCAGCAGCCACCATGCCGTTGCTTCCAGCCCGTTAATCGCCTTTCTGGATGAGGCATAAATCAATTTTATCATCTAATTAATCCTTCATCATGTTTAAAAGCATATTTGATCAGTATGAGTGGAATGAGGTAAAAGCCGGTATCTATGCTAAAACATCCAGGGATGTAGAGCAGGCCCTGCACAATCAACGCCGCTCGCTGGACGATTTTGCCGCCCTTATCTCCCCGGCAGCTGCGCCTTACCTGGCACAGATGGCCGCCATCAGCAATGCCCTTACCCGGCAACGGTTTGGCAATACCATGCAGATGTACATTCCCATGTATCTTTCTAACGAGTGTCAGAACATTTGCACCTATTGCGGATTCAGCCTGGATAATAAGATCAAACGCAAAACCCTCAGTCCTGCGGAAATTTTGTTGGAAACAGCTGTTATCAAGGAAATGGGATTTGATCATGTGCTGCTTGTTACCGGGGAAGCGAATCAGCAGGTAGGAACCGACTATTTTAAGAAAGTGCTGCAATTGCTGCGTCCTCATTTCTCAAATATTTCCATGGAAGTGCAGCCAATGGATGAACAAGACTACAGGGAGTTGACAGCAGAGGGATTGCATGCTGTGCTGGTGTACCAGGAAACATATCACCAGGACGACTATAAAAAGCACCATCCCAAAGGGCGGAAGTCGAACTTCGACTACAGGCTGGAAACTCCCGACCGGCTGGGCCGGGCGGGTATTCACAAAATGGGGCTTGGCGTGTTAATAGGGCTGGAAGATTGGCGGACAGACAGCTTTTTTACGGCGTTGCACCTGAGTTACCTGGAAAAAAAGTACTGGCAAACAAAATACAGCATCTCCTTTCCGCGGCTGCGGCCCTTTTCCGGCGGACTTACCCCAAAAGTAGTCATGGATGACCGGGAGCTGGTACAACTGATTTGCGCTTATCGGTTGTTGAACCAGGAAATTGAATTGAGCATTTCTACCCGGGAAGAGGAAAAATTCAGAAATAATATTGTGCATCTGGGGATTACAGCGATGAGTGCGGCTTCCAAAACCAATCCGGGCGGTTATACGGTAGATGCACAGTCACTGGAGCAGTTTGAGATTTCGGATGAGAGGAGTGCGGCCGCGATAGCTGGAATGTTGAAAGAGCAAGGCTACGAGCCGGTTTGGAAAGATTGGGACCCCGCTTTCTCTGAAAAATAAAAAAGGTGGCTGGTTAGACCACCTGACTATTATTGTTGTTTTTCATGGGGAGGTTAAAAAGTCATACAAGAGTTACTTCTCTCAATCAGGATAAAGGTAGCACCCGGTGCAGAATATAAAAAGCGTAAAACCAAACTGAACAAAATGAACAAGCCCTAGCCGACTGAACAGGCTCTCATTTCCTAATTCACTTTTGGGGGCTGAACGGGCTTTAAATACCTAGCTTAAGGGCCATAAAAAGGGCTGCTTCAAACGCTGAAGCAGCCCTGTACCGAAAATCCCGTAGTTGCCATATTACTTATTAATATAAGTATGATTGGAATCTCATTAATTCAAAAGTAATATGGCTATCCTGAACAACCACCTTCCGCAGTGGTTTGAACAAAAAGAACAGGCACAAACCGAATGCACAAAATGCCTATTGGCTAACTACATCTCTATAACTCTTAATGGTATCGTGCGCTTCCTTCAGATTGGCCTGCTGACCTGCGATGAGCTCACGTACACTATAAGGCATGGAAGTGTCACTGCCCAGCGCATCTGCATAAGCGCGTTGTACGGCATCTTCCCCATACTCACAGGAGGAGAAAAGGGAATATCTGTCAGTTCCGGTGAAAGTAGTTTTGATAGACATCCAGGTACGATATAGTTTACCGCTGATGGTAGTATCTGTTTCTGCATCTGCTCCCTGCGCCACTAATTGTTGATTCAGTTCTGCTACATATTTCACACTATCATTAATCATATGCTGAAACAATGCTTTCACATCTGCATCATTACTGGCAGCCTTCGCATTTTTGTACCCTTCTATCCGGTCGTTATTGATTTTTACGAGATCACTTAAAAGGGTTACCAATTTTTCGTCCTGTAGCATAATCAAAAAATTTATGGTTAAAAAAAATAGGTGCTGGTATATACCAATTTCATTTTCAAAAATGCATCCATTTTACTAAACCCTTTATCATAAAGTATTTCCGGAGAGAAGTGCTTATAATTCCCGTCCTTTTTTTTCTCGGATGGTGGAGAAGCTTCCACAACACAACGGTGTCAACAATGCTGAGATGGCTGTAAACAAAGCGATTAACTTCTTGGCATAAATTTTTTAGTAGTAGAATTGAATCAAATCCTTTAAACATGAGCAACCTTCTTTATGTAATTGCCGTAATTCTTATCATAGGATGGATACTTGGTTTCTTTGTTTATTCAGCAGGAGGATTAATACATGCTTTGCTTGTGCTGGCTATTATTGCGATCCTTGTAAATATAATCAGAGGCAGGGCCTTATAGGATTACGCTGCACCTTCTTATTCCTTGTTTAGTATGTTGCACAGCACATATTAGGCAAGGAATTTTTGTTTTACCCAAGGCTGTTTTACCTACTGAAAATATTTTCACTTTTTTAAAACCGCTTTTCACAAGACCCCGTATATCACGATCAGGTGTCAGCGCGAGCGTACCTGCCGGCATCCATGAAACCCGCTACTGTTACACAACAGAGCATTGTGATCATGTATTATCTCATCACATAAAATTTTACATTATGCACATTATGAAGAACCCCTCTCGGGACGAGGGTAAGGAAGTTATGCCCAATATGCAGCGCCGGAACTTTCTGAAATACCTGGGTATGGGCTCTGCACTTGTTACCGCAGCCACTGTGGTAGCCAGTTGTAACAAAAATGATGATGACAACAACCCCGGCAGCAATGGTGTAAGTCTTGGTACCGGAGATGTTGCAGTGTTAAATTATGCTTATGCACTGGAACAACTGGAAGCCGCCTTTTACACACAGGTAGTGAATTCACCCTATGCCGGTATGACCTCCACTGAACTGGATTTCTTTCAAAATATCCGGGATCATGAAATTGGTCACCGTGAATTTTTCAAAGCAGCCCTCAGCACCAGCGCAATTATCGGACTCGAGGTAAATTTCAGTTCCATCGATTTTTCTAAAAGAGACAGTGTGCTGGCTACCGCTAAAACGTTTGAAGATCTCGGCGTTTCTGCTTACAACGGCGCCGCACAATACATCTCCAAAACCCCAACAGGACTGGTTTACCTTGGACTGGCAGGAAAAATTGTATCCGTAGAAGCACGTCATGCGGCGTATATCCGCGACCTCATTTCTCCGGGATCATTTGCTGATTCGGATGTAATTGATGCCAATGGTTTGGATATGGTGAGAACACCTGCACAGGTGTTTGCAATGGCCGGCGCATTCATTAAAACCAAAATAGATACCAACACTTTACCGAAATAAGATACTTCACCTGTTAAAACTCTGATCATATGGATCTTCTCAATATTTTCAAGGAAATCGAAAAAATCGATCCTGAAGTATACGACAGGCTGGACACCCGCCGTAACGCCATGAAGCAATTTACAAACCTCAGCGGTAAAATTGCATTGGCAGCTATTCCATTTGCACTCGGCAGTATGTTCAACAAAGCTTATGCGCAAACCAGCGGTACTTCTGTGGTAGATGTGTTGAAATACGCACTCACACTGGAATACCTCGAAGCCGCATATTATACCAAAGGCGTAAATACTGCAGGTCTTATTACTGCACCGGCCGCACAGGCAGCTATTCAAACCATACAAAAGCATGAAAATGCACACGTCGTATTTTTGAAAGGTGTATTGAGCAGTTTGGGTACTTCACTGGACAGTCCTACGTTTGACTTTACTGCCGGTGGTGCTTTCCCTACTGTTTTCAGTGACTACAATGTGTTCCTCGCCATTGCACAGGCATTTGAAGATACCGGTGTACGTGCTTATAAAGGACAGGCTGGTAATATTCAGAGCAATGCTACGGTGTTAACTGCCGCATTGAGGATTCACTCTGTAGAAGCCAGGCATGCTTCGCATATCCGTTCTATGCGCCGCGCCATCGGTCAGTTTGGCGCCACTACTGCCCTGAAACCATGGATCACACTCAATCAGAGTGGCATTGCCACTACTGCGGTAAATGCTACTTACGCCGGTGAAGAACTAACCTCACAGGCGGGTGTAAATATTTCTGCATTGGGTAATATAGGCGCAGACAGAGCGTCTGAATCATTTGATGAACCATTGTCAATGGACCAGGTATACGCCATTGCCAAACTATTTATAAAAGCTTAAATACGCTATATAAGTTGGTCAGATGGAGAAAAGGCCGGCTCTTTTGGGCTGGCCTTACTTGCGTGGTATGCGGGAGATTTCCTAACTTGCCGCCATGAAAAAATACCTGCTTTTTCTGAGTATACCCTTGCTGTTGTTCATCTCCAGCTGCAGTACCTCCCGTAAAACAACCACTGCTGCCAATGGTTTCGGACAGCTGAAATTCATAGGTCAATATATTGTTCCGCATAACCTTCCTTACAACGGCACCGTTACCGGAGGTTTGTCCGGGATAGATTATGATGCCACCACCGGCAATTACTATCTCATTTGCGATGACCGCTCAGCATTAAATCCTGCACGCTTTTATACGGCGCGGCTTTATTTTTCTGACAAATCTTTTGACAGCATACAATTTACTGCTGTCACTACTTTACGGCAACCTAACGGCAACGCCTATCCCGACAGTAAAACCAATGCTGCGCTGACTCCCGATCCGGAAGCGTTAAGATATAATGCTAAAAAACACTGTCTGGTATGGAGCAGCGAAGGGGAGCGGATCGTGAATGAAAAAGATACCATCCTTACCAACCCCGGTGTATATGAAATCACCACAGCTGGTCAATACATTGATTCCTTTATACTACCAACACAATTCAGGATGCAGGCTACCGAAAATGGGCCGCGCAGAAATGGCGTGTTTGAAGGACTGGGATTTACGCCCGGATATCAATATATGTTTGTGAGCCTGGAAGAACCCCGTTATGAAGATGGTCCACGGGCAGATGTACGCGACACAACGGCTTATACCCGTCTCATAAAATATGATAACAATACCCGGCAGCCGGTAGCACAATACGCCTATAAACTGGAACCGGTAGCATACCAGGCCAGTCCGGCCAATGCCTTTAAGGTAAATGGCATATCCGATATCATGGTACTGTCTGATCATAGAATGCTGACAATAGAAAGATCCTTTTCCACCGGCGTAAAAGATTGTACCATTAAAGTTTTTATGACAGATGTAAGTCAGGCTACTGATATCAGTGCTGTTAACTCACTCAGGGAAGACACCCATTTTAAACCAGCTACCAAAAAACTCCTGCTGGATTTTGTGAGCCTGGGAAAATATATAGACAATATTGAAGGGGTGACCTTCGGTCCTGTTTTACCTAACGGGCACCAAAGCCTGGTTTTTGTGGCAGATAATAACTTTTCGGCCATAGAGGAAAGCCAGTTCTTCGTGTTTGAAGTGATCCCGTAAAAACAATAAGGTGCAATGGTTGTTATGAACATAAAACCTGCTTTTATGAAACTCTTGCCATTACTGTTAGTATGCGTAGCCTTTGTTGCCTGTCAACATGCCGGCACTAATACTGGTGCTGTGGATAGTTCGGGCATTAACCCCACCGGTGCAGATACGGCCACGTGGATTACATATAGCGGTACCTTGCCCTGTGCAGACTGTGAGGGTATTGTGACGGAGCTGGCCCTGCACCGGCAACCCGATAATCGGTTTACACTGAAAGAAACCTACCAGGGGAAAAATCAGACCTTTCCCAGTGAAGGTACCTATTCTGTGCTGCATGGTACCCATTCCGACCCTGCCGCAACCATCATCCTGCTCAATCCGGATAAAGACAAAAACCTGCAACGCTGCTTTCAACAAATAGATGAGAATGAACTGAAGATGCTGGATATAGACATGAAAGCCATAGAAAGTAATCATAATTACACCCTAAAAAAGGTTTTATAGCATTTTTACAACAAAATTGAATGATAAACAGGCGTCGGTTTAAAATAAACCGGCGCTTTATATTATATCAAAAAAGTCGCTTAAATTTAGCGGTGACCTGTGATCTTTTATCATTCAATCATGCTATGAATCGAATTCTGGGCTATCTGTTTTTATTTATATTAATTGCTACCCACGCCTATGGCAAAACGCCTACGGACAGTTTGCTCCGGGAGCTCAATAAGGCCATGGAGAAATCTGCCATTTACGATTCCATTAAATTAAAGGGTATTGATAGTATAAAGCGCCGCTTACCAGCCGTAGCTAATAATACCACTGCGCGGTTTCACATCTACCAGCAGTTATACAACGCTTACAAGGTTTTCAATTTTGATTCAGCTTTTGTGTATGCCCGGCAGCTGGAACAACTGGCTATACAGCTGCATGACCCCGTGCTTATTATAGAATCGAAAGTAAAGATTGGCTACGTGCTATTGTCATCGGGCATGTTTACTGAAACAGCCGCCTTTGTCAATGCCATTGACGCTACCGGCGCACCAGACAGTTTAAAAATTGAGTTTTACCTGATGAAAAGCCGGCTTTACTTTGATTTGGCCGACTATAACCAGGATAAGTACTATACGCCTGATTATATTAAGCGGGCCAGCACCTATATTGACTCCGCCTTACAACTGATACCTGTCAATTCCTTTGAGTACCGGTACAATAAGGGGCTACAACTTTTTAAATTGGGAGACATCCCCGGCGCACTGGCCATCTACCCCAACCTGGATGCACCGGGTATCGGCGACCGGAGATTGGCTGTATCTGCCTGTACGTTGGGGGCTATTTATGAGGCCATGCACAATACAGATACCGCTATTGCGCTCATGACCAGATCCGCTATTGCTGATATCAGGTCCTCTACCAAAGAAACAATGGCCAGCTACAGTCTGGCTACCCTGTTGTTTGAAAGAGGCGATATCAAGAATGCCTCCCATTGTATTGAAAGAGCCATCGGAGAAGCCGTGTTTTATGGCGCCCGTCAACGCAAGGTGATGGTGAGCAGCATATTGCCGATTATTGAACATGAAAGGATTAATACCGCAGAAGAGAGAACTAAGTCACTGTTGATCTACGCCGCCATTGTTACCCTGCTGTTGGTAGCCCTTGTAGTATTGGCCATTACCGTTTTCCGGCAGGTGCAAAAACTTAAAACAGCCCAGCGGATTATCACTGCCGCGCATCTTAAACAACAGGAGATCAATAACCAGTTGCTGGAAGCCAATAAAATAAAAGAAGAGTATGTAGGCTATTGCTTTAATATCAATGCCACTTATATCGGCAAAATAGAAAAGCTCAAACAAAGCCTGGAACAAAAGCTGGCCGATAATAAACCCAATGAACTAAAGTTCCTGGTGAATAATATTAATATCCGGCAGGAACGGGAAGAACTCTTCACCAACTTTGACCGGGTGTTTCTTAAAATATTCCCTCACTTTGTAGGAGAGTTTAATGCCTTCTTCGATAAAGAGAACCAGGTGGTTTTAAAAGAGAATGAGTTACTGAATACTGACATCCGGATCTTTGCCCTGATCCGGATAGGTATCAATGACAATGAAAAAATTGCCCGTATCCTGGAGTATTCTGTTAATACCATTTACGCCTATAAAACCAAAATCAAAAAGCGCTCTTTAATCCCCAGCGAAGAGTTCGAAAACCGTATCATGGGCATCAAAGCCTTGTAAAAAAGGATGCAAAATGCTTTCATTCTATTAATATATAAATATTTTATATACAATTTTAACTGATTGATTATCAAATACCCTAACCAGATAATTTTGGTTATTCCACCTTTATTTTCTATATTTTAACTGTAATAGTTGTTGACCTGATGATAGTGTTTTTACTTTGATTCATCAGTAGAAATAGAAAACCAAAATTCTAAACATCGCAATTAAAACCATTTAAAGAAGACAAACGGCACCAGCTGTTTCTAAATCTAATGACAATTTAATCCACGTTGACAAGCTGCCGAGATATCCTCTGCAAACAACGCCTTATTTCCGTTCACTAAATAATGAAAAACATTTAATCCACGTAGCAGCACCGATGGCTGTTCAAAAAATCCACTTTATGTTTAAAACAAGATCCATCAAGAATCTTTTTCTGTGCACGCTGTTATTTGCCCTCCAGGGCATTGCCTCCGCTCAGAATAAGACCATTACCGGGAAGATCTCTGACAAGAACGGCACCGCCATTCCTGGTGCCTCAGTTCAGGTAAAAGGCACGAAGAGCGGTACTACCGCAGATGCCGAAGGGGTTTTTCATGTTTCTGTTGCCCCGGGAGCAACCGCATTAATCATTAGTTTCATTGGCTATACCCCTCAGGAGGTAAGCATTACCAACAAATCTAACGTAAACGTACAACTGATACAGGAAAATACCACCCTCACAGATGTAGTGGTAGTAGGATATGGTACCACCCGTAAAAAGGATGTAACCGGCTCCATTGCCCAGGTAAAGGCCGCCGATTTTAATAAAGGGATTACTACTGCACCTGATCAGCTGATTCAGGGTAAAGTATCCGGCCTCATGATCCTCAATAACAGCGGCGCTCCAGGTGCAGCTGCTACCGTAAGAATCAGGGGCGTATCATCTGTTCGAGCAGGTAACCAGCCTTTATACGTAGTGGATGGTATACCACTGGATGGCCGCGTGGCTCGTCCGGCAATCAATGTAGGTGGCCTCGGTCAGACCCCGGATGCCAACCCGCTCAACTTCATCAATTCCAACGACATTGCCTCCATGGACGTGTTGAAAGATGCCTCGGCTACTGCTATCTATGGCTCTCGCGGTGCGAACGGTGTTATCATCATCAGTACTAAAAAAGGTAATGTTGGTGCTACCCAACTGGATGTGAACTACTCTGTAGGGATGAGCAACATCATGAAAAAGCTGGATGTACTCAATGCTGATGAATACAGGTCAGCATTAAAAGAATATAAACTGACTACCGGCGACTATGGCGCCAACACCGATGGACTTGGATCCATCCTGAGAACAGGTGTCACCCAGAATGTGGGAGTGGCAATGAGCGGAGGAACTGAAACCAGTCGTTACAGAGCTTCCTTTGGTTTACAAAACCAGGAAGGTATTGTGAAAAAGACCGGCATGAAAAAATATACGGCTACTCTCAGCGGTCAGAATAAATTCCTGGAAAACAAGCAACTTGGTATTGACTATAATATCATGGCTGCCCAAACCGCAGAACAACTGGCACCTATTACCAATGATGCCGGCTTCACCGGAAGTTTGATTGGTCAGGCACTACAGTGGAACCCCACCAGGCCGCTCATGAACCCAGACGGTAGCTTTTATATACTACCGGTAGGACAAGCGGTGAATCCCCTGGCAATGTCAACAGCCTATGATGACAAAGCCACCATCAGTTATATTCTGGGAAGCATTTCTCCCTTCTTTAAATTCAATGATGACTGGGAACTTAGAACCACCTACAGTGTAAACCACCAGGTAGGACAACGTCGCGCACAAGCTGTTTCCTATATTAACATTAAAGAAATTAACGGACTGGGAAGTGGCTTGTACAATACAGCAGAATTAAATACCCAGTTATTTAATTCTACTTTGAACTTTAGTAAACAACTGAATCCTAATTTCCACCTGAACGCATTGGTAGGTTATGAATATCAGAAATTCGATTACTCTGGTGTGAATGTTAATGCCACCGGGTTCCCCACCTATGCGGTGCCTTACACAGATATTCTGCAGGCGCCCCCTCAGGCAAATACCAATCTCAGCTCATTCCGTAATCCATCTTCCGCATTGCAGTCATTCTTTGGCAGAGCCTCTGTTAATCTGAAAGATAAATACCTCCTGACAGCTACGATGAGAGCAGATGGTTCCAGCAAGTTTGGTGCGAATAACCGATATGGCTATTTCCCTTCCTTCGCAGGTAAATGGAATATCTCTCAGGAAGATTTCATGAAAGACAATACTTTCTTTAGTAACCTCGGATTGAGAGTAGGTTATGGTATTACCGGTAACCAGGAGTTTCCTGCAGGTGCTGCTGAAGCACAATACGAACTGGGACCAGGCGGAAGTGCCCGGTTAAGCAATGTGCCTAATCCTGACCTGAAATGGGAAACATCCAAACAGTTCAACGCAGGAAT
The DNA here is from genome assembly GCF_056394125.1 of Chitinophaga sp. 10T418. Classification (NCBI taxonomy): domain Bacteria; kingdom Pseudomonadati; phylum Bacteroidota; class Chitinophagia; order Chitinophagales; family Chitinophagaceae; genus Chitinophaga; species Chitinophaga sp. 10T418. The sequence goes on from NZ_JBFTHG010000007.1 coordinate 443,024, forward strand.
CGACTTTGCTATCATAAAAAACAGGCTTTCCGGTACAGTAGATTATTTCATTAAAAATACTACCAATCTCTTATTCAGCTTCCCCGCCATTCAACCGGCACCTGCTTCCAGCTACTGGATCAACCTACCAGGTACGATTTTAAATACCGGCGTGGAACTGTCATTGAAAGGTGATATCATCAGAAGCAAAGACTGGAACTGGACACTGGGCGTAAATGCTACCTATCTGAAAAACGAAATGAAAGATTACGTAGGCCCGGATGTTCTTACTGGAGCCATCAGCGGACAGGGGGTATCTAACGCTACTGCCCAGAAGCTGGCAAATGGTTATCCACTGAACACTTTCTATTTACCTAAATGGGAAGGACTGGATGATAAAGGTATGAGCGTGTATGCCAACAATGGCACACCTGTGTACCTGTCTAACCCCAATCCGAAAGTACTTTTAGGTATCAATACCGGCGTAAATTATAAAAAATGGGCATTATCCGCCAGCTCCCACGGTGCATTTGGCTTTGAGATCTATAACAACACCGCCAACACCGTATTACCTATTGGTAACTTAGGCTCTATTAACACGGCGAAGAAATTACTCGGCAAAGGTGAAGACCTCACCAACTCCAATGGTGTTTCTTCCAGGTACCTGGAAAAGGGTAATTTCCTTAAACTGGATAACGTCACCCTTTCTTATAGCATAGGTACTGTAGGTAAAGTGCTGAAGAATGCCACGGTGTATGTTACCGGCCAAAACCTGTTTGTAATTACCAAATACAGCGGATTTGATCCAGAGGTAAATACTGATAAAAACCTGAATGGGGTAAGTTCTTTTGGTATAGAATATTCACCCTATCCAACTGCACGGACTGTGATGTTTGGTTTATCGTTTTCCTTATAATCTTTCACCAAAAACTGAAAAAAATGTCTTTCAATATAGTTAAAGCAATAGTCGTAGTAGCCTGCTGTGTTGGTTTTACGGCCTGCACCCTGGATGAAAAGCTGGGTTCCACGCTGACCAAAGACCACGCAGACTCAATTATCAAAGCCTCTCAGCTGCTGCAAACAGCCTACAACAATTTACAGATGGCTTACCAGGATTTCTCCCAGGTATGGGGCATGTCTGAAATCGCTACAGATGAAGCCCTTGGGCCCACACGTGGTAAAGACTGGGATGATGGTGGTGTTTGGCGTGCCTTACATGAGCACAAATGGACACCAGACCATTCACATATAGCGAATAGCTTCAGCCGGCTATTACTGGAACAATTCAGTGCCACCAATGTATTAAATTTTCACCCTACTGTAGGTCAGGAAGCAGAAGCCAGGTTTTTGAGAGCATTATCTATGTACTCCGTATTAGACCTGTATGGTCAGGTTCCTGTCCGTCAACCCGGAGATGATTTGCTGAAAGCTCCTAAGGTAATGACCCCACAGGAAGCTATCGATTTCATGGTTGCGGAACTGAATGCCATTATGCCTAACCTCGGTGACAGGCCCGCTACTCCTGCTTATGTAGCTAATAAAGACGCAGCCCGTTTCCTGCTGATGAAATTATACCTGAATAAAGGCACTTTTATCAACAGGAAAACACCCACCTTCGATGCCGCTGACATGCAAAAGATCATTGCACTGGCAGACCAGATTACTGCGGTGGGCGCCTATAGCATTGGAGCTGGCGATTACTTCAAAAACTTTGCGCGGGATAATGACCTGATCTCTAAGGAAAATATCTTCACCCAACAAAACGGACCCGGTATCAGCACCGCCAGAGGTGATAATGGTAACAACGTTTATTGCCGCTGGATGTGTACGCTCCATTACAGTATGACGCCTAGCGGCTGGAATGGCTTTACCACTCTTTCTGACTTCTATCACAAATTTGAAGCTGCCGACAGCCGCATTGGTGGTGCCTATCCCGGTCTTACTGAATTAACCGGCACCAAAGTAGGTTTCCTCGTTGGACAACAATACGATAAGAATGGCAATAAAATACTGGACAGAAGTCAACGTCCGCTGATCTTTACAGAAGCTGTAGAGTTGAGAGCTACTGGTGACCAGGTAGAAATGTCAGGTATCCGGGTACTTAAATATCCACCAGACATGCTGACCACAAATAAATCATCCGGTAACAATGAAGCCAGCAACGACTTTGTATTCTTCCGTTATGCAGATGTTTTACTGATGAAAGCAGAAGCACAGTTAAGAACTGCTAATGCAGGCGCAGGTTTGCTGATCGTAAATGATCTGCGTGCCAAACGCGGTGCATCTCCGCTGCCTACCTTAACTCTCGCCAATATGCTGGATGAAAGAGGCCGCGAATTATATTGGGAAGGCTGGAGAAGACAAGACCTGATCCGATTCGGTAAATTCCTGGATCCATGGCAGCTGAAACCAACAGATGATGAGAAAAACCTGGTATATCCGATTCCTACCAGCGACCTGGCTGTAAATCCAAACCTGAAACAGAACCCAGGTTACTAATTATATTCCTTTTGCCGCAGGCAGGATCTATATGATCCTGCCTACCGGCAAAACTTCCTGCTACATGCTGTTTAATAACTTTTACGCATTACATCCGTGATGTGATAGGAAACTTTTTGCGTAGAAAATCAATCGTTCATATGTATACAAAAGCTTTGCTAAGGCGCTCAGGATGGCTACTACTGCTTACCTGCCTGTCAGCCCAGGCACAAAACCAGGTAAAAAAGATCGGCAAAGTAAACACGGTAAAGATCGCTGGTCAGCAAATCAATATCAGTGCAGAAAATGCTTTCGCAGAAATCACCGTGTACAGCCCGGCCGTGATACGGGTAAGAATGGACCAGCATCCCCTGCCCGCTGACTTCTCCTATGCCGTTATTGCCAAACCGGTTACTACGAAAGTACAGACTACGCAAAATGAAAGTGAAATAAAAGTAATCACGGACTCGCTGCAACTGCGCATCACAAAAAATCCTTTTTCCATTCATTTTTTTACCCCTTCGGGAGAAGTGATTAACGAGGATGAAGCCGGATTAACTACCTCCTGGATTGGAGATGATGTAACCACATACAAAAAAATGCAGGAAGGAGAAAGATTCATTGGACTGGGAGAAAAAACCGGTAACCTGGATCGTAAAGGAGAAGGCTATACGAACTGGAATTCAGACAAGTTCGGATATGCAGCCAACCAGGATCCTATCTACGCTACCATTCCTTTTTATGTGGGCATCCATCATCATATTAACTACGGTATTTTCTTCGACAATACTTTCCAAAGCGACTTTAACTTTGGCGCCAGCAACAACCGGTTTTCCTCTTTTGGCGCAAGAGGTGGGGAGATGAACTACTATTTCATCTATCATCCGCAAATGGCTGATATCATTGCCTCTTATACTGCTCTCACTGGTCGTATGCCTATGCCCCCCCTGTGGAGCCTGGGTTATCAGCAAAACCGCTACAGCTATTATCCGGACACCGAAGTATTACGCATTGCGCAAACCTTGCGGGAGAAAAAAATACCCGCCGATGGCATTACCCTCGACATCCATTATATGGATGCCTACAAACTATTTACCTGGAACAAAGATCGTTTCCCTAATCCGTCTCAGCTGACCAAACAACTGGACAATATGGGATTCAAAATCACCGTCATTGTAGACCCCGGCATCAAAGTAGAAGACGGCTATGCTGCTTATGAAAACGGTAAAAAAGAAAACATCTTCATTAAATACAGTGATGGTCAAAATTATACCGGCCAGGTATGGCCCGGCTGGTGCCACTTTCCAGACTTTACCAGCGCAAAAGGGCGTGACTGGTGGAAAGGCCAGATTAAATCGTATATGCGGGATGGTGTACGCGGCATATGGAACGACATGAATGAAATAGCCACCTGGGGACAGAAGATGCCAGACAACGTCATCTTCGACTACGAAGGCCATCCGGTTACCCATCAGCAGGCACATAATATTTACGGTTTACAAATGGTGCGCGCCAGCTATGAAGGCAGCAGGGAAGAGCTGAAAAAACGGCCGTTTCTTTTAACCAGGGCTGCCTATGCAGGATCCCAGCGCTATAGCGCCATATGGACGGGCGACAATCGCGCAGAAGAAGATCATATGTTACTCGGTGTTCGCCTGTTAAATAGTTTAGGCGTTAGCGGTATGCCTTTCTCCGGCATGGACATCGGTGGTTTCACCGGCAATCCTACTGTTAGCCTGTATGCCCGCTGGATGCAGATAGGCGCCTTCATTCCGTACTTCCGTAATCATACCGGCATTAATACCAAATCATCTGAGCCATGGGCATATGGAGAAGAAGTACTGGAGATTACCCGCAACTATGTTAATCTGCGCTATCGCTTACTTCCCTATCTCTATAGTTCCATGTATGAAGCCACCCGCAGCGGTATGCCCGTAATGCGTACACTGGCCCTCACCAATACTTTTGATCCCAAAGTATACGACACCCGCTTCCAGAATCAATATGGATACGGTAGCGCGTTTATGATAGCTCCTTTCGAGAGCACAAAAGAATTCGGTTCCGTTTACTTCCCGGAAGGAAAATGGTATAATCTTTACAACGACAGCACCACCAGCGGCAACCAGGAAGTGGTTACCCCACTGAATCTGAAAACGCTACCCGTATATATAAAAGAAAGCAGTATTGTACCTATGCAATCGCTGATACAAAATACTGCAGAAAAGCCGTCAGACACCCTCTTCCTCCATATCTACAAAGGAAATCAATCGCATTCCTTTGTTTATTATGAAGATGACGGAGAAAGTTTTGACAATGAAAAAGGTGTTTTCTATCAACGTACCATCACTTATAATCCTGCAGACAAGAAAATTATACTGGAAAAAGCTGCTGGTAGTTATGCCTCTAAATTTCATCACATACAACTATTACTTCACGGATTTAATGAGCAAAAAAGTATAACCGTTAACGGTAGTCCGCTATCCTTACAAACAAACGGGTATACTTTCCTTTCACCTATTTCCCGCTTTGATCCGCAAGGGTTTTCTATTCCGGCAGAGCGTTGCACTGTACAGCAGGCAACCTTTGATAATGGTAATCAGCTCATTAACGTGGATTTGTAATAAAAGGAACGGCCCCCTGGATTTTCCAGGGGGTCTTCTTTATATTTGGGCATGAAATATTTAGCCTTTATTCTTTTTTCAGGACTCACTGCTTGTCAATTTTCTTCGGGTAAACAAAGTGTAACTACAACGGATACTCGTGACTCCGTTTCCTCACCGGATATAACCCGGCTACTGAAACTCTACAAAACATTTAATTCAGATACATTAGAAATAGACTCCAAACCAGGCGAAGAAGTAACGCACTGGAAATATCGGGGTGCCCTGATAGACTCTTCTATGCTTCACCTCCTGCCGGTAAGCACCGATAGGTATGAGCCATTCTTCTATGCCTGTTATAAATTTGACCTGGATGCCAATACCGTTGGCTTAATCACAAGAACACCTTCTGAATATGAGTCTTCTTCCGTGAAATTATTTGCATGGCATAAAAAAACAAATGTCATTACCCTTGAAACGGAGCTGGCTGATTCCTGGGGAGATGCAGGTGATGCCGTAAGCAAAAGTTCCTGGCTATACCGCAATCAACAGAGAGAATGGATGGGCTTAATTGAACAGCTTAACTACAGTGAGAGTATAGATGATACTACTTTGCCTATCTCAGAAACATATGACTACTACCATTTTAAATGGAACGGCAACCGGATAGATACAATCAGTACAGATAGTTCCGCGCTGGTAGAAATTCATAAACAGATTGCTCCGCCGGAGAAAAAATAAAAAGTTCCGCAACCCGATATAAAAAAGAGCGTGTATCAAAAAATGATACACGCTCTCTTACTTAATAGTACTGATAATGGATCAGGGAATTTGATACCTTTTATTTATTCCCATCTCCCTATAACCTGATTAACTTCGTACTACTCACTTTACGGGTTTTCTGACTGGTTACCCTGATAATCCATGTACCCACGTGTACCTTACTGATATTAACACTTACGGGTTGTACACCTTTTGCAGCAGGCACATATACCTGTTGTACTACTGGTGCATTTCCTTGCAGGTCTATTACTTCTATCAGTAATTTATCGCCCGGATTACCATCTACTTTCAACCATATCTCATTGCCATTGGCTGGATTTGGATAGGACAGCAGGATAGTGGGAGTGGTTGATTTGGATAATGCCGCATCATTTGCAAAGGCTGCGCCGGTACAATCTCTCACGTATTCCCATGGCTTTCCGGAACCGGTGTTCAGGTCTGGCTGCTCGCCTTGTGTCCACCATTTGGAGTTGTATACTTTGCCGGCATATACTACCTGGCTACCGCCATTATAAGCCGTAGTAGCTACCCATGCAGCCACACCACCGCAATCACCGCCACCGGCAGGATTTACTACCACATTTACCACAGCGGAAGTAGTAGAGGCCCCACCATTATCCGTTGCTTTGGCAGTAATCGCGTAATTGCCTGCCGCTACATTGGTCCAGGTGTAGCTATAAGGAGCGATGCTATCGTAATTCAACACCGTAGTGCCATTATAAAAAGTAACGTATGCAATAGTGCCGTCTGTATCTGCGGCTGTAACGTTAACGGCTATACTGGCCGGAGCAGTAAATGTTGCATTGTTAGCAGGTGAAGTAATGCTCACGGTTGGCGGTGTGTTGCCAGGTGTGCCACCACAGTCTCTTACATATTTCCAGGGTTTACCGGAGCCGGTATTCAGGTCTGGCTGATCGCCCTGTGTCCACCACTGGGCACTGTATACTTTACCAGCATATACCACCTGGGCGCCTCCGTTATAAGCTGTAGTAGCTACCCATGCAGCAATACCATCACAACCACCGCCGCCGGCAGGATTTACAATGATATTCACTACGCTTGAAGTCGTAGATGCGCCACCGTTATCCGTTGCTTTAGCAGTAATGGCGTAGTTACCTGCTGCTACATTCGCCCAGCTATAGCTGTATGGTGCAACAGAATCTACTGACAACAAATTAGCGCCATTATAAAATTCCACCCGTACAACAGTGCCTGCACTATCTGTTGCCGTGGCGTTTATCAACACAGTAGCCGGTGCGGTATAAGTAGCATTATTGGCCGGAGCGGTAATATTTACCACTGGTGGTTTATTGCCAGGAGTATTTACTTTCACCGTAACAACAGCCGACCGGGTACTGTCTCCCTTATTATCTGTTGCCAGGGCGGTAAGATTGTAAGTACCGGCAGGTACATTGTTCCACACATAGGTATACGGAGCTACACTATCTGTTGCCAGAAGCGCATTACCGTTATAGAATTTTACGGATCTCACCGTACCATCGGCATCAGTAGCAGTAGCCTGAATAGTAATACTGGCCGGTGCATTGTAATTGGTATTGTTGGCCGGTGCCGTAATATTCACTACAGGTGGGATATTCACCGGGGTGCCGCCGAAGAAATATTCGTAGTAGTTGTTTGCAAACTCATCGGCATGTACCTTATCCCAGTTTATAGACCAGGTCATGATACCTCTGAAATTAGGATAACCACCAGGTTTACGCAGCGTATATGCACCACCGTATGCCTGTCCTTTAATTAAATAATCCAGTGCTTTTTTCACATTTGCCGGGGTGGTATAACCACCGCCTGCTGCGCTGGGAGATGCCGGTACACCGAAGGCTACCTGGTCTTCCCTAAGTGGTGGGAATACTTTACCAGTGCCGGATACCGGGAATCCCTGTAACAGAATTTCTGACATGGCAACAATGAAATCAGAAGTCGCCTGATTGTAGATGCCATTGTCGAGACCCATTACAGAACCCGTATTATAATATTGCGGATGGATGAAAGTAAGCTCTGTACGCAAACCATGAATCACCGGCAGATAAGCACCGACCAATGGTCCATAGGCAGAACCATAAGCTGTTTGTACGTAATAAGTTTCCGGCGCCATAGTCAGCCAGCAATCTTTACCGAGTCCTTTACGATAAGCGACTACTTCTTTAATAGCAGCTATCAGGTTAACTACTTTAGGGGTAGTAGGGTTGGTAAAATCATTGTCGCCGCTGTTGAGCTGCAGGTTAGCACCTCCTTCGATGTCTATATCGAAGCCATCAAAATTATACTGGTCCAGCAAGGCTTTCAGGGAAGTAACGAAAGCTTGTTTTTGCGCGGTGGTGGTGAGGTCCAACGTACCAGTTTCACCTCCAATAGACAACAATACTTTTTTGCCCTGTGACTGCAGGTAAGCAACATCGGAAGCAAATACGGCAGGCGTTGTGTTTTCCGGTACAAAACTCATAGTAGCCTTATCCGTACCACTCATAGCAAACGCAATTTCAATGACGTTGTATTTCGGATTTATATTACGGAGAGGGATATACGGAGATGCATCTGTAGGCGTACCCCAGTTTTGCCAGTACCCTACAATCACTTTTCCGGTGCTCACAGAGCCGCCGGTCACTGTAATATTAGCTACTGTGGAAGTAGTGCTGGCACCTTTATCATCCGTAGCAATAGCTTTGATAGCATAGCTGCCAACGGCAGCGCTGGTCCAGCTGTAGCTGTACGGTGCAGTACTATCAATAGCCAGCAGCGTGGTATCACGATAGAAAGCCACCCGTTTCACCACCCCATCGGTGTCACTGGCAGATGCCTGTATGTTAATCGTTGCAGGCAGGGTATAAGTGGTATTGTTAACCGGGGAAGTGAGATTTACTTTAGGCGGTATGTTGCCGACCACGTTACCTGCAAAAACCTGATTGATCTTATTCACCAGGGGAGAAGTGGTGTTAGGGCAATAGATCAGTTTTCCCTTAGGCTGTGTGGAAGCCGTCATATTAAGCATATCGCCGAATACCTGCCAGATAATCACACCCGCCAGGTTATTGTCTTTGATATACTGTGCTTTTTCACCAACAGAGCGTTCGTTGTCATAGCTGAGGAAGAAGCTGCCATTGGTTTTATAAGGTACTTTGGCAACATCATCCCAGTGGTCTGTCCAGCCGGAGCCGCTTCCTGTTTTATTGAGGATATAGCTGTAGTTGGGTGTACCATCCCACTGGTCTTTGGCCCAGTTGGTGTAGTCAGCGCAGGTTTGTATAGGACCATCAGGCTGCACGGTTTCAGCGCGTTTAACGGTAGCGCCGTTCAGGGCCGCCGCACCGCTGGTAATTACACCACGGCCATAAAAAGGGGCGCCCAGATTCACTTTACTCATGTTTACACCCAGTGCACGGAGGGCCTGTGTGGTCGCATTAAGGGAAAATCCGCTGTATTCTGCGCCAGGGTAATCATATAACGGTGCATTATGTCCGGCTTTATTGGACCAGCCACCATTATAATCATAGGTCATCATGTCAAAATAATTCATGGAATTATTGAGTCTTGCCCAGTCGAAACCCTGTAGCTTGGCGGGTGCAGCAGCAAAGCAGGCTGTGATAATCTTACTTGGGCCAATAGCGGTGCGCAGTTGCTCCACCAGTGCAGCAAAGTTAGCGAAGTCCACCGGGCCATAATGTTCGATGTTCATACCGGGATCATTGGGATACTCCCAGTCGAAGTCGATACCATCAAAACCCATGCTGATCAACTCCTGGCAGCCAGCTATAAACCGGGCTCTTTTGGTGGCATCGGCGGCCATTTCAGGGTAGTGTTTACACATGCTCCAGCCACCGATAGAAGCGACTACTTTTACGCCCTTCTGATGTGCGAGATCAATGACACCTGGTGCACCGCCCTGTTTGGGAACGGATAAAGGGAATGAACCAGATTTACCGGTGTTGACATTACTCCAGCCACCACCAGAATTGCGATAGCCCAGTGAATAAGCATAGCTGCCATCCGATATATTATAAAGGATGTCCAGTTCTCCATATAGGAGATACATGTCCCAGCTGCTGTAAATATCTGTATTTACCAAAGCTGCCGGGGCCTGTGTGGCGCCTACCTGGTAAATGTTTTTATTGCGGTAGTCGCCACTGTGCAGGGAACCGTCTACCGCTACACCAAAGAAAGAAAAATTAAGCTGGGTGTACTGCGAGTAGTCCACATTCAAGTGATTGTAACCACCTGCGGGTACAATGCCTGCAATATTTTTCCAGGCATCCCATTGGGTGATATAGCCTATCACCTGTTTGTTGTGTTGATGAGTGGTGGCTGGTACAGGCGGGCTTACCTGCGCCATCAGATTGCTACTCAGGAGGCCTGGCAGTAGCCAGCATGCGAGCAGCATCCGGCGTACTATGCCGGTTCTTAATGTAAAGAGGGAATTCATACTGTTGATTTTATTGTGGTTGAAAAAAAATCATACGTTTTGGTTGATATGGTTTGCTCTTACACACGCTACAGGTATTCCAGGCAGTGGGCGCCTCATTACAGGTTCAGTTTTTCAAACGGCAGAATTACACAATGGAATGCTCATTACAGCGGCTCTCTGAAGCGATGTCGGGAAGGAGTCCGAATAGTACCATCGGAAAGCATAAATTATTTTTCTCTTTGAAATCATTCCTTCCCCCAATCGATTGCCTGAGTGTAATCATCAAATAATTAGCTACTTAAAGAAAATCTCTCCTAACAGAGTGCGATACCTTCGCACTCTGTCAGGAGAGTTATAATAGCCAGGCGCTGTCGATCATGACTATCAATATTTTATATCATAAAAAAGGCTTTCTGCGCTTAAATGCAGAAAGCCTTTTTTAATGTTAGCACGTTACTATTTATCCCTGATGATAGTGATAAATCCTTTCACGGTGCTGTTGTTATCTTTAATAACAAGAATATAATAGTAAGTACCCTCGGCGAGCGGGTTGCCATTAGCAGTACCATCCCAGTCATTGCTATAGTTCTTGCGATGATATACCACACGACCTGCGCGATCGTAGATCGTTACTTCATTATCAGGATAGCTTGCCAGGTTATTCACTACCCATCTGTCGTTTTTCCCATCTCCATTTGGCGTCAGGATATTGGTCGCATCTATTTTTAATCCTTCTGCTACTGTAATGGTGATCTTCCCGGTATTGCTACAGCCGTTGACGTTAGTAGCAGTAACCTGGTAAGTAGTGGTGGCCAGTTGTTTCACTTTCAATACGGCCTCCTGTTGCCCACTGATAATGCCATCTGCATTTGCCCAGCTGTAGGTATTGCCTCCGCTGGCAGTCAGCTGAATCACATCTCCTTTATTGATGATAGTGCCTTTATCACTACTAATCACGACTACCGGCAAACTGCTAACCGTCACTTTAAACGTGCGTTGCAGGGCATCGATGCCACCATTGGCGGTACCGCCGTTATCCTTTACCGTCACCGTTATATTGGCCACACCACTAACACCTGCTTTTATACTATAGGAGATCAGGCCTGTGTTGCTCACTGTTAATGTGCTGAAATAAGGCTGATCCGCTGTTATAGTGTAAGTCAGCGTTTGTCCTGCTTCTACCGGTGACGCACCTGTTATTTGCAATGTTTGTACATCGCTGACATTACAAACACGCTGATCGTTGATAACATCCGTTACTGGCGCCTGATTCACCTGGTTCACGTTGATCGTCAGTACTTTTTCTACGGTTAAGCCATTGTTGCTGGTAGCCATTACCCGGATGCTTCTCGCTCCGTAGCTAAGCATGGCGGCGGTTTGCAACTGGTTGCCCACAATCAGGAAAGCACTGTTATCTGTGCTGCCGGTACCGGTTACCAGGCTATAGGTAAATGTGGCAGCAGGATCTGCACTAACAGCAGACAATGTCCCTACGAGCGTACCTGCAGGACTTCTTTCGTTGATAGTATTATTGTCGATACGGATATCTGTTGGTGGCAATAATATGGGTACCACGCTGATGCTAACGGTTTCAGTTGCACTGGTATTCAGGCCATCGCTTACCCTCACCGTTAAAGTAACGGTAGTATTTACTTTACTATCCAGAATGGTTTTGTCTTTTACAGTGATCGTTCCTGTGACAGGGTCTATAGCGAAAGCACCGCCGGAACCATCTGCTGTAATCGTCCAGTGTTGCAGTGTGCCCACTGTTTCCCTCGCGGTGAGCGTACCAGCTATTGTTCCAACCGGACTGTGTTCATTCACGTTAAATGCTTGACCAGGGGTAATCACCGGTGCAGTCAGATCAGCGGTAGTAGCTAATGTGTTGGAAGCGCTATTACCATTGCCGCCAATATTCACTGCTGCATCCGCAGGCAATGAAACGCTGATAGCTCCATCAGTTATCGGTGTGATGACGATGGTATAAGTAATATTATCAGTGGTTTGCGGTGCAGTTGCTGTAGCATTTATCAGGGAGAAATCACCCGCAGTAAGGCCGGTCACCGCTTCGCTGAATACCACATTCACTGTAAACGGTGCATTAACAATGGCCGCTGCAGTAGTGGACAACGTAACTGTTGGATGCACCGTATTTACAAATACGCCCGTGGTATTACCGATATTATTCAAGACGAGGGCAGCATTATTATTCGCTGCATCTCTAATGGTAGCACCATTCAGCGACAGACTAGTGCCAAGCGTGATGCCGTCCAGATCCAGGTCGCCATTCTGAACAGTGTAGCTGAAGGATAAATCCTGTGTACCGGTACCTCCGGTATAAACCGCTGAAACATTTGTTCCTCCTATGTTTACACTAATCGATGGCACACCGCCAGCAGTATTCACGAGCACATTTTCACTGTATGTCACTGT